>DAIDLC010000100.1 GCA_027449685.1 Ferrovaceae bacterium | reverse complement strand
CGTGACGCCGGACTCCTTTTCCGATGGCGGCAGGCATTCCAGTTCGACAGACGCCGTGGCCTACGCGCTGCGGCTCAGCGAGGAGGGTGCCGATATTCTGGACGTCGGTGGGGAATCCACGCGCCCGGGGGCTGCGGCCATCGACACCGAGGTGGAGATGCGGCGGGTGTTGCCCGTCATTGAGGCTCTCGCGCGCCGTGGCCTGGTTGTATCCGTGGACACGCGCAACCCGGCCGTCATGCTTGCGGCCGTGGCGGCGGGCGCGGCGATCATCAATGACGTCGCTGCCCTGCAGGGCAGGGGAGCCATGGAGGCAGCAGCCTCCGGCAATGCGGCGGTTTGCCTCATGCACATGCAGGGAACCCCCGCCACCATGCAGGACGCCCCCCATTACGACCACGTGACGCACGAGGTGCGCGCATTCCTCGAGTCCCGCGTGCGGGCATGTGTCGCCGCGGGCATCACCCGTGAGCGCCTCATCGTCGACCCCGGTTTCGGGT
>DAIDLC010000099.1 GCA_027449685.1 Ferrovaceae bacterium | reverse complement strand
TGCCTGCCCCTGCGCGCTTGGGCTGGCCACGCCGATCTCGATCATGGTCGCCACCGGGCGCGGTGCGCAGGCCGGCGTGCTGTTCCGCGACGCCGCCGCGATCGAGGCACTGCGCGAGGTGGACACGCTGGTGGTGGACAAGACCGGCACGCTGACCGAGGGCAAGCCGGCCCTGCGCGAAGTGGTGGCGTTCGGCGCCTTCGACCGTGCCGGCACGCTGGCGCTGGCCGCGGCGCTGGAGCGCTCCAGCGAGCATCCGCTGGCGCGCGCGATCGTCGCTGCCGCGGAGCAGGAAAAGCTCGTCGTCGCCGAAGCCCGCGGTTTCGCGGCGCTGACCGGTCGCGGCGTGCGTGCACGCGTTGGTGACCGCGACGCCGCGCTGGGCAACCTCGCCCTGATGCAGGAGTTGCACGTCACCGTGGATGCCGCGGCGCGCGCGCGCGCCGAGGCCCTGCGCGGCGAAGGCGCGACGGTGATGTTCCTCGCCGCCGACGGTACGCTGGCC
>DAIDLC010000098.1 GCA_027449685.1 Ferrovaceae bacterium | reverse complement strand
TGTGGCAGGGAGGCCCGCCCCATTCCCCGTCCCCGGATAGGTGCCAAAACCTGGCTGTAATCCATTGTAACCATTGTGATAATAGGCGTAGGTATAGAGTTTGTTATCCACATCCACATCGCCGAATCGGGTTTTAATGCCAATGTACTCGAAGTCTGAAGTGATGTTGTCGAAGTTGTAGCCGTAGAAGGCCTGGCTGTTGGGATTGGATGAGAGGCCATAATTTCGGCCATATTGTGCCATTTGTTGCAAGGTTGCCCCATAAGGTACATTCTGCTGAATCTTGTTTCCCATGGCCACAAAAGTCAGCAGGGTATCATCACCCACGACTTTTTCAAACTTCATGAAAAGGTTTTTGCGTTGCTGAGCGCTGTTGGTCAAATATCCATCGGTAGAAAAGTCCTTGTAACTGATAAAGGCCTTGGTATCCCCATAGTTCTGCAGGTTGCCGGTATCGAACTGGGCCCCGAGAAGACGCGTATTCCAACTGCCAAAACTTCCAAATAT
>DAIDLC010000097.1 GCA_027449685.1 Ferrovaceae bacterium | reverse complement strand
GCCAAAAAGGTGGTCATTTCCGCTCCCGGCGGCAACGATGTGGATGCCACTGTCGTTTATGGGGTCAACCATCAGGTATTGCGTTCGGACATGACCGTCATTTCCAACGCCTCCTGTACAACCAACTGTCTGGCTCCCGTGGTCAAACCCCTGCACGAAAAATTGGGGCTGGTCAAAGGATTGATGACCACCGTGCATTCTTATACTAACGATCAGGTTTTAACGGATGTCTATCATTCCGACCTGCGCCGTGCCCGTTCTGCCACCATGTCCATGATCCCCACCAAAACCGGCGCGGCCGCCGCTGTGGGACTGGTCTTGCCCGAATTGAACGGGCGCCTGGACGGATTTGCCGTACGCGTTCCCACCATCAATGTCTCGCTGGTGGATTTGACCTTCGAAGCCGCGCGCAACACCACCGTGGACGAAGTCAACAGCATCATGAAAGAAGCGGCCAACGGGGCCCTGAAAGGCGTTCTCAATTACAACGTGGGCCCTCTGGTTTCC
>DAIDLC010000096.1 GCA_027449685.1 Ferrovaceae bacterium | reverse complement strand
AACGCCCTGCTGGCGTTGTCAATGACCAGAAATGAAGCGGAAGAGCTATGACGAAACAAGAAGGAGAGATGTTTTTTCGACTGTGCCACAGCTTAAAATGAAACAAGGATTTGATTTATGAATATCGTTGCAAGTGATTGAATTGGTGCCCGGAGCCGGGGTCGAACCGGCACGCTGGTTTTACCCAAGCGACGGATTTTAAGTCGAGCGAACCGAAAAATTCAGCACAATTGAAAACAAACTAAGGAAACACTGAATAAGTCCACCGATTAAACGCGAGAAGAACAGATGAAACAACAGACCTTGGCGACAGCAGGATTCGAGTCTCACCGCAAAGTAACGCGCAAAGCGGAGTTTTTGGAACGTATGAACAAACTGGTACCCTGGTCTGCATTTTGTGAGGTCATTGAGCCACACTATCCAAAGAAAGGGAACGGTCGTCCGCCGATTGGTGTGGAACGCATGCTACGCATGTACTTTATAGCCAACTGGTTCAATCTTGCAGACG
>DAIDLC010000095.1 GCA_027449685.1 Ferrovaceae bacterium | reverse complement strand
GTTGTCGGCGGCGTCTCGAATTGAGTCGAGCCGGGTCGCGTGATTCTGGCGTCACGTTCTTGTCACGTTGACGCATAAAAAAGGCCCCACGTTTTCACGCGAGGCCTTGCAAATCATGGCTCCCCGACCTGGGCTCGAACCAGGGACCTGCGGATTAACAGAGGACGTATCAGGCCAAACCCGGAGCGTCGTACGCCGACTGCCCCCAACAAAATCAATCACTTGGCCGACCCTAAACGTTACAGAACGTCACAGAGCGACCACCTCCGACAGGCTTTTCACTGACAAAATCACTGACAAGCCTGTCTTGCGGACTCCATGCTAGATGCGGTTGCGCCGTCCAGCAAGACTGACGCATCCGGGCCACGTCTGGCGTTGCCGGCACGACGCGGTCTGACCGGTTTAGCGGGCCCCTGCGGAATGCGTCGGCGCGGCAGACAACCTGGGCCCAGGAGCGCGCCAAAGAGCGCCGCGATTGCATCGGGCGTCCAAAGGTTCCGGAACCGAAAGCCCTCGGCTTT
>DAIDLC010000094.1 GCA_027449685.1 Ferrovaceae bacterium | reverse complement strand
GAGGGAGCGTCGGCCTACGCTCCCTACACCTTATATATATGTATGGAGCGCCCATGAACGCCAATCCCAAGTTTCTCGCCAGCACCGCCCACGTCGACGAGGCGGCGGTGCAGCCCTTGCCGCATTCGCGCAAGATCTACGTCACCGGCTCGCGCCCCGACATCCGCGTGCCCATGCGGGAGATTTCCCAGGCCGACACGCCGGCGTCCTTCGGCGCCGAGCCCAACCCGCCTATCTACGTCTACGACTGCTCCGGCCCCTACACTGACCCTGCGGCGCGCATCGACATCCGCCAAGGCCTGCCGGCGCTGCGCGCCGGCTGGATAGCGGAACGCGGCGACACCGAGACCCTGGCGGGGCTGAGCTCGGAGTATGGCCGTCGCCAGGCGGCCGACGCGTCGCTCGCCGCCATGCGCTTTCCCGGTCTGTCGCGCCAGCCGCGGCGCGCGAAAGCCGGAGCCAACGTCACGCAGATGCACTACGCACGGCGCGGCATCGTCACGCCGGAGATGGAGTACATCGCCA
>DAIDLC010000093.1 GCA_027449685.1 Ferrovaceae bacterium | reverse complement strand
GTTGATAACCCAGTAATCCAGGCCATCAGAAGTCTTGGGATGACTGGCAACTTACGCCAAAATATTGCTAACAAAATAGCAGCTACAACAATTAAAACAATAATCTTAAACATAATTGCATCCCCAGTTTGTTATTGTTCACTGATTTCACTCCTCTTCGCCAAACAAATAATTAAAAAGTAATTTGGTTAATAGTTAACTTAGTCCCAATAAAGCCAAATATTCGTTATAAGTTATTGAGATGAGTGAAAGTTTTTTGTATCTTCATCTTATTGCAATATAAATGTTATTTAGTAACGATTTGTAATATTGAGAAAAATAGTCCATAAAGATGATTACCACATAAATAGTGATCTTTGTCTTCGTCTATTGAATGATTATCCATTACTATGTTAAAATAATAGATTAAGTGGGCGAATTAGCTCAGCCGGTTAGAGCGACGGAATCATAAGCACGAAGACTCGACAAATCTCTCTGTAATTTCAATAAGTTATTTCAAAAAAACTTTCCAGTAAGACAAATTGTGTAATAAA
>DAIDLC010000092.1 GCA_027449685.1 Ferrovaceae bacterium | reverse complement strand
TTCTCCCCGGCCTTGACCCTGCGGGTCACGCAGAGCGAAAGGCCGAAGATTCCTGTTTCTTGCGAAACCAGGTTCCTGCCCTGAGAGTCCTTGCTGGCTGCTCTCATGTCGCGCCTTGCGGCGCCTGACAGGCGTGCATTCCCGCGTGTCCCGCGGTACTGTGTTCGCGCAGTTGTGCCAATCCTGCGGCGAGGATGTTCTTCGCTGCGTTGATGTCGCGGTCGTGGCCGGTGCCGCAGTGCGGACATGTCCACCGACAGCGGCAGCGACTCCATCGTGTAGCCGCAGGCGCTGCAGCGCTTGGAAGACGGAAGCCAGCGGCTCACGACCTCGAACTGACGGCCGTACAGCGCCGCCTTGTATTCCAGCATGGAACGCAGTTCACGCCACCCTGCATCTTGAATAGCGGATGCAAGATTGCGGTTCTTGACCATGTTGGACACTGCCAGGTCTTCGACGCAGACCGCTTGGTTCTCGCGGATGATCGCGGTCGAGACCTTGTGCAGATGATCGCGCCGCGCGTCGCGCACGGCGGCATGCATCTTGGCGA
>DAIDLC010000091.1 GCA_027449685.1 Ferrovaceae bacterium | reverse complement strand
ATGTAATATTGACGTTGGGCATGGCGCGTTCCTCTCTATGATCAACACATAAATAAGTGTAGCACGTGTTTATGTGTTGATCAAGGACGCAGGGGGACGCGGTGATCAATATCGCGGGTGGTGACTTTACCCCCCATGCCTAAAGGCGGGGGTCCTAACGGCGAATATGAGCAAAGCGCCGCAAAGTATCGAAGCGCTACGGTTGCGGCCTCTGTGTCCGTGTCCGGGGGCAGCGTCAGGCTGCGCGTTATGATCTCTCCGCGCTCTGGCGCGTAGAGCATGGCCAGCATGTCATACACCAGAGCAAGCCTGAGACCTGGTGGGTTTGCCGGTGTTGAACCACGAAACTCCACCCGTAACCGAGTTATCGGCTCAGGTGGAGTAGTTCATCCGCTTGGCTGTGATCGTGCGCAACCACGCGACCCACCAAAGCTCAGGAACGTAGCGCTTCTTCCCGAAACTTGCGTCGATAGGCGCTCAGGGCCTGAATATATTCCCGGGTGGTTTTGGGCATGGGGGTGCGGGCCCGGGAGATGTCGCTGATGATGGCCT
>DAIDLC010000090.1:290-552 GCA_027449685.1 Ferrovaceae bacterium | reverse complement strand
GGACATTTATCTCCATAGGCAGTGCGCAGCTTCACGTACGTAACGGTGCGTATTGCGTCGTAAGCCGGCTTGGTCCCCGGGGATGCACCTCAGGTAGAATGGCATGCCTCCCAATGCCCGGGTGGCGAAATGGGTAGACGCAAGGGACTTAACGAAGTTGAGCACCCGGGTCGGAAACGCCCGGTGTGAATGGGGTCAAAGTCGGTGGACCAGCAGCACGTCACGGTGGCTGCAATACCGAGCTAAGCCGCGCCATGGCAAG
>DAIDLC010000090.1:0-280 GCA_027449685.1 Ferrovaceae bacterium | reverse complement strand
GAATTTCCGCACATCCCGGGAGACTTGAGCCGGGGGGTAACTCTCAAGTCTGGGGGTACTTCTGGGGGTATTCGCAGATCACGGCATTCCTATTGCCTTTGTAAATCAGTTGCTTGCACGCACAATGCGGTTCCGGCCCCGGGCACCATCCAAGCATCCGACACCCTCCGACAGCGTCCGCGTATCCTCGTAACTCACGGTAATTACTGCTGATTGCATCCGGCAGTATCCGCGACCGTCCGTTGACAGCCGAAGCAATCTGGGGGTACTTTGGGGGTAC
>DAIDLC010000089.1 GCA_027449685.1 Ferrovaceae bacterium | reverse complement strand
ATGCTTGCCATCATCTCACCCTGCGCACAGCCACTCGTGATCCCGCCGCAGGTGCGGCCGTACGTGATCATGGTCGTAGGGGTAAATGGTGCCGGAAAAACCACCACCATCGGCAAACTGGCGCACCATCTGCAGTCGGAAGGCTACAGCCTGATGCTCGCGGCCGCTGACACCTTCAGGGCCGCCGCGGTGGAACAGCTGCAGACCTGGGGTGAACGCAACGGAGTCGCAGTGATGGCACAGGCCAGCGGCGGCGACGCAGCAGCAGTTGCCCACGACGCCATGCAGGCAGCCATCGCACGTTCGGTGGACGTACTGATCATCGATACGGCCGGACGTCTGCACACTCAGTCGGGCCTCATGGATGAACTGAAGAAAATCAGGCGTGTCATCGGCCGTTTCGACGCCAGCGCCCCGCACGAGGTTCTGCTGGTTCTCGATGCCGGCATCGGCCAGAACGCACTGGCACAGCTGACACATTTCCACGCGGCGGTAGACGTGACCGGGCTATGCCTGACCAAACTGGATGGCACAGCGAAAGGCGGCATCCTGTTTGCCATGGCTG
>DAIDLC010000088.1 GCA_027449685.1 Ferrovaceae bacterium | reverse complement strand
CTGTTACCCTCTTCAGAAAAGTTCTTATGCTATCTGTATACATGCTAGTTCTTTGTCTGGAACTAATAAACTGCGCTATAGAACGCTTAGCTGACAGAGTCACAATGGAGCATGATCTCGCCATTGGATTTGTAAAAGATGCAGCGTCTGCAGCTGTTTTCTTAGCATTTGCATTGGTAATTCTAGTATGGATCGGCTGCCTATGCTTCTAAACAAAAATTTTTTCAAAACTGCTGAACTAGGAAAAAACCCAACTAACAGTTATTTCGCTTGGCAATCTCTTTTTTTTCAGATAGTGTATAAGCTGTTCGGGACGTAGCGCAGCCTGGTAGCGCGCCAGTTTTGGGTACTGGATGTCGGAGGTTCGAATCCTCTCGTCCCGACCATTTTTATAAGTACTAAGACTTTCTTTTTCCACCAGGAACCCAAAGAACATCTGACTTTCCATCGTCATTTAAGTGAGGGCATAGCACGAACAGCAAATCGGATAAACGGTTCATATATTTCATCGCATTGCTGTTTACAAGCTCATATTCGTTTAAAAGCACCATACAGCGCTCAGCCCGTC
>DAIDLC010000087.1 GCA_027449685.1 Ferrovaceae bacterium | reverse complement strand
CCCTACCACGAAGGCCAATAACGGCGGGCTTTATAGCATAAATATTTTGGTGCCGATTTGAAATCAGCCTACCCAGATTCCGGTTCAAGTAACTTCCAGGGATTGCATTCCCCGGAGGTGAGACATGAACGTTGGCAAGACACTGTTCGCGCAGGTCATGGAGTATGTGCCGTGGACCAGCTTTGCGCGCATCGTGGAACGCTATGGCGGCGATTCCGGAGTGCGCAGCTTGGCCTGTACCGAGCAGTTCCGCGCCATGGCGTTTGCCCAACTGACCTACCGAGAAAGCCTGCGCGACATCGAAACCTGTTTGCTGGCCAATCAGGCGAAGCTGTACAGCATGGGTTTTCGTTCTCCGGTCAAGCGCTCGACGCTGGCCGATGCCAACGAGGGGCGCGACTGGCGTATCTGGGCCGATCTGGCCGCACTGCTGATCAAGCGGGCGCGCAAACTGTACTGCAACGACAGCTTCGGCGTCGAGTTGAGCAATACCGTTTACGCGCTGGACGCCACAACCATCGATCTGTGTCTGTCGCTGTTTCCATGGGCGCCGTTTCGCTCCACCAAGG
>DAIDLC010000086.1:311-572 GCA_027449685.1 Ferrovaceae bacterium | reverse complement strand
ACCCTGTGTGAGGCGGCGCAGGCTTTGAAGGACAACGGTGCTGCACGCGTTTTTGCGTACTGTACCCACGCCGTGCTGTCAGGCAGCGCCGCAACGCGCATCGCAAACTCGGCGCTCGACGAACTGGTGGTGACCGACACCATTCCCCTGCGCGACGATGCGCGTGCCTGCGGCAAGATCCGTCAGCTTTCCATCGCCGGGCTGTTGGCCGAAACCATCAGCCGCATCAGCAACGAAGATTCCGTCAGTTCGCTCTTCATC
>DAIDLC010000086.1:0-301 GCA_027449685.1 Ferrovaceae bacterium | reverse complement strand
GTCTGTTTTTTAATGCTTCCGGTCTTCTGGTCGCGGAAGATTTTTTGGAGTTGAGCATGCAAATCGAAGTCGTCGCCTTCAAGCGTGACGCTCAAGGCACCGGTGCGAGCCGCCGCCTGCGTCGTTCCGGCTTTGTGCCGGCGGTCATCTACGGCGGGGAAAAGGCGCCCGCGGCGATCCAGTTGGATCACAACGCTCTCTATCACGCCCTGCGCAAGGAGAGCTTTCACTCCTCCGTCCTCAATATCAAGGTTGACGGGCAGGTGGAAATGGCTGTGCTGCGCGATGTGCAGATGCACCC
>DAIDLC010000085.1:244-581 GCA_027449685.1 Ferrovaceae bacterium | reverse complement strand
GAGTTCGCGTCCCTCAAGGAATTCCAGGAAAGCACCGCCCCCCGTTGAGATATAGGAAACCTTGTCGGAAATCTGGTATTTGGCCACAGCAGCCAGAGTGTCGCCACCCCCAGCGATGGAAAAGGCGGGCGACTCGGCGATGGCCAGTGCCAGCGCCTTGGTGCCTTCCCCGAATTGATCGAATTCGAAGACGCCCACCGGGCCATTCCAGACCACCGTTCCGGCCTTCATGATGATATCGGCCAGCACGCGGGCAGAGTCGGGACCAATGTCGAAGATCATGTCGTCGGCTTCGACCTGGTCAACCGTTTTCAGCACTGCCGGCTCGCTGGCATCA
>DAIDLC010000085.1:0-234 GCA_027449685.1 Ferrovaceae bacterium | reverse complement strand
TGAGGGCCAATGTCAAAGATCATGTCATCCTCGGCTACCTCATCCACCGACTTGAGACTGGCTGCGGCCGTTTCGGAAAATTGCTTGCCGGTGACCACATCCACGGGAATAGGAACATTGCCTCCCCGGGCCCGGGCCGCTTCGATGATTTTCAATGCTTCGGGGACCAGATCGGGTTCGGCCAGAGATTTGCCGATTTTTTTGCCCGCCGCCAACAGGAAGGTATTGGCAATA
>DAIDLC010000084.1 GCA_027449685.1 Ferrovaceae bacterium | reverse complement strand
GCCGTGCTCTCTACTGCTTCGGGGGTCCAACCCATGGTGGCTGTAGCATCCTCGATATAGGGATGCTGCTGCTCGTCGTGGCGAATCACATAAACCACTCCACCGTCTTGAGGGCTTTGAAGGATTTTGCCTCTGTCGACACTCAATTTCTTGGCTCTTTCACCCAAAATATCCGGATGCACAACCCCATTCGGTAACGCCGTTCCTTTTTCGTACACGTACGCGTACGTGCTGGGCATGGGCTGCCCCGTCTTGGGGTCCTTGTCCAGCAACACCTTCAGGGGTTTATGCCAGCCCAGCAACAGCGGGTCTTCCAGGGTAAATCCACTTTCGTGCCCGGCCCACAACTGCTTGTCCAGCGCCATTTCCGTGGCATCGGCAGAACGCAGGTCGAAACTGGGCATAAGCAGGGTGATACACATTGAGCCACCCAACGCGAGTGCGAAGAAACGGGCACCAATCGTATATTCTCTAAAATTCATTCTGGTCTCCAATAATTCACTGCACGTTTATCGCTCGTATGCCAACTCGTGGGCCATGCGGCCTTGCGGAATTTCAGTTCCAGCGCGCGCGGTCATCCA
>DAIDLC010000083.1 GCA_027449685.1 Ferrovaceae bacterium | reverse complement strand
TCGAGCATGCGCCGGTACAGCGCGCCCATGGCGCCGGCGCCGCCGACCAGCAACACGCAGCGCGAACGCCCGTCCGGACGCGGAAAGCGGCCCCGCGACTGCCGCGCGCGCGAGCTGCTCATCACCATGCGCAGAAAATCCTCGGCCCAGTCCGGGTCGAGGTCGCGCTCGGCCGCCTCGGTGCGGAAGCGTGCGATCTTGGCGTCCTCGCGTTCGGCATCGAAGATCGGCAACTGGCGCTCGATCTTGGCGGCGATCACCTCGCCGATGATGCGATTGCGCGCCTGCAGCAGCTCCAGCAGCTGGCGGTCGATGGCATCGAGGCGCTCGCGCGCGTCGGCCAACGGGTGTGCAGCGGCGGCGCTCATGCCGGCTGCTGCGTCGCACGACGCAGCGCATGGTCGATAGCCTGGGCCGCCTCGCGGCCTTCGCGGATGGCCCAGACCACCAGCGACTGGCCGCGGCGCACATCGCCGCAGGCGTACACGCGCGGCACGCAGGTGGCGTAACCGTGGCGGGCACCGGTGCCGGCCTTGGCATTGCCGCGCGCGTCGCGCTCGACACCGAAGGCATCCAGCAGC
>DAIDLC010000082.1 GCA_027449685.1 Ferrovaceae bacterium | reverse complement strand
ATACCTACCTGCGCACCCTGCTGATCCACGGCGCGCGCGCAGTGATCACCCACAGCAAGGAGCCGCCCGTGTGGGTGAAGAATCTGCTTCAGCGCCGCCCGCTCAACGTGGCCGTGGTCGCGCTGGCCAACAAGATGGCACGCACGCTGTGGGCGCTGCTGGCCCATGCGCGTGAGTATCAGCCAAGGTACGTGAGTCAGCCGGCGTAGGCCGGTCGTCCACGTCGCTTTCCCACTTCCAACAAAGGATGGTCTGCTGAAAGGTTGCGCAAGGTACGTGATGAGGTGATGGCAAACAGGTCGGACCGTGATCCACCAAGCCTGCATGGGGCTCAGGGCTTCGAGCCCTTTAGAGGAAATGAGGCGTGGATCAGCGAATTCCATCAGGGCCCGCAGGCATCGGCCTGCACCACAGGCCGGATACAAAACTGCAGCCGTGTCCTGTCCACCATCACAGCAAAGCGGCCCTTGCCAAACGGGAGGCGTCCATACAAGCCCCCATGAACCCCACTCCCTTACGCATCCGCAAGGCCGCGGTGCTGGGCGCCGGCGTGATGGGCGCGCAGATCGCCGCGCACCTCGCC
>DAIDLC010000081.1 GCA_027449685.1 Ferrovaceae bacterium | reverse complement strand
GGATGGCATCAGCCCGGTAGAGTTTGAAAAACGCTATCCGAGCTCAACAGTGTGTCCGTGAAATTGGGGGAAACCCAGCCGACATCAGCTTGACCTGGTGACCCATCGCCGTAAGGTTCCTTGCCCAATATTGCGAGCCGCCGCAAGCTTCCATGCCAATCAGGCAGGGTGCCCGGTTGGCAAAGTGCTTCAGAAATTTCTCGCGCTTAAGCTGAACGCTCACAATCTCTCCTGTCTCCCGATCAATCCAGTGCAACTGAAACACCCGCTTCGCCGTATCCACTCCCACCACAGTTTTGCTAGCATTCATCGCGACTCTCCGGTTAGCCTGTGAAGAACTTCGACTCTTCCACCTTGGGCACTTTGATATCGTCGGCCCGTGTTCAGCGCCGACCGGGTGGGAGGCGTCCATACCATTTCACCATTTGCCTATGATCGACCCAAACCCCCCGGTTTCACCCTTTCAAGAAATACAAATTAAGTGCTTGGTTTTTAAGGGGTTTATTCGGACTTAGGCAAGCGTCGCGTCGACCGGAACCAATTTGAATCCCATGCTGGTTGCCTTGCGGGTAAGGTGGTGCAGAACCCGCT
>DAIDLC010000080.1 GCA_027449685.1 Ferrovaceae bacterium | reverse complement strand
GGAGGAAGATCCGGGGAAGGAGATTTCTTCCCTCCGGATCCCGGGTCGCGAGGTCGAGCTTCACCTGGAGGGGATCGGGATAGCGAAGGGAGTCTCCCTCTCCCTTCCTCTTGAACCGGGGGAATCTCTTGGGATTTTTCCTGTCCAGGGCTTCCCAAAGGGCCCGGTCGAGGTTCTTCAATGCCTGCTGCTGGGGGTGGACCGGTCCCAGGACCAGGAAGCCGTACTCCTCGCTCGACCGCCACAGGGTCAGAAGCTTGGCCAGGTCCCCGTAGGACAGGAGCGGGATCCCGGCTTCGAGCCGCCTCGTCTGGAGGTCGAGGGCCTTGTTCCAGACGAATCGGACACACCCCGCATGGCGGGACAGGAGAATCTCCTGATCGAGAGTCGGGACGAGTCGGAATTTGAACGCTTGAATTGTTTTCATGCCAGAAATTATGATTGGCCCCATGGAAAAGTCAACCGAACCCAGACATGGAAGACATTGCGTTTTCAAGATGCACGTTCACTTGGTCTTTGTCACACAATATCGTCGCGAGGTGTTCAGTAAAACCACTCTTGACGATCTGCGTACGATCTTCGCCCGCGTCTGTTCCGACTTC
>DAIDLC010000079.1 GCA_027449685.1 Ferrovaceae bacterium | reverse complement strand
TTGAGCTTGGCGTATTCCACCAGCAAGGCGCCCAGGGTCAGCTTGCCGGGCCCACCGAACGCGGGCGCCTGCGCGGCATCGGCCTTGGCTTGTTCCCGGGTCATCCAGGTCTGCGCCTCGTGTTTGAGCTGGAATTTCTTGCGCGCCGTGCGCCCGTCGGCAAGGCGGACCTCGGCGTGCCAGCCCTGGCGGCCGGAGATTTGGAAGGGGCTCATCGGGCACCTCCGCGCAGGACGGTGCTGTGCGCTGGGCGGTGCGCGGGGAACGACGGGGGTGATGCGCATGGCTTCATGACAAGTCCTATGTGGGTTGGGGACTTGGCGTGAAGCGACCGCGTTTAGATTGGACGCCGGCCTTGCAGCGGAGGTGTCGGAAAACACCCCTGGCGTTGTAGCCTGCGCGCGACATCACGCGACGCTCGGCGACCGGATGGCACTGACAAAGTCACTGACATCGCCGGGTTTGGGACCCGAAAAAGCATCAAGGCCCGACAGCTTGCGCTGTAAGGCCTTGATTGTCCTCTGTATTTCTTGGCTCCCCGACCTGGGCTCGAACCAGGGACCTGCGGATTAACAGTCCGTCGCTCTACCGACTGAGCTATCG
>DAIDLC010000078.1 GCA_027449685.1 Ferrovaceae bacterium | reverse complement strand
GAAGTCGATACGGGCCAGCGCGACGGCCTGACGAGCAGCGAGCGTGAACGCCTCAAACAACTCGAGCGCGAGAACAAGGAATTGCGCCGGGCCAATGACATCCTCAAAGCGGCGAGTGCTTTTTTCGCCCAGGCGGAGCTCGACCGCCGTTTGAAGAGTTGAAGCGATTCATCGACCAGCACCGCCCCATGCACGGGGTCGAGCCCATCTGCAAAGTGCTGCAGATGGCCCCGTCGTGTTACTGGCGCCATGCCGCGCGTCATCGCAACCCCGAGTTGCGCAGCGCCCGTGCTCAGCGCGACGATGCGCTGGCTGCCGACATCCAGCGTGTGTGGCACGCCAACTGGCAGGTGTATGGAGCTGACAAGGTTTGGTTGCAGATGAACCGCGAGGGCAACCGGGTGGCGCGCTGCACGGTCGAGCGGCTGATGAAACGCCTGGGGCTGCAGGGTGCGCGGCGGGGCAAGAAGGTGCGAACCACGGTCCCCGACACTTGCACGCCGTGTCCGCAGGACCACGTCAAGCGGGTGTTCAAAGCCGAGCGACCCAACCAGCTCTGGGTGTCGGACTTCACCTATGTGAGCACCTGGCAGGGCTGGCTGTACGTGG
>DAIDLC010000077.1 GCA_027449685.1 Ferrovaceae bacterium | reverse complement strand
TTCTCGTGTTCATGTATGCCCGCCTTGCCAAAGCGGAAGAATGCGACAGTGAAAAAGCCTTTGGCGATGCCTGGCGGAATTATGCCTCCCGCACGCCAGCATTTATTCCCCATGGCCAGCCCAATGATTCGACGCCGCGAGGATTTCATCCATGAATAAGCTGATCCATCCAGATTGTTGTACACCAGCCAACAATACTTCGGCATCATCAGTCGTCGTCTATACCTGCCCGATGCACCCCGAAGTACAGCAGGACCACCCGGGGCAATGCCCAAAGTGCGGCATGAATCTGAAACCCACTGGAAGCGGCGCGAAGAGAAATTCGGAATATGTCGGGCATGGACACGATCATTCTGTTGCGCCGGGCAATGTGGCTGTGTCTGTTCCAGACACACCTGCCTCCGCTGCTCCAGCAGGCACGATTTACACCTGCCCAATGCACCCGGAAATTCGCCAGCCTGCTCCAGGAACCTGTCCAAAGTGTGGCATGACCCTGGAGCCGTTGTTGCCTTCTGTAGAGGAAGATGAGAATCTGGAACTCAATGATTTTCGCCGTAGATTCTGGTGGACACTGCCGCTGACTGTGATTGTGACTACGCTCGCCATGGCGGGCCCT
>DAIDLC010000076.1:347-616 GCA_027449685.1 Ferrovaceae bacterium | reverse complement strand
CCAAGGAACTCGGCATCCTGACCGTGGCCGTCGTCACCAAGCCCTTCGGCTTCGAAGGCAAGCGCGTGCGCGCTGCCAACGCCGGCATCGAAGCTCTGGCGCGTCACGTCGATTCCCTCATCATCATCCCCAACGACAAGCTCATGCAGGTGCTGGGCGAGGACGTCTCCATGCTGGATGCCTTCAAGGCCGCCAACAACGTCCTGCATGGCGCCGTGGGCGGAATCGCCGAGGTCATCAACTGCCCCGGCCTCGTCAACGTGGACTTC
>DAIDLC010000076.1:0-337 GCA_027449685.1 Ferrovaceae bacterium | reverse complement strand
GTGATGAGCGAGATGGGCATGGCCATGATGGGCTCGGCCAGCGCCAGCGGCGAGCACCGCGCCAAGGTGGCCGCCGAGCAGGCCGTCGCCAGCCCCCTGCTGGAGGACGTGAATCTGAACGGCGCGCGCGGCATCCTGGTCAACATCACCGCCTCCTCCAACATCAAGATGCGCGAGGTGCATGAAGTGATGAACACCATCAAGGCCTACAGTGCCGAGGAAGCGACGGTGATCGTCGGCCAGGTGATCGACGAGAGCATGGAAGAGAGCCTGCGCGTCACCATGGTCGCCACCGGCCTTGGCAATCCTGTTGCGCGTGCGCAACCCAAGCCCATGC
>DAIDLC010000075.1 GCA_027449685.1 Ferrovaceae bacterium | reverse complement strand
AACACAAAGAGCGGCACATAGAAGAATCAATTGGCCCATTGGATTACCATTATGTCAACAGCAAGTTGAATTTGGCTATAGGGCAGCAGTTTGAAATTCCAATGACTGCCGGGTTTTGGCCTGCGTTGTAGCTGTTCATTCCTGTAATCAGATCTGCTCGCTGCCAGATTTTTCCAATCGATTCTTTCCTGAGTTAAGTCCAAGATGCCCCAAGGTTTGCCTTGGAGGGATCTGATCACTCAAGTTCAACACTTTCACGCGTAATTGATTGATATTAAACGACTCGCGTTTTAAAATTGTCCCTACAAGAGCGTTTTTGGTGGTTTTGGCAGCTTGACGACCTCGAACAACTCCTTCTGGATGGGAGTTAATTTGCTCACCCCCTGAGATGATTTTCTGCGATGCAGGGTGACCTGATGCTGCTGGATTTTGCGCATGATCTCCAGAACCTTGCCAGGTGAGTATGGGCTGTTTCCGGCTTTCAGACGCATACGCAAGACTCGATACAGTACCAGGGCAATGAAGCAGATCATGGCATGGGCCCGTATCCGGTTGGGTAGCCGGTGAAACATGGGATCAATCTCGATCTCGCTTTTGAGGACCCGAAACCCACGCTCG
>DAIDLC010000074.1 GCA_027449685.1 Ferrovaceae bacterium | reverse complement strand
GAAACCGTTGCGTCATTAAAAAGAGGGGAAAAATCAGATAAGCACGGAACGGAAGTTCATTTTATGGCAGCCAAGGAAACTTTTGGCGTCATTGAATACCACTATGATATTTTAGCAAAACGTATTCGAGAATTGTCTTTTTTGAATAATGGCGTTCATATTGATTTGCAAGATTTACGTGATGGACGACATGAAAACTTTGCATTGTCCGGCGGCATTGCTGGATTCGTTCAATATATGAATCGTAGTAAAACAGTATTGCATCCCAATATTTTTTGTGCCAGCGGTGAAAAAGACGGTATTTATATTGATGTTGCCATGCAATGGAATGATTCTTATACCGAATCAGTACAGTGCTTCACCAATAATATCCCGCAACGGGATGGCGGAAGTCATTTAACCGGTTTACGTACCGCAATGACCAGAACCATCAATCAGTATATCGAGCAGAATGAATTGGCAAAAAAAGCCAAAGTGGATACCACCGGTGATGATATGCGAGAAGGCTTAACTTGCGTCTTGTCCGTTAAGGTGCCCGAACCAAAATTTTCATCACAAACAAAAGATAAACTGGTCTCTTCCGAAGTGCAACCAGTGGTATCCGAAGTGGTCGGACAAAA
>DAIDLC010000073.1 GCA_027449685.1 Ferrovaceae bacterium | reverse complement strand
ATTGGCTGGTCGGGTACATTTAAGGAACCATTTGAATTTACAGTGATTTTTTCACCAACTGCAGGGATTTTAATATGCTGATACATGACAGATAATCCTCCAAAATAAAAAAAAGCTTGTGTCCTATGTCTTATATATGATATATCTTTACTTACCACTTCGGGTAGGAAAAAGTGAACATTATTTCCAACCCACTATTGTACAAGGATAGTGACATGATCAATACCGCTGATTTGTGTGATGAATTAGGTGATCGCGCTCTAGTCGCTGACCCAATCTTCTACAATTATGGTGGTTCGACATCATTTCACGGTCAAATTGCGACAGTGAAAGTGTTCGAAGACAATACTCTCGTGCGCGCCACCCTGGAAACCCCAGGACATGGCCGTGTATTAGTGGTTGACGGGGGCGGATCCCTCCGTTGCGCTTTGGTTGGTGATCAATTAGCTGAATTGGCCATCACGCAAGGCTGGGCAGGAATCATTGTTTATGGCTGTATAAGAGATTCAGAGGCCATTGCCAATATGCCCATCGGATTACAAGCAATAGGGACACACCCACGTAAATCCGTTAAAAAAGGAGAAGGTACAGCTGCAATACCTGTTACGTTCGCCGGTATTAC
>DAIDLC010000072.1:282-629 GCA_027449685.1 Ferrovaceae bacterium | reverse complement strand
CTGGCGGCAGCGCGTGGATGCGCACCTCAGCGTGCAGTCCGACCTGCAGTACATCGAGCATCCGGCGCTGGCGCCCGCCCGCGACCATGCACTGGTGATCGGCGCGTGGCCGGACGGACGTCTCTGAAGCGCACCGCGGCCCGGGCGCCCGCAGCAGCCCGCGCGGCGTAGCACCCGGCGACGCGGTGATCCTCGCACGGTGCGCAGCGCGCGCACCTCGCCCGCCGGATCGCTCGGACTCCATCTTCGGGACGACGAAGCGGCCAGCCTCGGGCGCGGCTCAGGACGGCAGGGCAAGTTTGCGCAGACGCAAGGCGTTGCTGACCACCGATACCGAACTCAGGCTC
>DAIDLC010000072.1:0-265 GCA_027449685.1 Ferrovaceae bacterium | reverse complement strand
ACAGTGCCCGCGCGCGCAGGATGGCGGTCAGCTCGCCCTTGACCAGGGTGACCTGCGCGCTCTCCATGGCGATGTCGGTGCCGCTGCCCATGGCGATGCCGACATCGGCCGCGGCCAGCGCCGGCGCATCGTTGATGCCGTCGCCGGCCATCGCCACGCGCCGGCCTTCGGTCTTCAGCGCGACGATCACCGCGGCCTTGTCGGCCGGCGACACCTCGGCATGCACCGCATCGATGCCCAGCGTCTTCGCCACCGCCTGCGCGGT
>DAIDLC010000071.1 GCA_027449685.1 Ferrovaceae bacterium | reverse complement strand
CACGCAGCTCACCCATGTCCACTTGGCACTGGTGCCCCGGCACCATGTCCACCACCGGCTGATAGTAGCGCGGCTGCTTGACGCACACGCCTTCCTTCAGCGCGCTGACATACCGGCGCAAGCTGCGCTGGGAACAATCCAGTTCCGGAAACTGTGCCTTCAACCGGCGTTCGATCTTCACCGCGCTCAGGTTGGGAAACCCCTGCAACAGGCTGATGACAAACGGCTTGTAGTCATCCAGCTTCTTGCGGCGCGCCACCTGACCCAGCCCCGCATTGATTTCTTCAACCGACTGCTTCAAGTACTTGCGCACGGTGTTGCGCGACAACCTCAGCGCCTGCGCAATCCCACGAATCGACTGCCCATGCCCTTCATCGTACATCGCCTTGATCTTATGTATCACAGACCACTCCTTCAACTGAATCTCCCCAGCATCAATCGTGCGGGGACTTTACCGGGGATCATTACCCCGTCCAAGGGGGTGGGTCAATTTTATTGGCCGCAGGTGGGTCAGTTTACTTGGCCATTAACACACCGCAATTCGTGAAACCCTATGTCAAAAGCAATAAAAACGATGCGGCGGATGCCGAAGCGATCTGCGAAGCGGTTGGGCGACCAAACATGCGTTTCG
>DAIDLC010000070.1 GCA_027449685.1 Ferrovaceae bacterium | reverse complement strand
CTAGTGCGTCGCACCAGTCTTGTGCTTCAATCTCACGCGCCTTGTCGGCAGCCATGGCCTTGTAGCCGTCATCAAGCGATGTATCCAGCACATATGGGCGACATATGGGCGGAGCAAATCCTCGATGAACTGGCTCATGCGCCGCTTGCCAGTCGTCCGGTTCAATCCTTCGTATACCGCTTCATCAAGCGTGATTGTCATTCGCTTATGCATCATAATCCTCCTTAAATACGTTGTATGCATAACGTACTCCATCACAGTCGTCTCAGAAAACGGAAAATAAAGCACGCTAAGAACTAGCGTGCTACTTCTCGCAAACGAAGGTTTGCAAGAAGTCCTGCCAAGAATGTGACGCTGCCCTGCGCCGATGTAGTCTGGGTATTCTCGAAAAGGTCAGGCTGCTTCGAGCACCCGCATTTCGATGTGAAGCCCGGCAGCCGTCGCCATATTCACCAGTGCATCGAGGCCGAACAGGTTGATCTTCCCACGCATCAGGTCAGAGACACGCGGCTGAGTCACACCAAAGAGTTCGGCGGCTTGCGCCTGGCTCATCTTGGTGCGAGTAATGTGGTTTTTCAGCGCCATCAGCAGGACGAAACGTAGTTTCATGTTTTCCGCTTCTTCCGAGGTGTC
>DAIDLC010000069.1 GCA_027449685.1 Ferrovaceae bacterium | reverse complement strand
AGTCACCCAGGACATTCGCCGCCGCGTGGCCGCCTGTTTCGTGGCCTTGGCAGATGGGCAGCGCATCGCTGGCTACTACACCTTGGCATCGGCAAGCCTGCTGCTGGCCGATCTTCCGGCCAGCACCGGCAAGAAGCTGCCGCGCTATCCGACCGTGCCCGCCGTTCGCATGGGCCGCTTGGCTGTCGATCAGGCATTCAAGGGGCAAGGTCTTGGCGGTGCGCTGCTGGCCGATGCGCTCGACCGGGCTGCCCGTTCGGCGGAGATTGCCGCCTTCGCCCTGATGGTGGACGCCAAGGACGAGGCGGCAGCGGCTTTCTACCGGCATCACGGCTTCATTGCCTTGCCAGACTCGCCGCTTACCCTGTTCTTGCCGCTGGCAACCGTCCAGCGTTCTTCCGAGAACGGTTTTTGAGAACTCCCCGGCCACATCGACGCTACGCCGCGCCATCTTCTCAGCAAGGCTTCTCCAGACCATCGTTTGCGAGAAGCCTTAGCGTGCTTTGTTTTCCGTTTTCTGAGGCGACCCCACATGCCTCCATGCACGCATGCTTGCATGTGGACATGCCGTTCAACTTGAGGCCAGCGGCAATTCCCGCCAGCTGGTCGTGTACGCCGGGCTCGCCGCCCCTCTGCGCATCCG
>DAIDLC010000068.1 GCA_027449685.1 Ferrovaceae bacterium | reverse complement strand
GCCTTGTTCCAAACGAACCGGGCGCATCCCGCATGGCGGGACAGGAGATCTTCCTGTTCGGGAGTCGGAACGAGACGGAATTTGAACGATTGAATTGTTTCCATGCCAGAAATGATAATTGGCCTCATGGAAAAGTCAACCGAATTGAGACATGGAAGACATTGCGTTTTCAAGATGCCCGTTCACTTGGTCTTTGTCACAAAATATCGTCGCGAGGTGTTCAGTGAAGCGGTTCTTGACGACCTGCGTCTCATCTTCGCCAGCGTCTGTTCCGGCTTCGAGGTGGAGTTGATGGAGTTTGAAGGCGAGGACAACCATGTCCATCTCTTGATACACTACCCCCCAAGGTGGCAGTCTCTGCCTTGGTGAACAGCCTGAAAGGCGTTTCGAGCCGTCTGATCCGGAGAAAAAAATATTCGGAAATTCGCAAGAAGCTTTGGGGCCGGGTACTCTGGTCCCAAAGCTTTTTGCCGGAAGCTGTGGCGGCGCTCCCATCGAAATCATTCGCCAATACATCGAACAGCAGCAAACCCCTCACTGAATGTCAAAATTCGAGGACGGCTTTGCCGTCCGCTCTATACCTTCCCCGACATGAATGCCGAGGTTTGCAGCACGACTTGATCAAAAAGCTCATCCGGGAATCAGACC
>DAIDLC010000067.1 GCA_027449685.1 Ferrovaceae bacterium | reverse complement strand
GGAGAGAAAGCCTGCACCCACGGTCGGCCTTCTCAACATCGGCGAGGAGGCGATCAAGGGCAACGAGGCCGTCAAGAAGGCGGGCGAGCTTTTGCGCGCCAGCCCGCTCAACTTCTATGGCAACGTGGAAGGCGACGACATTTACAAGGGAACGACCGATGTGGTCGTCTGCGACGGCTTTGTCGGGAATGTGGCGCTCAAGACTTCGGAAGGACTGGCCCAGATGATCGCGACCTTCTTGCGCGAGGAATTCAAGCGGAACTGGAGGACGCGCCTGATGGGCCTTTTCGCCTCGCCCGTGCTCAGATCGTTCAAGCGCCGGGTGGACCATCGCCGCTACAACGGGGCGAGCCTGCTGGGCTTGCGGGGCATCGTGATCAAGAGCCATGGCTCTGCGGATCCTTTCGCCTTCGAGTGCGCGATCGGGCGCGCCGTCGAGGAGGTCCGAAGCGGCGTCCTCTCGCGCATCACCGAACAGGTGGCCTTTGGGCTGGAAGGGGCCGCCTGATGCGCGCTCGCGTGACGGGGACGGGCAGCTATCTGCCCGAGCGCGTTTTGAGCAATACCGATCTCGAGCGCATGGTGGAGACCACCGACCAATGGATCGTCGAGCGCACCGGGATCCGCAGCCGGCATCTGGCGGCCGAGGAGGAGGC
>DAIDLC010000066.1 GCA_027449685.1 Ferrovaceae bacterium | reverse complement strand
GGTCAGTTCCGCCGCCTTGTAGGCGGCGACGCCTCCGGTGATGCCAAGAAGGATGGATTGGCTCATATATTAATTGGTGCTTAAATCGCCGCGGAAACTGTAAGCATTGCCGACCTGAAATAGCGCAGTGATCTGACGAAACCGATGATTCTACAGGGAGGAGAACGCAGCCATGGGCATCAAGGACTGGCCGGCCGACACACGGCCAAGGGAGAAGCTCCTGCAGCAGGGTGGGCGAGCGCTTACTGACGCCGAATTGCTTGCCATTTTTCTGCGGACCGGCTTGCCGGGCAAGAGCGCGGTGGATTTGGCGCGCGAACTCCTCGGGGCGTTCGGCGGCCTCGCCGCCATCTGCCAGGCGGATTTGGCGGGGTTTTGCGCCGCGCCGGGGCTGGGGCGTGCCAAATACGCGCTCTTGCAGGCGGTGCTGGAAATGGCGCGCCGCGTACTCGCCGAAGAGGTTGCGCGCGGCGATGCGCTGCAGTCGCCTGCCCAGGTGGCGGACTATCTGCGCCTGCTGCTCAGACACAAGGCGCATGAGGTGTTCGGTGTCGTATTGCTGGACGCGCAAAACCGCGTGATCTCCTGGGAGGAGCTGTTTCGGGGCACTCTCACGCAAACCGCCGTCTACCCACGGGAAGTCGTCAAGAGTGCTTTAGCCAACAACGCTGCGGGGGTGATCTTCGC
>DAIDLC010000065.1 GCA_027449685.1 Ferrovaceae bacterium | reverse complement strand
GGTTCCTCGGGATCTGCAGATGGGCCCAATCGCGTCGAGCCTAGCGCAAGCATGCGTGCAGCACGGCATCGGACCATGCGCGGCCCCGTCGTGGGTTGCCGTACAGGCATAATGAACCGTACGCCGATCATCGACGCCCGCCCCATGTCC
This sequence comes from Ferrovaceae bacterium, assembly GCA_027449685.1. GTDB lineage: Bacteria > Pseudomonadota > Gammaproteobacteria > Burkholderiales > Ferrovaceae > JAJZHV01. The sequence goes on along the minus strand of DAIDLC010000065.1, from coordinate 582 downwards.
GTGCCTGATTCCGATCCCGCGACCGCCGCGCTGGTCGCTGCCGCGCAGCACTACTTCGTCCCGGTATATCGGCCGCGTGCGGCGGTGCTCGACCGCGGTCGCGGCGCGCGGGTCTGGGACATCGAGGGTCGCGAGTACGTCGATTTCGCCGCCGGCATCGCCGTATGCGGTCTCGGTCACGCCGATCCGGAGCTGGTCGCGGCGCTGACCGCGCAGGCCGGCAAGCTCTGGCACACCAGTAACGTGTTTCTGAGCGAACCGGCGATCCGGCTGGCCGAGGAACTGGTCGCGGCCTCGGGATTTGCGACGCGGGTGTTCTTCTGCAACTCCGGCGCCGAAGCCAACGAGGCGGCCATCAAGCTGGCCCGACGCTGGGCGACGGCGCAGGGGCGCCCGCCGGAACGGCGCGTGATCCTCAGCTTCCAGGGCTCCTTCCACGGCCGTACGCTGGCGACCGTCACCGCCACGGCACAGCCCAGGTACCAGGAAGGCTACGAGCCATTGCCCGCCGGTTTCCGCTACGCCGCGTTCAACGACGCCGACGCGGCTGCCGCCGCGATGACGGATGGCGATGTCGCCGCC
>DAIDLC010000064.1 GCA_027449685.1 Ferrovaceae bacterium | reverse complement strand
GTATTCCGGCATCCAGTATGTCTGCCGGTATTCCTTCACGCCGGCGTTGTAGGTTTTAACGGCCATGACAACCTCCAATCAGTCAAAAAAATTCCCTGTCGCGCCAACGTTAACGCAACCTGAACCCGAACTATATACAGCCCAGGATATAAGAGATAGTGAAAGTTATATATGATTAGAATAAGATAATGCTTATACCATGGCCGTGCAGGTAAGCCCTTGCTGCATCTGACGTTTCGCCAGCTCTCCGTGTTCGAGGCGGTCGCGCGCCACCTCAGCTTTTCGCGCGCCGCGCAGGAGCTGCACCTCACCCAGCCAGCGGTCTCCATGCAGATCAAGCAGCTGGAAGAAAACGTCGGCACCTCTCTATTTGAACAGCTGGGCAAGAAGATCTATTTGACCGAAGCCGGCCACGAGCTCTACCACTACAGCCGCGCCATCGCCCAGCAGCTCAGCGAGGCCGAGGCGGTGCTGGGGGAACTCAAGGGGCTCAAGCGCGGCAAGCTCAAGATCTCGGTGGCGAGCACCGCCAATTATTTTGCCCCGCAACTCCTGGCCACCTTCAGCCAGCGGTTCCCCACCGTCACCGTCAGCCTCAACGTGACCAATAGACAGGCGTTGTTGGTGCAGCTCGCCAACAACGAGATGGACATGGCCATCATGGGTCAACCTCCGGATGGACAGGACCTCGTCGCGGAGTCCTTCATGGAGAATCCGCTGGTGGTGCTCGCGC
>DAIDLC010000063.1 GCA_027449685.1 Ferrovaceae bacterium | reverse complement strand
CCGATGAACGATCGGCAGATCAAGTTGCTCAACAAGTTGCTCGATGGTTTCGATGGCAAGCTGACCAGCAGCAAGTGGGCGGCGATCGGTAAGTGCTCGCAGGACACTGCGTTGCGCGACATCACCGACTTGGTGGAACGTGGGGTGTTGAAAAAGTCAGAGGCCAGTGGTCGCAGCACGAGCTACGAGTTGATGCCGATGAACGCCCCAACCTGAGCGCGTTGTCACCAGCAGTCTGAAATTCCCATATAGCAGCAGTTTGAAATTCCAATGGCTATTGTGGTGCTGATCATGGTGTTTGAGGACCGATGCTTCATGGTGGTGCGTAGCAGGTATCGGATTTTCTGTGGTCTGGGGCTTGAATTGGCTGCCTGAATCAGTGAGCGGATGTGTCCTGTGCCTGGGCGGGTTCGCGTTCTTCGTGAAGGTTTGGTGGTGCTGACCAGTCAATGGTTTCCCCCCACCACGATGAACCCCGTGGTGGGGGGATTCTGGTAAGGCTGTCGAGTATTTTGTGACTGACGTCAGTCTTTATCGGCAAACAAGTCCAGTTGCACCGGATCTTTCCTGGGGCGAATTGGAGGGCTGGAGGGCTTTTGCAGATTACGGTTGTAGCGCAAGATCTTGGCGATGTGGGCGCTTTCGTAGAGCAGCGCCAGGTTGTACAGGAAAGTGGCGATCTGTACACAGACCTCGTCACTGCATGGGGCGCTGAGCCATTCCAGGAGGCCATCA
>DAIDLC010000062.1 GCA_027449685.1 Ferrovaceae bacterium | reverse complement strand
GTCGACCGCGTGCGCGTCCGGCTCAGGCTCGACACAGCCGAGCGCGGAGACCCCGGTCCGCAGCACGTCCATCGGGTGGCTCGACGCCGGCAGGCGTTCGAGGACCTCGAGCACCGCGGCCGGGAGCCGGCGCATCGCGGCGAGCCGCGCCTTGTACGCGGCGAGCTCGGCCGCGTTCGGGAGCTTCTCGTGGATCAGCAGGAACGCGATCTCCTCGAACTCGCAGGCGTTCGCGACATCCAGGATGTCGTAACCGCGATAGTGCAGATCGTTGCCGCTGCGGCCGACCGTGCAAAGGGCGGTGTTGCCGGCTGCGGGCATCGTCGTCTCCTCGAACGGCGTCCTAGTGGTCTTTGGTCCGCGCGAACAGCTCGTCGAGCTTCGCCTCGTACGCATGGTAGTCGAGATATCGATACAGGTCTTCGCGGGTCTGCATCGTCGCGAGCACGTTCTTCTGCGTGCCGTCGCGGCGGATCGCCTGGTAGGTCGCGAGCGCGGCCGCGTTCATCGCGCGGTAGGCCGAGCAACAGTGCAGCACGATGTCCACGCCGACCGCGCCGAGTTCCTCTCGGGTGTAGAGCGGCGTGCGCCCGAACTCGGTGATGTTCGCGAGGATCGGCACGCCGACCGCGTCCTTGAAGCGCCGATAGGTCGGCAGGTCGGTGACGGCCTCGGGGAAGACCATGTCGGCGCCCGCCTCGACGCACGCGACCGTGCGTTCGAGCGCGAGTTCGAGCCCCTCGCCGGCG
>DAIDLC010000061.1 GCA_027449685.1 Ferrovaceae bacterium | reverse complement strand
GCCCTGCCAGGTTTGTCAGCGGCCAAGGCGGCTGAGTTGCTGCAGCAGACGGATCGCCTCATCAAGACCGTACCGGAGGTCGCGCATGTATTCGGCAAAGCGGGACGCGCCGAAACCGCCACCGACCCGGCGCCGATGGAAATGTTTGAGACCACGATCCAGTTCAAACCGCGGGACCAATGGCGTCCGGGACTAACCCCGGAAGCGCTGGTGGCGGAGCTGGATCGTGTGGTTCGGGTGCCTGGACTATCCAATATCTGGGTACCGCCCATCCGCAATCGCATCGACATGCTTGCTACCGGCATCAAAAGTCCCATCGGGGTGAAGATTTCTGGGTCAGACCTCACTTCTGTCAACCGGGTCGCGTTGGAAGTGGAACGAGTGGCTAAATCGGTGCCCGGGGTTTCCTCCGCATTTGCTGAACGACTTTCCGGTGGGCGTTATATCACGATCGATATCGATCGGGTGGCGGCTGCGCGTTACGGACTCAACATCAACGACGTCCAGTCTGTGGTCACCAGTCTCATTGGAGGCGAAACGGTGGGGGAGACAGTTGAAGGGACGGCCCGATATCCCATCAGCGTGCGCTATCCTCGGGATGAACGGAATGCGTTGCAGGCACTTCAGCAGCTACCGATCATCACTTCGGGCGGGCAATGGATCACGCTGGGGACTGTAGCGAATCTACATTATGATGAAGGTCCACCCATGCTGAGAAGCGAGAACGCACGGTTGGCCAGCTGGGTTTATGT
>DAIDLC010000060.1:319-773 GCA_027449685.1 Ferrovaceae bacterium | reverse complement strand
GGCTTCGGCCCTGGGGATGAACGTGCCTCGCACCATTTCCGACTCGATGATGGTGGCCCAGGCTTCAGCTTCTCGTCTGGACTCGAAAGTCTTGCTTTGTGTCGGGTAGCCCTTGCGACGGATTGTGGCTTGGAATTGGTAAGGGCCGCGGTTGGCGATGGTTGCCATGTCTTTCTCCTGAAAGACAGGTGTAGTCACCACCAAACCACATTCGCAGCGGACTGCAGCAAAATTGCAGCAAAAACGCCCGCTAGAAGCAAAAATGGCCTACGCATCACACGTAAGCCATTGAATTTTTGGCTCCCCGACCTGGGCTCGAACCAGGGACCTGCGGATTAACAGTGCGAAGGTCTAGAGTTTTCCGTAGTTTTACCAAAATCCACGATTCCCTATAAAGCTTGATATTGCTTGGCTCCGGTCATATATTTGAGTCTACGGGGTAGACTGTGGTTTT
>DAIDLC010000060.1:0-309 GCA_027449685.1 Ferrovaceae bacterium | reverse complement strand
CGGGGAATAGTCGCAACCTTGGGGGCTGCGAAAGAACGCGCAATTCTAGGCAGGCAGGGCGCGTTGGTCAAGAGCGCGCCGCGCTTTTGTCGCCATCCGTCGGCAGCGGGCCGGTGTGGGCCAGGCTTTCCAGAAAGCGCCGATGTTCTTCCTCCCAGCGGCGGAAGGCGGCGATGAGGGTTTCGGCGTCCTTGGTGAGTTGGGTGCCGCCGCCGCCCTTGCCGCCGGTGGCGCTGGCCACCAGGGGGCGTCCCCAGGCGTTGCCCATGGCATCCACGGCATCCCAGGCGGCCTTGTAGCTCATCCTCA
>DAIDLC010000059.1 GCA_027449685.1 Ferrovaceae bacterium | reverse complement strand
GCGTGCTGCGGGTCGAACTTGCCGCCGACCTGGAACGCCGGGATCTGCGATTCGGCGGCGAGCACGTCGGCGTTGCTGACCCGATAGCCGAGCGAGTGCAGCCGCGTGATCAGCGCCTCCTGGCCGACGAACTGCTCGAGGACCTTGTGCTTGAGCGCCGCCCTCGCGGCGTCGTCGACACTACCGTTCGCCTCGCGGTCGAGCGCCGCGAGCTGGCGCTGGTAGGCGTCGCGAACCTGGTTCGCCGGGATCTGGTAGCCGTTCACCTTCGCCGCGTAGTCCGGCGTGCGCATCGTCCAGTTGATGCCCCAGAGCACGAACACCGCGGCGACACCGCCGAGAACCAGGTAGGCGACCCATCCGGTCAGCCCGTCGTGTATTTTTTGCAGCATTCTCGGTCGTCTCTCGCTCGTCGTCGCGAGTCGATCACCCGCGGCGCCCCGCCCGGAGGGCAGCCCCGGGGGACGGAACGCGTCGATCTAGAAATGGCGGAGTGGACGGGACTCGAACCCGCGACCCCCGGCGTGACAGGCCGGTATTCTAACCAGCTGAACTACCACTCCGCATGTTGTGGTGGGTGCTGAGGGGATCGAACCCCCCTCTGGAAGAGGCGCGAAAGTCTACGCGACCCTTCCCGGCTTGGCTAGTCCATTCTTCGACGCGTGGCGGCGATGCGCGGCGTCGCGGCGATACCCGCGCCGGGCGCCGAGGCGCGCGCCGGACGCTAATGCGCGCGCACCTGGCTCTTCGATCGGGACGAACGCCGCGGGCGCTTCGCGGGCGGGCTCGCGGCACCGGACGGCGCGCTGCTCGCGGGAAGCGGCGTGGGGCTGTGCGTCAACGCGACCTGCAGCACTTCGTCGATCC
>DAIDLC010000058.1 GCA_027449685.1 Ferrovaceae bacterium | reverse complement strand
GGAAAAAGTACGCTCTCAAAGGTATTGGCGGGACATCCTTCCTATCAGGTCACTGGTGGTGAGGTTTTGTTCAACGGACAGGATCTGTTCGAACTGCCTCCGGAAGAAAGGGCGCGAGTCGGACTTTTTCTGGCATTCCAGTATCCCGTGGAGGTTCCTGGGGTGTCGAACAGCGCCTTCCTGAGACTGGCTTACAATACGATTCAGACCTCAAGGGGGAAGGATGAACTCGATCCCCTGGAGTTTGACGACCTGGTCCGGGAACGGATCAAGGTGGTTGAAATGGATCCTGCTTTCCTCGATCGAAGTGTCAATGAAGGATTCTCGGGCGGTGAGAAAAAGCGCAACGAAATTTTGCAGATGGCCCTGCTGGATCCGAAACTGGCGATCCTGGATGAAACCGATTCAGGCCTGGATATCGATGCGCTCAGGATCGTGGCCAATGGGGTGAACAGCTTGCGCTCGGAGCACAACGCCATCGTGATGGTGACCCACTACCAGAGATTGCTGAACTATATCGTGCCGGACTTTGTTCATGTGATGGATGCCGGGAGGATCGTCAAGACCGGAGACAAGACTCTGGCTCTGGAACTGGAAGAGCGTGGCTATGACTGGTTGAGGGCGGTAGCATGAAATCCGACGACTGTTTGGCAGGATTGCTGGCTGATGCGGCGCAACGCGACGCTTTTTCGGTGTTACGGGGGCAGGCCGAGGTTCGGGCCAGGGCGCTCAAATTTCCCCAGGACAAGGATGATGACTGGCGTTTGACCGGTTTGGCGGTACTCCATGAGCAAGAGTACCTTCCTGCCGGGAAGACAACGCAAATTCCCTCGATCGAGGGGTTCGCGATTCCCGGTTCATGTCGCATCGTGTTTGTGGACGGATTTTATCAC
>DAIDLC010000057.1:621-970 GCA_027449685.1 Ferrovaceae bacterium | reverse complement strand
GCCGGCGCGGTAGCGGATCCGGAACCGGGTCTGGTTGGTCGCGATCTCCAGCCCGTTCCAATTGAACCGCCCCGGGAATTGAGGAGGCTCCGACTCTTGAGAGAATGGAGCCATGAACAAGTCCGTCAAGTTTTCCCCTGAGGTCCGTGAGCGCGCGGTGCGCATGGTGCAGGAGCACCGCGGCGAGTACCCCTCGCTGTGGGCTGCGGTGGAGTCCATCGCCCCCAAGATCGGCTGTGTGCCGCAGACCCTGCTGAGCTGGGTCCAGCGGCATGAGATCGACACCGGCGTGCGCGACGGCCTGACGACCGCGGAGCATCAGCGCATCAAGGCGCTGGAGCGCGAAGTG
>DAIDLC010000057.1:0-611 GCA_027449685.1 Ferrovaceae bacterium | reverse complement strand
GGAGCTGCGCCGAGCGAACGAGATCCTGAAACTGGCCAGCGCGTTTTTCGCCCAGGCGGAGCTCGACCGCCGGCTCAAGCCATGAGGGCGTTCGTCGACGAACACCGGGAGAACTTCGGGGTCGAGCCGATCTGCAAGGTGCTGCAGATCGCCCCGTCGGGTTATCGGAAGCATGCGGCGCAGCGGCGTGATCCGTCCCGTCGCTGCCGGCGGGCGCTGCGCGATGAGGGGTTGATTCCCCAGGTCGAGCGGGTCTGGCAGGCCAACCTGCGCGTCTATGGGGCCGACAAGGTGTGGCGGCAGCTCCATCGTGAAGGCACGCGCGTGGCGCGTTGCACGGTGGAGCGGCTGATGCGCCGACTGGGCCTGCAGGGGGTGCGGCGTGGCAAGTCGGTGCGCACGACCGTGCCCGATGCCGCGGTGCCGTGTCCGCTGGATCGCGTCAACCGCCAGTTCAAGGCCGACCGCCCCAACCAGCTGTGGGTCTCCGATTTCACCTACGTCTCCACCTGGCAGGGCTTCGTCTATGTCGCCTTCGTCATCGATGTCTTCGCCCGCCGCATCGTCGGCTGGCGTGTGTCCCGCTCCATGCGCACCGACTTCGTGCTCGA
>DAIDLC010000056.1 GCA_027449685.1 Ferrovaceae bacterium | reverse complement strand
GACCCAACAGGCGTGTGTCACCAGCCGCCATCTGATCGTTCAGCCGCCATGCAGTGCATCAATCAGCGGGCAGGACACGTGACCATGCCGCGTGCAGCACTCGCTCACCAGCTTTGACAGCGCGACCTCCATCCGAGTCAGGTCAGCCAGGCGGGCGCGCACGTCGGCTAGCCGCAGCGCCGCGAGTTCGGCTGCCTCGCTGCAATGGGTGCCATCCTCCAGCTTCAGCAGCTTGGCAATCTCATCCAGACTGAAGCCCAGCCGCTGGGCGGACTTCACGAACCGCACCCGCGCCACGTCCGCTCCGCCATAGCGGCGGATGCTGCCATAAGGCTTGTCCGGCTCCGGCAACAAGCCCTTGCGCTGATAGAAGCGGATGGTCTCCACATTGACCCCGGCCGCCTTGGCAAAAACGCCGATGGTCAGGTTCTCAAAATTATTTTCCATTTCGCTTGACTCCGTACATGACTACGGAAGTAAGGTTACGCTATCCAATGCAAATTCGAAAGGACAAGCGCATGTCTGAACCACAAAACGGGCGCGGTGCGCTCTTCGCCGGAGGGCTAGCCGCCATACTCGCCTCAACCTGCTGCCTCGGGCCGCTAGTCCTGGTCGCCTTGGGGTTCAGCGGCGCATGGATCGGCAACCTGACAGCGTTGGAGCCGTATCGCCCGATCTTCATCGGCGCGGCGTTAGTGGCGCTGTTCTTCGCCTGGCGTCGCATCTTCCGACCGACCGCAGCCTGCAAGCCGGGCGAGGTCTGCGCAATCCCGCAGGTGCGAACTACCTACCAGTTCATTTTCTGGATCGTGGCCGTGCTGGTCTTGGTCGCGCTCGGATTTCCCTACGTCATGCCATTTTTCTATTAATCACAGGAGTTCACCATGAAAAAGCTGTTTGCCTCCCTCGCCCTCGTTGCCGTCGTTGCCCCCGTGTGGGCCGCCACTCAAACCGTAAAGCTGTCTGTGCCTGGCATGACCTGCGCCGCCTGTCCGATCACTGTCAAGAAGGCGAT
>DAIDLC010000055.1 GCA_027449685.1 Ferrovaceae bacterium | reverse complement strand
CCAACGCGCGGCGTCCCATCCGGCTAGCGTGCGCGTGGCCTCGGCGTCGTTCAGTACCAGCCGCTGCCGCGAAGAATCGAGGGCGTCGACGACGCGATCCAGCGCGTCCATGTCATCCGGATCGAGATTGAGCACCACCACATCGGCGGCGTGTTCCGCCAACTGCTGTGGCGCAAACGCGTCGACTCGGGACTCCAGCACGATATGCGCGCCGCGCTCACACAGCGCCTCGCGCAGACGCAGGCCGCTGTCCTGGTCATCGAACAGCAGCGCGACCGCCGGGCGGTGCTCAGGCGTGCTGGCCACTCAGCACCTCCTGCACGTTGCGCAGCAAATCGGCTTCCTGGTAAGGCTTGCCCAGATAGCGCTCAACGCCGATCTCCAGCGCGCGCTGGCGATGCTTCTCGCCGCTGCGCGAGGTGATCATGATGATCGGGATCTGCCTCAGGCGGACATCATTCTTCATGTGCATGGCCAACTCGTAGCCGTCCATGCGCGGCATCTCGATGTCCAGCAACATAACGTCGGGCACGCGCTCCTGCAGGCGCTCCAGCGCGTCGATACCGTCCTTGGCGGTGATCACATCCATCTCCATGCGCTCGAGCACGCGCGAGGTGACCTTGCGCATGGTGATCGAGTCATCCACCACCATCACCAGCGGACGCGCGCGCAGCGCCGTAGCCTCGGTCAGCGTGGGCGCTTCGGACTCGGCGAGCACGCGCGCCGCCTCGGCATGTTGGCCAAGCGCGGTACCGCGACGCACCAGCGGCGGCAGGTCCAAAATCATCACCACCGATCCGTCGCCCATGATGGTGGCGCCGAACAGTCCGGGCACCGAGCTGACTTGCGGACCCACCGACTTGACCACGATTTCGCGCGAGCCGATCACCTGGTCGACGTGCACGGCGGCACGCAACTCGCCGCTGCGGATCAGCAGCAGCGGTAATTGCGGCTCCTCGCTGCGACGCGAGCCGACGTTGAGCAACCGCCCCAATTCATGGATGACGTAGCGCTCGCCGGCGTAAGTGTAAATCGGC
>DAIDLC010000054.1 GCA_027449685.1 Ferrovaceae bacterium | reverse complement strand
CCTGGCAGGGCAGAAGGCATATAAAGCAGATCACCCTCATCTAAAGGAGGCATAAATTCACCTCCAAGCCGCGAGATCGGCCACAACGTGGTAGCCAGTACCCCCAGCGCAATAAGCAACGTGATTCCGGGACGCCGTAGCACGGCATCCAACAACGGACGATAAGCTGAGATCAGCCAACGATTGAGAGGATTGCTCTGCTCGCTCGGGATACGCCCACGTATCCAATAGCCCATCAGGATCGGGATCAGCGTCACGGCCAAAGCTGCTGCTCCCGCCATGGCATAGCTTTTGGTAAATGCCAAAGGTGCAAACATTCGACCTTCCTGCGCTTCCAACGTGAATACCGGCAGGAAAGACAGCGTGATGATGATCAGGCTGAAGAACAGTGCCGGCCCCACCTCTACTGCTGCATCAGTCACCACCTGCCAGTGTTCCTCACCTTCCAGGGGCAAGCCTGGATGCTGTTGATGCCAAGTTTCGATATTTTTGTGGGCATTCTCGATCATGACCACTGCCGCATCCACCATGGCTCCAACCGCGATGGCGATGCCCCCCAGGGACATGATGTTGGCGTTGATCCCTTGATAACGCATCAGGATGAAGGCGGTGAGAACTCCCAGGGGCAGCGAGATGATGGCCACCAGGGCTGAACGCAGATGCCACAGGAATAGCCCGCAAATTGCCGCCACCACGATGAATTCCTCGATCAACTTGTGGTTAAGGTTTTCCACTGCGCGGTCGATGAGCTGACTGCGATCATAAGCCGTGACGATCTCTACCCCTTGCGGCAAGCTTTTTTCGAGGGCTGCGAGTTTTGTCCTGACTGCAGCAATGGTTTCACGCGCATTTTTACCGGAACGTAAAATGACCACGCCTCCGGCCACTTCACCCTGGCCATCGAGTTCGGCAATACCGCGCCGCATCTCGGGGCCCAACTGCACCCGGGCCACATCGCCCAAATGCACCGGAATGCCGGCCCGGGGCATGGCCACAGGAATGTTGCGAAAATCATCAATGGTTTTCAGATAGCCAGTGGCACG
>DAIDLC010000053.1 GCA_027449685.1 Ferrovaceae bacterium | reverse complement strand
ACCTGCGGGCCGGTAGCTGCAGAGCCTTCATAACCCACAGAGAGAAATATCCAAATTTTCTAAAGTTCCAAACCGCGCCGCGCCAAGCCCGATGGCGTTGGGCAAAAGCGCGATTCTCGGGGCATATTGAAAGGACTGCTATGAACAAGGCACTCGCCACATTGTTTGTTACCCTGCTCTTCGCCACACAGCCGGCATTGGCTGACGATGCGCATCACCCTGACAAGGCAGGGCAGGCCCCGGCGGCTACGTCTGCCGGCGCCGCGCAGGGGATCTCTGAGCCCGAGATGCAAGCTCTGACCAAGCAGATGAGCAAGACGCAGGCGCTCATGCGTCAAATCAAGCGCACTAAAAATCCGGTGGAGCGCGGCAAATTGCTGCACGAGCACATGGCCATGATGCAGCAAGGCATGATGATGATGCAGCGCATGGGAGGCGGCAACATGATGGGTGGCATGGGCATGATGGGCGCAGGTCCTCAAGCAGGCGGCCCCATGTCGCCCGAGATGATGCAGCAGCGCCTGGAGCTGATGCAGAACCGCATGGACATGATGCAGATGATGATGGGACAGATGCTGGAGCAGCAGCAGGCCGAACAGATGCAGAAGAAATAGTACCGCCAACTGCTAATACATTGATGCCAGGGGGGCGCCGATTCCGGTGAGAAGAAGCGCCATCTGCTTGCAGCGCTTGGATCCAGAGGGAGAGTACCGATGACGACAAGGGATGAAATCGTCTACACCTGCCCGATGCATCCCGAAGTGCGCAAGCCGGGGCCGGGCACCTGCCCGAAGTGTGGCATAGCCTTGGAGCCACTGACCCCTGGAGATGATAAGGCGGCACCCGGCTCCGCCGAGTATGTCTGCCCCATGCACCCCGAGATCGTACGCAGCGCGCCCGGCAACTGTCCGATCTGCGGCATGGCGTTGGAGCCGCGTGTGGCGGTGGCCGCGGAGGGCAACCCCGAATTGGCCGATATGACACGGCGCTTCTGGGTGAGCGCGGGGCTCGCCCTGCCGGTGTTCCTGTTGGCAATGGGTGCCGAGCTTTTTCCGTCGGCGGTTTCTTTCCCGCGCGGACCGATGTTGCTGCAATGGCTCGAATTCCTCATCGCAACACCTCCAGTGATGTGGCGCGGCTGGCCCATATTCGAGCGCGGCT
>DAIDLC010000052.1 GCA_027449685.1 Ferrovaceae bacterium | reverse complement strand
TCGCCGCGCAGGGCCTCGGCGCGTGCGCGCGCCGCGGCGTCCACGCCGACGCCCAGCTCGTCCATCAGCGCGAGGTTGCCCAGCGCGGCGTCGCGATCACCCACCTGCGCGCGCACGCCGCGACCGGTCAGCGCCGCGAAGTCGCGGGCCTCGGCGACGGTCAGTTTTTCCTGCTCGGCGGCGCTGACGATCGCGCGCGCCAGCGGATGCTCGCTGGAGTGCTCCAGCGCCGCGGCCAGCGCCAGCGCGCCGGCGCGGTCGAAGGTGCCGAACGCCACCACCTCGCGCAAAGTCGGCCTGCCCTCGGTCAGCGTGCCGGTCTTGTCCACCACCAGGGTGTCGACCTCGCGCAGCGCCTCGATCGCGGCGGCGTCGCGAAACAGCACGCCGGCCTGCGCGCCGCGCCCGGTCGCGACCATGATCGAAATCGGCGTGGCCAGCCCCAGCGCGCAGGCGATGATCAGCACCGCCACCGCGGCGATCAGCGCGTTGGCGTAGCGCGGATCGGGGCCGAACGCCGCCCAGGCGACGAAGGCCAGCACGGCCACCGTGACCACCACCGGCACGAACCAGGTGGCGACACGGTCGGCCACGCGCTGCAGCGGCGCCTTGCTGCGCTGCGCCTGCGCGACCAGGTTGACGATCTGCGCCAGCAGGGTGTCGGCGCCGACCTTGTCCGCGCGCAGCAGCAGCGTGCCGGTCTGGTTGACGGTGGCGCCGGTGACGCGATCGCCGGCGCGCTTGTCCACCGGCAGCGGCTCGCCGGTCAGCATCGACTCGTCGACGCTGCTGGCGCCTTCCAGCATCACGCCATCGACGGGAATCTTCTCGCCGGGACGCACGCGCAGGGTGTCGCCCACGCGCACCTCCGCCAGCGGCACGTCGGCCTCGCGACCGTCGGCACCGACGCGATGCGCGGTCTTCGGCGCCAGCCCCAGCAGCGCCTGCAGCGCCGCGCCGGTACGGCGGCGCGCGCGCAGCTCGAGAAAATCGCCCAGCAGCACCAGGGTGACGATCACCGCCGCGGCCTCGAAGTACACCGCGACGCGGCCATCGGCGCCGCGGAACGCCGGCGGAAACAGGCCGGGCGCGGCGAACGCGATCACGCTGTAGATCCAGGCCACGCCGGTGCCCAGCGCGATCAGCGTGTACATGTTGGGCGACCACG
>DAIDLC010000051.1 GCA_027449685.1 Ferrovaceae bacterium | reverse complement strand
GACCTGCGTCGGGCCGTATCCCATGAAGTCCGCTTGACCCCGGGGGTGAGCGTGGCTTATTCCGGGCAGTTCGAATTTCTGGAGCGCGCCAACGAGCGTCTCAAAGTGGTGGTGCCAGCCACGCTGCTGATCATTTTTGTGTTGCTCTATCTGACATTTCAGCGTGTGGATGAAGCATTGCTCATCATGGGCACATTGCCGTTTGCTCTGACTGGCGGTATCTGGTTGCTGTACCTGTTGCATTACAACCTTTCTGTCGCCACCGGTGTGGGGTTCATTGCCCTGGCTGGGGTGGCCGCAGAATTTGGCGTAGTGATGCTGATCTATCTTCGGCAGGCCCTGGAAACCCGGCTTGCCAGCGGTGCACCGTTGACCCGTGATCTGCTCAAGGATGCCATACGGGAGGGCGCGGTTCAGAGAGTGCGTCCAAAAGCCATGACAGTAGCAGTGATTCTTGCTGGTCTTATGCCCATCTTATGGGGCAGCGGCACAGGTTCTGAAATCATGAGTCGAATCGCTGCCCCTATGGTAGGAGGCATGTTGACGGCCCCCTTGCTTTCCATGTTTATCATACCGGCAGTCTATTTGCTGCTGCGTTCACCCCGCGAAAAAGGTCGTTTGTCGTTTTTTAACCGTATCACCCATTTAACTGAAAGGAGATGAATATGAAAACATTGCATTCAACAACTATTGCACTCGTCCTGCTGTCCGCTACGGGCTTTTCTTATGGGGATGGAATGAACAGCATGAACATGAAGGATATGCCAATGTCGGGCCAGATGGCTGAACAGATGAACGGAAAAGTTCATCACGGCATTGGAGTCGTTCAAAGGATGGATGCGATCAACGGTCGAATCACCATTGTCCATGGGCCAATCAACAGTATTCCGTGGCCGGCAATGACCATGACTTTCGCTGTGCAGGACAAGAAGCTACTCAGTCAGGTGAAGGTAGGTGAAAAAGTCGCCTTCGATCTGATGGCATCTGGAAAAGATCAGTATGTTGTGGTCCAAATCAATCAGGCTCATGACTGAGAGATCAAACAACATCTGCGTAATGTCGATAGTGCCGAATTCTTTACCGATGCTTTTGCTTTTTAAATTTTTTAGGAGTATTTATCATGAACAAGAAAATATTTTGGCTTGTCGGAATGACATGTAGTGTAGCACTGGTGTCCCTCCTGTCTCTGGGCGGATATGCCGCCGACACTGAGCAGGTTGCGTCTAAACCCTCTGAGGAAAGGACGCAGGCCATCCTTGAGGCGAAAAG
>DAIDLC010000050.1 GCA_027449685.1 Ferrovaceae bacterium | reverse complement strand
ATAGACGGTCGATGCCCAAGGCCTGGGCCCGTTGCTCCACGTGACGCAACAGGGTATCGCCGCGTCCGGTATTTCGGTGGTCCGGATTGATGGCCAGGCACGCCAGCTCCCCCGCCTGCCCATCCCGAAAGGGATACAGTGCCACACAGCCCACCACTTGTCCCTCATGCAACAACACTGAAAACCGTTCAATCTCGGCTTCCAGCAGAAGGCGGTCGCGTTTTACCAGTACTCCATCGGCCTCCAGGGGCTCAATCAGGGCCAGAATGCCGGGGACATCCGCCAGCATTGCAGCCCGCAGTTGGTCGTTGGTATCCCGGCTAACCAGTGTGCCCACCCCCTCGCGGGTAAACAGCTCGAGAATCAGCGCGCCGTCCACATGGCGACTGATTAGATGCACCCGCGCCACCCCCTGCCCGCAGGCGCGTACCGCACAGGGCAGGTAAAACCCCACGTCCTCGGGCTGGGGAGAATTGGCCTGCAGCAAGGCTTTGGCTTCATGGGCGGTGAGCTCAGAGAGGGTGGCACCTTGCCTATCCATCACCCCGGGTGTATCCATAAGGAAGATCAACTTATCCGCATTCAAGGCGATGGCAGTAGCAGTAGCCACTTCTTCCACAGTCAGATTGAAAATTTCTCCCGTGGGAGAGTATCCCAAAGGGGGCAACAGCACGATCTCCTCATCGTCCAGACGACGCCGAATGCCCTCTGCATCGATTTTTCGCACCAGCCCCGTATGCTGAAAATCCACCCCCTCCACCACACCAATGGGGCGAGCCGTGACAAAATTCCCGCTGGCCACACGAATGGCAGAACCGGCCATGGGTGAATTGGCAACCCCCATGGACAACAACGCTTCGATTTCAAAGCCCAATGTCGCTGCCGCTTCGATTAAACAGTTCAGTGCCAGGGGATCGGTTACACGTGTTCCGTCAACATACAGCGGCGCTGCACCGCGCGCCGCCAAACGGGCCTCGGTCTGGGGGCGCGCACCATGGACCAGCACCAGACGCACCCCCAGACTGACCAGCAGATTGAGATCATGGGTGAGCGCAATGAATTTGCCGTCGGCCACCACTTCTCCGCCGAAAGCAATCACAAAGGTGCGATGGCGAAAGGCGTTGATGTAGGGCGCGGCAGAGCGGAACCAATTGATAAAGGTATCGGCACGGGTCATGGCATCGGATTATATCAGGCAAAGTCGCCCCAACGACCTTGCAGTGCCGCCATCAAGGCTAGGGCGGCTGTTTCTGTGCGCAGGATGCGGGGTCCCAAATGTGCAGCAGTAAAACCTGC
>DAIDLC010000049.1 GCA_027449685.1 Ferrovaceae bacterium | reverse complement strand
ATTTCATGATCATCCGCCCCCAGTTGAAGCGTCAGAAAGAGCAGAAAGCCTTGCTGGAGTCCCTGAGCAAAGGGGATGAGGTGGTGGTGGGCGGGATTGTCGGCAAGATTGTCGAAATCGATGCCAATTTTGCCCGACTCGAAGTGGCCAAGGGTACCGTGATACAGGTTCAGCGCTCTGCCGTAAGCAATCTGCTGCCCAAGGGAAGTCTCAAATAAACCGGCCTCGGAGGCCGCACCAGGAATATTGATGAACCGTTTTCCGCTCTGGAAGAATTTGCTGGTCTTTTGTGTGATTGCTCTGGGCGCACTGTATACGCTGCCCAATTTTTTCGGCCAGTCGCCTGCCGTCCAGATCTCCCCGCTGGGAACCACCCCTCCCCTGGGGCCGGGGATGCAAAATCAGGTGGAACAGGCCCTGAGGGCGGCCCAGTTGGCCGAGACCCGTGCTTCCCTCGATGGGACCGGATTGCGGGTGCGCTTTGCCGATACGGATACTCAATTGAAGGCGCGGGACATCATCGATCGTGCGCTGAACCCCGAGGGACAGCCTCAGCGCTATGTGGTGGCGCTCAACCTGGTGCCCAATTCTCCGTCCTGGCTGTCGGAGATTGGTGCATTGCCCATGTACCTGGGGCTGGATCTGTCGGGCGGGGTGCATTTTCTGCTCCAGGTGGATCAGCAGGCTGCGCTGACCAAGCGACTGGAAGGGGATGCGGCGGAAGTTCGGTCGGAGTTGCAGGACAAACAGATTTACTACGACGGACTGAACCGGGATGGGGAAAGTCTGGTGGTGCATTTTCATGATGGGACCTCCCTGTCTTCCGCCCAGCAAGTTCTGGAAAACACGCACCATGATATGAATCTGAAGGCCGAAGGGGACGATCTGGTGTTGTCTTTGAAGCCGGAAACCCGCACGGCCATCCAGGATCAGGCCGTCAAGCAGAATATTCTGGCCTTGCGTAACCGGGTCAACGAGTTGGGCGCCAAGGAACCGATCATCCAGCAGCAGGGCGCAGACCGCATCATCGTTCAACTCCCCGGCGTGCAGGATACGGCCAAGGCCAAGGACATCATCGGTCGAACGGCCTCTCTGGAAATCCATCTGGTGGATGAAGATCATCCCAACCCGGTTTCGGTGACCCAGGTGCCGCCCGCTGGCGATCTGCTGGTGCTCGATCGCCAGGGGATTCCGGTATTCGTGCGCAAGGCCGTGGTGTTGAGCGGGGATGTCATTACCGATGCCGGTGCCGGCTTTGATTCCCAGAACAATCGTCCCACCGTGAACATCAGTATGGATGCCAAGGGTGCGCGCATCATCCGTCAGGTCTCGCGAGACAATCTCAAAAAACGCATGGCCATCCTGCTTCTGGAAAAGAGCAAGACCGAAGCCATCAGTGTGGCCACCATACAGGATGAACTGGGCGCGCGTTTTCAGATTACCGGGCTGCAAAGTTCCAAGGAGGCCAATGATCTGGCGTTATTGCTGCGCGCCGGAGCCTTGGCGGCCCCCATGGATTTTCTGGAAGAGCGGACCGTCGGACCCAGTCTGGGGGCGGAAAACATTGCCCGGGGTTTTCATTCCACCTGGATCGGATTTGCCGCCATTGCGGTTTTCATGATGGTTTATTACGCCCTGTTCGGGA
>DAIDLC010000048.1 GCA_027449685.1 Ferrovaceae bacterium | reverse complement strand
TTGGCCGCCTTCTGCGCCCCCTGGGTAGCCTCCTTGGAATCCGCCTTCTGCGCCCCCTGGGTAGCCTCCTTGGAATCCGCCTGTTGACTCCCTCCGGCATTTGGGGGTTGGGCCTGCAGTGGAGTGGGGTTACCATTAGCCCCACCCGCAGAATCCGTGCCACTGGGGGTTGCACTCGCACTCGGGGCAATCGGCCCCGGCGCATTTCCCCACTGCCCTCCTGCTTGAGTTCCTGCGCCCGGCAATCCCGCCGGCAATGACGGTTGGGTATTCCCACCGGAACCCAGCTGTTGCGCCAGCAGGGCGCCAAAATCAAGTCCGGGCACCGCCCCGGTGGTGGGCTGAGCCTGTGCCGCGGAAGGGCTGGGCGCCTGTGCCGCAGAAGCAGCGCGAATGGATAAACTGGACATGACGATAGTCTCTTTGGGGGTTATTCTTCAGGAGAGGCTTGGCGTGCTGCAAACCGGCCGCTTTGCTCGTCCTGTACCTTTTGTTCCACGTGGTTTTGCTGTTGTTTAAGCGTTTCGGCAAACCGTTGCGCCAGGGTTTCGTATGATTTCATGCTGCGCCGGGTTTCCTGCACCTTGACCTGCCCCTGCTGAAAGGACTGATTGGCCTGTTCCATGACGCCCCGTTGTTGCTGCACGGCTTCTTCCAGTCGATTCAGAAAATTCTGGAAATTGTTGATACGGGCCTGATCCATTCCATCCTGTGACGCCTGGGCGAATTTTTCCTGATAATCCTTCCGGAACTGCAGCAGGGTATCCAGTTTTTTCTGTTCGGCCTGCTGCTGTTGATTCAATTGACCCAACTGGCGTGTGGCGGCCTCGTTCCTGCTCTGGCTCAGGTCCACCAGGGGCTGTAATCTGAACACATCGCTCATGGGCTGGCTCTACTTTTCTTAAAAGGACTCAAAGGGCACCAAACAAGTGATTCAAGGCGTTCTGGCTCTGGGCAAAGGCTTCGCGTTCATAGATGCCCTGGCGCAAAAACGCTTCCATCCGTGGGTATAGAGCAATGCCTTCATCCAGCAGAGGGTCACTGCCACGCACATAGGCCCCCACACTGACCAGATCACGGTTGCGCTGATAATGAGCATACAACTGTTTGAAGCGCTGCACTGTCAGGAAATGAGCGGAAGAAACCAAGCTATTCATGGCACGGCTGATGGATGTCTCGATATCGATGGCCGGGTAGTGGCCCTGATCGGCTAGGCGCCGGGACAAGACGATGTGTCCATCCAGAATGGCCCGGGCCGCATCCGCAATAGGGTCCTGTTGGTCATCGCCTTCGGTCAGCACCGTGTAAAAGGCGGTGATGGTGCCGCGCCCCTCCGCGCCATTACCGGCCCGCTCCACCAGTTTGGGCAGTTTGGCAAACACCGAAGGGGGATAACCCTTGGTGGCGGGTGGCTCGCCAATCGCCAGGGCAATTTCCCGCTGGGCCATGGCATAGCGGGTCAGGGAATCCATGATCAGCAGCACATTGAGTCCCTGATCCCGAAAATACTCGGCCACAGTGGTGGCGTAGGCCGCGCCCTGCAAGCGCAGTAAGGGGCTGGTATCCGCTGGAGCCGCCACCACCACGGAACGAGCCAAACCTTCCGTTCCCAGGATATCGGTAATGAACTCCTTGACCTCTCGACCGCGTTCCCCGATCAACCCCACCACGATGACATCGGCTTCGGTATTGCGCGCCATCATGCCCAGCAGCACACTTTTA
>DAIDLC010000047.1 GCA_027449685.1 Ferrovaceae bacterium | reverse complement strand
CAATCAACCAATAGATACTGTGGTGATCCAACTCGCGCAGGAAGGTCTTGGCACGCCCTTGCACGCTGTGATAGAGCACGGAGAAACTGTAAAGCAACACCAGCGCCACGCCGTAGATCGAGACGCTCACCACCTTCCACGGATCGCCTTCCGACGTCGCCAGTACAATGAGCACGACAACGCCAACGGTTGCCAGAATGGCCCCGACGAGATGTGTCAAGGCATTGAACTTCTCCCCGGAGTACATGGGGTTATTTCTGGTCTGTCTGGTCCATGGGGGTAACCGGCCAATTTTGAACTTGCTGCCAGGCCGCTTGTACCGAAGGGGGTAACTTGTCCATGTGCTTCAGGAAAAGCGCAAGCGTCCAGATTTGCTGATCCTTGAGGGTGTCCCTGAACGAAGGCATGCCTGTCAGACGGATCCCATGCTTGATCTTCCAGAACGAATACCCCTCCGGATCGTCCTCAACGCCATCGCTCGCCAACTGCGGCGGCTTCTGGTAAAGACCCTTCGCGATCGGAGAGGCCGAATCACCGCCCTTGGCGGATCCATGGCAGACCGCACAATTCCGTGCGAAAAGGTGAACGCCCTCCAGAAGATTCTGGTCCGTCAGTGCAACCGGATTCTGTTCCTTTGGAGCTATGCGACGAAGTGTCGCATGCAACGAGGTCTTGGCCATCCAGGTTTCCAGCCGACCCGGTTTTGCATCGGCATAGGCCGGAATCAGACCGCTATGGACCAGAAAGTAACCGCCAATCAAGGCAATCCCCAGGGTTAGCGCCACACCGAGCAAAACACCTTTCAACATGATATCTCCCCCCATTCAATGGTTGGAACCGGAAACTGCCGCCCACATGGCCCAGCGTGCGTCATCGGCCAAAATCAGTCAAAACTTCCGAAAAGGCGCGATATTGAACAATTGGACCGAAGACGACGGGTCCGCTAAAATGCCTGACCCATTCACAATTCAAACGTCATTATGCCAACTATACCCGCTTGCCCCCAATGCGCCATGGAGAACACGTATCAGGACGGAGAAAACTATGTGTGCGCCGACTGCGGCCATGACTGGCCGATAAAGGATACCGCAAAAACCGATGAGGACACAGCGGAAGTGGTCAAGGATGCGAATGGCAATGTATTGAAAGAGGGTGACTCCGTGGTACTCATCAAGGACCTGAAGGTCAAGGGCTCCTCCCTCACGCTCAAGATGGGCACCAAGGTAAAAAGCATCCGTTTGGTCGGCGGCGACCACGAGGTGGACTGCAAGATGGACGCTGGCAACTTCATGCTCAAGGCCTGCTATCTGAGGAAGGTTTGAAAGGCGCTCATCCCGAGCGTGCCAGATTCATTCCTCTCGACCCAGGTGAATCGTCGGGAGAGAAACCATCACCAGCAACCGCCACGCCACGAATGACCGGGCGACACTTTGGTCAGTAACACCCATCAAGCGGCCTTCTGTTACATCATGGCAATCCGTTTGTTCGAGGCTTCGATAAACTCAAGTGCCTTGTCGATGGCCGCGTTCGCTTGTGCTGTGGTCTTGTCCATTTGGGTGATCATTCCCTCAAGCATTTTGTCGTCCTCGGAAGGGCGATACGCTGATGCAGCGCGCCGAAGGAACTCCCCCATTGACACACCCGCACTTTTGGCCATTTCGGCGATCTGACTTTTTTCTGCAGCGGTAACGAGTATCGGGATTCGTTCTGTAGCCGTTGCCATTCCTTTACCCCTTTATGGTCATGGTCATGTTCAGGACATGCTCAGCATATGGGAAGCGTCCGATGGGCGGCAAGCCCTTTTGTCTTGCCCAGGCTGCAGTTGGGTGGCCATCGTGGAACTCACCGTGATATTTATTACCACGGTCTGTCTGCGCTTGGATGCAATGGGACGACACCTGTAGCAGGGCAAAACGATAAACCAACCAGGAGCGTTCCAATCTA
>DAIDLC010000046.1 GCA_027449685.1 Ferrovaceae bacterium | reverse complement strand
CTTCAGGTGTGCGGAGGCTTTTTCCTTGCTGGTAAACAGCCCCGTGCATTCCATGACCACATCGACGCCCACGCTGGACCAAGGGATTTCTGCGGGATTGCGTTGGGAGAATACCCGGATCATGTCGCCATTGATGATCATGGAGTCGCCCTGAACAGCCACTTCGCCGTTAAAGCGGCCATGTGCCGTGTCGAAACGGGTAAGGTGGGCGTTGGTTTCCGGATTACCCAGATCGTTAATGGCCACGATTTCTATGCCCTGCTTGTTACCTGACTCGTACAGCGCACGCAGCACATTGCGACCAATTCGACCATAACCATTGATACCGACACGAACAGCCATGACATTCTCCTCGAAAGTTTGAAATTGTAGTGTGTGTTGTTATAGGGTGAACCTGTTCTTAGTCGCTCATTATAAAAAATTATGAGCAAATAATGAAGCCAATATAAAATGCTTTTATCAGAATCCGGGGAATTTCTGTGCACTTCACCTTTCGGCAACTACAAATCTTCGAATCCGTAGCGCGCTTATTGAGTTTTTCTCGCGCCAGCGAAGAACTGCACCTCACCCAGCCAGCGGTCTCCATGCAGGTCAAGCAGCTGGAAGAAGTGGTGGGTATCCCCCTGTTCGAGCAAATGGGCAAAAAAATTTATCTGACCCAAGCCGGAGAAGAACTGTACCAGCATTCCCGAATCATTGCCCGGCAGTTGAAGGATGCCCAGGAAGCCATCGAAAGCTTGCGTGAGGGGGTGAGCGGGCGGCTTGATATTGCCATCATCAGTACGGCCAAGTATTTTGCGCCGACCTTGCTGACCCGTTTTTGTGAATTGTATCCCACGGTACAGCTCAAATTATCGGTCAATAATCGGGCTGGCATCGTTCATCAGTTACTGCATAACGAAGTGGATCTGGTCATTATGGGGCAGCCACCGGAGGACATGGGGGTGGTGATGGAGCCCTTTGCGCGCAATGCGCATATCATCGTGGCTTCGCCTCATCATCCCCTGACGCAGGTCAAACGCCTCACCCTGGAGCGTGTGGCCCAGGCTTCCTTTCTGTTACGGGAAAAGGGATCGGGGACCCGTCAATTGCTGGAGCGTTTTCTGTTGTCCCATGGCTTGGAGATCAAGCCGCGGATGGAAATGAGCAGCAACGAAACCATCAAGCAGGCCACCATTGCCGGAATGGGTATTGCCTTTTTGTCAGAACACACAGTGGTTCTGGAGTTGGAAACCCAGCGCCTGGTCCTGTTGCCGGTTCCAGGTCTGCCCATTGTGCGGGACTGGAATCTGGTGCACCACCGCGACAAACGGCTCTCGCCTGTGGCCCGGGCCTTCAAGCAGTTTTTGTTGGAGCATGCTCCCCACATGCTGCCGGCCATGATCACACGACTCAGTACCTCTGCTGCATCGTGACGACCCCCCGCTTTTTTTGGGAAGGATCGCTTCGGGTCGGAGAGCAGGTTGCTTTGCCCAAAGCTCAGGCGCATCACGCCTTGCGGGTGCTGCGTTTGGCACCAGGGGCTGCGGTGGTGTTGTTCAACGGTCAAGGGGGCGAATATGAAGGCGAGCTTCTGGTGCCCGAGGGCCAGACGCTACAGGTGCGATTACACCGTTATCAGGATCCGGCGCGCGAATCACCGTTGCATTTGGGACTGGCACAGTGCTTGGGTACGGGCGATAAAATGGATTGGGTGTTCCAGAAAGCGGTGGAACTCGGGGTGCGTCATTGTGTTCCTCTGCAGAGTGCGCGCAGCGTGGTCCGTCTAAGTGGCGAGCGGGCGCAGGCCCGTCAGCAACATTGGCAGCGCGTGGTGAGGGCTGCCTGCGAGCAATGCGGACGCAATCAATTGCCCGCTGTGGCGCCGGTACAATCCTTGCCACACTGGTTATCGACCTTATCCCAACCGGTTTCGGGTGTTCTGCTCTCGCCAGATGCTCCTTGCAGTGCCCTGACCCGCCCGCCGCCCGGGGAACTGTTCTGGATTCTGGTGGGTCCGGAAGGCGG
>DAIDLC010000045.1 GCA_027449685.1 Ferrovaceae bacterium | reverse complement strand
TCGGTCCGAACCCTTGAGGGTATTCAGCGGCTGAAAACCCGGTTCCGGGGCATTGTGATGATAGACCAGGGCCGTATTCGTCATGGTGGCGGTTAACTCGCGCGCCCGTGGGCTGGCGCAAGGGCCGAGGGCTGCTGCCGAACACTGGGCATCCAGTGGAGCCAATACGATGGCACCCTGATTGACCACCACCACCGTGCGCGTTGCGTCACTTAAGGTCGTAAAATCGGTACCCTTTACTCCGATAGCCACCAACGGCGTATTCAAACGAAAGCGTTCGTGAGCGGCTTGGGCGGCCGCTCCCGAGATAGCGCGCGCCACGCCCTGCTCGAGGGTAAATCTGACACTGGATTGAGCCGGATGAGCCCGGTCCACCCGGTATTCGTCCACACGCAACAGCGAATTGGGACGCACGCTGACCAGGGCGCCATCCTCAAAGCGAATATGCACATGGCCACTATCTCCGGTCTGGATCAAATCGCCCGCAAGAATGCCATCCCCCTTCTTGATGGGCTGGGATTGCCCCGCACGCTGCAGTTCGCTGGCGCCAATGGTCAAGGTTACCCGACCCACCTCCAGTACAGGCGCACAGCGCCCCACGGCCGCTATTGACAGCAGCACAGCCAATCCGAGTTGTAGCCACACGCCTAAGCGTTTCATGAAAAGTTTGCCCCGATTCTAACCGGAATCTTACAATACGCCAGTATGATACGATACGCCAGTTTCCAAGACCCCTCTGTGCGCTCGATCACATCCGATTCCCGTTCATGGCATCGTGCCCTATAATCGAAAGCCATGGCTGCCCACTTGCTGCTGCTACAGCAGTTTCCTCTCCTGAACTCCTTGCCCGTGTCCACGCTGCAGCAGCTTGCACCGGAAGCCTTGTTGCGCACCTTCAACAAACGTGAAATGGTGCTGGCAAAGGGCCCCACGTCGCCCTATCTGGGTTTTCTGCTGGCAGGTGACGGGCGAGGCGCTGGACTTCACGCTGGACGGACGTGAGGTGGGTCTGTACTTCATCGAACCAAGTGATTATTTTGCCGAGCTCTGCCTGATCGACGAAGGGGCACAACCCGAGTTCGTCATTTCCCTGGAGCGCTCTCAAGTGCTGTTACTGCCGAACCCCGTGATGCGTCCGTTGCTATCCGCGCACCCTGACCTGTCCGCCAATATCAGCCGACGCCTGGCTGCACGCGTTCGCCAACAGATTCTTCAACGTCAGGTGCTGGCTTTAACCAACCCCCTGCAGCGCATTGCCGCTCAATTACAGATTTTGCTGCCCCCCGGAACCACTAACATTCAGGTTCAGGTACGCGCTCCAACCCATCAGGAACTGGCCATCATGGTCAACCTGACACGGGAAACGGTTACCCGCACCTTTCAATTATTGCACTCCCAGGGGATACTGACCCGGCTGGGGGATGAATTGGTGGTGGACCGCCTCAAACTGGGGGAACTGACCAAGGAAAAAAGCAAATGACTCAAGACGTCTCCCCAGTATTGATCCGCCTTGAGCAGATCAGCAAGCATTACGACTTGTTCGACACCCCTGAAGACCGCCTGAAGCAAATCCTGTTTGGCCGTTGGCGCCAATGGGGGCGCCGCTTCCACGCCACCCGCAATGTGAGTCTTGAGGTGCGCCGGGGCGAAGTGGTAGGCATCATCGGACGTAATGGTGCCGGTAAATCCACGCTGTTGCAGCTGATTTGCGGCACCCTCACCCCCAGTTCCGGAACCCGACAAGTAACCGGACGGATTGCCTCCTTACTGGAACTAGGGGCCGGTTTTAATCCTGATTTCAGTGGTCGGGAAAACATTCATCTCAACGCCGCAATTCTGGGACTTTCCGCTGAGGAAATTCGCGAACGCTTTGACGATATTGTGGCCTTTTCAGAAATTGGCGAGTTTCTTGACCAACCCGTCAAGACCTATTCCAGCGGCATGTACATGCGTCTGGCTTTTTCTGTGGCCGTGCATGTGGACCCAGATTTGGTCATCATCGACGAAGCTCTGTCCGTGGGGGATGGGCAGTTTTCTCGCAAGTCCTTCGAGCGCATCATGGCCTTGAAGTCCGCTGGCAAGACGATTTTGTTCGGCTCCCACTCCAT
>DAIDLC010000044.1 GCA_027449685.1 Ferrovaceae bacterium | reverse complement strand
TCACTGGGTGCATTGCTAGTCAACGGCGTAAGTTGGTTGGTTTGCTCAACGTGGAGCTTTGGTTGGATGTGCTGTATTTGCTGGCCGGACACAATCGATGTATCGAGTTGTGGCTGCTGCTGCTGCTGTTTCGGGTAAATCATCCCCCCGCGTCGTTCAAGATGGTTTTCAAGAAATTCCAACAACCCATGGCGCGGATCTTGCGTAGATGGCTTTCAATATTGCTGCCGACGATGGCACGCCATCGTTTTTTTTCGCAGCCTACTCGGGCTACCCATGCGCTG
This sequence comes from Ferrovaceae bacterium, assembly GCA_027449685.1. GTDB lineage: Bacteria > Pseudomonadota > Gammaproteobacteria > Burkholderiales > Ferrovaceae > JAJZHV01. Next base: position 1,845 of record DAIDLC010000044.1, on the reverse strand, counting down.
CGCCAGGAACTCGCCAGATTTCTGGAAAGTGACAACGTGTTCCAACGCTGGTGGAACCATCGGCTGGTACGGGTGTCCGGTTATTTACTGGCAACATGGATGTCTTTTCTGTGCATTTCCACGCCCTTCGACACCTTGTCCCAGCTCATTTTTGTCATGGTGCTGCTGCTGATCGCGCTGCTGATCCGCCCCATTCCGGGTGCTCCCGTCACCTTGCTGCTGACGGTGTTATCGGCCGTGGCCTCCACCCGTTACATGTGGTGGCGCATTTCCTCCACGCTCAATTGGGACGAAAGCGTGGACCTCATCTGGGGCATGATCCTGATGGGGGCAGAACTGTATACGTATATTTTCCTGATTTTGAGCTATCTGCAAACATCCTGGCCCCTGAAGCGGCCTGCAGCACCCATCTCCATTGGATTATCCGAATGGCCTACGGTGGACGTGTTCATCCCTACCTATAACGAACCTTTGAGTGTGGTGCAATCCACGGTGTATGCGGCCAAGGGCATGGATTGGCCACAGGATCGGCTCAACATTTATTTGCTGGATGACGGGCGGCGCGATCAGTTTCGGGAGTTTGCCGAATCGGCGGGTATCAACTATCTGATCAGACCCGATAATCGCCATGCCAAGGCGGGCAATATCAACCATGCGCTGCCCCTGACCCATGGCCAATTCATTGCCATTTTCGATTGTGACCACATGCCCACCCGCTCCTTCCTGCAGGTGAATATGGGCTGGTTTATGCGCGATCCCAAACTGGGATTGGTGCAAACCCCGCACCACTTTTATTCGGCCGATCCCTTTGAACGCAATCTGGGCATTTTTGGCAAGATCCCCAACGAAGGGGCCTTGTTTTACGGTCTGATTCAGGATGGAAACGATCTGTGGGGCAGTGCCTTCTTTTGCGGTTCCTGCGCGATTTTACGGCGCGAGGCCCTGGAGGCTGTGGGTGGAGTGGCCGTGGAAACGGTCACGGAAGATGCGCATACATCTCTCAAAATTCACCGTTTGGGGTATACCTCGGCCTACATCAATATTCCCCAGGCGGCTGGTTTGGCCACCGAAAGTCTGTCTGCGCACATTGGACAGCGCATTCGCTGGGCGCGGGGCATGGCGCAAATTTTTCGTCTGGATAATCCCTTTTTGGGCAAAGGTCTTTCCTGGGCACAACGCATTTGCTACGGCAATGCCATGCTGAGCTTCTTTAGCGGGATTCCCCGTATCCTGTTCCTGTCCTCACCACTGGCGTTTTTGCTGTTTCACGCCTATGTCATCTATGCCCCCGCCATTTCGGTGGTGTTGTACGTCATTCCTCACATGATTCATGCCACTCTCATCAATTCCCGGACCCAATCACGTTACCGCCATTCCTTCTGGGCCGAGGTGTACGAAACAGTACTGTCCTGGTATATCGCTCGCCCCACGGCGGTGGCGTTGATCAATCCGGGAAAAGGGAAGTTCAACGTCACTGCCAAGGGCGGGTTGGTGGAGCAGGAATATTTCGACTGGACCATTTCAACGCCCTTTATCGTTCTGATTCTCATGAACCTTTCCGGTTTGGTGGCAGCGGGGTTGCGAATTGCGTGGGGGCCTCAGGACGAAATCCCCACGGTCATCATCAACCTGTTCTGGACGCTCTACAACTGCCTGATTCTCGGAGGTTCGCTGGCGATTGCCTCCGAAACCCGGCAAATGCGACGCTCCCATCGGGTGAGTTTGACCTTGCCCGCCGTGTTGCAGCTGGAAGATGGCAAATCGCTGCACTGCATGACGGAAGACGTTTCGGAAGGAGGGGTGGCTTTGCAACTGGGCGTGCCCGTCACACTGGCTGCAAACCAG
>DAIDLC010000043.1 GCA_027449685.1 Ferrovaceae bacterium | reverse complement strand
TTTGTGCGCTTCGGCAAGCAAGGCGTGGCACAGCCGATGATGCTGAAAGAACTATCGGACGGCGAGCATCAGTTGCTGCACAGCCTGGGGATGTGTCTGCTATTCCGCAACACCAACAGCCTGTTCCTGCTCGACGAGCCGGAAACCCATTTCAATCCAGACTGGCGTGCCAACTTCATCACCCGCCTGCGCCAATGCCTGCCGGGCATGGGCAATGTGGGACAGGAAATGCTCGTAACCACCCACACACCCTTCCTGATCTCTGACAGCAAGCCGGAGAAGGTGCTGGTGTTCGACAAGGACAAGGCGAGTGGCGCGGTCAGCATCAGCCGCCCAGACTACAACACGCTGGGGGCGTCGATAAACAAGATCACTATGAACACCTTTGGCAAGCGCGAAACCATCGGCGGCCATGCGCAGTTATTGCTGGAAGCCTTTCGGGCGCGCTTTGGACACGGCACCGAAGACAAGGTGAATCGCCCCGGGTTTTGTGGAGGCCATTTGGTTTAAGCTAAGTCACTTTGGCAACCGGTTTGGCAAGCTGCCGGTAATATTCTGCCTCAGCTTCTGCCGGAGGGATATAGCCGATTGAGGAAAGCAGCCGCTGATTGTTGAACCAGGCCACCCACTCGAGGGTTGCCAATTCAACATTTTCCATGGTTTTCCAAGGGCCGCGCCGGTGTATGACTTCCGTCTTGTATAGCCCGTTGATCGTCTCAGCCAAAGCGTTGTCGTAGCTGTCGCCACGGCTACCGACCGAGGGCTCTATTCCGGCTTCAGCCAGACGCTCGGTGTAACGAATCGAGACATACTGAGATCCTCTGTCGCTGTGATGTACCAGGGCATCTGCCCGTTCTGGCTGTCGGGCATACAGTGCCTGTTCCAAAGCATCGAGCACGAAATCCGTGCGCATGGAACGGCTGACCCGCCAGCCCACGATCCTGCGGGCAAACACGTCGATCACGAAGGCCACATACAGCCATCCCTGCCAGGTAGAAACATAGGTGAAGTCTGATACCCACAACTGATTGGGCCGATCCGCCTTGAACTTCCGGTTCACCCGGTCCAGCGGACATGACAACGCCTTGTCGGGTATGGTGGTTCGTACCACCTTGCCGCGTCTGACCCCCTCCAGTCCCAGGCGCTTCATGAGTCGTTCAACCGTACAACGTGCCACCTGCATGCCTTCACGGTTAAGCTGACGCCAGACTTTTTCGGTACCGTAAACCTGCATGTTTGTCTTCCAAACATGCTGTATCTGCGGTATCAGTTCATCATCGCTTTGTGCCCGTGCACAGCGTAACACCGGATTGCGCAGCTCGGCCGCATAGCGCCGATATCCTGACGGGGCAATCTGTAATGCTTTGCAGATCGGCTCGACCCCGTGGGTGGCGCGGTGCTGGTCGACAAACGACCTCAGGACTTGAGTTTGCGGTCGAGCTCCGCCTGGGCGAAAAAAGCGCTGGCCAGCTTCAATATCTCATTGGCACGGCGCAATTCCTTGACCTCGCGCTCAAGGCTCTTGATGCGTTCGCGTTCTTCAGTGGTAACGCCCTCTCGCGTGCCAGTATCTATTTCATATTTGCGCACCCATTCAAGCAAGGTATGGGGCGTGCAACCCACCTTTGGCGCCAGCGATTCTACGGCCGCCCACAGCGAGGGATATTCCCGGCGTTGCTCCTGCACCATGCGCACGGAGCGCTCCCGGGTTTCTGGTGAAAATTTGTTTGATTTTTTCATGATGGCTCCATTTTACTAAGATAATAGAGCCTCCACGATTCCCGGGGCGATTCAAGGGGGTGGCCGCGCGATCAACTAGGTGGTTTGCTTAGCAATATTGACAGTGGGATTAGCCCCAGGTGTCATGACCGGAAAAAAACTAACGGCGAATGGGGCGTGTTACGGCTCAGTGCGCTGACTGGGGGCGAATATAACGAAGCGGAACACAAGACTCTGCCAGAGGAGATAGAGGCTACTCCATCAATTGAAGTGAAAGCTGGTGATGTTCTCGTGAGTAGAAAAAATACTTATGAACTAGTTGGGACATGCTCTTATGTCTGGGAGACTGTCGGACATATGTTACTGCCGGATCTTATTTTTAGATTGAAAATCAGGGATGCACAAAAATTGCATCCAATTTACTTATGGGTTCTTT
>DAIDLC010000042.1 GCA_027449685.1 Ferrovaceae bacterium | reverse complement strand
GAACCAGAACCGGCTACCCAGCCCCTCTCCGCTCTCGAAGGAGAGGTGCCCGCCCATGGCCTCCACCAGGTGCCTGGTGATGGTCAACCCCAATCCGCTGCCGCCAAAGCGGCGACTGGTGGAGGCATCCGCCTGAGTGAAACTCTCGAATATTTCACCTTGCGCGCCGACGGGAATCCCCACACCGGTGTCGGCCACCTCGAAGCGCACGCGGGTGTATCGTTCGTCCTCTCCCAGCACCGAAAAGGAAAGGGTGACGCTGCCCCGCTCGGTAAACTTGACCGCGTTGCCCACCAAATTGGCGAGCACCTGTTGCAGCCGAAGGGGATCACCGCGCAACCGGCCGACCCCAGCCACAATGCGGGTATCAAACCGGATGCCCTTGGCCTCCGCCTGGGAACGGAAGATTCTGACCGTTTCCTCGAGGACACCGTGCACGGAAAAATCCGTGTGTTCAATGGTCATCTTGCCATCTTCGATTTTGGCAAAATCCAGCACATTATTGAGAAGGGACAGCAGCAACCTGGAAGAACCAGCCTGCATATCGAGCAGATCCCGTTGCTCGGCGTTGAGCGGGGTGGTCTTGAGCAGGGTACCGATGCCGATAATGCCGTTGAGCGGGGTACGAATTTCGTGGCTCATGTTTGCCACAAAACGGGTTTTTGCAACGCTGGATTCTTCCGCCTTTTGCTTGGCATCATTCATTCTTCTGATCAGGGCGGAAACATAGATGGGCAAGGCGAACAACATGACCAGTACGCCATAGGTAATGGGCGGGTGGCTTTTCCAATAAGGGCTGATCTGAGACGTGACCATGAACCCCGCCACACTCAACAGTTGGGCATGAAAGAGGTATTGGTTGCCAAACCTGAATCCATTTCCGAAAATGACCCACAGATAAACGCCCACCAACATGACACCGTCTCCACCAGTAAACATCAGCAATAATGTTACTGTCCATATATCCAGCCATGCACCTGCCAGCCGGCGGAGAACGGATGTTTTGCGACCATACAAGATGCAGGCCATCAGGATCAGGGTCAGTAATAGAAAAACACCGAGAATCCTGAAGGCGATGATGTCGCTGTGAGTCAGTGCAGCATGAGTAATGTAGCGATAGAACAGGTACACAAGGACGACCAACCCCATCCCCAGCCGGATCAAGGATTGCTCGAATTCGACCTTGTCGCATTTTGCGATACGCTCAGTGAGCCAGCCCTTCATTTTGCCGGGCATGGGTGAGGGCCTAACCATTGTGCTGAGTGGATGCGCCTCGTCTGTCGTGGACAGGCATGAGCGTGTACGGGTCGAACATCAGGAACCGGATTGGCTATGTTCCGCGTGGATTTTTTCCACGGAGGTTTGAAGGGAAAGCATGACCTTGACCAACAGGGGATCGAAATGCCGCCCGCTTTCCTTGAGCAGATATTGCATGGACGATTCAATGCTCCACGCGGACTTATAGGGCCGGGTGGTGGTGAGTGCGTCGAAGACATCGGCTATGGCCACGATGCGCGCGGAGAGCGGAATGGCCTGACCTGAAATGCCAAACGGGTAACCCGACCCATCGTAGCGTTCATGGTGGGCAAGGGCCACTTCACCGCCCATCTGCAGGTATTTGGACGGACTGTCCTGCAGGATGTCATGGCCGATTTTCGGATGCTGGCGCATGATGGCAATTTCTTCGTCCGAGAGTGGACCGGTTTTGTGCAGGATACTGTCCGGTATGCCGATTTTACCGATATCGTGCAAGGGAGCCGCGAACTCGATGAGTTCCGCTTCCTCCTCGGGCAACCCGATCGCGTCTGCCAGCAGGCGACTATAACTGGACATGCGCAGCAGGTGTCTGGAGGTATCGGCATCCCGGTATTCGGCTGCACGGGCGAGCCGCATCAGCGTTTCCTTTTCACGGCAACGAATTTTTGCGGTGGCCTGGTCGACCAGATGCTCCAGCGACAGGTTCCTGTCTTCCAGAATCAATTGTTGCCGCCGCAGGGTCAGCAGGTTGCGGCAGCGCGCAAAGCACTCGTGCATGTCCACGGGTTTGGACAGAAAATCGGTCACGCCCGCGTCCAGTGCCTCGTGGCGCGTTTCCCTATCCCTCTTGATGGTGATCATGATGACCGGAACGTGTTGGTAGCCGGGCACTTGCCGCAAGAGGCGAATAAAGTCGATGCCATTCATGCCCGGCATCCGCATGTCCAGCAGCACGACGTCGGGACGCACTTTCGGGATGACCTCCAGTGCTTGCTCGCCATCCGCGCATTCGGCCACGACGCGTATGTCCTCA
>DAIDLC010000041.1 GCA_027449685.1 Ferrovaceae bacterium | reverse complement strand
CCAAGGTCGCATGCAGTCCTGCGCGCTCTAGGCCCAAGTCGAGGCCCATGGCTCCGCTGAAGAAGGACCAAATTTCTGGATTACTAGCCTCGGAGGGGCGTGTCTTAATAACTCGGTTCATTTTCCTATTATCACATCTACGATGAAGCGCCGGGGAAGAGTACCTTCTCTGGTACCCCGGGTCAATTCCGTGAGTACAGGGCTCTCTGGGAGAGGTGGGTCAATTCCATAGGCGGTGGGTCAATTTTATGAGCATCACCCGGGTCAATTCCTGTGAGCGTCAAGGGAATGTTGAGTCTGATTCAACAGATAGGCAATATTGTAACTTTCAGATTTAGCTAGAAGCAGAATGCCGCTCAGTAGCAATAGTGGAGGTTTCCGCTTTCGTCAGGCCCGCTTTCACAGCCACCATTGGGAAGGTCGATCATTTTTTTGAGGCCGGAAAGAGAAGGGGTTGACAGGACGCTGTTTGGTGTTGTGATGCCAGTCTGCCTCCCAAAGCCGTTTATTCCTGGTTGGATAAACGATGAGCCGGATTTAAGGCTTTGCAAGGCTTCGGTGATCTGTGGTGCGATGGCTGCCGCCTGGTTTTGTATCGCATTGACGGTTCCAGCATAACCGGATGGCACTGAAAAACCTGGAATCATCGTGGCGGTGCCTGCCATGGGTTGCGCTGGGATGCCGTCATCTTGCTGGGCAGAAGCATGAAGAAAATACCAGGCGACTCCGGCAATAGCTAACATGCGCCACATATCGACCCCCATTCGGTTGCGTGACTGCCTGTGTGTCTTTGGCTTACGCCCGTTTTCCAGATACGCGAAACACGGGCTTCATATCCTCAAATTGTACGCTATTTTGGTCTGTTGGTCAATGGCCGGGGTAGTGGACCAGAAATTTGGCGAGTTCGCTACCGGTTCATTGACACTAAAGAATCTTATTGCCCTCAAGTCCATATCGCCGTCCGTCATTGTATTGAATCCGATCAACGATCCCGTTTTTGTCGAACGAGATATTCAGCGACTTTGTTTCAGTTGTTGTGGCTATCCCGACAAGGCGTGCATGAGAATAAAAATACATCAGTTCCGCATCATCTGGCGTTTTGGCCATCGGGTAGACGGCATTTCCGGCGGGGTTCCCGAGCAAAGCGATGACCTGCGCCTTGGTTGTTACGCCTTCCTTGATCTGCGGGATCTTGTCCTCGTCAAAGTCTGTTGAGTCGGCGCTGAACGTACTGTCATAAACCTGTCCGATCAGCACGTTGTTGCTGAAAAAATAATACTGGGTATGGCGTTGAATTGTCATGCCGAAAAAATCGGCCCCCTTGGAATACATAAAACTCATAACACGAATCTCTTTGCCAGAGTCGTTGTCCCTGAGCGTACCCTCGATTGGTTTGTGTTCCTGATCTGATGCAGCCAGAACGTCCTGCCAGGTCGATTTGCCAATAACGATCTTTTGCGCGTCAGGTTTGACGAAATCAGTTGACGCACATCCCGCAAGCAAGCCTAAAACAAAAACTGGCAACAATGACGCAAATCTATTTCTTTTCAACATGTTATCCCTTGCCGCGTTTACGAATTGATCGGATCATCACACACTATTCGACCCGCCCCTGACTTTAGACGAGCCAAGCCACGATTCTATACGCCAATTACACTTATTGCCATAAGGCAACATAGGCAGGCTACGTGAAGCGGGAATCACGTTCCTTCATGAAGGGCGGTCAACGCCTGGTACTCTTTACGGTAGACCTGTTCCGTTGCGCTTGAACATGTGAGGATTTTCGGGTGCTTTGCGTCCAGGACGAACGCATGGTGAAGCCGGGGAGTGTCAAGGCGCAAGAAACTGCCGATTGACCGCACAGGTATTGGGAGCCGTAATTGGTGTGGTTAGGGCGTACCGTCAGTGTTGTAGTTCTGTTGAGACCGGGTTAGAGGTATGCAAAAAAATCATATCTAGGTTTTAGATATTTTTTGAGATTGACGTTGATTTAGGTGCTGATCCGGGCTGACGTTGATTTAGGTACTGGTCCAGACTGACATTGACCAGGCGCTGGCCAAGATTTCTTGACGCGTGTTGAGATTTTTGTTGCAATTCCACAACATCTCCACGAGGCTTTTTTGTGGCATTTCTTGTGGCGTTTTTGTGGCGTTTCTTGTGGCGTGCCGTGGAATAACCATGACGAACCATAACGAATAACTGTTGATAATCAACAAATTACGATTCGTTCTGATACGTCCCGGTTCGTTCAGCAGAGGTTCGAATCCTCTCGCCCCGACCAATAAAATCGATGGATGACGTGGTTTTATTGGGT
>DAIDLC010000040.1 GCA_027449685.1 Ferrovaceae bacterium | reverse complement strand
GGCACAATGTCTGCTAACCCAGGCCCCCAGCCCGGTGGATGAAAAACAACTGCGGGAACTGCATATCAAAGTGCGCTAGCGTTGCCCAAACCATGAGCCTGAGCCCGAAATCAGCCCCTGAAAAAGCCGTGGAACTGGCCAATGAGGCGCTGCGGGCGGAAGCCCAGGGTGCCGAACAACAGGCTCTGGCGTTGCATCGCGAAGCCCTGCAATGGGCCCCCCAACTGACGGCCATTCGCTTCAATCTGGCCAATGCCCTACGTGCCTCGGGAGACCCTCTGGCCTTATTGGAAGCACAGCAACACTATCTTCAGGTGTTGCAGCAGGACCCGACGCATCTGGGGGCCTGGAACAATCTGGGTACCCTACTGTTCGACACGGGCCACCTCTCTGCTGCGCAAACGGCATTTACGGCAGCTGTCACCTATCATCCGACCCATGAGGGGGCGCGTTTGAATCTGGCTCAGGTGCTGCTGCATAAAAGTGAGTTGGCTCAGGCTCAGGAGCAATTTCAACAGTTATTGCAGTACGAGCCGTATGTGCCGGCAGCGCATCAGGGGCTTGCCGCCTGTGCTGCGCGCCTGGGCAACGAAACCTTGGCGGCTTACCATCGCGACCGCGGTTTTGGAGCGGCGCCCCTGCAATTCTGGCGCGGCCAAGGTCCTGGCCCACGCGCCCAGTTATTGATTCTGGGCAGCGCGCAGGAAGGCAATATCCCCTGGCGATTTTTGATCGATCATCGCCGCTTCGATTGCACCAGCATTGCGTTGGAATACTGGGACGCGAGCCGGCCTTTGCCGGTGCATGATCTGTGCTTTAATGCCATTGGTGACGCCGATCGGTGCCGGGAGGTTTTGGAAAAAGCCGCCCTCCTGCCGTGCTCTGCTCCCTGGATCAACCGGCCCGAGCAGGTGTTGCGTACCGGGCGGTTTACTCTGGGACTGCAGCTGGCATCCCTGGCTGGGGTGCGCGTGCCGCGCATGACTTGGCTGGAGTCGAACCGGGTCGATGCAGCGACGCTCCTGCAGCGGCTGCAAGGGGAGGGCCTCGGTTTTCCCTTGCTGGTTCGTTCCATGGGCTATCACGGGGGGCAATTTTTTGAGCAGGTGGCGCAAGCGGCGCAATTACCCGATACCCTGGCGCAACTGCCGGGGTCGCGCTGGCTGGCCCTGGAATATCTGGATGCACGGGATGCGGCCGGACGCTTTCGGAAGTTGCGCATGATGTGTATCGATGGCCAGCTCTATCCCATTCATCTGGCGCTGGCTTCTCATTGGAAGGTGCACTATTTCAGCGCCGATTTGCAGCAGGATGTGGCAGCCCGCGCCGAAGAATCGCGCTTTTTGCAAAATCCGGGGGAATATCTGGGCTCTGCGGTGCTGCAGACCTTGCAGAAGGTGGCAAAAGTCATTGCCCTGGATTACTTCGGTATTGATTTTGGGGTCAATGATCAGGGTGAGGTGCTCTTGTTCGAAGCCAATGCCACGATGGTTCTGCACCCACCCACCAACGATCCCGAGTGGGATTATCGTCGTCCAGCCGTGCAGCAGGCCATCGAAGCGACGCGTGCCTTGTTTGCACGCCGAATCCAGAGCCTCTGAGAGCAGAATGAACCGCTGAGCAGGCGGGTGACAAGCCGTTTTCCTTTATCGAGTATTGAAACCATGCGTTGGAAAGCTCTATTGTTTGATGTGGACGGTACCTTGGCCGATACGGAACGGGATGGGCATCGCCCGGCCTTCAATCAGGCCTTCAAGGAAATGGGGTTGAATTGGGAATGGGACGTGGCGCTTTACGGTGAATTGTTACAAGTGACTGGTGGCAAAGAGCGGATGCATTTCTATGCCCGGCACTACCAGCCCGAGACGCTGCATAAACCGGATTTCGAGGCCCTCGTGGTGCAACTGCACGAAGCGAAAACCCGGTTGTATCGCCAGCGGTTGCAGCAAGGGGGCATCCCCTTGCGTCCAGGAATCGAGCGCTTGCTGCAGGAAGCCAGGGCGCAAGGGGTCTTGCTAGCCATTGCTACCACTACCACCATGGAAAACGTCACCACCTTGCTGGAGCAGACCTTGGGCCCCTCAGCCCTGAACTGGTTTCAGGTGGTGGCCGCAGGTGATATCGTGCCGGCCAAAAAACCCGCTCCGGATATTTATCTGTGGGCCTTGGAACGTCTGGGAGTGGCGGCCCAAGACTGTTTGGCTGTGGAGGATTCGGAGAATGGGTTGAGGGCTGCGCTCGCGGCTGGAGTGAGCACCGTGGTGACGGTCAACGACTACACCCGAACGCAGGATTTCACGGGCGCATTGGCGGTGTTGTCCGATTTGGGAGAACCGCAAGCGCCATGTCAAATCCTGTCAACGAAAGAGGGCGCTCCACACAAACCGGGGGCCTTTCCTTCTCAGGGCGTGGTGGACCTGGCTTGGTTAGAGCGCCTTTAGACCCTCCGGACTACCCGCTGCCCCCGTCAGGTCGCGCGTCGGCGAACCGGCAAAGTGGGGCAGGACGACACAGAATCAGGCAGAAAAGGAGGAACCACAACCACAGGTGGTGGTGGCATTGGGATTACGAATGATGAACTGCGCCCCCTCCAGGTCTTCCTTGTAATCGATTTCCGCACCCACGAGATACTGGTAGCTCATGGGAT
>DAIDLC010000039.1 GCA_027449685.1 Ferrovaceae bacterium | reverse complement strand
CGCCAGGGTGCGCTGGGTTGTACATTCTGCTCATAATGAAGTCTCCTAGTGATAGTCCAGATAATCGACCAATTCGGCACCGTCCCCCTCAATGGTGAAGGTCAAGCGCCAGTTCCCGTTCACCATGACAGACCAATGCCCGGCAAGTTCTCCCGTTAGGGGGTGCAGCTTCCAGCCCGGCGCATTCATATCCTCCGGGCGTTTTGCGTTGTCCAGTTGGGTCAGCATTACCCGCAACTTTCCGGCTTGGTGCGGCTGTATTCCCGCCTTGCTTCCCGTCTTATAAAAGGCTTCAAGCCCCTTGTGGCGAAAGGTCTTTATCATGGTTGAATTGTAGTCTATTAATTATCACTTATCAACACAAGGGAATAGCCCGGTTCAAGTTTGCTTGCATAACAGGCGGACGGCAAATCATCTTTATACTTTGCAGCAACACTCTTCTGGTGTGGTGCATGGTGGGTGACTACCACCGTTGGACCATCAAATGATTCGACATCGAGTTTATAGGCGAGCCAGGCAACGGAAGAAACGTGTAATTCAAGAGAAACTTCAGGCGTGAAAAGCTCTGTCTCGTTTTCCCGGATAATATGAAAATCGCTGAGACGCATAGCCGCGATCTGCAGACAACGGGCTTTCGCCTCGCCACCAAACAACTCGAAATCAGTCCAAAGCGTTGAGCCCAGGAAACGAGTACCTTGAATGATCACTTCATCGTTTTCCAGTAAATGGATGCCGGAGCGTCGGGCTTCTGCCAGGGCCTATTGCAGTATGGAATTCGATAAGGCCGGGTTATATTGCCCATTCATCCGGAAAGGTCTACCATGGCCCCGTGGGACACGGTCCGGACGAGGCGAATAAATCATGCATGGAGAACCACGATGCGGAAAGTTTTTTTGTTTGTGCTGGCCAACCTCTTGATGGCTGAAACCGTCATGGCGGACAGTTTTACCTTGACAAGCCCTCAAGTGAAGGAAGGCGGGCGCATTGCCAACGAACAGGTATTCAATGGATTTGGATGCCAAGGCAGTAATGTCTCGCCCGAACTTCAATGGAAGGGTGCCCCCGCAGGGACCAAGAGTTTTGCCGTGACTGTCTATGACCCGGACGCCCCGACGGGTAGCGGCTGGTGGCACTGGGTCATCTTCAACATCCCCGCCAGCGTAACGACGCTGGCAAAGGACGCGGGAAACCCGCAGACAAACCTTGCCCCACCGGGCAGCATCCAAAGTCGAACCGATTTCGCCAAATCCGGATATGGCGGCCCATGCCCGCCGACAGGCGACAAGCCGCACCGCTATCAATTCACCGTATACGCGCTGAAAACGGACAAACTGCCACTGGATGAAAATGCGCCAGCCGCAATGGTGGGTTTCTACCTTCATCAGGACTCGATCGGAAAGGCAGTACTCAATGTGCGGTACGGTCGGTAGTTATCGACGCTTCCTTCTCACCGAGCGACAGGACTGCCATCCTCGTTTTCGCCCAAGGGTCGGCGGGAGCAGTTCATGGACGATGCTCACACCGGACCAATCTCTTCTGCGAAAGGGCGAAAGTGGCAATGATGAAGTAGCAAAGCACTGGAACCCCGAACGCGTGGGCCAACCCCCATTCATCGGCCAGGGCTCCCGTCAGCAAAGGAACCAGTGCCCCGCCCACGATGGCCATACACAACAGCCCGGACCCCTGGGGCGTATCGCCGCCCAGATTTTCCAGGGTCAACGAAAAAATGACGGGAAACATGATCGAATTACACAGCCCTACGGCAATCAGGGCCACAGCTGCGAGATGCCCCTGACTTGAGGAGGAGACCAGCACCAGAGTCGCCGCACCCAGGGCGCAACTGCCCAGGACCCGGTGTGCCGGCAAACGGGAGAGCACCCAGGAACCCATGAAACGCCCTACCATGGCCCCCCCCCAGTAAAGGCTGACCAGACTCCCCGCCACGGGAGCACTGATACCCAGCACCTGGGGTTGTATCAAATAACTGGTCATCAAACTTCCCAGAGTCACTTCGGCGCCCACATAAACAAACAGGGCGCTCCAGCCAAAGGAAAATCGAAACTTTTTAAAGAGTTGCCAATCCACCCCACGCGGGGATTCCTGCAGAACCGGAAGGTCCGGCGAATGCTGCCCCTTCCAGAACAACAGGGACAACGCGCCAAAAATGACGGCAATCGCCAGGAAAGGCCAGCGCATCGGGTTCATGTCCTCGAAAGTTGCATGCCGCAGAATCACTGCCGCGCCGATCAGGGGCCCCAAGGTCGTGCCAAGGGAATTGAAGGCTTGAGCCAACGTCAGGCGACTGTGGGCGAGACCAGAGTCCCCCAACTCCATGACCAGGGGATTGACGCTGACCTGAAGCAGGGTAATCCCCGCCGACAAGACGAAAAGCGCACCCAAAAACCACGGGAATTCACGAAACGCCGTTGCCGGAATGAAGAGCAGGCATCCCAGGACCGCAGTCGCCAGTCCCAGGGCAATGCTGCGCGCATAACCCAACTGTGCCAGGATCTGCCCCGCAGGAATCGAGAACACCAGATAACCGATGAAGAAACTGAACTGGGTCAGCAATACCTCCGCGTACCCCAGGGAAAACAGAACCTTGAGTTTGGGCACCAGAGAATCGATCAGTACGGTACTCATCCCCCAGCAAAAGAAAACGGCAACCGCTGCCTTCATCCAATGCGACGGATCCTTGTGATGCGCAGCGGAT
>DAIDLC010000038.1 GCA_027449685.1 Ferrovaceae bacterium | reverse complement strand
CCGCGACATGACTCACGGTGTTGTTGAGAACATAGGCGGTCGAGCGAGCAAGCGGCCCGTTGGTACACAGAAGCAAAGCAACGTAGATGGTTGCCGGATCCGTAAAGGCGGTTGCTTCAAATTCACGTAAGGCGTGGGCGTTTGCAAGATAGTTACTGATTCCAGCCATGGTTTGCTCCTATTCGTCAGAGTTGATAGATTTGATTACATTTTCGATCAGGTGGTCTTCGATGTCTTCGATTATATCCCAGTAAATCTCGGGATAGGGGTAGTCTGTCTTGCAGAGTTCGGTGACTGGTGCGGGTTGGGGCCACTCTCCATCAGGAGGCGCAAAACATGGGATGAGATCGTGCCCGTGATGGGTAATTACCGCCTGCACACCATGAGCCTTGAGAACATCTCCCAAGACAGAATCAATCGATGCGCGAGGGGGCTCGAACGCGTAGACAGCCTTTGGAGGTTTCCCGAGCAGACACAATGCCCCGGCATAAATCAGCGCCAGCACCCCTCCCAAACTATGCCCAAGGACGATCTGCGGCCTTTCAATGCAAAGATATGGAGCGATGGCTGTATATGCCTCCCAAAACCCGGCATGGACCCTCCCAAGGCTCAGGGTTGAGGTTGTGAGCCACTCTGCATCCGTTACGATGCACTCGGGGTTATTGGTACCCGGAAACCCTACGATCAACCCGTCCACCGGATCGTGAAAATATACCGCCCTCGATGCCGAGGATTCCACACCAACGTCCGGTTTTACTGTGTAACAGCGTTGGGCCAGAAGCGCGTACTTGAGCAGGTTCGTCATAGGGTCAACCACCACAGATTGAAGGCGATGGCAGCGGCCAGGAGAAGAGCAAGAACCAGTTTATCCATCCAAGTCATTTGAGCAAATCCTCCGAACAAATCAATTTTACACCAGCCCCAGAAGCAGGATGTAGCGCATGTCACGGCAACGCGCCACCAGGGAGAGTGCCGAATGCTGGCGGCGGAATAATCGCGGGTTGGGTGATAGGTTTGGCGATAGGAACCGGAGCAGCGGTCAAGGGTTGTTTGACAGTCGGGGCGATGTACGGGCGAGACCTCACCTGATGTACGGGCGCTGGTGTAGGCAAATTTGCCGATACCGGGGCCACGCTCTGCGCCGGGGCCTGCACGGGCTGATGCGCGTCGATGACTTGCTGATATGCAGGCACTCCGGGATTCCCCCCCATATTCTGCATCATGGTTGCAGCACTGGCCGCTTGCCCACCGGGCATGCAAGCAGCCGTAGCAATGGGGACAAAAGCCGGGTTGCGAATCACGGCACCAATGGGAACCTCACAAATGCTTGCTGAAATACTCACCACCAGATTGTCATTTGCCGCCTGCGTGTCTTTGATCACCATCGCGTTGTCAGCGGCTACGATCGGATTGATGGTGTTGCACCCAGATACCAACAAAGCCATCAGACCAAAGGCGCAGAAAACTCCCTTGGCGCTCACGATTGCACCTCCGACGCAGCCCCACCGCCCCCTGCAGGTCCCGCGATAATCGACGGCTCAGGAGGCATTATCTCGGCACTTTTGGACAAAACAGGCCAGCCTGAGGGATTTTTCAGGGGGACGCTTTGCGCCGCTGTGTGATCTTTTGGCAACGGCTCAGACGTGCCGAACACTTCTTTGAGTTCGGACCTCAGCGATGACCAGAGAAATCCCTGCGCGCCAGCCAAAAACGCGATGAGGGAGCCGAGCAAGGTCGTTTCGTTGGACGTGGCTACATGCGGCACAATCGTGCCGTTCGGCAAAGTGGTTGGAGGGATTAGCGCAATATGGATGGCGTAATAAAGGCAGAAGCCGGAAATCAGCAAAAGGACGAATTTGTCGATCAGCAAAAGGATGAATGATTTGTTGTTCATGGGGTCTCCTGTTCGTGGTGGATGATTTCAATGGAAGAAAAAACGTAACCTTCCTTGCCGTACCGTTGGGCTAACCATACCGGCTCTGGTAAATCATGGACCCCTTCATCCTTCCCGATATGATGCGCACGACAGAGCAGACGACCATTCACATTCATGTCATCAACAAAGGTGTAGGGACTGGATTCATCAAAACTCCCCCATCCGAAGTTCGGGAAGTCTTTTCTGATTTGAGAATTTGGCGACCAGTCCACCATCTCGGCAAATGATCGCTCAATGGGGTAATGATGGGCTTCCAGGGGGTGCCCCGTCTCCTGCGCAGTTTGACCGCAGATATAGCACCGCCCCCCTTCCCTTTCGATCAGATGCAATCGAGATTTCAGAAAAAGCGGTGTGGCCACGCGTGGATCATGGCCAGGGATATTCACGTCTACCTGGAAGGTGTTTTTTTCCTCATGCGTTTCGGTTACATCAGTCAACCCCATTCCTCCGTTTCGCTGCTTTCTCGCGTTCCCAGTCATCACGGCACGAGCCTTTCACCCCTTCCGTGCTGATGGGGTCACAGAACAGCATCCGGTGCCTTGTGGGGCTACCGCAGTAGTGGCATACCCCGATGGGTAGCAATGGTGCCGGGGATCGTCTCGCGTGTTCAATCGCAAGTGCGCGGTCTTTTTCTTCCCTGTCAGTGGCTTGGTCGTAGATATCTGTCATCCAATTGCGCGGGAAACCTCGGCCTTTAGGCCGGGGAGGGATAGCGCGGCGGCGTGAGCCGCCCCTGTTCCCGCTCTCCTTTCTTTGTTATTGCTATCCTTACACGATTGTTGTATAATGTGCAAATGGAAACGAAACGCGCATACAAGTTCAGATTCTATCCGACGCCAGAGCAGGAACAAATTCTT
>DAIDLC010000037.1 GCA_027449685.1 Ferrovaceae bacterium | reverse complement strand
AACAAGTTAAAGCCAATAAAGTGGCAGTCGATATATTATCCGGAGTACTAATCTTTTTTGTATAACAGCGGTTGCTCAATCTATCTGAAGTATGATCAAGCACCCTTAATGAGGCATCAGGATGATCCCAGGGATGGTGGTTCCCGAGTTGAGATGCCCAACCACGCCATTGACACCATCATCCACCAATTTTTGGGCAACGATCGTCGCGGTTCTCGGGTCAGCCGCGTCATCTTCGCTCAACAACTCGAAACGAACGGGCTTCCCCCCCAAACGAATGTCTTGCGTATTGGCATCGTCGATGGCCAAACGCGCCCCGTTCTCGTTGTCTGCGCCCAGATGAGATTGGGGTCCGCTCAGGGGGGCCACGGAACCGATTTTGACAACCCAATGATCTGCCTGTGGATCGTTCTTTCCCCTGGAGCACCCTGAGAGCACAAAAACAGCCAGCACCAACCCCGAAAATCCGGTCAGGATGGAGGACTTACAGGAAAGCCTCATCCAGACCACCGACATCAGCGAGCTAAAATCCACTTGACCAATTTTTTGATGTCCTCGTCGGACAGATTGGCATTACCCCCCTTGGCAGGCATGGGCATCATGCCCCAGGCCCCACTGCCCCCCCGGGTTACCTTGGCGATCAATCTGGCTTCTGCCCCAGGCTGTCCCCGATATTTGGCAGCGACTGCCTTGTAGGAAGGCCCTACCTTGGGGCCATCCACGCTGTGACAAGTCAGGCAACCACTCTTTCTGGCCAGCTCCAATCCGTTATCCGCATGGGCCGCAACCGTTCCCGACAGAAGTCCGACAGCCATCACGACAGTTTTCCAAGATTTCATTTGATAGTCTCCCATTTTTCAAGACAAAAAAACCGAACGCGGTACTCAATCATCCAGATCAGGGGACATTCTACCTCGTTCACTTCCTTGACTGACCATCATTTCCAGCGTTTCTCATTGGTCGTTCAGGGGGAGAGCGGACTCGGCGGCGCGAGGCATCTTGTCCAATTTTCCCGACCAGAACCAGAGCGCCACCCCTGCAAGGATCATCGGCAAACTAAGCCACTGTCCCATGCTGAACCCAAGGGCCAGCAACCCCAGAAAATCGTCCGGTTCCCGTGTGAATTCCACCCCAAATCGGAACACCCCGTAACCGATGAGGAAAAGAGCGGAAATACGCCCCATGGGACGCGGCTTGCGACTGAACCAGAGCAGCCAAAATCCCAGGACCAGGCCCTCCAGGCAGGCTTCGTAAAGTTGGGAAGGATGGCGGGAAAAAGCATCCACCTTGGGAAAAACCATGGCCCAGGGCACCGAAGTCACCCGCCCGGGCAACTCCCCGTTAATAAAATTCCCCAACCGCCCAAAACCCAACCCAAAGGTTACCAGGGGCGCCACAAAATCGGTTACTTCGAGCCAACGACGTTTCTCGCGCCGCGCATAGAGCCAGCCTGCAATGATCACGCCAAGAAACCCTCCATGAAAGGACATTCCTCCTTGCCACACGGCAATGATGTCCTGCGGATGCGTTAAATAGAACACTGGTTTGTAGAACAGGACGTAACCCAGTCGCCCTCCGGCGATCACCCCCACCACCACATAGGTCAAGAAATTGTCCACCTGCTCCACGGTCCAGTTCAGCCACGGCTGAGTTTTGATGCGCCAGCGCGCCGCTCCGGCTCCTGCCACGAAACCAGCCAGATACATGAGCCCGTACCAGCGGATGGAAAAAGGGCCCACATGCAGGGCAACTGGATCAAAATCTGGGTGAATCAACATGGCAGATCCTCAACTCCCGCAGGTGGCATCGTCGGGATAAAATGAGGGATTATACCCACCTTGCCCTTCCAGAGAATGACAGGGCTGACAATCAGCGTGCCAATTCCGCGCCCGTGTTCTCCATGATGCGTCGAAATACCGAAGGGAAATTGGCCAGGGTGCCCATAACGGCGTAACCGTAGGGCAACTGGGGTGCCTCCGGGACCGGTTCCAACCCATTGAGATCCTTTCCGGGATTGATATGGTGATCCACATGCCGACAATTGTTGAACGACACCAGGGTCGTCACCCAGTTTCGGCAGTCCCAGGTATGCTGAGGTCCGATACGTTCGAAACGGCCATTGATTTCCTTGCGGTGCAAGGCAAAATGTTGAATGAACGTGATGGAGGCGTCCACCAGGTACATCACCACGGTCTGCACGGTCAGGAACAATACTCCCTTCCAGCCAGCCAGGTAGCCGATCACCAGATTGATCAGGACATAAAAGAAAATCGGGCCGTAAACCTCGGACCAAAGATTGCCCCGAGCCGTTGCAATCTCTATCCCCAGACGAAGTTGTTTGACCATGTTGCGATGGGAAAAACTGGACAGCGTATCGGACAGATAACTGTACAGGCTGTCCTTGGGCGTTCCCACCAGCACGTGGTGTCCAGCCCCGTGCTCCTGCGTGTAGTGACCAAAACAAACCGTGGTGAAGAACCACTTGGCCAGACGTCGATCCCACAAGACGCGGCTATGTCCCAATTCATGGCCCAGGGCATTCCCCGACCCACCGGCCGCGTAGCCGGATCCCGCGCCCGCCAGGATGACCAGCCACCAGGCATAGTGTTGGGCAAAATAAGCACCCACCAGACCCTGCAGGGCAATGCCCGCCAGAATGACGCGCAACACCCAGAAATTCCAGTAGGGAATGGGACCCTGATAATCCCCCGCCATCCATTCCAGCAGCGGCAGAACGAACAGGCCGATAAACAGGGGCCAGGCCGGGTGGCCCAGCGCCAAAAAAATGGCAGGCAACCAAGCGAAAAATATCGCCAGCACCGCCCCTCCGAAAGCAATGGGGTTCGTCAAAGATGCACGAGAATTTTCCATAGCCGATATAATACAACATCTGTGGGGGGTTAGCTCAGTTGGGAGAGCGTCTGGTTCGCAATCAGAAGGTCGTGAGTTCGATCCTCATACCCTCCACCACTTCACTCAAGCCAGACCCGTTCTCTGGCTTTTTTCATGTCCGCCGGAACGCCAATACTGGCGGGGCTTCCGGGTTTCGTGCGAAGGGCGGCATCCGTCAATATACCCCGAATTTCACCGTTTTTTGCCTCTCCGCGCTCTCTGTTCTCTGTTTCTGCGAAGGGCGACCTTCGCACGACCCCCCCTATCCACGGGGGTTTCCGGCTTCCAGTATGAACGGAAACTTGCTCTTCAGAGGCGACACAGCATTTTCAGCCCCCGTCTTGCGCAACCATCTGCCGTTGTAACTCCCAGTCCAGCGGCAGGCTTTTACGCACCAGGAACTCAAGCGACAAGGTGCGGGGTTGCCTCCCCTCAAAAATTGCGTTGGCTGTTCGAGGGT
>DAIDLC010000036.1 GCA_027449685.1 Ferrovaceae bacterium | reverse complement strand
TGGGTTTCCCCCAATTTCACGGACACACTGTTGAGCTCGGATAGCGTTTTTCAAACTCTACCGGGCTGATGCCATCCAGGGTCGAATGCCGACGCTTCGGATTGTAGAACTGCTCTATGTATTGGAACAGATCTGCCCGTGCCTCATCCCGAGTAGCATAGCGGCGCCGATAAACCCGTTCCATCTTTAGGGTGGAGAAGAAACTCTCCATCGCCGCATTGTCCCAGCAATCGCCTCTGCGGCTCATGCTGCATACGATTCCCTGATCTGCCAGTAATCCCCGGAAGTCTTCACTAGTATATTGGCTTCCCTGATCCGAATGATGCATCAGAGACACCGGCTTCCCGCGCCGCCAAATCGCCATCATCAACGCATCAATCACCAATTGTGCCGTCATGTTCGGACTCATGGCCCAGCCCACCACCCTTCGTGAATAGAGATCCAGCACGGCCGCCAGATAAAGCCAGCCTTCCGCCGTCCCGATATAGGTGAAATCAGCAACCCACCGCTGATTGGGCGCGCTGGCTTCAAACTGGCGCTCCAGCAGGTTGGGGGCAATGCAATGTTCCTGCCGAATGCCAGCATCCCCTGGAACACGCCTGCGCTTTTGCCTAGCCTTGAGCTCCAGCTGTTTCATCAACCGGGCCACTCGGTTCTCCGAACAGGCATAACCCCAGTCCATCAGATCACGCCATACCCGTGGTGAACCATAGGTCCGGTCGCTGCCATGAAAGCTCTGCTGAATTTGCGCCTTCAGCACCTGGTTGTCCTGGCTGCGGCGCGATGGCTTGCGCCCAGCCCAGTCATAAAACCCACTGTGAGAAACATCCATGACCCGGCACATGGTCCGAACCGGCCAAACCACCCGATGGCACTCTATAAAGGCATACTTCACTGCGGGTCCTTTGCGAAGTAGCCGAGCGCTTTTTTTACAATGTCACGCTCCATCTTCAGCTGTGCATTCTCCCTGCGCAGCCGGGCTACTTCTTTTGCCAGATCCATATCCTGCTGAGACACCGGCTTCTTCGCAACACCTGAGTGCGACTCCCTGATCCACCGCCTGAGAACACTGTCGTGAATTCCAAGTTCCGTGGCCACCGTGTTCATCGCCACCCCAGACTTCTCCGCCAAACGAACCGCCTCAGCTTTGAACTCCGCACTGAATTTCCGCCGCAACACATCCCTCTCCATTTCCACTGACTCCTTTCATCTTACCGCTTTTAATGAAAGTGTCCGTTTGTTTGGGGGAAACCCAGGCTAAAGCGGTTCACCCATTCGTCGGGGGGAACAAGAGCGACGTGCATGACGCGCGTGCCGTCTGGACGGCGGTGCAGCAACCCAACGTCAAGGCGGTCGCCGTGAAGACCGAGGAACAACAGGCGATCCTGGCGTTGCATCGCATGCGCCAGCAGCTGGTGAAGTTCCGGACCGCGCAGATCAATGGATTGCGGGGTCTCATGACTGAATACGGTGAGGTTATGCCGCAGGGTAGGGCTGGCGTTAGAAAAGGGATTGCCGAAGCCCTGCAGCGTCTGTCGGAACGGCTACCGGGGATGGTGATCGACACCCTGCGCGAGCAGTGGGGGCGGATCGGCACGTTGGATGAGCAGATCGGTGAAATCGAGCGGCGACTCAAGGCGTGGCTCAAGGAAGACGTGGCCAGCCAGCGTATCGCTGACATTCCCGGGGTTGGGCTACTCACGGCCACCGCGGCGGTTGCCACGATGGGGAATGCCCAGGCATTCAAGTCCGGGCGCGAGTTTACCGCCTGGTTGGGCTTGGTGCCACGGCAGACCGGCACCGGTGGGCGAATCCGGCTCCTGGGCATCAGCAAGCGTGGCGACACGTATCTGCGTACGCTGCTGATCCATGGTGCCCGGTCGGTGCTGACGCATGCGAAGGAACCGGAACCGTGGATTACCGAACTTCGTCAACGCCGGCCGCTGAATGTTGCGGTGGTGGCCCTGGCCAACAAGATGGCGCGCACGATCTGGGCTTTGCTAGCTCATGAGCGGACGTACCAAAAAGGATTTGTGAGCCAGTCCGCATAGAGGGAACGCGGAACAGTTTTTAAGACCACCTTGACAAAAAGGAGCAGCAAAGCACATGCCGTAAAGGTTGCGCCAGGTACGAACAAGTGTGATGGCAAACAGGTCAGACCGTGACCTATCTAGCCTGTATGTTGATCTGGACTTCGAGTCCTTTGGTGAAATGAGGCATGGGTCAGCGGATTCCATCAGGGCCAGCAGGTTTCGACCTGCACAACAGGCCGGATATAAAACTGCAGCCTATCTGTCCCAGCACATCCAAATCGTCCTTGCCAAACGGGAGGCGTCCATATAATCGACATGAATTTATCCTCGCTCAGGACAATCGAGCAAATCCAGACATTTCTGGCCGGCACATCTGATGTGCGCTTTGCTGTTCCCAGCGACGAACTGACCAGACGCACCTTTGTGGAGGGGGTACTGCGCCGTTTCGGCTACCCGCGCCTTCCCAGGAAGCGGCGCGGAGTCTTATACCGTTACCTGCAGCATGTCTGCGGTTACTCCCGCCAGCACCTCGACCGTCTGATTGCCAGGTTCCGGGAAAACCAACCGCTCGGGCCCCAGGCGCGCTCCAGCCGTACCAGTTTCACGCGCAAGTTCAGCGACACTGATGTGGCCCTGTTGGCGGAACTGGATGGTCTTCACGACACCCTCTCGGGCCCGGCCACCGTAGCCCTGGCGCGGCGTGCCTTCGAAAAGTTCGGGGATGCGCGTTATGCAAGGCTCGCCACGATTTCCGTATCCCATCTCTACAACCTGCGCGCCAGTGCGCCCTACAAAGGGCAACGCATAGTGTGGCGCAAGACGCGTCCCTCCCCGGTGGCGATTGCCACGCGCAGGGCCCCTGCCCCGCAGGGGCTGCCCGGTTATATCCGCATCGATACCGTGCACCAGGGGGATCAAGATGGCTTCAAAGGGGTCTACCACATCAATGCGGTGGATATTGTCACCCAATGGGAATTAGTGGCATCCGTAGAGCGCATCAGCGAAGCGTATCTGCTTCCCGTGATTGCAATGATGCTGGAAGGGTTTCCCTTTGAAATACGGGGCTTCCATTCCGATTCTGGATCAGAGTATGTCAACCATGAAATCGCGGGTTTATTGGATAAACTACGCATAGAATTCACCCGCTCACGCCCCCGACAAACCAATGATAATGCGCTGGTCGAATCCAAAAATGGTGCAGTGATCCGCAAGTGCATGGGGTACAGCCATATCCCGCAAAAACATGCCGCAGCCATCAACCAGTTTTATGCCGTCACTCTCAACCCTTACCTGAATTTCCACCGTCCCTGTTTCTTCGCTGTGGACAAGATGGACACAAAAGGAAAGATCAGAAAATCTTACCCCCAGAACCAGATCATGACTCCGTGGCAGCGACTTAAATTAACCCCTGACTACCAAAGTCTCCTCAAGAAAAATATCAGCCCTGAAATGCTTGAACATCAAGCCGGCATCTTGAGTGATAATGAA
>DAIDLC010000035.1 GCA_027449685.1 Ferrovaceae bacterium | reverse complement strand
CAAGGCCAAATATGAAAATGAAAATAGAAACTTTCCTGAGTCTATTCATGGTAGTTATAAATTTTTCAGGGGGATGACCGTTGTGGCTTCAATTTGACAGTCTTTAGGATGGCCGCCATGGTGGAATACGGCACGGCGCGCAACTGGATCAAGCCGAAGAACCGCAAGAGCCTGTTTGTCGCGGGACTCCTGCGGGAAGCCGTCGACCCTCCTGGGGCGAAGAAACAACCGTTCATGCGTCCCGCTATCGACGGCAAGGCGAGCGAGGCGGTCGACACCATGGCGGCCTACATGCGTGACCGCATTCCCAAAGAGATTGATAAGGCTGGCAAGAAATGAGGGCCGCCAAGGCGTCTGGCGATTTGGAGCTACGGCTGTACCACGGTGGCAGCAATCTTCTGCAAACGTTCAACTTCGGTGCGCGCCTCTGTCAGCAACTGATTCCAATCATCCGGAGGGTGACCGCTTTCCAGCATCTTGCGGAATACCCGGTAGGCGTCGTCGCCGCTCTCGTAGGCCCGCTTGGTGTCCTCGTCATTCACCCAGGCGAATACGATCACCTTGGCTTGTGCGTGGTACCGGAAAAATAGCCGGTATTGCTGAAAGAACTTGGTGCGAAACCAGTGTTTGTGATCCTCACCGAGGGTGTTGCCCTGCCGGTATTCTGGCCGCGCTGGATCCTGCGGAATCACCTCGAACACCAGTTTGGCAATCGCGGCCAGTCGCTTGCTGGCATTTTTTTTGGTGAAGCCAGTCGGGTCTTTCTGTTTGAGTGCCTCGACCTGCTGGATCAAGGCTTCAAGTTGGACAAGGAACAGCGGATGGGCGAAAACCGTCCAGCCATTGATGACCAGTGGGGCAGGCTGGCCTGCGCTCATTCATCGTCGCTCGACAGGACAGCATCGAGGTCGACTTCGATGTCTCCGACGAGCGACCGGATGCGCTGCGCGAGGCCGGCATCGATAGCTTGGAGACGATCCGGGTGGTTGGCGATGTCGTGTGCCAGGAAACCCAGGAACTGGCACAGCACAGGGTCGTCCTCACCGGTGGTACCGACGCGCGTCAGCACAACCTCGCCGCCGGGGCGGATGGTGTACTGGATCTTGTCGCGCTTGCCGAGGCGAAGGGCGCGGCGCACGGTTTCCGGCACCGTGGTCTGGTAACGGTCGGTCAGCGTGGATTCGACTTCAAGGGTGGCAGACATGATGCTCTCCAGTCACAGGGATTGATGTTTCGTATGGTAATGCAAATCCATTACCATGTCAATGCAAATGCATTGCCTTCTATCAGAACCCCTCTGCTGCCGAATTCCGAGGTGGCCGCCATCCATGTTCCCAAGGAACATGACAAGGTAACCAACAAATGAGCAAGTCGGCCAGTCAGGCCAAGTGGTTATCCAAGCCACAGAACCGGGACTACTTTCATGGGGCGGAGCATGTGGCCCGGGTGCGCCAATGGCGGGAAGCTCACCCGGGGTATGGAAAGAAGACATCTGGTGCCACACCGTTACAAGAGGTCTTGATTGCGCATCATCATGAAATCATTGAAGAAAAGCCTGTTTTGACCGGAGTTGCGTTACAAGAGGTCATTATCGACCAACCAGCTGTTTTAATTGGGTTAATTGCCCATTTGACCGCATCACCGTTACAAGATGACATCGCGCAGGCATCGCGCCATCTGCTACAAATGGGCCGTGACATTCTGGCTCGCCAGATGGTTGCACCTATCCCCTAGGGAGGCCCTGCATGATTACCTACGAACAGTTCTGCCAGATTCGACAGATGCATCAGACACAGAAGCTTAATGCAGCTCAGATTGCCCGCCATCTGGGGATTAACTACAAGACGGCATTGAAGTGGATGGGCTGTGATCGCTTCACACCCAGAATCAGTGATTCCAAACCTGTGTTACTGGATCCCTATCGTGGCATGATTGCTCATTGGCTGGATGCCCATGACTACACGGCCCAACAGATCTATCAACGATTGCAGGAAGAGGGCTATACGGGAAGCCTGACCCTGGTGCGCAATCATGTGCGCCAGACTCGGCCAGTAAAGCGCCCGGTGTACCTCAAACTGCACTTCGAACCGGGGCAATGTGCCCAGGTGGACTGGGGAGAGTTTGATAGCGTTCCCTTTGCCAATTGTTGTCTCTCGCACTGAATCGTGATCCACCGGCTGATTTGGCTCATGATACGCCACCGTGAGTGGATGGTGCCTGGTGGAGAAATTCGAGCCATACGGGATGTGTCTCCACGCTGCGTTTACCGAAATTGAGTTGCTTTTGCTCATGCAAATTGACCCGGGCTGATTGCTCGGGTGTTACTGGGGTCAAGGGGAACGTGGTATAAATGCGCCGGGCGGGTATGGGCGCGTTTATGCCGCGAAAGCCCCTTGACACCTGAGGTGGAAGAGATACTGGGGATGGTGCCGGGAGGGGTATTCCCGGCACCTGCCGCACGGCGAGTGCGGGGGTTGGGGCAGGGCCCCAAGGTGTGGGGTTTGGAGTCTGTTGGCCAGGCGATGATCGCGGTTTGGATGGAAATCCCGAGACAAACCGTGCGTAATCAAGCACACTGCTTTATCTTCATGACCACGAAAGGAAGGGCCTGCAAGGTAGCACCCAAGCAGGCCCATTGCCGGTGCAACTTCGATACCAGTCGGGGCACACCAGCGAGGACTACGTTACACGACAAGCATGGCGTTTTGCAAGTTTGCCGTGTTGCCCTCTTCACCCCAAAGGGGGCTGTGGCTTCGCCCGTCACGGGACCTATCGGCGCTGTGCCCCTGCGGGTACCCTGATTGCTCGTTGGTATTGCCCCCTGGGTCATAGCACTTTCAGTCTTCTGCCGGATCATCTGGCGTCTCGTTTTCCCGGAACCCTGGCTGAGATAGAACAGGTCGTGGACACGGTTGATCAATCCAAAAGCCTGGAGGCCGCAGCCGACGCCATGCGCCCGGACTTTGTTTCGCTCACCAGTGCAGTGCGCTGGACCCGCCGCCGGGTGGCTTTGGTACGCACCGTCTTTACTCTGCTGGCGGGTATGTTCCCGAGCATTTTCCAAGGATATGCCATGCGTGTTGCAGATTTCCGCCGGGCCATGGGCTGCTCCGTTGTTCTGATCCAGGCCCGTCATCTGGCTCGTGACACCCTGCCCGCTTTACCTCGCCCACTGGGATTTATGCCACCACAAGCGGTTGATGGTGGACGCAAACCCCGTTTCCAACAACACATGGGGACAGACCCACCCCCATTGGCAGGGTAACTTTGGCATTCCATCTACCTCACTGGAGTGTCCTCATGAAGCCATCTGATTTCCAACAGACCGTGGCCCTGTTCCGCTATGGCCTGATCGCCGATCTCGTCCATTTGCCCCCGGGCAGCAAAGGGCTTCAGGCCCGCCTGAACGACAAAGCCAGGCAGGTCTATGCCATTCCCGGTAGCCAACGTACCAGGGTCGCTGCTGAAACCCTCCGCGACTGGCTCAAAGCTTACCGTCACGGCGGCTTCGATGCCTTGCTTCCCAAAACCCGCGCCGACCGGGGTCGGCCACGCACACTGCCTCCTGTCATCACCGAGGCATTGCTCAACATCAAGGAGCAACGCCCCGAACTCTCCATCCCGCTCATCATCAAAACCGCTCGGGAACAGGGTGTCGTTCCGGCA
>DAIDLC010000034.1 GCA_027449685.1 Ferrovaceae bacterium | reverse complement strand
CGGGGCGTAGCGCAGCCTGGTAGCGTACCTGCATGGGGTGCAGGTGGTCGGAGGTTCGAATCCTCTCGCCCCGACCATTTTTTGCTTAAAAATCAATAGGTTGCAAGGCGTAAAAATGTTTTGTGGCGTTTTTGTGGCGTTTCACAAAAACCCGCATTAACAACATGGGTTTTTTGAAGGCTTGCATTCGGTTTTTTGTTGGGTTTTTGCAACACCTAAAAATTAAATTCTGCAAGATTTTGTGCGGCTTTTTCGGCGTTTTCTGAAAAATATTTATCCAGTTTCATGCGCTCCGAACTCTTGTCGGACCCGTCGATCCATCTTGAGTAAGTCGTAAGCAACATGGACATCGTAGTGTGACCCATCTGTTTTGAAACCCACATCGGGTTTGCACCGGACATGAGGCTCAAAGAGGCGTAGGTGTGCCTAGTTTGATAAAAATTCCTATCCCGTATCCCCAACGCCTTGAGTGATGGCGCCCAGTACGCTCTGCGCAGCGGCCTTTCTTCGCTATAAGGCAGGTCTGTGACCGGATTTTCAAAAATGTACGCCCCCTTCATGAAAGTGAAGGGTTTTTGGCGGCGTAAGGCACCAAAAGCTCGTGCGTTCATTTCGACATCACGAACCTTGAACGTCTTGGTTTCGTGTTCTTGGCCAAAAGTTCTTGCGCGTTTAATTCTGGCCAACCCTTTTCTCAGGTCAATGTCTTCCCATTTCAATGCGATTAGTTCGGACGGCCTCAGTCCAGTAAAGATCGCGAATTCAAAGACGTTGACTATCTGTTGCCCGTATTTGTGAAGATGCGAAAGCAGGTCTTCAACTTCGTCTGCAGTTAGTGGATCCGGTGGCTCTCTCTGTATTTTCGCGCTTTTGATCCGTTCAGCAGGATTTGTTGCGATAGTGCCATCAAGGTAAGCCATTTCCAAAACTCTTCGCAATGGAATCAGCATGTTGTTACGGTTCTTGGCCTTCCACCCTTGAGAATTTGCCAAGGAAGCTATGGTTGAGAACTTTATATCGCCAACAGGCATTCCCCCAACTTTGTCCAGCCAGAATTCGAGAGCCTGGGTGTATTTGACGATAGTTCCATTTGACAGGTGGTTGCACGACACAAGCCACTTTTCCGCAATCTCCCTGAATGTTTCCTTGCTTGCTCTTTTGAAACCATCGGTTTCTGTAACGCGTGAGAGCGGAAAATGCTCGTAATACGCCTCCATGGTGTACTGACCAATTGAAATCAATCGGTCAATTTCACCCTTTAGTCTGATTGCGTATTTCAGGTTTGCTGGTGTTGGCGGGATTCCGAGCGTCGGTCTTAGACGCTTTCCGTTCCAGCAGATTGTAATTTGGATGCCCTTCCCGTGAGGCTTGATTCCACCCATTTTAGATATGCCTCCACGACAAAATGTATGCGTCCGTCCGGTGCTTTTATGTAATGAACGCCCTGAGCGAACACGCCTTTGGCTATTTTGGATCGTAAGGCGTGTTCTGTATAGCCCGTTTCCTCCGCCATCTTGCTGATAGTGACAACTCGAAGTGTCATGATTTTCCTTTATCAATATTTTCTGTTTGTATCAGGCCATCGCAATTTTTCTAGCAATCATGTCGGCTTCCATGTTGTATTTGTTATCAGAATGACCTTTGATCCACTCCATTCTGATCACGCTTTCCTGGTGATCTCGTGAAGTTCGTTCCGCAGACTTGGGGCCTGGTCGAAATATCTCTTTCCGTACATGGTCACCACGGACAGGCTATCTGTGAAAAACGTAATGATTGATTTGTTGGGCATGAGCCTGGCTGCACCGATCATGGCGCGTATCTCGGCATTGAAAGAGTCAGTGTTGCCGAAGATTGCACCCGGCCCGCCCAATGTCTTTCCCGTCTACCACGAACACAACCCACCATCCGGCATTTCCAGTGATCGGATTATGTGACCCGTCTGCGTATGCGAGCATGTGCTTGTTCTCTGGAAAATGATTTTCGTCACGAGCCTTATAACTCCTGGTCTATTGTTTCAGTACAGGCACGCTTATCTGTAATGGCTGGCGAAATATGCAGCATTCTGTATACCAATTGCCAGACCTTTGCCAGCAATGCGCAGGCAAGCATGGCGAGGGTAGATACGACCAGGGATATCATGAAAAGAATCATGATGAAAACGGAGGCCGTAAAGAAAAAGGCATCGGAAGCCCGTTTGGTTTTGGGTATCCCGTTACTGTAAGCAGGCGTCATTTTTCAAGCACCATCACGCTTGCGTTGGATTTCGTTGCCGCCAGATCTTTGAGGGCCAATACACGCTCCCAGGCGATCACTTGATCCACGGTCAAGCCGGTAGCATGGGCGGCCTGCGCTAACGCATTGGCGCTCACTGTGGCACGTTCCTGGAGCAACATCTGGCTCTGTTCGACAACCCGTTTTTCGGCTTCGATAGTTTGGAGTTCGGCCAGGTATCCTGCCTTGGCGTTTACCTGTTTCTGGATGCTCTCGGGCAACTCGAAATCGGGAACCGTGACAGACTGAATGATGAACGGGTGGTTGGGGTAAAGCTGATCCAGTCGGCTGATGGTGGCGATCTTGATGGTTTCGGCATAATCACCGAGATGGCTGGAGATGTTGGACAGATCCGACTTTTCGGTAGCCAACTGAACGGCATAGGGGATAACAGATTCTTGCAGGATTTTCAGGCCAGTGGTGTACAGGCCATTGGATTCGCGATCAAGCTCTTTGGTCTTGATGTAAAACGCCGCCACCTTGTTTGGGTCCAGGCTAAACGTGACAACCGCTTCGACATTTTTCAAAGGTACGCCGTTGGCATCTTTGGGTTGCAACTTGTTGACGCCGACCCTGGTCATGGTGGTGTCGATGGGCAGGTAGGAGCTAAACAGGGACAGATAAACGCCCGGTTTCGCCCCGACACTTTCAATAGTCCCGCTGATGTTCTGGATCACGCCAACTGATCCCGTTGGAATTCGCGAACATCCGGCTAATGGCGACAAGGCCAGAATGGCGAGGGCGGGAATGATGACAATTTTTTTTGTTGGCATCAAGACACTCCAAGTCGTCTTTTAACAAGTTCCACAAACTCAGAATCTCCCGCAACGACGCCGCGAACAGATTGGGTCTGTCTGTTTTGGTCAGCGGTTTCGGTGGTGTTTTCTGCGTGGTTTTCCGGGTTTGGGGTGTAAATTTTCACCATAATTTTTGTGAGCGAAACAAATTCGTTCTCACCGAGGCTGGAATACGGAACTTCAAGCCATACTTTCCCGCGCGAAGGTTTCACTGTTGGCTTGTCGCCATTTAGGGCGTTTTTGTGGCGACCGGCAACTTCTATAGCCCACAGGGTTGAGAACACGGCTGCCATAAGCCCTACCAAAGAGGTTTGTGGCACAATGTCTGATTGCATTGAAAACGATATGATGGCGAACTGCGCTACAGTCGAAACGATGTAGGGGTGTTCGTTAAATTTTTCAATTAGCTTAATGGAAGGTTCCTCCGGTTACGGTGAACCCGGATTGCGCTGGTCTCTTGGCCTCTTCCAGCAATATGTGCATCAATTCAATCTGGTGTTCGATGTCCTGTTCCGGCTCCCGTCCCTTTGCGCTGGAATAATGTGAAATGATCTTCTGTCCCGACAATTCAATCAGCACCAGAATGCCTTCCATTTTTTCCGTTTCTGTGGTTTGCCGACCTTCTCCGTATTCCTGGTCAATTTGTCCGATGGAGCGATAGGCAGTCAGGAAGTCAGACACTATACGGTTGATCATCACTTGTTCTGCGTCGGTG
>DAIDLC010000033.1:580-3988 GCA_027449685.1 Ferrovaceae bacterium | reverse complement strand
CTATGCGTCATCACCTTGGACAAGTCTCAGGCAGGAGGGATTCACGAGAAGCGCATTTTGGACTCGGATGCGGCCAAAGACCCGACCGGATTTTCGAGTCATTTCGTTGTCGGTTCATCGGCTACTCATCAGATCACTCATACCAAAGGAGGGGTTGCAGATGGGCTGGTGGGATTTGAAGGGTCTACGAATTGGAGCGCAAGCGGGGAGGGGTCTTTTGTGGTAAAAGGACAACCAGGTGGAGTTGGGTATAAAGCGCAGAACAACACCCAAACGTTCTTTACATGCCCATATGCCACAAGCCGATTTCAGGCCGAATTGCTGGCCGAACATTTGGCGGCAAAACACCAGCAAAGGAAGGTATAACATGGCTCGAGTTGAAGTGCCCGCTGAGATTTTCAACCTCCTGACCCACTCGGGCCGGTCGGATTTTCGGCTGATCATTCAGAACGAGTTTGAGGGAGTGTTGGACTGTTTCATCGCACCCCATCAGCGGGCCGTCAATGACAAGACCATCCAATTCGTGATTGTGAAAATGGAGGAAGCAAAATGACACGCGATTATATCGGGCATTGGATTATCGGCATAATCTGTACGCTGGTGTGGTTCTGGGGGCATCTGATCGACACTCCCCCTTCTGCGATCAATCTGGCGGCATGGATCGTGCCCGGTCTGCTCGGGCACGCGATCGGACGCACAACCTTCACGCAAGCGCCCACAACGATCATGCCAGCGACATCGTTCAACGCTCAACCTGATCCTGTCCCGGTCAGCACACCGGCTCCGACCCCTGCTTTGCCCATCGAGCCGACAGTATGAGAACCTTCCTCTTCGTCGCTGTGGCTGCTGTGCTGCTGTCAGGGTGTGGCCAATTGAATACGTTCGTCACGGCAAATCAGGCCGCAGTGATCCGGGATGCGCAGACAGCCAATGATAATATGGTGCATGGCATCGAGGCGGCGGCGTGCGCGGTTCCGGTCGGGGCCGTGATCAGAAACCCTGACTTTGTGCCGGTAGTGCAGGCCGCGTGCATGCCGGCGGGGGCCCAGTCCAACCCAGCGCAGATGCTTCAAAACATGCAGTCTGGTCAGGGAACAGCAGTCCCGGCGTATATGGTGCCATCGGTTTCTGTGGTCACTCCAGCCTCACCCGTGACTGTCGCCCCGCTGACCCAAACCGCCCCCAAACAGGCCATTAACTCGCGAAAAGTAGTCACCACGCACAAAAACGCGGCGATAATGGCACCAAAAGCCACGGTTATGCCTGCGCCTGTAGTCGTTCCGGTGCCTCCAGCGGTCAATCCTTTTGCCAGTTTCCCGGCACAGCCTCTACCCGGAGGGGCTTTGCCATAATGGACACAGCAGACTACATGGTTATTGGGTATTGCGCGGTAATCCTCGGGGTATTGATATTTTGGATTAAGGAGTTGTGATGGAGATACCTTTTCGAGCAAACCTACTCAAGTACGCGCTGATAGCGCAAGAGGCGTACTCGGCTCCCCCCGATATTGGCCGGGAATCTACCGCATCTCGTGCAATCATTCGAGGAGATACGGTTTCCTTTCCTGGAACCAATAATGCCGCCTGTATGCTGGCAGACTTGCAGATCGACCTCCATCGCTCCATGAGCCTTGGGCGCATCCACAAGGGCGTATGGGATGCATACTGCGCGATAGCGCCAGACCTGCTCAAACTGTCCCCAGTCAACGTGGTCGGCCATAGCCTCGGGGGGGGCTTGGGGCTGCTCTATGCCGGTTCACTCTGCATTGTCGGGACGCCCCCGAAGTTTGTTTATGCGTTCGAACCGTTGCAGATCACGCCTGATGACACGCTCGGAGAGGTTCTCAAGGCCCACGGGGTCCAGGTGGTTCTCACCCATAACGGCCATGATCTGATACCCGAAGAGCCGAATATCATTTACGACTGGAAACAGCCTGGCCCCATGCTGGAACTCTGCGAAACCGAATACCCGTATCCCCACATTTCACCCGACCCGATCCTGAACATCACCGACCATCTGATCGAGAATGTGATCAAGTCCATCAACTCAGCCATCTAACTCAGAAGTACCGAAATCCAGTGAAGGATCAGGGCTGCACAAACCAAAGAGCCGAACATAAAGGCTAACCCCCAGATTGTGCGCCCGATTGCTTTTGAGAGCCATGGAACCTCCTTTTTCACGCTCCAGCAAATCGAGTCCAAAGTGATTGCAACTCCCTGAAGAATCGCAAGCAAAAGTCCTCCAATGAGCATAAACAGAATAAATCCCACGATGAACCAAAAAATAGCGATCATTTCCCACTCTCCCGGGGGCTTGCTTCCCGTGGTTCATGCTTGGTTGCAGAACTAACCCACCCATACTTCTTCCACGTCTCCTGAACCGTCTGAAACGGTTTATTATTTCCCCACCGCGCAGGCGCTCCACCGAGAAGCATCAGTTCTTTTGGTGGATCGGCCGGGTTGATTTTCCCCGCTTCAAGTGGTATGCTCGTCATAGTTTCCTCCTGTGGCTTGACGTTTTCCCGGCACCGCGCCGGGATTTTTTTCGCACTCAAAAATAGTCACCTTTGGCCTGACAGAATTTCCCCCGGACTGGTAGACCAAAAGCCCGTTGAACCCATCAGCAACCTTTTCCTTCTTTGCAATCGCAAGAGCCAGAGGGTTAGACTTAATGATAGTCCAAAGATTGTCCGACTCCTCGTATGTTTTCGGTTTCGGTTTCTTTCTCCCCTTTGCCACATGAATCTGTTTCCTGACCAGCATATCCCGCACTGCATTGTTGCTCATCCCGATCAGTTTGCCGATTGCGCGAAAAGATGAGCCTTTTGCTCTTTCAGAGATAATCAGAGCGATTTCTTCGTCCGTGTATTTGTGGGGCGCGACCATCACTCCTCCCGGAAAATTTTGTTTTCTTCGTAACGATCAATAGCCGCCGCGTCCCACAATTCTTTGATCTCATCTGGCGACAATTGCGAAACGATGTGGCATTTTTGGCACGTCCAGATTTCCCCGTAGGCTAGGCTGTTGAATTGATGCCAGTCGTGGACACAGCGCTGTTCATTCTTCATCGTCATCCTCCTTTGGTTGCGCTCTATCCCCGGTTTTGTCCGTGTTCATCAAAATTTCGCCTGCTTCGTCTGCATTGCGAAACATTTTCGTCCCCATCGGCCAGTGAATCCCGCCGGTAATCGCGTCCATCCAGTACAGCGAATACTCGATGACCACAGGCGTCACAGCGCGTTTTTGTTCGTCTGGCAAAATGGCTACCCACATTTCATGAGCAGCGATCCATGCCCGGCGGGATGCCTTCGGTTTCATTGGTCCGAAAAGCGCGCTTCCATTTTTGCTTGATGAAACTGATTGACCGTCAATGCTCAATGGTTTGTTGGTTGTTTTCACGGTTTGCATT
>DAIDLC010000033.1:0-570 GCA_027449685.1 Ferrovaceae bacterium | reverse complement strand
TCTCTTAATTTCAGCCTTCAATTGTTCCTGCTGCTCGGCTGGTGTTTTGCCGATGTATGCCTGGCGCTCAATAAACGGCAAACCCAAAATCATTTTGGCCTCCCACAAAAAATGAACCTCTTTGGCATCCGGGTATTCCTCCCGGATTGTCTCAAGGGTCTGTGGTGGAGAAACCCGCAACAACGTGCGTTCAGGCCCGATCTCGAACCACGCGAATTTATCCACGTCTAAACCTCCCCATGGCTAAAGCGAGGGGATTCTCGCGGTGGGGTTGAAAATCTAACCCCCAAACCTCCACCGAAAGCCTCTACAGCCGTGATGTACTCCGAGAAGCAGTTATCCTCGAGCATCGTTGTGCTGATCACCACAGGACTTCCTGAGGGCGAATCGCACCACTTCGTGCGTTCCTCACCATCCTTCGTCTTAATCATGTTCGGCATAATTTCTTTTTTCGCGAATTCGTGCCACACATCCTTCGAGTACTGGCGACCATGCAGCCAAGCCTGGTCGGAAATTTCGCTCAGAAGCGCCCAATACAAAGCGTTCTTCGAGAGTTTCCGTTCCTTCGGT
>DAIDLC010000032.1 GCA_027449685.1 Ferrovaceae bacterium | reverse complement strand
GTGGGTTTGGCAATTCGCCTATACCTTACACCTTGGGATGACCCAGCGTCAGAATCTGTTTTGGACAAGAGTGATTCCTGATGCAAGTCCACAGCCTGATCAATAGCCTTCTGCTGGGTTTTCTTGGTACTGCCACCAAACAGAATAATCAACGCCTCTCCTTCCCGGGCCAGATTAATACGACCCTTAATGTAGTCCACTTGCCGATTCGTATCAGCATATGTATCTACGAGTACCGGCATGTCTTGCATCATGGCCAAGATTTTGGCGCGGGAGAAGCGGGCTGATAGGGTGCCCCCCTGTTCAGGCTGGTTGGCTTCCTGCAACGCCAGAATGCCATCGATGTCTGATTCCTTTGCGATGACGATTTCCATTTCGCTCCCTCTGATCTTGTCTCGCCTTGATGTCGAGTGAAACCCTTGCCCCCGCTTCCACCGGAAAACAGAATGGAATGCGCGTTGGGTGAGCGGACGCGCTCGCTACGCGCTCAACCCCTGACCGCGAGAATCCCCTTGCTTTAGCCATGGGGAGGTTTAGTAACTGTACTGCAGCGTCACACGCACCTGGCGGGGCTCTCCGGGGTGCACCGTCACCCCGTTGGGAACTACCGGGGCAGTGGGGGTAATCCGGTAGTCCTGCTGGTAGGCAATGTCGTAGTAATCGCGGTTGAAAACATTGAGCACGTCGGCAAAGGCATCCAGTCCGGGCCCTAAATGGCGTTGAATCCGCAGGTTCGTGACCAGCGCCGAGGGCGCCACCAGGCTCCCGTCCTGAGAAAGGGGATAGGACCCGATGTAGCGCGTTTCCACCGAGCCCTCCCACGGGCCCAGATCGCGGGTGCTGAGCGCTAACAGGGCCACCTTGCTCACTGCATTGGGAATCAGGCTCCCCAACTGGCCATTGTCATTCATGTTGACGTAATGGGCGCGCGTCCAGGCCAGATTCAAATCCATCACCAGCCAGGAAAGCGCGCTGACATGATTGTTCCATTCCACCCCGGAGCGGTCGCTGGCGCCATTGGGAGAAGTGCTGCCGATGGTGGAATCGGCGTTGTAGATGATTTCCGAATTGCTGTGCAGTTTCCACAGGGCCAGCGCCGTTTCCACACCGGGGATGGTGGTGCTGCGCAGTCCAACCTCTTCACCCTGGGTGCCCACCAGCGGCGCTACGGGAGACACCGACTGGCCCGTGGTGGGGTCCACGCGATCGATCACGCCGCGGGCATCGTTGCTATGAAACCCCCGGCCCGCGTCCACATACAACTCGGTCTTTTGCCAGGGCCCCAGGATGAGGGAGAATTTGGGAGAAAAAATGCTGGCAGCAGCCGAGCCGGAGGTATTGGGCGCCTGCAGGGCATTGAGATGCATCATGACGTGATCCTCCCGCAGCCCCGCATTGGTTTTAAGCCAATCCAGCCAATTGGTGGTGTTCTGGGCATAGGTGCCCAGCATGGTTTCATCCACCTGATCCTGGCGCACCTGGGCAAAAGCCACACGGGCCTGGGTGTTGAGCAAACCCAAGGCCGCCTGGTCGTTGCGTGAGGTAACACCCACCTCGGTGGTGGAATCAAATCCCAGCAGGGAATGATTCCAGCCTCGCAGGGCTTTCCCTCCATAAATCCAGCGATTGTCGGTTTGCTCGAATTGATCGCCCGTGGCGGGCCGCAGCTCGTAGAAGGTGAAGTTGGACCATAACTGCAAGCGATAATGCTCGCTCCACAGCTGCACCCGGCGGTACCCGTCAGCGTCCAGCTGGTGCCACTCTCCGCTCAGGATCGCGCGCCCCGTATTGCCACCATCGGTGGGGTCCAACGCGGAATACCGTCCCAACTGGCCGGATTGGATCAGGCTCAGGGGAACCTGATCCACCGAGTTCCAGCGCGCCACATCATAAAACCCGTCCAGCGACCAGCCATTGGCCATATCCCCCTGATTAAGGCGCAGCACACCATTGACTTTCTCATAGCCCTCGCCGGGGGACCAGGGGCCATTGTTGTGCGTCATTTCCAGCGCGCCTAGCAACGTGGGCGTGGTGCTATCCGCCAGGGTCGAGGGTTGGCTGGATTGCCCAGAGCTATCGGTTTGCCCCGTGGCACCAGGTTGCTCCGTACCGGGTTGTCCCGTGGCACCAGGTTGTGCCGGGGTACCATGCCTGCTGCCCGGGGCCAGTGGTGTGCCAGAGGTGGGACTCCACTGGGCCAGGGAGGTGGAACCTGCCACCAACAGGCGCCGGTACCCAAACCCTCCCAGGGTGACATCCATCAGGTTTTTGTCCAGGGTGTTGCGATAATGGATGTCGGCGGAGCCTGCAGAGGAGAAATCACCATTCTGGGCCGCATAAGGCCCCTTGCGATAATCGATGCGGCTGACCAGTTCGGGGATCAGGAAATTCAGATCGGAATATCCCTGGCCGTGGGCATTGCTGGGCATGTTGACGGGCACGCCCTCCACACTGGTGGCAAAATCGGTCCCATGGTCCAGGTTATAACCCCGCAGAAAGTACTGGTTGGCTTTGCCTTCACCAGAATGCTGAGTCACCACCAGACCGGGTACGTTTTCCAGCAGGGCGGCCGGGCGCTGGATGGGCAGGCTGTTCAGGTGCTCGCCATCCAGCGTTCCCTGAGAGGCAGCGTCGGTGTTTGTGGAGAAGTCTGGCGCGCCCTGAACGGTAATTGCTGGCAGCACAGCGGCACCGGGATCCGGCAGGTCCTGTGCCCAGGCGGCGGTTTGAATGCCGCACCAGAGAAGACTCAGCAACGCCAGATAAAACGCTACCATGAGGGTTCGCCATTAATTTCCGTAAACACTATCTGGGCCAGGGGGACACGATCGCTGATGGCCAGGCTCCTGCGGGCCAAAAGTCCGTTGGCAAGAGGGTTTGCGGGCCTAACGTCTGCCGCTCGGGCAGAAGAGGCCGGTGACACAATTGGACATCAATGATCGTTGTCGGGGGCTGTATGATATCTGCTGCGCCGCTGCCTGTACATCAGTCATGGGTTGGCATCCTTGCAGCCCAAACCCGTAGATTCCAGGGCCAGCAGGCGCGGCGGGTACCCCCTCCAGGCGCCTTGGTGAGCTTTGCCGTGTTATTCTGTGCGGAGATAAGGCGCTGATACGGGGAGCAGAATCAGATCGAAACCGGCTGCGGTCCCACAGGAATCCAGCGGTCCCACAGGAATCCCGAAGTGCCGCAGGAATCCAGCGGTCCCACAGGATCCAGTCGCAGGCGAGCTCAGACACGCGGGCGCGCCTAGTGGCCTGGCGAAGGGGCCTGCCAAGACGCGCATAGTGGGCGGCCTGCTGGTGGCTGGCTTCAGGGGCCAGCGCTGCAGGGGCCAGCGCCACAATGGGCTTTTTCCCGGTTGCGAGGACCAGTATTACAGCTACAATTTATAACCGAGTATGCTATGTTACGTGAGCCCCAAGCCTCCTCTGCTCGCCCCGGTTGTCACCGTTGCCGGGATGAAATCGAGCCTCTCCATTTTGATTTTTCCTATGCCTATCAGCCCATCGTAGATTTCCCTCAGCGGCGGATATTCGCTCACGAAGCGCTGGTGCGGGGTTGTAACGGCGAATCGGCGGCTTCCATTTTGGCCCAGGTCAATGACGAGAACCGTTACCGTTTCGATCAAGCCTGTCGTTGCAAGGCGGTGGAGGGAGCGGCGCGCTTGGGCATTCAGGAGTTTTTGTCCATCAACTTTCTGCCCAATGCGGTGTATGAACCAGGCGCTTGCATCCGCTCCACCTTCGAGGCGGCCCAACGCTTTGGTTTTCCCAAGGAAAGAATCATTTTTGAAGTAGTTGAGGGGGAAAACGTTTCCGATCGTCCGCATCTGATCAACATCTTCCAGGAGTACAGGCGCTTTGGCTTTATGACGGCCATCGACGATTTTGGCGCTGGGTATGCGGGCCTGAATTTGCTCGCGGACTTCCAGCCCGATCTCATCAAAATCGATATGGAGCTGGTGCGCAACATTCACCTCAGCAAACCCAAGCAGGCCATCGTGCAAGGCATTGTGCACATGGCGCAACAATTGAAGATCAAACTGCTGGCAGAGGGGGTGGAATCCCTGGCGGAGCGAGATTTTCTGCTGGCCTGTGGGGTGCGCTATTTCCAGGGGTATCTGTTTTGCAAACCAGCCTTTGATGCGGTGGGCATCATCGATCCGGTGGCCTTTTCCTGAAGGGATCCGGATCACCGATGCGTTGGCCCTTTCCTGAAGGATGACGGGCCATCATCCTGAGGCGATTTCTCAAGGAGCGCGCGGCACGGGTCTTGTGGCTCTTGCCTGAAGGGATCTGGATCACCGATGCGTTGGCCTTTTCCTGAAGAATTTCGGGTCATCCATCCTGATGCGTTTTTCTGAGGGAGCG
>DAIDLC010000031.1 GCA_027449685.1 Ferrovaceae bacterium | reverse complement strand
ACATATTTAATATCAACAAGTGACACAAATTGAAATGCACCAACAAGTTCATTTATTGATTTAAACCTATATATCTGCGCAGAATAAATGGTTAGATATAACAAAAATACTGCTGCAGCAATAATAATTGCGATTCGACGTGAACTATATGCGACCAATGTGATTATCAGTAAATCCAGTGAAACCAGCGTTGACTGAACGGGGAGATTTCTCGAGGCGATTATTAGAGGCAAATTAATGAATATGATAAAAATAGCATGCCTGATTACTGATAACAAAGATTGTGGCAATGTATTACCTCAAGAGCATTCAAAAAATGTGCTGTTATATTTATTCTGTAATATTATTCAACTGTTACGCTTTTTGCCAAATTGCGAGGCCTATCAACATCCGTACCTTTAACTAATGCCGCGTGATATGAGAGCAGTTGTAGAGGTACGATATGCAAGATAGGAGAGAGCAATCCATAATGTTCTGGCATTCTCAGAATATTCATGCCTTCAGCTTCATGAATCTCTGAATCCCCATCAGCAAAAACATAAAGTTCGCCGCCTCGTGCTCTTACTTCTTGCAGGTTTGACTTGAGCTTTTCAAGCAACTCGTCGTTCGGCGCCACTGTGATAACAGGCATATTCGCATCCACTAAAGCCAACGGACCATGTTTGAGCTCCCCCGCTGGATACGCCTCGGCATGGATGTAGGAAATTTCGTATCCGCGCGGCGGAGTCACCTGTGAATTAGTTTGAAGGGGTAGTACAGTCACCAGAACAGATTGAGGTGACGAGTGATTGGATCAGGTGGAAATAGCGGGGCGCAGGGGAAGCAGTTCATCAAGCCGGGTGTTGGACCAGGCGGGAAGCTTTTCGAGGGTATCCTTGAGCCAGGCGTAGGGTTCGATGCCATTGAGCTTGGCGGTTTCCAGCAAGGTCTGGATGGCAGCAGCACGAACTCCTGCACGCTCAGACCCAACGAACATCCAATTCTTTTTTCCGATGGCAATCGGGCGGATGGTGTTTTCCGCCCGATTGTTGTCTATTGGCCAATCGCCTCGGGTGGCATAGCGCGCCAGAGCATCCCAACGGTTCAGTGTGTAATCCAGGGCTTTGGCCAGGCCGGATCCATTGGCGGTATTGCGGCGTTGCTCCCACAACCAGGCATTGTATTGGACCAGCAGGGGTTGACTATGCTCCTGGCGCAGCTGGGCACGTTGTTCCACGGTGACGTCCTGCCACTCTCGCTCCAGATCATAGAGCTTCCCAATCCAGGTCAATGCCTGGGCGGTGACAGGACGGGGTTGCTGCGCATGCAGGTCGAAGAATTTTCTGCGGGCATGGGCCATACACCCCAGTTCAGTGATGCCGGTGGCAAACAGGTGCTTATAGCCAGAATAATCATCAACCACCAGATTACCCTTCCAGCCCTCCAGGAAGTTTTTGGCATGCACCCCCTGACGACTGGTTTGGTAATCAAACACCAGAATGGGAGGGCCTGTTTCCCACTGGGCACTACAGTAGGCCCACAGGTAAGCCCGTTTGGTCTTACCGCCTCCCGGATCCAGTTGTCTGACGGGAGTCTCATCAGCATGCAGGGTATTACGTTGCAGCAGCATCTCCCGCAACCTATCCACCAGGGGTCTCAATGCTACGCCGACTCTGCCGACCCAGTCCCCCATGGTGGAGCGAGACAGTTCGAGACCGGAGCGTGCGGCGATCTGTTCCAGGCGATACAAGGGCAAGTGGTCAGCGAATTTGCTGATCATCACCCAGGTCAGCACTCCTGGAGAGGCCATACCTCCTTCGATGAGAGCCGGGACGGAGGGAACGGCCTCTACGGTTTCGCAGCCCCGGCAGGCATATTGGGGATAGATATGCTTTTGTACGAAGAATTGGGCTGGGACGACGTCAAGGATTTCGGTGACATCTTCACGGATGAGGACCATATCCTTGCCGCACTTTCCGCAGGTGCAGGAGTCAGGGTCATGGCGATGCTCGACCCGGGGTAATTCAGGAGGCAGAGGCTTGCGACCGGGATGTTTCCTGGGAGAGGTCTTGGGATTATTCCCTGTGTCGGCGGTTTCCTCGGTGGTTGCATTGGTGGCCTGGATCTGGGCGGTGATTTCGGCCAGATCGGCATCGAGGGTATCGCCGAAGAGTTCATCCTGTCCGGCGGCTTTGAAGGCTTCGCGGGTTTGAACGAACTTGATTCGTTTCAGGTGGGCCAGTTCGGCGCTCAGGCGCTGGATATGGGCGTCTCTGGCGAGGATGTCCTGATTTTTGCCCAGGATTTCCTTTTGTTTGGCCTGAAGTTCTTGCTGATGGCGAAGGATTTCCTGATCGCGATTTTTGATCTGGGCGAGCAGATCCTGCACCGTCTCGGCGAGTGGGGTACGGGCGTGAGAAATCAGCAATTCTTCGTTTGAATTCATGAGGTTATTGTATCATAACCACCCCCGTAAGGCAAAGGATTTGGCTTGATTTCCAAGGCATTTTCACACCTTCCAGGCGGGGTTGGGGCGGGCATTCAGACGGGTCCAATCCACCCCTGCGATCAACCAGTTCCACTGTTCTTGGGACAGTGTGTGAAGGGGATCTCCTGGGCTTGGCCAGGTGAAGAATCCCTGATGCAAACGGCGCTGGCATAGCCAGACGCCGTTGCCATCCCAGAGCAGCAATTTCAACCGGGTAGTGCGCCGGTTGCGGAACACGAATGCTGAC
This sequence comes from Ferrovaceae bacterium, assembly GCA_027449685.1. Taxonomy (GTDB): domain Bacteria; phylum Pseudomonadota; class Gammaproteobacteria; order Burkholderiales; family Ferrovaceae; genus JAJZHV01. Next base: position 2,508 of record DAIDLC010000031.1, on the reverse strand, counting down.
CCATCACAGGGGGAACGACCCAGACTATCCTGCACCCAGGCTGACAATCGATCCATCCCGGCACGCATGTCGATGGGTTCCCACACCAACCAGATTTGATCGGAGCGTATCATAGGGATTTGAGCAGCTCAGCCACCCATCCTGGGGTGACATCCAATGGCAAGGACAGCTCCCAGTCCTGGGCATTGCGTCTGATGATGGCAATGGTTCCACGACTGGATGTCTGGTTGATGGGAATCAGGGTAAGCGGCGCTTCTGATGGGGTTTCTGCTTGAGCTCTGCACCAGTAACTCATGGTACTGGCTTTCAGAGCATGAGCATCACAGTATTCTTGCTTTTTCAACCCACTGGCACGCCATGCTTTTACATGGGCTAGCCAAAATTCCCTATTTGACCGCTCGGCGGTGGTGGTATCCATGGCATCTCCTGAAAAATCTCAGGATGCCAAAATCTCTTAGACAAAAACAGGTGACTCCGCCGGGCCCTTACGAAATTTCCTTGAGCTTGAGCGCGCCCTCTAGTGCAATCGGGTAGTGTCGACCTCGGCCCAGAAAAAGCGCGTGATGTTTGCCTGCGAAACGCTTCGCCCATGACTTGATGTCGTTTTCAAGAGCGAGCACTCTGTTAATTGCTATAGGAAGATGGCGAAGTTCTTCAATGTAATGATGTTCTTGGACTGCGTTCAGTCTTGCCTTCACTTTGGCAAGTACCAAAGTTAGCAAAAATAGCGCTGCAAGCTGCGTTGTGAATGCCTTGGTGGACGCTACGCCTATTTCGGGACCTGCCCGCGTGATGAATCGAAGCGCGCATTCGCGCACGATGGCCGATTCGGGGACGTTACAAATCGCCAGGGTTTTATCCTGCCCGAGCGACTTGGCATGACGCAGCGCGGCCAACGTGTCGGCGGTCTCTCCTGATTGCGATATGGCCACCACCAACTGGTGGGCATTAGGAACTGAGGTCCGGTGACGGTATTCGCTGGCTATTTCCACGGTGCAAGGAATACCTGCAACGGCCTCGAGCCAATAACGCGCAGTCAGCCCGGAGTGGGCACTGGTACCGCAGGCCAGGATCAGGACATGATCTACATCGGCCAAAAGTTTTGCGGCTTCAGCGCCGAAGATGCCTGGCTGAATGGTCTTGCTGCCACCGATGATCTCCAGCGTATTAGCAATGGCCTCCGGTTGCTCAAAGATCTCCTTTTGCATGTAGTGGCTGTAGCTGCCAAGTTCCACAGCATCGGCGGAGAGTTCAGAGAAATGCACGGGGCGATCAACAGTTTGGCCCTGCGCATCCTGAATATGGAACTGGCCAGCAGTGAGTTCGGCCACATCCCCATTTTCCAGATAGACCATATTTCGCGTGACTTGTAGCAGTGCCGAGGCGTCTGAGGCTGCGTAGTTGCCCGTATCCGTCACCCCAAGCAACAAGGGCGAACCTTCTCGGGCAACCACGACCTTGCCAGGTTGGGTGTGGTCGATCACCGCAATAGCGTAGGCGCCAATTAGCCGTTGGCAGGCTTTTGAGACAGCCTTGAAAAGGTCGGGCTCGGTCTTCTGGATAGACTCGATCAAGTGGGCGATGCTTTCGGTATCGGTGTCCGAAGTAAAGATGTAGCCCTGATTTATTAACTCGCGACGCAGCGCTTCGTAATTCTCGATGATCCCGTTGTGGACGACGGCAATGCTGCCGGAGACATGGGGGTGGGCGTTACGCTCACTGGGTACGCCATGGGTGGCCCAGCGGGTGTGGGCAATGCCTGTGTGGGAAATGGTATTTGCGGAATAGGCTTCCAGTTCCGCTACACGGCCTACCGAACGCACGCGTTCAATGCTTCCGTTATCGATGACGGCGAGCCCAGCCGAGTCATAACCCCTGTATTCGAGTTTTTTTAGTCCCTCGATCAAAACCGGGGCAATGTTTCTTTTCGCTGCTGCCGCAACAATGCCGCACATATTTAGGCTTTGCCTTTCTGCATCGAGGTCATTTGATTGGTTTCACATTCGTTTTTCAGAGCTTCAATTTCCACTTTCAATGCTTCGTACTCTTCCATCTTGCGCTTCAGGAACCGGCTGGTCAGCGCCACTTTTTCAGCAATGCCCTGGGGTGTGAGTAAGTAGACGTACTTGAACTTGTTCTTACTCTTCTGGAAGTTGCCCATCTTCACAAAGCCCTTGTCGATGAGGGCGTTGAGGCAGTAGTTGAGCCCGCCCACGCTCATGCCGAGCATTTCAGCCAGCTCACGCTGGGTCAGATCCGGGTTGTCTTGCAAGATACGCATGATCCGGAAATGGGTGTCTTCTTGGATCTTGGCTTGTCGGCTGGTCATAGCTTTAGCGTTGTCTCGGTCGTTGGGGGGCTGTAAAGGGGCCGTAATGTGTCTTAAGCACGCTACCGCCGTGCTGTGTCACGATCAGCATGCGCGTTCTAAGGTGTAGCGGGGGTATCGGTAGGTACTGCACTTCTGCACGAAGTCGAGCAAGTCTACCGTAAACAACGCCTCCGTTC
>DAIDLC010000030.1 GCA_027449685.1 Ferrovaceae bacterium | reverse complement strand
AACAACTTCATCCCCGCCGATCCGCTCAAGACCCCGCCCCATATTTCCCCACTGTGGTATTTCACGCCGTTCTACGCCATTCTACGAGCCATTCCGCAGAAACAACTGGGGATTGCGGCCATGGGCCTGTCCGTGCTCATTTTTTTCCTGCTTCCCTGGCTGGACCGTGGGGTGGTGAAATCGGTGCGCTACCGGGGAACCTTGTACAAGTCGGCATTGGCTGCTTTCGTGCTGGCCTTTCTCGTCCTGGGCTACCTGGGGACCCAGGAACCCACGATATGGTATGTGAACCCCATTGCGCGCGTCTGTACCGGGATCTATTTTGGTTTCTTCCTGCTGATGCCCATTTATTCCCGGCTCGACAAAACCAAGCCAGTGCCTGAACGGGTGACCTCATGAACCATTTCAAAGCGTGGAATCACGTACTAATTCAGGGTGTTCTGGCCCTGTTTCTGGGCCTGTCCTGCGCCACTGTGCAGGCCGAAGATGAGGTGAAACTGGACAAGGCTCCGGTGGACACCTCCAATCTGCCTTCATTGCAGCGGGGCGCGCAGCATTTCATGAATTACTGCATGAACTGTCACAGCGCACACCTGGCCCGTTTCGACTTGCTCGAACAGTTGGGGTTGTCGGAAAAGCAGGTCAAACAGAATCTGATTCTGACCGATGTCAAGGTGGCAGACTACATGTCCGTGGTGCTCAAGGCCAAGGATGCCCAAAACTGGTTTGGCGTCCCTCCGCCAGACCTGACGGTGGAAGCACGAGTTCGTGGGGCGGATTGGCTTTATACCTATTTGCGTTCCTTTTATCGCGATGACCAGCGTCCCAGTGGTTGGAATAATCGCGTCTTTCCCAATGTGGCCATGCCCCACGTCCTGTGGGCGTTGCAGGGGCAGCAGATGCTTCAGGGGCAGGGAGGGAAAGCGGTTCTGGTGCTGACCCAGAAAGGAAGCCTGAGTCCCCAGGAGTACGACCGGTTTGTGGGGGATCTGGTCAATTTTCTGGTTTTCATGTCGGAACCGACACGTTCAGCCCGCCTTCACCTGGGATTGTGGGTCATGGGATTTCTGCTGATACTATTTTTGGTTGCGCGTGCCCTAAAACGAGAATTCTGGAAAGATATCCATTAGAATGGGAGATTGTCCAAGTTGAGACGTATCCTATGATGACCTTATATTCTGGGACGACCTGTCCCTTCAGCCAACGCAGTCGCATCGTGCTGTACGAGAAAGGTATGGATTTTCAGATCGTGGATGTGGACGTGTTCAATCTGCCGGAAGAGATTGCGGTGATGAATCCCTATAACCGCTTACCCGTTCTGGTGGAGCGCGACCTCACGCTGCACGAATCGAACATCATCAACGAGTATATCGACGAGCGTTTCCCTCACCCGCAGTTGATGCCACCGGAACCCGTCATGCGCTCCCGGGCGCGGCTGTTTCTGCATCGCTTCGAAGTGGAACTGTTCAGCCATGTGGTCACCCTGGAATCCGGGGCCGCAGCCAAAGGCCTGGCAGACAAGGCCCGGGCGTCCTTGCGCGACAATCTGACGCAAATCGTGCCAATCTTCGTCAAGCAGAAGTTTATGCTGGGTGAAGATTTCACCATGCTGGATGTGGCCATTGCGCCTCTTTTGTGGCGTCTGGATCACTACCAGATCCAGTTGCCCAAGCAAGCGGCTCCCCTGCTCAAGTACGCCGAGCGGATTTTTTCCCGCCCTGCTTTCATCGATTCCATGACGCCGGCTGAAAAGGCCATGCGGAAGTAAGACCGTGTCCCGTTCAACCAAACCCTATCTGGCTCGTGCGCTTTGGGAGTGGTGCGAGGACAACACCATGACTCCCCTGCTGCATGTTCTGGTGGAGGGAACGGGCGCACGGGTGCCCCCAGCCTTCGTCAAGGAAGGCCAGATCATTCTCAACATCAGTGGTTCCGCCACGCGCCAACTTTCCATGAACAATGGAGGCATCGAGTTCAATGCCCGCTTCAACGGAAGGGCGGAGCAGGTCTGGGTACCCTGGAAGGCCGTGCTGGGACTTTTTTCGCGGGAAACAGGGGAAGGCATGGCCTTTCCTCCAGATGAACACGAGTGGGACGAAGCACCTTTCAACGTTCCCGGGGCTACCGAGGGTCCGGCCCTGAGTTTGGCAATTTCCCGTCCAGATCAGGTTATATCCTCTGAAGCGGCAGAGAAACCCGCTTTAAAGGATCCCTCCCCTGTCCAGGAAGCCAAGAGAACCAGCGGAGAAGGCACAACCTCACAGAACGAACCAAAAGAAGCACCACCCCCAACAAAAAAACCAACACTGACGCTGGTAAAGTGAGATAATGCGCCCCATCGCCGTGCCGGCATAGCTCAGTTGGTAGAGCAGTTGATTTGTAATCAGAAGGTCCTGGGTTCGATTCCTAGTGCCGGCACCATTCAGACGAAAAAAACCCTTCAAAATCAATAAAATATAAATCCTCTGGTGTAAATTTGGTGTAACGGGAAAGTTTTTACCCGTCACATCGCTCGGGGCTCGTACCTCGCTCTCCCTCACTCCCCCATCTAACCTGACGTACATCAAGACCTTGGGGCGCCGCCCCAAAGCCCCGCCCTCGCCGGTAGCAGGGGTTGGGGGTTGAACTGCAAAACCCCCACCCCTGCCTTGACGGTTGGGGCTCCATGGTCGTCAAGGGCGCGCTTCGCTTTCGCCTGCGCCCGGTCCCCTCACAAAGGGCCGTGAGGGGCGTGCGGCCTTGGCCTCACCCTTGACCTCCATTCCCGCCCTTGAACTTGATCGATCTTCCCTTATCAACGCCTTTACGGCCTCCGCCCCTCACTGACGACCTTCCCAGGCATATCGCCCGCGTCCTTTGAGGGCGGTCATCCCGCCCGAGCGGGCATGCCGGGGCCACCATCGCTAACCCCCGCGCCTTGCGCCTTTGACCTTTTCAAACAAACAGGCGCACAAATCGGCACAAACGCAAACAAACGGAAACAAACAGAAACATTCGTCACCCTCTATTGACTTGCAAATCAAAGGGTTACAGACTACCCGAAGCGGCAAAACTGACAGGAAAAGGGTGTGGAGCAAGGGCTAACTATAGTAACTCTGCTGCGCAGGTTACTACAGTTTCCGCTTACGCGGACCTTGCCCCCGAGGGGATTACGGGATGGATGAAAAAACAAAACGCAAGCATTTTGTTGCAGTCAGGTTCTCCGACATGGAATTGTCGGACATTGACGCGCTTCGCTGTGGCCGCACACGAGCGGCCACCATCCGAACCGCCGCGTTAGGAAATCTCCCGCGCCCCATCCCGGCCATCAATTCAAGCCTGTGGGTTGACCTTGGGCGATGCCTTGGCAACCTGGCAACCCTTGCAGGGATGTCCAGGGCGGGGCAGTTTGTAGAAGTAGCGGACGCCAGGCGGGCCGTTACAGACCTACGCCTTCTGCTGGCCCAGGGGGCCGAATATATAAAGGAGTCGGACGAGGCATGAAGGGCCAGCAGAAGATCCGTCGGGGCACTGGGTTTCGTGGCGCCATGCAATACGACCTTGACCACGACCGCCCACAAATCGTCGGAGGGAATATGTCCGGGGCAAACGCCCGCGACCTGGCTCGCGAGTTTGGGCAATCACGGCGACTCCGAGAGGACATTCAAAAACCAGTATGGCGGAACTCCTTGTCTTTGCCCGAGGGCGAAACGCTCACACCGGATGAGTGGGCGCAGTTTGCTGATGATTACATGTCAGAAATGGGTTTTGATGACGACCACCAACGCATATATATAGTACACAACAAACCTGGACAACAGCACCTGCACATCACGGCATCGCGCATCAGCATGTCAGGTCGCGTGTATCTCGGGCAAAACGAAAACCTCAAGTCAACCAAGATTATCCATGACCTTGAGAAAAAGTACGGCTTGACCCCGACACCAGGCGGCACAACCCCCAAGCCGCGCCGCGCGCCGAAGAAGCCTGAAATTGATAAAGCATGCAGGACCCTCACCAAACCACCTCGCACCGAGTTGGCCGACCTAGTGGACAAGTGCCTTTCGACAGACAAACCAAAAACCCCCGAAGCCTTAAAAAACGCCCTGGCCGCGCGAGGGGTTGAAACCGTCTTTTTCATGGAGGACGAAAAAATCCAGGGCATCACTTTTTCCATGGGTGGGCTCAAGTTCTCAGGCAGAGCTCTTGGCCCTGATTACAAATGGTCAAAAATTTTAGAAAGGATGGCGGCAGATGACAAAACTCGACCTGATCAAAAACTTACCCACGCCGCTGGAAATGTCCCAGGTCATCCCGACACTCAAAGCCCTTCACCAAAAAATTCAAATTTTGGAAAAAAAGGTCTTGCGCCTCGAAGCGGAAAAAAAGCAACCCCAGCCCAAAACCAAGCGTTTCAGACTCTTTTGAAAAAGGAAAAAATCATGAACGATGCACAGATGATCGGCGCACTTTCCCACGCCAGATCGGCGCAGCCGGAAGACAAGGACAACGTGGAACACGGGTGGTCGGAATGGACAGACAAGAATGGTCGGGTATGGTTTTATGACGCCGACCAGCCGCCACGCGTCGGGAACCGTGCAGGTTACAGTTGGGACCCGTCAGGCGGCCCGGACGGGCCACCGGCAATCCGAGTTTGGGACTGTGCAGTGGAAAGGCATGGCATCGAGCAAGCGGCCGTCGATGCTGTCCGAATCTGCGTCTTCAAATCGCTTCCAGAACCGTTGCGGCTTCACGGCACGCCGGAGTTCCAGCGGGCCGCCGCCCGTGAGATGCACCGCCTTGGCCTGGCTTTGAAGAACGAGGATGGCCCAGGGCGAGAAGAGTATGACAGGCTGACTCGGGAAAAGGAGAAAGACACTCAAGAGCAAGTCAACGCGATCAGTTCCGTCTTCTCACAGATCGACGACCAGGCCAACCGCGCCCACCGCGCAATCCTGGCACGCACAGCGGAAATGATGGAGGACACCCCGTCAAAAAAAGATGACCGTATGCGCTTACGGGGGCCGAGATGATCAGCGAATCTCAAAAAATCGCCGCGCTGTCAAGCATTCACCCGTCATCAGGGGATCTCATATATATAGAGCGGTGGTTCCCCGGAACGGCTGCTTGGTTCCAGGAAAAACTGTCCGAACCTGTAGGAAAGCCGAAGGACTACCTCACTGACCTGATCTTCGACCTCGAACTATCGCACCGGTTAGGCACGGACCCGCGCATGGGGGTAATGAAGCACCCCATCTTCATGCGCCTCGTCGCCTTCCTTTGCGTCCATCACCTGGCCGACCGTCTCCCGTTGCCCGACCTGCTGGACGCTCTAGAATGGCCGCCACACGCTGGCAGGGCTTCGCGCATTACCATGGCCCTGAACCACCTCGTGCACGAGCCGCTTGACGCCAAGGCCCACCAGGCCGCCTCAGACTTTGCACAGGCCCACCCCACCCCATCAACCCCGGTTGTGACAGTCACGGAAAAGGAAGCCCCGCCCGACCCCGCAGGCGCACACGGGGGACAGGAACCGGATGAGATTGACGAACTTTTGAACGTGGAATGGTAATAAGTCGTTGATTTAACAGAGGTGCTTTGAAAACACCTCTGTTAAAAAAAACGAGTTACGTTTTTAAGGAAAAACAAA
>DAIDLC010000029.1 GCA_027449685.1 Ferrovaceae bacterium | reverse complement strand
TTTGTCGAGGAGACCATCAAGGAACGCCATCTCGAGATGAGCGACAGCCAACGTCGCGCCCTGGTGACGGCGATTCAGAATGAAGTCATGGGATTGGGCCCCCTCGAGCCATTGCTGGCAGATCCGACCATCTCCGATATCCTGGTCAATGGCCCCTCCACGGTATTTGTGGAACGCAAGGGAAAACTGGAACTGACCAACGTCAAGTTCACGGATGAGGAACATCTGATCCGCATCATCGACAAGATCGTGTCGCGCATCGGGCGCCGGGTCGATGAATCCAGCCCCATGGTGGACGCCCGTTTGCCGGATGGGTCACGGGTCAATGCCATCATCCCCCCTTTGGCGCTGGATGGGGCGGCCCTGTCCATTCGTCGCTTTCCGGCAGTTCCCCTCAGTGTGCACGATCTGGTGGATTACGGCAGCATGACCCCGGAAATGTCCATGTTGATCGCTGCCATGGTCAAGTCTCGCCTGAATATCCTGATCTCGGGTGGAACCGGGAGCGGAAAAACGACCCTGCTCAATGTGTTATCCAGTTTCATCCCGGACGACGAACGCCTGGTGACCATCGAAGATGCCGCGGAACTGCGCCTTCAACAGCCCCATGTGGTCCGTCTCGAGACCCGTCCGCCCAATGTGGAAGGGACGGGGGAAATCAACCAGCGGGCCCTGATTCGCAACAGTTTGCGGATGAGACCGGATCGGGTCATCATCGGGGAAGTGCGGGGGGGCGAAGTGATCGACATGTTTCAGGCGATGAATACGGGGCATGAAGGATCCATGGCCACCATTCACGCCAATAATGCCCACGATGCCCTGAGTCGTCTGGAAAACATGGTGGGAATCTCGGGGATCACCATCCCGGTTCGACCCTTGCGTCAGACCATCGTATCGGCCCTGACGGCCATCATCCAGGCCTCCCGCCTCAGCGACGGGAAGCGCAAGGTCATGAGCATTCTCGAAATTACGGGGATGGAAGGAGACATGATCACCACGCAGGAGATTTTCAAGTTCCAGCAAACCGGCATTGCTGCCGACGGGGCGGTCCTGGGGCGCCATCGTGCGACGGGGGTGAGACCCAGGTTCATGGATCGCCTGTTGTCCCATGGTTCGGTATTGCCGGAACGGTTGTTCGATCCGGATGCCTCGCGATGAATAATCTCGACTTTTGGGGTTACCTGATCCTGATCATGGGCTTTCTGGCCCTGTTTGGGTTGGTGGAGTTCACGCTGATTTTTTTCAGCAACCGATCCGCGGCGAACCACTCCAAACGCTTCAAGATGCGCTTCAGCCTCATCATGGATGACATGCCGACGGCCGAAAAAAGTTGGATCAAGAAAGGAGCCTATGCCCAGAATCCCGCGCTGGACGAGAAACTGAAACAATTTCCCCGGTTGGAAGCCCTTTACCTGCTGATTGGCCGGAGCGGGAAAAAGATGACTGTGGCCCAGATGCTGGGATACATGGGGGTGAGCGGGATACTGGGGCTGGGGCTCGGGTGGGGACTGGGATTGGGTTTTCTGGCGCTCTTCCTGGGGGGGGCAGGGGTTTTTGCGCCTCTTGCCCTGTTGCGGCACTGGGTGCATGCACGCAGCACCAAAATCGAGGAGCAGTTGCCGGATGCCCTGGATATGCTGGCCCAGTCCCTGCGGGCCGGTCACGCATTTTCCGGGGCTTTTCGGGTGGTCGGGCAACAAAGTCCGGAACCGATTGGCAGTGAATTCCGTATGACCTCGGATGAAGTGACCTATGGGTCCTCCATTCGCGAGGCTGTGTTGGGCCTGGCCCAGCGGGTCGAGTTGATGGATGTGCGCTATTTTGTCCTGACGGTACTGATTCAACTGGATACGGGAGGTAGCCTGAGCAACTTGCTGCAGGAGTTGGCCAAGTTGATGCGTGAACGCCAGAAATTGCGGCGTACCATCCGGGTGCTGTCGGCGGAAGGGCGGGTTTCGGCGTGGATCCTGTGTCTGCTGCCCGTGGCTTTTGGCCTGCTGATGACGGTGATGAGTCCGGATTACCTGTCCTACTTCTGGAAAGAGCCGACAGGGCGGCAACTGGTCAAGGGAATGGCGGGATTGTTCGTTCTGGGAATCCTGTGGATGAAAAGTGTGACGACGATCAAGGTGTAGAACTCATGAACGTCGAGAGAGACCACTAATGGATCTGTTCATCCTGGCGGTAGGGGCGGTTGCCGTCCTTTTGATCCTGGGCATGGGGATGGTCCTGTGGAATCAGATCAACCCGCCAGCCGCGCGCCGCCTGAAAAAAACGGTGCAGGGCGAACGTCAGATCGAATTTGGCACTCAGTCCCAACTGGAAGTGACCAGGCAACTGCTGAAGAAACGGATCAGCCCTCTGGCCCGTTTTTCCATGCAGGAAGACAAGAAACCGGAAGAAGCATCGGCACTGACCAAACAACTGCAGTCGGCGGGATACCGGAATGAATCGGCCAAAGTCGTCTATTTCTCCTTCAAGACATTGCTGACACTGGTATTGCCGCTTGTTTTCTTGTTGGGCGTACTGATCCTTCAACCTGCCTGGAAACCTGCCCTGATCGCTTACATCATTTTTTTTATGGCGGCGGGGGGATACTTTCTGCCCAACATCGTGTTGCGCAAGATGGTCGCCCGGCGGCGTGAGGAATTGTCGCAGAATTTTCCGGATGCTCTGGATTTGTTGCGGACCTGTGTGGAGGCTGGCTTGTCGGTTGATGCCGGGTTGGCCCGGGTGGGGGAAGAAATGCGCATCCGCAGCCGGGCTCTGGCCGATGAGTTGCGTCAGGTGGTTCTGGAACAAAGGGCCGGCGCCAGTCGTAATCAGGCTTTGGCCAATATGGCGGAACGGGTGGGAATTCGGGATGTGGAAGCCATGGTGGCTTCGCTTATCCAGTCGGAAAAATTCGGGACCAGTATTGCCGAATCCTTGCGGGTCTATTCTGAGAGTTTGCGACTGGATCGACGGTTGAAAGCGGAAGAACAAGCAGCCAAGATCCCGACGAAGATTCTTCTTCCCCTCATCGCGTGCATTTTTCCGCTCCTGTTCATCCTGATTCTTGCCCCTCCCATTCATAATGTCCTGTCCTCCTTCCACCATCAGTGACCCGTCTGTTGGTGTCCGGCCGGAGGGTGGGACCCCCTGGTGGACCCTCCAGCGTATCTCTCTGTACGGGGCAGCCTTTGGACTGTTTTTTCTGGTTCTATACGGTCGGGAACTGTATGAGTCCCGCTGGTTTCATCCTGGTGGAAACCCTCTGTTCCTGGACTATGGGGTGTTCCGGACCATGACTGGCCTGGCGGCTCAGGGCCAGGCGACATCTGCTTATCTGTCCGATCTCGTGGGCCAACATTTGGTGGGGTTTCTGGATCAGCGTGCCCCCGTCACTTTTGGTTGGTTCTATCCGCCGTACTTCTTTTTTTATCTTTATCCTTTCTCCGGGTTGATGCCCCTGGCGAGTTATGGCTGCTTCATGGGTTTTTCCGCAGCGCTTTTCTGTTCCGGGATCTATATGACCTGGCCAAACCGGGCAACCCTCTGGGCCCTGTTTGGGTTTTCCGGGTTCTGGCTCAATCTGAACTTCGGGCAGAACGGCTTTTTGACGGCGGGATTGGTGGCCTGGGGTTTGTACTGGCTGGAAAAAAAACCAGTCCTGGCCGGGATTGCGATTGGATTGTTGAGTTTCAAACCGCAACTGGGGATTCTGTTTCCCCTGGCGCTGGTGGCGGGGCGGGAATGGCGCTGCCTCTTCAGTGCGCTGGCGACGGTGTTTTTTCTGGTACTGAGCAGCCTTCTGGTGTATGGCGCGGGGGCCTGGATGGACTGGGCTCACGCGCTGATTCGAGCCCAGCAGGAATTGGGACAGTATGGGTTGGAACCGTTGCTCAAAGTCACCTCTTATTATTCCTGGGTTCGACAATGGGGTGGAAGCCAAACCTGGGCGAAAATGGTTCAAGGGGGGGTCACGGCAGGGGTTGCAGGGTGTCTCTGGACAGTTTGGCGTCGTCCGGTGCCCCGTTCCTCAAAGTATGCCTTGCTGATTTTGGGGGCCCTGATGGCCAGTCCCTACGTGCTGGAATATGACCTGACCTGGCTGGCGGTTTGGGGCGCCTGGTGGGGGCGCGGACTGGTTGAGAAAAGTCATCGTTGGGACAGGGGCCTGCTGGTGCTGTTGTGGACGGTGCCTGCATTGACCCATGAGATGACACACTGGAACTGGACGTTGCCCATTGCCCAATTCTCCTTGATGACTGCTTTCTGGTGGACATGGCGCGGCACCAGGAAAACCCCATCTTTCATCAATGACTAAGATCTACCTACGGCTCGATCCGTCACAGGTCACCAGATTAGGGGCCATTGGCGTGGGGATTTACGGGGCAATTGCCCTGTTTTTTGTGGGGTTTTCCTCCACGGTCTCCAAAAGTGGATTTTTAATGGTTTCCGATGTATCGGTCTACTGGGTAGCGGCTATGCTGGCGTTGCAGGGCAGAGCCGGCGCAGCCTATCAGGAACCGATCCTCCATGCCACGTTGGTGCATTTTGTTCCCACCGTCAAAGGGCATTTCGGGTGGTTTTACCCTCCGGCCTATTATCTGTTGATTCTGCCTCTGGGATTTTTTTCTCATTTTTTCCCCGTATTCCTTGCGTGGATCTTGCCCACCCTGGCCGCCTGGGTCATGGTTTTGAGACGCTATTCGGTCAAATCGTCCACTTTCTGGTTCCTGGGTTCCTTTGGCGGGGTATGGTTGAATTTTCTGCATGGGCAAAATGGATTTTTGACGGCAGCCCTATGTGGGGCCGCCCTCTGGTCCATGCGCAAAAACTCTGGCTGGACAGGGGTTTGGGTCGGTTTGCTGGCCATGAAACCCCAACTGGGGCTGGTTTTCCCCTTTGTCCTGTTATTGAATCGGGCCTGGCGCGATCTGGCGATGGCCGCGCTCGTGGTGTTGCTCAGCAACGGGATCGCGGTTGCCATTCTGGGGGGCTCTGTCTTCTGGGGGTGGTGGCAGGGAATGGACCTGGCCCGGCACCTGATGGAACAGGATGGACTGGGCAGTCACTACTGGTTCAATATGCCCACTGTGTACGCACAGTTACGCTTATTCGGGGTGTCCTCGCCTACGGCCTACGGCATTCACTGGGCGCTGGCCGCCGTCAGTTGGGGCTGGCTGGCACTGATGTGGAAACGGACGGTGGACTGGCGGTGGCGTGGAGCAGCCTTGATTCTCGTCAGTTTGATGACCAGTCCCTATCTGATGGACTACGACCTCATCTGGCTGGGCTATGTGCTGGTCATCCTGCTGGAAAACGGCCAAACCGAGGGGTGGTACCCAGGGGAACGCTGGATGGTCCTGGTAATTTGGGCTCTTCCTGTAGCCGGGCGTCTGCTGGTTGAGGTGACGCACGTGCAGATTGCTCCCCTCGTCCTGTGGTTGGTCATGGGCATGATCTGGCGGCGCGTTACCCGTCTTGAGGGGAGGGATTTTGCGATTTCCCTTCGGTAAATTTCGATGGCCGTTGTTGCTGGCCTCCGTATTGGGCGTGTACTGGGTGAGCGTCAGTTATTCGCCGCTTTTTGACTTTACCGTATTTTGGACCGCCTCGAAGATGGCTGAGTCGGGGCGGGCCCTTCAGGCTTACGATCCGGATTTCCTGCAACAGGCTGTTCGGCAGTTGAGACCCCAATCTCAGTGGCCTTTTGGCTGGTATTATCCGCCCACTTTTTATTTGATGGTTTACCCCTTGGGGTGGCTCTCTTTGGCCTTGTCCTATCTGTTTTTTTGTTTGATCTCTCTGCTGGGGCTGGGGGGTGTACTTTATAGGCT
>DAIDLC010000028.1 GCA_027449685.1 Ferrovaceae bacterium | reverse complement strand
ACTCCTCCGGTCACTGGGGACACAAGCCATGTGTCCCAGGGCAGCAGTTCTAGCACTGGATCCTCCAGTTCCAGCACGACGGACACCAGTGGTACTTCCAGTGGCACAACGAGTTCGACTGATCCGACGGCATCCGGCGCCTCATCCGGCACCTCGGGGACCTCTAGCGTGAGTAGTTCATCAGCGACGTTACACGCGAATGACTTGTTGTCCACTAACTCAGGAGATCTACTACAGCATCTGACTTCTACGTCAACGAGTGGATCGACGACAGGCTCGACTACGACGACCGCAACTGCAACGCTACATTTGACGGATACGTCTGCAGTTGTTGGAGCGGCTGTACCGATCGATGCAGAGGCCTTAAAGGTCTTGGTCAATGCCGTGACGTCGGCACCGACTTCGCATGGCGTCCATTGAAAGATATACCCCCTTTGATGGCGCCAGTTAATCTGCCTTCAGACTATGCCGATGGTCTCTCAGTGACGTCCCTTGTGGCGGAAGACGGAGATACGGTCGTCAAGCGTACATCTACCGGATACTTGGAGCTGCAGGCTGTAACAGTGACTGAACGCCGTCGATCCGGGTAAAGGATCGTCGCAATGGCTGCGAAGTGACCTCACTCATCGCGTGAACCCGTAGGAATCACCTTCCTTTAGTGCGGGGAGGATGTCAAAATGTGATTCAAGGGATTTTTCAACCGATACAGATGAGGAGCAGTCAGGTGAGTTGCACAAATCAACTAATGCCAGTGGTCTTATGCGGGGGTTCAGGTTCAAGGCTCTGGCCATTGTCACGCGCGGGTTTTCCAAAGCAATTTCTGGTGCTCTCGGGGCAGTACAGTCTATTCCAGCAGGCGTTGCAGCGGGTCAATGCTCTGGCTGCGCCAGATCTTCAGCTCCAGAATACCCTAGTGGTGACGCACGAGGCCCATCGCTTTTTGGTTTTGGACCAGTTGCGCGAACTCCCGGCGTTGCAGGCCACCCTGTTGCTCGAACCAGAAAGCCGAAATACGGCACCAGCGCTCACCCTGGCGGCCTTACAGGCACAGCAGTCTGGAAACGACCCCATTTTGGTGGTCTCTCCTGCAGATCAGCAAGTGGGTAATGTTGAACGATTTGTGAAGACTGTGCAGCATGCTGCGCGACTGGCGGCACAAGACCAGATCGTGATTTTGGGTGTGCCACCACTGCGCCCCGAGACGGGGTTTGGTTACATCCATTTTGATGGGGCGCAAGGGACGCTTGGGGAACATCAGGTCCTGGGGTTTACGGAAAAGCCAGATGAGAGCACAGCCCGGCAGTATCTCGCTCACGGCCATTATGCTTGGAACAGCGGCATGTTCGTGCTCAAATCTAGTGTGTGGTTGCGTGCCTTGGAGCATTTTCGCCCTGATATCCTGCAGGCTACTCGTCTGGCCTGGGAGCGACAAACCCAGGATGCGGGGTTTGTGCGACCTGACGCCAGTTTGTTTGCACAAGTCCCCAGCGAGTCAGTGGATTATGCGGTGATGGAGCGCTGTCCGGGAGTCTTTTCCACGCGCATGCTCGCCCTAGAGGTGGAATGGACCGACTTGGGAACCTGGGACGCCGTCTGGCAGCAAGGTACTCCTGATGAGGCGGGAAACGTCATTCACGGGGACGTGCTCTTGGAGCATGCCCAACGTACTCTGGTTCACGCCACTCACCGCCTAGTCGGTGTGGTGGGGACGGAAGATCTGGTGATCGTGGAAACGCCCGATGCGGTGTTGGTGGCCCATCAAAGTCGGACGCAGCAGGTAAAAGCACTGGTAGCCCAGCTGGAAAACCGTGGACGTCAGGAGCATTTGCTACACCGCAAGGTTTACCGCCCCTGGGGATGGTATGACAGCATCGATGAGGGAACACGGTTCAAGGTCAAGCGCATTCTGGTCAAACCAAAGTCCAGTTTAAGTCTGCAAATGCATCATCATCGTGCAGAGCACTGGGTTGTGGTCAAGGGTACTGCTGAGGTGACCTGCGGTGATCGGGTGGTATTGCTAACCGAAAATCAATCCACGTACATTCCTTTGGGCGAGGTACATCGGTTGCGCAATCCGGGCACGATTCCTCTTGAAATCATTGAAGTCCAGTCGGGAAGCTATCTGGGAGAGGACGATATTGTGCGTTTTGAAGATCATTATGGGAGAGGGCAAAGCTCCATTTGACCATTCTGATGTTCAGCCAGATGCCCAAGGTAGGGACAATCCTCTGGCGTGTGACGCCTAACACGATGAATCTCGATCATAAAAATGGTGATTTACAACACCAAGGGATTATTCGGCCATGCCACCACCGGTGGCGATAACCAGAGCCCGTACCATCAGCAGAGCACGCCCTTGGGCATGATGAACGGTCCGGGCGGCGGGGTCGCCGTGCCATAATTTGTTACCGCTATACATTTGAGCCGCCTCCAGGGCATACATGGTAATCAATAGCCCAAAATGCATCCAGACACCAAAAGAAAAGATATCTTCTTGATCGATGAGCCGATGCCACCAATGGCGATGGTTGACCAAATAGATCGGCATGGCCAGGTCGAATAAAATGGTTGCCAGCATGGCTGGTATATGAAAGAGCCGATGTCGATAATTGAAATAAGCAAGCAGCATGACAAGATAACTAATGACCGCGATTGCAAATGGGGATACGAAATATGATTTCAATCTATTTGCCTATTGGTTTCGATTGTGAATTGCCGAAAATTTAAGAGATTGGTGAAATTCATCATCGTCTGAAGGAATGTCGCACTGTTGCAATGCGCCTCGAACAGTTAGCTGCTCGCTCCAGAGGTTGCAGAATTCATGTCCGGGATTGTGGCCTGGTCCTGCATCCATTCACAAATGGTGCGAAGCGATGGGTCCTCTGCTCGAGAAATAGCGACACAAAGGGAAAATTGTGAGTTCCCTTGGGCAAATCCCAGCGGTGCGATCAAACGTCCTTGCCTTAACTCGCGCTCGGCCAATCGTTCTGGCGCAATAGCGATCCCCAGGCGGGATACTGCAGCTTCCAGCATCAGTTGAAGGTTATCAAAGGCACGTGACAATTGAAGCGATGCCGCGTCCAGTCCTTGTAATTGTACCCATTCTGTCCAAGCGTCCCGCCGTGAAAGGGTATAGAGCAAGGGCAGGCGCAAAAGCTCTTCCGGGCTTCTGGGCAGCGGCTCCCATTCGGGAGCGCACACCGGACCTGCTCGATCTTCAAACAGTCTTGTGGCCGAGACATTTTTGGGCCAGGGTGGGCTGGCGCTCATGACCAGCATATCGATTCGGCCGGCCGCCAGATCAGAATAATCTCCCTGGGTTTGAAGTTGCAGTCGTAAGTGGGGTAAAGAACGCTCAAAATGTTCCAGTCGTCGGATCAGCCAGAGAGCCATAAAACTACCAGGTGCGGCCAAGATCACGGTTTGGCGGTCCGTATTTTGCCGCAGTTGAGCGCAGGTCTCCTCCAATTGCCCTAAGGACTGAATGGCTGTTCGCTGCAAAATCTGTCCTGGGTGAGTCAAGGTAACGCCGTTGGCATGTCGAGTGAATAGCGCAAGCCCCAGCCAGTCTTCTAATTGTTTGATTTGATGGCTCACGGCGCCATGGGTTAAACAGAGGTCCCGTGCGGCCACAGAAAAGTTGAGAGCTTGGGCGCAGACTTCAAAAATTCGAATAGCACGTAGAGGAGGTAATTGGCGCATGACCGATATGGATCAGTGTGCTGGAGGATCTTTCAGGACCCGTTTCATGCGACAAAATCCGGGGTGGAGGGATAGCGGAGGAAGAAAATAGGTTGGACGCTTGTTTTCATCTAATTGAAAATGTTGAATAAATTGATTTGGCGTGATTTTTATTTGATGTGTCGCGATTTAAGGCTGCCTGAAGGGAATAAAGCGACACAGGGCAGATCTCCATCCGTGCGTCGTAAATCCATCAATGCGCTTTTGTCCTGTGAAAAAAATTGACATCTCCTCTCAGTTTATATCGCTTCCTGAAGCCGGTCCACTGCTTTAAGATGGGTTTCATCCTGATGCAGACCGTGAATGGAGTTTGGACTGTCATCTAGGAAGGCAGAGCTGACAACGGTTGAATCATCGCATATCACTGGCATAACCCTGAAAACAGGCAAGGAGCACGACAAGATGGACGTTCAGGCCCCACAAAGTGTTGTAGAAACCGCGTTACGTGACCCATGGCGCGGTTTCAAGGGCGACTGCTGGAAAAATCAAGTGGCGGTGCGCGATTTTATTCTGGAAAACTATACCGAATATCGCGGAGACGCCGGTTTTTTGCAGGGACCTACGCCTAAAACGCTGCGGCAATGGGCACGGATGACTGAATTACTCAAACAGGAGCGGCAAAACGGCGGTGTGCTGGACGTATCGGCCACAGTCGGTTCGGGCATTACCTCCCATGAACCGGGTTATATCAGCCGGGAAGATGAAGTCATCGTGGGGTTGCAAACCGATGCACCACTGCGTCGTGCCATCTATCCTAAAGGCGGGATGCGAATGGTGGAGCAGTCCCTAGAGGAATACGGTTTTCCTCCGGTGGATGAGCGTCTTCAGGATATATTCAGGAATTATCGTAAAACGCACAATGAGGCTGTGTTTGACGTCTATGACCCCGAAATCCTGTCGTGCCGTCGTTCTGGAATCATTACAGGTCTGCCGGATGCGTATGGTCGCGGCCGTATCATTGGTGATTATCGTCGGGTAGCCCTGTATGGTGTGGATTGGCTAATTGAAGAACGCAAACGACAGCGTGCCCAATCTGATGGTCACGATTTCAATGATTTTGTTCTGCGCCAGCGTGAGGAACTGTCTGACCAGATCAAAGCCCTGAACGAACTCAAGGTGCTGGCTAAAAGTTACGGGTTTCATATCGCCAAGCCGGCAGGCACTGCGCTAGAAGCCGTGCAATGGCTTTATTTCGCCTACCTGGGCTCCGCCAGAGAAGCCAATGGAGCCGCCACGAGCGTCGGCCGGGTGACCACTTTTCTGGATATCTATATTCAGCGTGATCTGGCGGAAGGGCGGATAACCGAAGCCCAGGCTCAGGAAATGATTGACCATCTAATCATCAAATTCCGCATCATTCGCTACCTGCGCACCCGTGAATTTGATGCCCTGTATAGCGGAGATCCCACTTGGGTGACCTTGAGTTTGGCGGGAATGAGCACTACAGGGCCTAGCTTGGTCTCAAAAACCTGTTTTCGGGTGTTACAGACGCTCTATAACATTGGTCTTTCTCCAGAGCCCAACTTGACGATTTTGTGGAGTACCCAACTGCCTGAAGGGTTTAAGAAATTTGCCGCAAAGGTGGCCATCGACACGTCGGCGGTCCAGTTTGAGAACGACGATGTCATGCGCCCTCAGCAGGTTGGCGGGGTCCCCTTGGGCGATGATTATGCCATTGCCTGCTGTGTTTCTGCCATGCGGGTGGGCAAGCAAATGCAGTTTTTCGGGGCCCGTGCCAACTTGGCCAAAGCCCTGTTGTACGCGATTAATGGTGGTGTGGATGAGTTGAGCGGGGTGAAAGTGGTTGAGGGCTTTGACCCCATCACCTCGGACTATCTGGACTATGATGCGGTCATGCCGCGCTTCGAACGCACGCTGGACTGGCTGGCAGGGGTTTACGTGCGGGCGCTCAATGCCATCCATTACATGCACGACAAATATGCGCCCGAGCGCTTGATGATGGCGTTGCATGACCGCGATATCCTGCGCACCATGGCCATGGGCATTGCTGGATTGAGCATTACGGCAGATAGTTTGTCGGCGATCAAACATTCCCGGGTGAAAGTTATCCGCAATGAGGCAGGGATCGCGGTGGATTTCGTGGTGGAAGGGAAGTATCCGGCCTATGGTAACAACGATGACTCGGTGGACCAGATTGCCGTGTCCCTGACCGAGGGGTTTATGCGTCGACTGCGTTCCCACCGCTTTTATCGGGATGCGGTTCCTACGCAATCCCTATTGACCATCACATCCAATGTGGTTTACGGCAAGAAGACCGGCGCAACCCCTTGT
>DAIDLC010000027.1 GCA_027449685.1 Ferrovaceae bacterium | reverse complement strand
GCTGGTGTTGTTGGGCCAGGTGCTGGAATTGAGGGCGCGCAGTCGCACCAATACCGCGATCAAGCTGCTGCTGGGATTGGCGCCCAAGACTGCACGCATCGTGCGCAGCGATGGCAAGGAGGAAGACATCCCGCTCGATAAGGTGCAGGTCGGGAACGTATTGCGCGTGCGCCCCGGCGAAAAAATACCGGTGGATGGACGGGTTATGGAGGGCAGCAGTTCGGTCGATGAGTCCATGGTGACGGGCGAACCCATTCCGGTGGAAAAACAGCAAGGCGATTCTCTGATTGGCGCCACGGTGAACGGTACGGGGGGATTGTTGATGCGCGCGGAAAAAGTCGGCGCCGACACGCTGCTCGCGCAGATCGTGCATATGGTGAGCGAGGCGCAACGTTCGCGCGCACCGATACAGCGGCTGGCTGACACGGTGTCGGGTTATTTCGTGCCGGTGGTGGTGCTGATCGCGCTGCTGGCCTTTGCCGTCTGGATGGCGTGGGGACCGGAGCCGCGTTTCGCGCATGCCATCGTGGCTGCAGTGTCGGTGCTGATCATCGCCTGCCCATGCGCTTTGGGGCTGGCTACGCCGATCTCCATCATGGTGGGAACCGGGCGCGGCGCGATGGCCGGCGTGCTGATCAAGAACGCCGAGGCGCTGGAGATCATGGAAAAAGTGGACACGCTGGTGACCGACAAGACCGGCACACTTACCCTCGGCAAGCCGAAATTGACTTCGCTGCTGGCACTGGAAGGATTTCGGGACAATGACATTCTGCAGCTGGGGGCCAGTCTGGAGCGTGCCAGCGAACATCCGCTGGCGGCAGCCATCGTCAGGGGAGCCGAAGAGCGTGGCTTGACCTTGCCGGAGGTCAAAGAGGCTCAATCGATCAGCGGCAAGGGCATTACCGGCTGGGTGGGCGGCCGCAAAGTGGCGATCGGCAATCACGGATTGTTCATCGATCTGGGTATAGAGCCGGGCGTGCTGCTTGAACGTGCCGATGCGTTGCGCGCAGAAGGCCAGACCGTGATGTTCGTGGCCGTGGACGGAAATCCGTCCGGTTTGATCGGCGTGGCCGATCCGATCAAGGAATCCACCTTGGAAGCCGTTCAGGCACTGCATGCGGCCGGTTTGAAGCTGGTCATGCTCACTGGCGATAGCCGCGCTACCGCCGAGGTCGTGGCGCAGCGGCTTGGCATGGACCGCGTGGTTGCCGAAGTGCTGCCGGAACAAAAAACTGCGATAGTGAAACAACTGCAATCCGAAGGCCGGGTGGTGGCGATGGCAGGCGACGGCATCAACGATGCGCCGGCGCTGGCACAGGCGCAGGTGGGCATTGCGATGGGCACCGGCACCGATGTGGCGATGGAAAGCGCAGGAGTGACGCTGATCAAGGGCGATTTGCGCGGCATCGCCCGTGCGCGTCGCCTGAGCCAGGCGACCATGCGCAACATCAGGCAGAACCTGTTCTTCGCTTTTCTCTACAATGTACTTGGGATCCCTGTTGCGGCGGGGCTATTGTACCCTTTTTTCGGCTTGCTGCTCTCTCCGATCATCGCCGCCGCGGCGATGAGCTTCAGTTCGGTTTCGGTGATCCTGAATGCGCTCCGGCTCAACCGCATGAAGCTGTAAGAGGTCATGCACAAATGGATTTGGTTGTGTCCGTGGATTGCCATAGCGTTGGCGGCTGCTATATTGATTCTATGGGGATTGACATGGTGGACGGCACTGCTGTCCGCGCTTTTGCTGGTCTGTCCGGCAATCGTGCTGTGGGGATTCTTCACATTACGCCGCCCGCCGGACAGGCCCGGAGAAGGCGATTAGCTTGGAAAATCATGGATATTTCATGATTACAGCTCAGCCGCGTGAAGCTTTGAATACTTGCAATAAGCAAAGGGGCAGTCATGGAAGGCTTGTTTTCGTTATTGTTGTTTGCGGCATTCTTTTTTCTGATGATGCGTTTTGGTTGCGGCGCACACATCGCCCACGGCAGGCACGGGCAACACACCCCGGCAGGGGGCAATGACACTGACCCGGTGTGCGGCATGGAGGTTCCGCCGGATAGCGGGTACTCGAAAGTGCATCAAGGCTCGCTTTATCGCTTTTGTAGCAGAAGCTGCCTCGACAAGTTCGATGCCAATCCGCAACAGTACCTGGATAAAGGGAAGGAGGCATCATGAAACAAGGCATTTCTTTATCCGCAGTGGGCCATGCCTCCAGCCTGTTTCTGGCAATCACTTTTGCGTTGTGCGTGGCGTTCGATCTGGTTTTTCCCGGACATGCGATGTACGAAGCCTGGCGCAAATTGCTGCCGGGATTCGAATGGATCAGTTGGCCCGGCTTCGGATTGGGGTTGATCGAGAGCTATGGCTACGGCTGGTACTTCGCGCTGATCTGGGTGCCGCTATATAATTTTTTCTTGTGCGGCCACGGCAGGCATCAGTGCTGTACAAAGAACCGTGAAAAGCAACGGGTGGGTTGAAGATGGCTGTCATGCCGAATCGATATGAAACATTGCTGCGGTAGCCATGACGGGAAAGGAGGCGGAAAATGAACGCCGCGCCCGCTTACGGCCTGTGGTCGCTGGTCGTCATCGACTCCGCGGTGTTCATCATTTTCGCGTTCAGCTTCACCAAGCCGAAAACGCCGCGCGACTGGCGCTCGTTCGGTGCATTCTCGGCTTTCATCGTGGCGCTGTTCGCAGAGATGTACGGCTTCCCGTTGACCATTTATCTGCTTTCCGGCTGGCTGCAAAGCCGCTATCCCAACGTGAACTGGTTCTCCCACGATGCAGGTCATCTGCTGGAAGAGTTGTTCGGCTGGCGCGTCAATCCCCATTTCGGCCCCTTTCATCTCGCCAGCTTCGTGCTCATCGGCGGCGGCTTCATCCTGCTTTCGTCCGCATGGAGAGTGCTTTACCAGGCGCAGCGTGAACATCGCCTGGCGACCACCGGGGTTTACGCGCGTATCCGCCATCCCCAGTACGATGCTTTCATGTTGATCATGTTCGGATTCCTGTTGCAGTGGCCGACTCTACTGACGCTGCTGATGTTCCCGGTGCTGGTGTGGATGTATGTTCGTCTGGCCCGCTCCGAGGAGCGGGATGCGCTTGCGGAATTCGGCGACGAGTACAGCCGCTACGCCCAACAGACCCCTGCATTTTTTCCGCGCATGAGTTTGAAACACTGAAATCGCTGCGTTATGCAATCAATCATCGAGGAGAACGGAAATGTTAACCCGGGATGTGGTCTGTGGAATGCAAGTTGAATCCGGCAGCCATCAGCTTATGCACCTGGGGATGTCTTATTCCTTTTGTTCCAGACAGTGTCAGGAACGTTTCTTGGCCAATCCTCATCTGTATGTCGGTATGCCCGGGCAGAAAGCCCCGAAACAGGAGGGGCTCTCGGCGATCAAACGCAGGCGCCTGCGTTTGACCCAGCCTTTGTCGCCTGACCAGGAAAAGGCTCTAGGCGATGCATTGCTGGCCATGATGGGAATTCGGTCCATATCGATCGATGGAGACAGCATCGTGATTGCATATGACCTGCTTCAAGCGACTGCTGAACAGGTTGAGGAAAGGCTGGCCGAAATCGGAGTGCGACTGGGGGAGGGCTGGACAGAACGGTTGCGTCGGGCATTCGTTCATTACGAGGAGGAATGCGAGGTTGGCAACCTGGAAGTGCATCAGGGTAAGCATGTTCACCGGCATCCTGGATGACGGAGATGGATGTTGACCGAGTCGTTCGGGACGCGGGATTGACGCCAAGCCGCTTCGCGGTGTTGCTTGCCTCAGCCATGACGGTTTCCATGGCGTACGGCGTCACGTTGCCATTCTTGCCGTTCATTCTGGAACGGATAGTGGATTCTGGCACGGTTCCTTGGCATACTGGAGCGCTGACAGCTTCGTACACGCTGGCATTGTTTCTTCTGTCGCCCCTGTGGGGCGTTTTATCAGACCATTATAACCGGCGCATCGTGATTTCGGTTGGGCTGATCGGAAGCGGTATCAGCCTGGTTCTGCTCGATAATGTTTCGAGCCTGACGATGTTGTATGCATCACGGATGTTGAGCGGCATATTTTCCGCTGCCGTACTTCCCGCCACGCTGGCCTATGTCGCGGAAACATGCGGTGCGGACGATCGTCCGAGAAGATTCGCCATTGTCGCTTCGTTCACTTCCCTGGGCTTCATGCTCGGGCCGATGGTTGGCGGGTGGCTCTCATCCATGGTTCTGTCACCTCCGGCCGCAATGCGGCTGGCAGGAGTGCTGATGCCGGATTCGCCATTCCTCGTCATCGCATTGGTGAGCGCTTTGTGCGCATCAGGCATGGCGCTGCTATCCATGCCACACCATCAGCCTCGCTTGACCATAGGTGAGGGGGTACCGAACGCCAAGAAAAAACGGATTCGATGGGCGTTGCTGCTCACCTTGGCAACCGTGTTTGGTGTGAGCACCGCCGAGGTGGGCATCACTCTCCTGGGTAAACAATCTTTATCCCTTGACCCAAGCGCGATCAGCCAGTTTTTCGTGGTCTGCAGCCTGGTCATGATCACTGTCCAGATTGGAATCTTGCCGATGCTGATGCGCAAATTTTCAATTCGAACCCTGCTTGCATTCGCCTTTGTTTCGGGTGCATTCGGGCTGGGCCTGATTCCTTTTGCAAAATCCACGCAGGTCATCGACGTGCTGTTCGGGATGATCGCTGCCGGAACCGGAATTCTTGTTCCCCTCCTGGCCAGCGTGATTTCAGAAGCAGCGGGACAGGAACAGGGCAAAGTGCTCGGCCAGCAGACATCCGCCGCCAATTTGGGACAGGCCGTTGCCGCAGCCTCGTCCGGCGCGCTATTCATTGCTGCACCTGCTGCACCGTTCCTGGTGGCGGCATCAATGCTGGCTGCGGGTGCCATGATTGTTCGGTGGCGCAAGATTGCCTGAAAAAATGCTAGG
The DNA here is from genome assembly GCA_027449685.1 of Ferrovaceae bacterium. Classification (GTDB taxonomy): domain Bacteria; phylum Pseudomonadota; class Gammaproteobacteria; order Burkholderiales; family Ferrovaceae; genus JAJZHV01. The sequence continues at coordinate 1,710 of DAIDLC010000027.1, read as the reverse complement.
CCACATGGGACAAGCAGTATCGGTGGGTGTAGAGGTGTTTTTTTCAACGTGAAAGGAGATGGTCATGAAAAAGTTACTGATCAGCAGTATGATAGCCGCGTTGTTCATGGGCGCGTCAGGGGGCTATGCCGACGATGCGCATCATCCCGACCAGCAGGGTCGAGCCGGCAAGGTTACGGTGCCAGCTTCCGCCGAAAGCGACAGCATTATGAAAAAAATGCAGGAAAACATGAAAAAGATGCGGGCTCAGCTCGACAAAATTCAGAAAACCAAAGATCCGGAATTGCGCCAGAAGCTGATGATGGAACATATGCAAACCATGCACGAAAATATGATGATGGGCAGACAAATGATGATGGGCACGTACTCGATGAAGGAGGGTGAAATGATGGGGCCGATGATGCACGGCATGATGGGTGAAGGCAAAGCCGGTGCATCTCCCGACGCCATGATGGACCGGATGAACAGGATGGAAAAACGCATGGACATGATGCAGATGATGATGGAACAGATGACGAAATCGCAAAGCCAAGCCATGCCCGAAGCCATGCCGAACAAATAGCCTTCTTCTCGTGATGCGGAACGTCGTTGTCAGGGCGCTCCTCCTGCGCCGGTTGCCGCGAGATCGAATTGTGCGAGCACAAGGGGATAGGGCATCCGGACACGTTAACCGACGGCGAGTGTGAATCGGCCAGACGGGAGTTGTCCCTTACCTATTTGCGGGCTTTTGGTCATGTTGCACATCACTGAGCAGAAGAAGGGTGATCTGGAAAACTGAGCAATGGGTTTTGTCAACAATCGAGGGGAAAGCGAAATGAGTGAGCCTACAGAAAAGAAAGGGGACGTGACATTTCTGGTCACCCGAAAAATTCCGCTGGTCCCCGTTCCGGCAGAGAAACTGGAAGATGCAATAAGGCAACTCATGGCTATCGAACCAGTCATCGGAGCGCGAATGGGGAAGAGAAATCGGTTGCATGTTTCTTACGATGCTTCCTGCGTCAGCATCGGTGATATTGAAGCGTTGCTTAACGATTCAGGCATTGCGCGGGAGTCAGGGTTCGCATGGTATCTGAAATCAGCGTGGTATGGTTTTCTCGACGAGAACGCCAAATCCAATGCTAGATCGACAGGCGGCGCATGCTGTAACCGTCTGCCCTCCGGCGCAAACAGCGATGCTGGAAAAATTCGCTAGCGCTTCACAACTGCCTACGCAAGGCGTTGATAGACTGAAGCAAGAAAGTAATATTGGAAAATCTCAGCAATATTGGAAATTCCCAGTTGGAATTCGAAAAAGCGGTTCTGGAATCCCTGAGGGAGCCGCTCGAATCCGGAAAAATCACCATTTCGCGAGCGGCGCAACAGGTGGATTTCCCAGCTCGTTTCGAACTCATTGCCGCCATGAATCCCTGTCCCTGCGGCTACCTCGGCCACCCGAGCGGCAGGTGCCATTGCACGCCGGACCAGGTTCTGCGCTACAGGGCGAAGCTTTCAGGTCCTTTTCTGGACAGGATAGACATGCGCATCGAAATGCCCTCCGTTCCTTTCGAGGACCTGAAGCAACTCGATGCAGGGGAGTGCAGCCGCAGCGTGAGGACGAGGGTCGAGGCCGCCAGAGCCTTGCAGCTCGCGCGCCAGGGAAAGGCGAATGCCGAGTTGGGCGTGAAGGAAACCGAAAGGTATTGCCGGCCGGACGGGAAAGGGGAAACCCTG
>DAIDLC010000026.1 GCA_027449685.1 Ferrovaceae bacterium | reverse complement strand
GTATCTAAAAAAAGGGGGGGGGAATGCAGAAAAAATCCATTGCATCACGTGGCTTCTGGCTCATGATTGTGGGGGGGATGCTCACAGGAATGGGAAATGGCAGTGTGTTCGGCGCGGCGCTGATGTGCTTCCTGGGCCGTGGCGAGTTCGGTGACTGGGGGGGCTGGTATGGTCAGGCCTATGACCCACACACCTTCACGGGGTTTATCGACTGGTGCATGATCGTGTTCGGTCTGGCGTATATCTTTATCCTGTCGGTGTCCTTCAGCCGTCACGATGCGCTGGAAAACCCGGCCTAAGCGCGCCGACGCGCGCTTTTTGGTTGCCATGAGCACAAATAAAATAAAACAAGCAGATGAGAGGAGTGTCATAACACCATGTTAAATTCAATTGCCGCAGCTCTAGGGATTGCTCTTGCGTTTTCCAGCATGTTGCTCTCCTGGTATATTCTGATGCCACATAAGCGTGAGCAACCGCAACAACATTAACAGGATCATGCCAGCAGGCGGGGACGGCAGTCGTCCGTTGCTTGGCACAGATAAAACAATATCGGCTTTACAGGGCGATTTTTAAAAGCTTCAGAGGGGGTAACATTATGCTCAAGTATTTATTTTATAAAGGCGAAGACATCCCGTCCGGTACGGCGGCGGTGTACTTCGGTTTTTCGGCCATCACTTGGTTCGTCATCGGTACCGGATTGGGGGCCTTTAACGCAGCCAAGCTTGCATTTCCCGACTTCGTCACCGGGCTGGAGTTCGTCTCCTTCGGGCACATGCGCCAAGTGCACGTGCATGCGGTTATTTTTGGCTGGATCTCCATGGCCTTCGCCATGGCCATGATGTACATCACCCCCGCCCTTGGAAACACCAAGCTGTGGTCCGAAAAACTGGGGATCTGGAACGCCTTTCTCTGGAACGTGGGTCTGTCTTTGGGGCTGACCCTGATCTGGAGCGGGATGACTTCCGGACGGGAATACTCCGATTTCCCCTGGTTCATCGATCTGTACATTGCGGCCTTCATCGCCTTCCCGCTGGGGCTCAATGTGTGGATGACCATCATCCATCGTCGCACCCAGGGCATTTACACCACCAACTGGTTTTTTGGCGCCGCCACCTTCATGCTGATCATCGTGTTCATCGTGGGGAACCTGCCCGAATTCTTCCATCTGACCGGGTTGACGGAAGCTTACCTCACCTGGTGGTTTGCCCATAACGTGCTGGGGCTGTGGATCACCCCTGTGGCAGCGGCCATTGCCTACTACACCATTCCCAAGGTTACAGGTAACCCCCTGTACTCCCACCGGATTGGTCACCTGCACTTCTGGTCCGTGGTGGTGTTTTACTCCACCCCGGCGGCCCATCACCTCATGTCCGCACCGTTGCCCGAATGGCTCAAGTCCTTCGCCTCGGTAGAGGGTGTGCTGATTCTGGTGCCTGCCATTGCCTTCGTGTCCAACATTCTGCTCACCATGCAAGGCAAGTGGAACCTGTTCGTGGAAAACCTGGAAGTGCGCTTTACGGTAACAGGCTGTCTGATGGCTATCCCCCTGAACATGCAGGGCGGTTTTCAACAAACACGCGCCATCAACTGGTACATTCATGGGACAGGCTGGATCGTGGCCCATGCGCACCTGGCCTTGCTGGGTTTCTCCACCTTCCTGGAAGCCGCAGCCGTGTACCTGGGTTTGCAAACCATCATGAAGCGCAAACTCTACTCCCTCACCTTGGGTAACATTCATTTCTGGCTGCTGCTCATTGGCTTCACTACCTACTGGGTGTCCATGACCATTGCCGGTCTGATTCAGGGCGCCGGGAAAATCTACGAAGTCCCTTACATCGACGTGGTCATGGCCGAACACCCCTACATGATCGCTCGCTGGATTGGTGGTTCTCTGGTGTTTACCGGTAATTGCTTCTGGCTCTACAACATGTGGATGACCGCACGGGAAGGCACAGTGGTTCCTGAGGGCCGTATGCCACACGAACTGGCCTACGAACGCTAAGCCGCCAGCCAACCGAGGAGAACTCATCATGAAATTTAGAGAGTATAAAATTGGCGCCCGTTTCTTTGCTCTGGCATTGGGCGGTTCCATGACCATCACCTTGTTGATGCCCAGTTTTGACATGAACAACGTGAGCGCCACAGAAGTGGCGCTGGACAAGCAGTTGTGGGCCGGTCACGAAACCGGGTTCAGCCTGGAAGATCCGTTTTTGACGGGACAGCATAAACCGGTCAAGGTGTTGTTGAAAAACGACCCCAAAACGGGCCAACCCATGGAACCCACAACCGCATACGTGTACGAAGCGGGAACCACGTTCCCTGGCGGGATTCTGCATCCGGACAATCTGGGGGCAACCGTCAAGCAATTGAGTCTGGATCGGGGCCACATCGCCGAAGCCAGCAAGGCCCAAGGGGCTGTGTTCCTGGTCAAGCCCGATGAGCAAAAGCACTACTACATCGAAAACGCCACGGCCACCATGGGCTGGACGCCCGATGCTGTACTCAAAACGGCTGGTGATGCCAACACGCAGCATGCCGCCTACGGCAAAACGGTTTTTGTGCGCGAAGGCTGCTGGTGGTGCCATACCCTGTTACCCGAGCAAACCCAGGATTGGCAGGTATTTGGCGCTCCGCCCATGTTGGGAGACTTCAATGGCGAATCCCCCACGGCCTTCGGATCGGATCGCAAAGCCCCGGATTTGCTGCATGTGGGCTCGCGCAACTCTTCCAAAGAGTGGATGATGCTGCATTTCTTCAACCCGCGTCTGGTGCAACCGCATTCCATCATGCCGCGCTTCGATTACCTCTGGGGACCTGTAGACGCCAAAGGTCAGAAGATCGACTATGACAAATGGCGTGCAGAATACAATGAGTATCGTGAAGGAAAACGGGTCACGGCACCGGAAGTGCCCACGTATGCCAGCAATTCCGACGTGCGGGCGCTGATCGATTTCGTGCTGACCTTGAAATAATCAAGCGATCGACAGGCGGAAGTAAACGGCTGGTGGAACTCAACCTTCCACCAGCCACATAAAACAGGGGGAACCATAATGTCTTGGAGTTTTGATGCACCGCTGCGGACTTTGTCCGACAAACCGACAACGGATTACAACGAAAAACTGTGGGAGGCCGAAGATCTGGGCGGTATCACAGAAGATAACAATGCAGTACCGGCGCCTGTGGTCTGGCTGGTGTTGCTCACCGTGATTACCGCTTTTGCCATAACCTTCCCTTTGTGGGGGCAACGCCCCACGGCAGCTTTGTACCAGAGTTATGTGGATTCCATGGATAAGCCGGAAGTGTTGGCCGCCAAGGATGATGCCGATGCCATGGCAAAAATTGTGGCCATGAACAAGGGAACCAGCAAGGACGCCCTGCTGGAGCGTCACCCGCTGACCATGGATGACCTGCGCATGATTCGTGACCAGATCAAGGCGCTGGAGGCCAAAGGTGTGGATATGCGGGATTACACCGTGGTGGGCGATCAGGTAGTCCTGGCCAACTTTGAAGGCAATTATCGTCCCGATGGCACCCGGATTCGCCAGCAACCCTGGTGGGACAAGGGCTATACCATCGACATTTTCTACCTGTCCTATTTCTTCCTGGCCGTGTTTTTGATGATCAAGCGCCTGCCGCCCACCAGCTGGCAGCCAGTACACGGAAAGCACTAAGCACCTATCCAGGTCGTTAACTTCTTGATGGAGTATTGAGATGATTGAATTAGATTACGGTCCCCTGGCCATTCTGGTGCCTTTGAGTATCGCCTTCATTGCACCGTTCATTTACAGCTTTTTTGTAGACAATTACGACAAGAAGTAATGTCGAGGGCAACGTGCGGCAGGCCTGCAAGCGGGCGCTGTCGCCGCCATGACGCCATGCCACACCTTCTGGTGTGGCATGTTTTTTCCATGCCTGACAGTGTGCGGGAACGGTACACACCATGATGACTCACCTGCTGCCAGCACTGACTGTGGTGCTTGCAGACTATTCTGCAAATCCCAAGCTCGATTTGAGCGTAGAGGGCATGCGCAGTCAACGCTTTAGCGTGGGCGTATTCATCTTTCTGCTCATCGGGATCCTGGTGTTTTGCGGCATCATCTACGCAGTCATCAAGGGCGCTCATGTCCCGCGAGAAAAAATGCGGTTAGGGGAAAAGTTGATGTTTGCGGCCATCATCATGGGCGTGCTTGTGGCGGTGGTCTTTGGTGCCACGCAGATGGTATCAGGGCTTCTGTTCTAGTCGTCACAAGTCATGCGGGGTCGGTTCCCGCACGGGGGCCAGAACAGGTGCTATCATCCGGTGAACGATTGCTGACACCACCCCTCTAATAACAGCAAGAGCAACGACTTTCAAGGAGAATCACATGAGCTTTCTCGATTCACTAGGTGATGGCTGGACCATCTATCTGTGGTTGATTGTGGGGGGGATGATCATTGCGGCCAGCGTTTATGGTATTCGTTGGGCCTCGCGCAATGAGCAGTTCGATGAGGATATCAAATATCTGGTGTTTAGCGAGTCCGACAAGGACAAAATGGATCCGGAAGAATACGCCAAAAGCCGCAAGGTACTGGCCGAGCAGGAAGCCAGCCGTGACCGGGTGCTAAAGGCTCAGGCCGAGGCCCGTAATCAGATCGCATGAAACGCGGTGAATGGGCGGTACTGGCCCTGATTGCCCTGATGGTGGGCGGGGTGGTAACCCGCAATCTTCTGGTGGCAGATGGCCCAGCCAGCGGTGCGGCCAAGGATCGGGGTATTCCCTTCTATACCACCGCCAGCCCCGAACTGGCTCGGGCCGGGTCGGACCTGGTGCGCCAAAATCAGTGTCGGCAGTGCCATTCCCTCTGGTCGGTGCGGGACATGATGCAAGCGGTCCCCTCTCCGCCTCTGGATGGAATCGGTTCCTTGCGTGACGAGGCCTGGCTGTACCAGTATTTCTCGGCCAGTAACCCGCAGTCGATACTTCCCAGCCGGCTCAAACCAGAATACCGCATGCCCTCGTACCAAGACCTGTCCGAAGCCGACCGCCGCACCTTGGCACGCTATGTGGCCAGTTTGAAGGTGCAAGACTGGTATCTGGAAGAAACGCGCAAAACGGAATTTGAAAAGCTCACCGGCAAAGACTATAAACCATGAGAGTACCTGTTGCTGTTCCCGAAAACCGCCTTTCCCGCGCCTTTGTGGCCGTTACCCTGGCGGCCGTCCTGAACCATCTGGGGGACCGCCTGCTGGGCGTGAATATCGAAGTCTTTACGGGTGGTATCGGTTACTTTAGCCCGGCCTGGGTGGTGGACGTATTTTTTCTCCCGGCCTTTGCCGGCCTGGTACTGGGCTTGCTGTACGGCAAGGGCAGCAAATGGTTGTGCTATCTGCCGCCGATCATTGTGCGGGCGGTCAATTATTACGAAGTGTCTGAAATCACGGGCGTGCCCCAGGGAGCGGCGCTCATCCCCCTGGGATGGTGGGGTTTTTTTGTGATTCTGGTGATGGAAGCGGCATTCATTGGCGCCATTCTGGGCGAAGTGCTGGTAAAAAAAACCTATGGACGGCGCGAGCAGCATCTGGTGTACAAAGATAAAGCCATGCCAGCCCAGCGCAGCGAAACCCCGGACAACAAGCACCCCGGGGCATAAACCAATGACATTTGGCAAGGGCACACGCACGCCGCCCACCTTTGAAGAGCGCGCGCGCCGCAAAAGATATCTGTCGGCCACCATTGTGACCTGCATTGCTCTGGTGATGATTGGCAGCACGATTCACGTCATTGGCCTGGGGGCCGGGCGGATGGAGGACATGCGCAAGATGGCCTCCTATGACCTGAAGGAAGAAAAGGCCCGGGTTCGTGCCGCGGGCGAAGACATCACGCTGCAGGAGCGTCATGAACACGGCGAGGCCCCCAATCAGGGCTACACCGTGGTAGAGGCCGAACGCCTGCTCACGCGCGAGCAATGGGAAGACCTGGCAACCCAGATCACCATTCCGGCCGGTCGCTTCACCATGGGAACCAACCTGGAACGCGCCGATTTGCAGGATAAACCAGCCCATTCGGTGATATTGCCGGCCTATGCCATCGACAAGTACCTGGTTACTAATGCGCAATATGCGCGGTTTGTGGCAGCCACCAGACATCGTCCTCCCCTGAACTGGAAAAACGGACGTATTCCCAAGGGGGAACTGCTCTATCCCGTCACCATGGTCACCTGGTACGATGCCCGCGATTATGCGGCCTGGGCCCACAAGCGTCTGCCCACCGAAGCCGAGTTCGAAAAGGCAGGGCGGGGCACAGATGGGCGCCGTTGGCCTTGGGGGGACACCATGGATTCCACCCGACTCAATACCTATTACAACGTGGGTTCGGCCACCAATGTGAATGCCTATCCCCAGGGAGCAAGCCCTTATGGGGTGCTGGATCTGGCGGGCAACGTGGATGAATGGACCGCCGACGACTTCGTGCCCTACCCCGGATCGGTGGCGGCCAGCGATCTCTTCCAGGGCAAGGTCGCCGTGCAGGAAAACGCCCAGGATCGCACCCTGAAATTATCCGAACAAAAGAAAGTCAACCGCAATTACAAGGTGCTGCGCGGGGGTTCCTGGAAAGGGGACCCTTTCTCCACCTCCCTGTTTCATCGGGATTTTGCCTTTGCCAACCATACCTCCGATTTTTATGGATTTCGCTGTGTCAGCGATCTCCCCACAGGAACCAAAACGCCATGAACCGCTTCGCCCGAATCCTCGGGGCCAGCTGGATGGCTGGCCTGAGTGTCATCCAACCCGCCCATGCCCTGGACAGCTATCGCTACCTGCATGTCACCATCGAAACCCCCTGGAGCATTTTTTTGTTCTTGCTCATTGGAATCTTTGCCCCCTTCGTCCTGATGGGCATATTGGCCTGGCGTTTTTCGGGGCAGCGTAAGTCCGAGGCATCCAAACCTACACAGAACACCACGCCCGAGCCATGAAAAACCTTCTCTCCCTGCGCTGGCCCACGGTGGTGCTGGGGTTGGTCCTCACAGGGCTGCTCGCACTGGCGCTGCTGAGCACTCCTGCGTTGGCGGCACCCTCTGCCCCGGCAGCAACCCCAGTTCCCGTAACAAGTCCCACTCCTGTAAC
>DAIDLC010000025.1 GCA_027449685.1 Ferrovaceae bacterium | reverse complement strand
GCCTGGGAAAAGCCTGTGCATTGTTGACCGATGGCCGTTTCTCGGGGGGCACGTCAGGTTTGTCCATCGGTCATTGCTCGCCTGAAGCGGCGGCTGGCGGCGCGATTGGATTGATCAGGAATGGCGACCGTATCCGTATCGATATTCCGAACCGCAGCATCCATGCATTGGTGAGCGAGGATGAACTGGCCAGGCGCCGCAGCGAGCAAGACAAGTCCGGTTGGAAGCCTGCGCTGCCACGCCCACGCAACGTGTCGGCTGCGCTCAAGGCCTACGCCAGGTTGGCCACCTCGGCTGATAAAGGCGCGGTGCGCAATTTATCGCTCCTCGATTGATCCTGGACCTGGCCCGAAATTTGTATGAAAAGTTATCGAAAAGAGATTTGGTTCAATGTTCAAACGCGTCGGGCATTCGTAAACATTACGTCCGAAGTGGAAAAGTGCCTGAGTGACAGTGGGGTACAGGAGGGTCTGGTCCTGGTCAATGCCATGCATATCTCGGCATCGGTCTTTGTCAATGATGACGAGCCTGGCTTGCACCATGACTTCGAACAGTTTCTGGAACGCTTGGCACCGCACGAGCCCATCACTCAATACCGGCATAACGATACCGGGGAAGACAATGCAGACGCCCACATCAAGCGTCAAATCATGGGACGGGAGGTGGTGGTTGCGGTTACAGGGGGAAAACTCGACTTTGGTCCCTGGGAGCAGATTTTCTACGGCGAGTTTGATGGCGGACGACGCAAGCGCGTACTGGTAAAAATCATTGGGGACTAAGCCCTACGCCACTTTGGCTAAAAAAAGTGGCACCAAACGAATGTCAGGGATGAACTCCGTCATGCCTTTCGCCGTGAATGGTGATTGAGTCTCCCTGCTGCCCCTATCCTATCCACCAATGCCACCAACGATGATTAAAAATCTTACTGCCCGTGATATTTCCAGGTCCCTCTCTTCCACCTATCTGGAACGCGGACAGGTCTATTACCGCCAGGGCAAGGTGACCCGGCAGGAAATCCATCTGGATGGCAACGGCGTGACGGCCATCGTTTCGGGTTCGGGGCGAAACGCCTACCATGTCAAGATCCGTCTCGTGGAACTCCCTGGGGGCGGTATGGGGATCGATGGAGAATGCAGTTGCCCCGTGGCATATAACTGCAAGCATGTGGCGGCGGCCTTGATCAGCGCCCATACCTATTGCCTGTCCCAGGCGTTTACCAAAGCCCCAGGGACGAGCATCGCAAAACCAAAGCCCATCCCAGCGGAACTTCCCCAGGAACTCATGGTCTGGCTACAGGAGCTTGAACGGGCCAGCTACCCCGCCATGGACAAGGATGCCCTGCCCCACGAGGTGACTCAACGACTCCTGTATGTGCTGAAACTGACCTCCACTCACCCCCCGCAACTGGGGGTGAGTTATTTCATCAGTCGGGTACTCAAGGCAGGAGGGTTCGGCAAAGCCCAGCCCCACCACACCGTCCTTGATCAGCGCAATCCCGCCCGCTACCTGACGGAGCGCGACCAGGACATTGTGGCCACCATGAGCGGATTACGCGCCCGCCAGCCCCAGGGACGACTGCGAGGCGAAGTGGGCGCCCGAGTGGTCACGGAAATGATTGCCACTGGCCGTTGCTTCTGGGAAACGACCGACGGGGAACCCCTTGCTCTGGGCGAAAAGCGCAGCGCCCAACCGCTCTGGACCATGGATGACGAGGGCAACCAGAAGCTGACTTTCACCCTGGCAGAACCGGCCCATATTTTGCCCTTTGCCCCCCCGTGGTATCTGGACGAGCACACCGGACTGTGCGGCGAGATCGACTCGGGCCTATCCGCCACCGTAGCCCAGGCCATGGCCGAAGCTCCGCTCATTCCACCCACCCTGATACAGCCCCTCAGCAGGGAATTGGCGCGGAAAGCGCCTGCGGCACAGGTACCCTTGCCGCAAACCCTGCAGGAGCGGCAGATTACCCAGGTTGTTCCGGTTCCCTGCCTGCGATTATCCACCGTCGAAGTGCCCGTCCCGTCCTTTGCTTCCGGGGCATCCCGCTTTGATCTCTACGTGCGAAGCCTGATCCGTGAACCCGAGCCGGAAATCATCGAGGTGGCACAGGTGGAATTCGATTATGACGGCATCCGGATCACGGGAACCGATTCCTCTCAGATGATTACGCGCCTTCGGGGAGCGGAATTGTGGCATATCCTGCGCCAGGACGACGCTGAAAAACGCCATATCGAGGAGGTGGAGTGCCTGGGGTTTTTGTCGGCCAGGTTGGCCCATAGCCCATTGGCAAAAATCGTTCCCCACGGCTGGATCCTTGCCGACAATGAGGACTGGACAAACTTTTGTCTGGTGGAACTGCCGGCGCTGAAGGCGGCAGGCTGGCGCGTGGAGGTGGAACCCGGTTTCCGTTTTGATTTTGCCCAGGTGGACGAATGGACCGCCACGGTGGAGGAAGGCAGTGGCAATGACTGGTTTGGTCTGGAGTTGGGAATCCAGGTGGATGGCCAGAAGTTGAATCTGACGCCGATCCTGCTCAACCTGATACGCCAGTTTCCGAAGCAGTTGACGCCAGCAGCGCTGGCGCAGATGACCGATGATCAGAACATCCTCATCGGCACCCTGCCCGATGGCCGGCCCTTGATCTTGCCCCCCTCCCGGGTGCGCGGCATTCTGTCCGTGTTGGTGGAATTGTTCGACAAGGACGCCCAACTGCAACGTCTGGAGTTGTCCCCCTTTCAGGCCGCCCGCCTGGTGGAACTGGAAGAAGCCCACGGGGACTTGCGCTGGATGGGTGGGGAACGGTTGCGCGAACTGGGCAGAAAACTGCAATCCTTTGAAGGGATTCGCCCCGTTCCTCCCCCGGCGGGACTGATGACCGGGTTGCGCGGCTACCAGCAGGAAGGACTCAACTGGTTGCAGTTTTTGCGGGAATACGATCTGGCAGGGATCCTTGCCGACGACATGGGGCTGGGCAAGACGGTTCAGGCCCTGGCCCATCTGCTGGTGGAAAAGGAATCCGGACGCATGACCCATCCCTGTCTGGTGGTAGCCCCCACCAGCCTGATGTTCAACTGGCACCGGGAAGCGGAGCGCTTTGCTCCCTCCCTGCGGGTTCTGGTCCTGCAAGGGTTGGAGCGCAAACAGCATTTCGACGCATTGGGAAATTACGACCTGGTGCTGACCACTTATCCTTTGCTGCCAAGAGACCGGGAAGTGCTGACCGGGCAGCAGTTTCATACCCTGATTCTCGATGAGGCGCACATCATCAAGAACCCCAAGTCCCAGGCCACCCTCATCGTGCACCAGATCCAGGCGCGCCATCGGTTGGCGCTGACGGGAACCCCTCTGGAAAACCATCTGGGCGAATTGTGGACCCTGTTCCATTTTCTGCTGCCGGGATTGCTGGGCCATGACAAGAGTTTTCGCAAACTATTTCGCACCCCCATTGAAAAACAGGGCAACAGCGAACGGCGCGGCATTCTGGCGCGGCGTATCGCCCCCTTTCTGCTGCGTCGAACCAAGTCCCAGGTGGCGCAGGAATTGCCTCCCAAAACCGAGATGGTGCGCTATTGCCAACTGGAAGGCCCCCAGCGGGATCTGTATGAAGCCATCCGGGTGGCCATGCATGAAAAGGTACAACAGGAAATCGACAAGAAGGGCATGAACCGCAGTCAGATCATCATTCTCGACGCCCTGCTCAAACTGCGCCAGGTGTGCTGCGATCCGCGCCTGCTCAAGTTGCCCGCCGCGCAAAAGGTGAAGCAGTCGGCCAAACTGGAATTGCTCATGGGTTTGCTGCCGGACATGCTGGAAGAAGGGCGGCGGATCCTGCTGTTTTCCCAATTCACTTCCATGCTGGCCCTGATCGAGGAGGAATTGATGAGCCGAGAGCTGCCCTATGTGATCCTCACCGGCGATACCCCTGACCGTGCCACCCCGGTCAACCGCTTTCAGCAGGGGGAAGTATCCCTGTTCCTGATCAGCCTCAAGGCCGGCGGGGTGGGATTGAACCTCACGGCAGCCGACACCGTGATTCACTATGATCCCTGGTGGAATCCCGCCGTGGAAAACCAGGCCACGGACCGGGCCCACCGTATCGGCCAGGAAAACCCGGTATTCGTCTACAAACTGCTGACCGAGGGAACGCTGGAGGAGAAGATCATCGCCCTCCAGGAGCGCAAAAGGGATCTGGCCCAGGGAGTTCTGGCGGGTGCCGGAGAAGCCACGACTTCCATCACGGCCACCGAACTGGCCCAGTTGTTCGAGCCCTTGGGGTAAATCCGCCTTGGAATTGCATACAGTCGTTGACCATCCTATCCTGTGGGTATAGGATGCGCGAATGGGGACACTGGAACATGAAAATGAAAATTCTGTCCATGAAAAACCTTAAAAAAGAAATGCTGTCCGTTGTTCGCGGTGAGCGCAAAGCCCCTGCCGATGCTGCGCAAATCACTAGGAAAACTTGAAGCCTTCGGCTTTGTACGACCGCGTCAAGGCGCCGGAAAATCAAAAATACCAGAAGTCGCAATCCATCGGCTGACTGTGGACATGGACATCTGCGCTCAGCAAGATAGGGTAGCAGTCGCTTAACGAACAAGGTTGGATCGTGCGCAGCCACGATCTGAACCGTTTGTTGGACAAGCCTGGCAAGTCCCCCAAGTCCCTGTGACCCTTGTTATGGAAATATCTCTCTGACTGTGGTGGTGCCGATGGGGGGCATCCCCGGATAATGCGGACTGGTGCCCAGGAAGGGAATTATGGATGCCGTATTGAAAGGGCTTACAGCGCTATTTGGCGTAAAGTTGGCGTAGAAAACAGGAATGATGCCCCATATAAACAGAACCCTGCTTTTCCAGCACCGCAGACTTGGTAGAAGTTCGTCCGTGAAACGAGTGTTCGAGAGGGGCGCTTTCCAGTCGCACACAACCGCACGAGTTCCCGGTGATCGCAAACGCAGTCAGATCTGGCCCGTAGCCTTGAAGTAGAAGGTGAGCAGTTTGGCGGGCGTCAATCTGGAGTCTTCCAGGCCCTTACAGATCCTGGCGAACACGGCGCCATCCATGGGGTCCTGTGGCACAAGTTGACCATTCTTTACCCCTCGAAGCACTTTGTCCGCCTCTTCGAGACGCGCCTTTTGGTAGACGACGTAACTGTTATGCTTCACGAATGGGTGATCGCCCGCGTAGATGATGCAGGTGGGGTCATGTGGCACGCCCGGCCTGATAGTCGATAGCGAAACCATCAGAACGAAATTCTTTCCGGCTTCATCGGCATGCGGATCTGTGAGTAGGGTGAAGAGGTGCTTTCGATGCTGATCACCTTGCGGCCCAGACGGGATGAGCAGCGTCGCCCGCTTGAGCGGAAGAAACAAACTCATAGAGTCGCAAAGAGGTGGTCGATTTCCTGTTCGGCCTGAATTTGTGCCGCCAACTCCTTCGCCGAGGCGTCATCGAAGCCTACTGCGCGAGCCAGTGCGTCATACTGAATTGGGAAAGATGAGCCCTTCGGATCTTTCCACTCGGCACAGTGGTGGTGGGTCCAGTCACGAATTTCCCACTTGTCCATGGCACCGAATTTGTCCCAGACGGCTTTTAGCACTTCAATCTCAGCCGGAGCCAATTCATCGAGAGCGGCGGCGTCCAGAGGTTGACGCAGCGAAAGTTCGTGGTTTTCCTTATCGGAAATCAATTCTTCCCAACCACCAGGCTGCGACTCGACATCGCCATCCATCAGGTTGAGCGTCTGCGAGAGAACCGGTCCGTGGGGCATGGAAACCAAACGGTCGCCAGAGATCGGCCAACCGAAGACGCGCACGGCCTCACGGTCGGACAGGTACAGGAGTTTCATCAACTTCAGATGTGGCATCTTCCTCTCCGGGGGTTGCCCCAGAAAGAACGCTGCCATCTGCGCTGCTTTGCGCTCATTGAACATTAAATAAACTCCTGTACGTCAAACAACCTACACCCACATACTCGCTTGCATGAAACGAAGCAATCTTGAGGTGAGGTAACGCCAACACCCGCTTGACAAGCATGCCAAAACTGCATTGTACGCCATGACAGAGTTTCCAGTGAGACTTGGTGTAAAGTTGGCGTAGAAAACAGGAACGATGCCCTATTTCGCAGAACGCCGACCACTTCCTGGGTTCGACGCAGACAAGGCTCTATCGATTTCAGAAACAGGAATGCGACCAATCTTGTTCGCACGAATTCGCCCGTCACGAACCATCGTCGAAACCGTCTTGCTCGACAAGCACAGCATTTCCGCTGCTTGCTCAAAGTTTACACTGGAAGGGCGTGGGCGTAAAGAAAGGGCGGTTGCCACCCCCCGCTCCACAGCTTCCTGTACCACCAACGCAAATTCTGTTTTCGATATTTCCATCTCAAGCCCTGCCGTCATGGTTGCATACCATTGATGGCAATGAGCGAACTGCAAACGCGGGACGGAGGGCCGGAAAAGAGGAGGGGGGGCGCATTGTCGTGACGCGCCCGTTGTGCTTGTTTTCCCCGAACAGGAGCCGGTAGCCCCTTGATAGCGCACGCAGCACTCTGTTATGCAAGAGGTTTTTCGCTCCCCAAATTTGGGAGCAAAGTTTGAATCATGTCGAGAGTGATGTGGTGTTCCGTCAAAGAGGGCATCGTAGGCCCTGACGAACTGGTCGTTCAGGCAATACCGTCCTTCCGAATCCTGCCGGATGACCACGTTGGCCACGACTATCTTTGGCCATTTCAAGGGTGATGTGGTATTTCGTCAAAGGGCGGCCTACTGAATTTCCGCCAATTTTGGCAAAAATTCAGCAGGTCTTGATTTTCAACAAAACTATATGAACCCCCAGCGTTGAAAACCATATCGTCCTTTTCCCCGAATCTGGGGGAAACGATGTTTCGCTCGCCAAATTTGGCGAGCAAAGTTTGAATCATGTCGAAGGGGATGTCTGAAAAAAGGAAACGGGCCAGCATAAGCCAGCCCGTCCCTTGCCCAACCCTTGCCTTGCCTTGCCGCGCCGCGCCTTGCCAAGCCTTGCCGCGCCGAGCCGTGCCTTGCCTTGCCGCACTGCATCTTAATGCAGCGCAAAAACTCGCAATTCAAGTCCCTTCATCTTGTTTCGCTATGCGCCGTGGGCAAGCGCACAACCAAGACCAGAGTAGCCATCGTTACCGAACAGCGTGGTCAAACTCTACTACACAAAAAAACCAAAGTCAATATGGTCTGGGTGACCGGAAAAAAGAAGCGTGTTCTCCAGTCGCTCCCGCTTGTCGCTTGTTTTTCCTGAACATAGCCGACAATAGCCGACGGCCCTTGGTAGCCCCTTCAAAGCCACCTTCGACCTGCCCACCACAGACTGACCACCACAGACTGACCACCACAGACTGACCACCACAGACTGACCACCACAGACTGACCACCACAGACTGACCACCAC
>DAIDLC010000024.1 GCA_027449685.1 Ferrovaceae bacterium | reverse complement strand
GGATGGGATCAAGGGGGTCTACCACATCGACGCAGTGGATATCGTCACCCAGTGGGAGTTGGCGGCTTCAGTGGAGCGCATCAGCGAAGCTTATCTGCTGCCCGTGATCGCGCTGCTGCTCGAGGGCTTCCCGTTTGAAATTCGGGGGTTTCATTCCGACTCTGGCGGAGAATATGTCAATCGGGAAGTGGCCGAGCTTCTGGAAAAGCTGCGCGTCGAATTTACCCGCTCTCGTCCGCGCCAAACCAATGACAATGCATTGGCCGAATGCAAGAACGGCGCTGTCATCCGCAAATTCATGGGCTACAGCCACATCCCTCAAAAGCATGCCAGCGCCATCAACCGCTTTTATACCAACACACTCAATCCCTACCTTAACTTCCACCGGCCCTGCTACTTTGCCGTGGACAAGATCGATGCCAAGGGAAAGATCCGCAAAACCTACCCGCACGACCAGATCATGACCCCTTGGGAGCGCCTCAAGACCATCCCCGATTACCAAACCTACCTCAAACCCGGCATTACTTCGCAGGCGCTTGAACACGAGGCCCAAGTCATGAGTGATAATGAGGCCGCAAACCGAGTACAACAGGCAAGAAAACGGTGTTCCAGTCATTCAACCGTCGATCCAGATCCGCGGCATGACCCCTTCCGTTTCACCCTCTTCTTACGATTGGAAAATACTCAGGCGAAGGAAAGTTATCTGACCGTAGGGCGTTCCAGAATTTCTCAACCACTAATCTTCACGGCCCGAATCCCGAACGCCACACCCTTGCCGGTGTATGAGCGGAAATCGCTGACTGCCGCAAACGCCAGGGATTTTTCCTGCGCACCGTTCACGATCGCCCCAGCCAGCGGATGTTCGCTGGCGCGCTCCAGGCTGGCGCCCAACCGCAGCACTGCGCTTTCGTCGAACCCAGCGACAGCAACCACCGACATCACCTTGGGCTTGCCCTCGGTCAGCGTGCCGGTCTTGTCCACCACCAGCGTGTTCACCTTCTCCATGGTTTCCAGCGCCTCGGCATTTTTGATCAGCACACCGGCCAGCGCGCCGCGCCCGGTGCCGACCATGATGGACATTGGTGTGGCCAGACCCAGCGCGCACGGGCAGGCGATGATCAGCACCGCCACCGCGTTGATGATGGCGTGCGCCAGGCGCGGCTCCGGTCCCCAGATGCCCCACACCGCCAGCGTAATAAGCGCGACCCCCACCACTGCCGGAACGAAATAACCGGCAGTCACATCAGCCAGCCGCTGAATCGGCGCGCGGCTGCGCTGCGCCTCGCTCACCATGTGCACGATCTGCGCGAGCAGCGTGTCGGAACCGACGCGCTCAGCTCGCATCAACAAACTGCCGGTGCCGTTCACTGTGGCCCCGATCAGCCGCGCGTCGGCCGTTTTTTCAACGGGAATAGATTCGCCGGTCACCATGGATTCATCCAGTGCGCTCGTTCCTTCCAGCACGGTGCCATCCACCGGCACCTTCTCGCCGGGACGCACGCGCAGCACATCGCCCGGCTGCACCTGCTCCAGCGGGATGTCTTCCTCGTTGCCATTAGCGCGCACGATGCGCGCGGTCTTGGGCGCAAGGCCCAACAGCAGTTTGATCGCGGCGCTGGTCTGGCTGCGTGCGCGCAACTCCATCACCTGTCCGAGCAGCACCAGAGCCATGATCACCGCCGCCGCCTCGAAGTACACTGGCACCGTGCCCCCCATGCTGCGCATCGTGGGCGGAAAAATTCCCGGCAGCAGCATTGCCACCACGCTATATGTCCACGCCACACCCACGCCCAGCGCGATCAGGCTGAACATGTTGAGGCTGCGATTGACCACCGACGCCCAGCCGCGCTGGAAGATCGGCCAGCCACCCCACAGCACCGCCGGCGTCGCCAGCGCAAACTCCAGCCATTGCAGGACACGCATCGAGACGGATTCCGGCATCGCCTGCGGCAGTAGGTCGGAGCCCGTCGCCATCACGAACACCGGCAAGGCCAGCGCCGCGCTCACCCAGAAGCGGTGCGTCATATCGCGCAATTCCGCGTTATCTTCCGCCGCGGCGTTACGCGGTTCCAGTGCCATGCCGCAGATCGGGCAACTGCCCGGCTCGCTATGCACAATCTGCGGATGCATCGGGCAGGTATATTCGACCTTTGACGCCGTAGCTGGAGATTCCGGCTCCAGCGTCATCCCGCACTTGGGGCAGTTGCCTGGTGTCGGCTGGCGAATCTCCGGGTGCATTGGGCAGGTGTAAATCACCCCCTCGGATACGGGTTCCGGGGCCTCAGCCGGTTGCAAGTAGCGCGCTGGCTCCAGATCGAACTTGGCTTTACACCGGGTACTGCAGAAGAGATAGTGATTACCCTGATAGTCGGAAGAAATTCCCTTGTCTGAGGACACGATCATGCCACAGACCGGATCCTTGCCACCGTTTAATGCAGGGGCAACAGCAGCGCTGCCATGGGCATGAGAATGGGTATGCTGATCATCGTGGTTCATACAACGCCCCCACTGCTTTTTTTTGCCGAAATGGGGGATAAACGCCGGGGTGCTGTTCTGATAATCCCGGTAGGCATTTCCGAACTGTGCCAGCGAATCCTCTTCTTCACGCTTGGCCAGGCGCGCATAAATGACGAGCAGGATCGGGAACATGATCACCGTCACGAGCGTTGGCCACTGTAACAAAAAGCCGAACATAATGAGGATAAAACCCAAGTATTGTGGATGTCGGACTCGGGCATAGGGGCCTGCCGTTGCCACGTGACCGCTGCGCTGGGCGTGATACAGTACATTCCAAGCCCTGGCGAGGAGCCAGAATCCGCCGAAAATGAAAACGCTGCTAAGAATATGGAAAGGGCCGAAGTGAGGATTGGCGCGCCAGCCAAACATCACTTCCAGCAGGTGGCCGGCATCGTGAGAGTAAAAATCGACGCCAGGAAAGCGCTGTGATAGCCAGCCCGACAAAAGGTAGAGGGTAAGCGGAAAACCGTACATCTCGGTAAACAAGGCAACGATGAAGGCCGAATACATGCCAAAGCTTCGCCAGTCGCGGGAACTCTTCGGTTTGTAGAAGCTGAAAGCAAATAGGATAAAGACCGCCGAGTTGATCAGCACCAGAGACCAGAGGCCATAAGCGGGAATATCTTCGTTCATTTGTTTTCCTCCTTGGTCTGCTGCCCCTGATTTCCTCCGCCATGGCCATGACCGTGCCCATGGCCGCCATGCATGAAAAAGTGCATCAAAGGGCAAGCCAGAAAGATCAGGAAAGGCAGTGCCCCCAGCAAGTGGGCACGATGCTCCGTCCAAAGATAAAAAGCTGCAATTGCGGCAAACACGAGCCAGGCGATTTTTGGCCGTGCACCCATGGGACAACTTTCATGACGATGTTCATCCATGTGTACTCTCCCTTCCCGGACACCATTCCGGCAATCCCATGCCGGAATGGGGCGAACTAATCTTTCGAAAGAACGACTATTTTTCAGGCATGGGCATCGGCGCAGTTTTGTTCATCCGTTCCATCATCATCTGCATCATATCCATGCGCTTTTCCATTTGTTGCATGCGGTCCATGATCATGTCATGGACCTGACCATCAACTTCCATCCCACCCATACCTCCCATCATGCCTGCAGGCATGCCAGAACCGGTTCCCATGACACCCATCATGGAACAAGCCATACCCTGTCGCTCCATCATTGTCCTGGCAGCCATCATGTTTTCACGCATGGTTTGCATATACTCGGACATCAGTTTTTGATGTTCCTCGTTGCTCTTTGTCTTTCCATATCTGTCAAGAAGTGATTGCATTTTCATCACCTGGTGCTGCATCTGATTGACCGATTCGCTGTCTTGCTGAGCGGTGGAATTTGACGCAGGTGCTTCAGCATTTTTCGCAGGGTGGTGCGAATCTTCGGCGTAGGACGAAAGCATCAGCATCAGGGACGCAGCTATGACAAAAAAGATTTTTTTCATGATAAGCCTCCTTAATGATGTAAGAAATGCTAGGCCAGCATCTGAGAAGTTAGTGAAGAGACTGGTCAGGCTCGTGATGGTGTTCATCTGATGAATGTTCTTCACGAGAATGATCCGCACTGTCATGAACATGGCCATCGCTGGCGTGAACCAGTTGTCGATAACTCGTTGCATCAAGCGATGGCGGGCAATTGAGAAAAGCAACCAGATCCCATATGGCTTGGTCGCTCACCCCTCCTTTTGACCATGCGGGCATGCCGGATGCTTTGATGCCATGCTTGATGACCCAGAAACGGATTCTCGACTGCAGAACCCCATCAGTGGCTGGTTCCGGATGAGTCAGGTTGGGCGGCTCCGGATACATGCCACGGCGAATTTCCGAGTTTTCCTGGCCAGGGGAAAGGTGGCAATTGACGCACATGGCGTCATAATTCCCAGAACCTCGCCGAGCCCGTTTGGGATCGGAAAGATCGGCCGGCACGGAAAGTCCGGAAGCATCTCTCCGGATAGCCTGTTCTCTGGCCACTTCTAGCACCTTGAAGACATAGGGTTCGTGGGGCACATCCGCGGCAACATTCACCCAACCAGCATAAATGAATATTCCGGCAAAAATTCCCAGGAATGCCAATGTAGCAACAATTGTTATTGCAATTTTCATGGGTGTGGTAAACAGTTCATGTCAAGCAGTTGATGATAGAAAGCCTCGTGGTTAGCTGTTTCAATATAACAGCCACAGGTAAGCAAACAATGCATTGTTGTCTGAAGCGTTCCTTCCGAATCCGTTATAGTTATTTGTAGCGCCATTAAATATTGAAAGTCATTTTTGTTCTCCCTGAAGATAACGATTTTATCGAATTGCGCTGACCGATTATTTGCCCAGCCAGCGCTCTTCCAGACCCTCATTTCATTTTTTCAGCCAGCTCTTTATGGGCCTTGGCCAGTGCAAGATTTTCGACCGCCGCATCCTTGTATTTTTGGGCGATAACATCGCAATGGCGAGTAAAATTCTGTTTCTCAGTTAGATAACCGACTTTGGCATACGCTTTGGCCATGTCTTCATGGAGCTTTGCCTTCTGCTCGTCTTCCTGTGCTTCCCGTTCATACTGTGCGGCCAGTGACTCGTGATCAGCCTTGCTTTTGGCCTCCAATACAGCCTGCCTCATGTCGGAGGCAGGTGTCGGTTGATCAACGCCTGCCGCGTAACCAGTAAGAGAAAGTGTTGATATCAGAGCTGCGCCGTAAATTACATTTTTGATCCAGAAAGATGTTTTGCTCATGATTGCTCTCCCTTCGTTGAGTTTAAATTGTTTGCGGGTTGTTCAAAGTGTTCCATTCATGTCATCCGTGAGCCGGATTGATTCGGATCACCATAAACTGATCCTTTCCGGTGGGCATCAGATCGAAATCGACTTTCTCACCCACAGTGATCTGATCAAGCATGGCTTTGTCCTTTACGGGAAATCCCATAGTCATGGCCGGCCAGGGAATGCTGTTGATCGGCCCGTGGGTAATGGTGACCCTGCCTGCAGCCGTGTCAACATTCTTGACGATTCCCGTGGCGTGATGCACCTGGGTCGCCGACTGCGGGGCCATTGCTCCCGACATGGGCATACCATCCATGTTGTTCATATTGCTCATGCTGCTCGAACCATTCATACCCTCTGCAAGCGCTAGGCCAGCGGTGGAGAGCAACATCAAAGTCGTGGTTGTGATGCGAGATGTTTTCATGATGTTTTCCTTTCAGTGGTTGTGGTGTTGCGGTTGAAAAAAAGTCGTAATGGTTTGCCATGACGTGGTTGCTGCAGCAACAGATACGCTGCGGGAATAATGAACATGGACAACAAGGGGGCGGTCAGCATCCCCCCCACCATCGGCGCAGCGATGCGGCTCATGATTTCAGAACCTGTGCCTCCCCCCCAGAGAATGGGCATGAGACCTGCCAGGATCACCGCCACCGTCATGGCTTTGGGACGCACCCGCAGCACTGCACCCTCACGAATGGCATCTTCGAGCATCTCGCGTGTCACTGGAGCGTCTGCGACCAACCGCACTGCCAGCGCCTGCCGAAGATAGATCAGCATCACTACCCCAAATTCTGCAGCCACCCCGGCCAGAGCAATGAACCCCACACCGGTGGCGACAGAAAGATTGTAATGCAACAGGTACAACAGCCAGATCCCGCCAGTCAGGGCAAACGGCAATGTGCCCATGATGAGCAATGCTTCATCCACACGCTGAAATGTCAGATAGAGCAACACGAAAATGATCAACAGCGTGGCTGGCACCACCACTTTGAGACGCTCGTTGGCACGTTCCAGGAATTCGAACTGCCCGGAATAAGCCACGCTCACCCCCGGGGTCAAGCGGACTTCATGGGATACGGCCCGACGCAGGTCTCCCACCACGGAGGCCAGGTCGCGATCACGCACATCCACATAAACCCAACTGGCCAACCGTGCGTTCTCACTTCTCAGCATGGGTGGGCCTTCGTCATAATGCAGATTCGCCACAGTCCCTAGCGTGATCCATTGCCCACCCGAAGTGACGATCGGCAGCTGCTGAAGTGCCTGCAACGCATTCCGTTCATCCCGAGGATAGCGCACGCTGATGGGATATCGAGCCGTCCCTTCGACTGTCTCTCCCACCGTTTCGCCTCCAATGAGACTGGTGACCACCGACTGGACGTCGCTGATGTTGAGTCCGTAGCGCGCAGCCGCCACCCGATCAATATCGATCGTGATGTAACGCCCACCGGAAAGCCGTTCGGCAAATGCTGAGGAAACCCCGGGCACCGATTTGGCCACGCGTTCCACTTCCAACGCGATCCGGTTGACGGAAGCGAGGTCTGACCCCGAAATCTTCACCCCGATGGGGCTTTTGATGCCGGTGGCGAGCATGTCGATGCGATTGCGGATAGGTGGTACCCAGATATTGGATAGCCCGGGCACCCGAACCACACGATCCAATTCCGCCACCAGGGCTTCCGGGGTCAGTCCTGGACGCCATTGGTCACGCGGTTTGAACTGGATCGTGGTCTCAAACATTTCCATCGGCGCCGGGTCGGTGGCTGTTTCGGCGCGCCCCGCTTTGCCGAATACATGCGCGACTTCCGGTACGGTCTTGATGAGGCGATCCGTCTGCTGCAGCAACTCAGCCGCCTTGGCCGCCGACAAACCTGGCAGGGCAGACGGCATGTAGAGCAGATCACCCTCATCCAAAGGAGGCATAAATTCGCCCCCAAGCCGCGAGATTGGCCACAACGTGGTAGCCAGTACCCCCAGCGCAATAAGCAACGTGATTCCGGGACGCCGTAGCACGGCGTCCAACAACGGACGATAAGCCAAGATCAGCCAACGATTGAGAGGATTGCTCTGCTCGCTCGGGATACGCCCGCGTATCCAATAGCCCATCAGGATGGGAATCAACGTCACGGCCAAAGCTGCCGCTCCCGCCATAGCATAGCTTTTGGTAAATGCCAAAGGTGCAAACATCCGACCTTCCTGCGCTTCCAAGGTGAATACCGGCAGGAAAGACAGCGTGATGATGATCAGGCTGAAGAACAGTGCCGGCCCCACTTCTACTGCTGCATCAGTCACCACCTGCCAGTGTTCCTCTCCTTTCAAGGGCAGCCCCGGATGCTGGCAATGCCAGGTTTCTATCTTTTTGTGGACATTCTCGATCATGACCACTGCCGCATCCACCATGGCACCGACCGCGATGGCAATGCCCCCCAGGGACATGATGTT
>DAIDLC010000023.1 GCA_027449685.1 Ferrovaceae bacterium | reverse complement strand
GCCGCCTTGCGTCAGCATATTTTCGTGAATGAGGTAGACACCAGCCACCAGTCCCGCGACATTGACGAGTTGCTGCATGGTCTGAACACTCAGGGTAGCCGAGAGCGACAACATGCGTTGCTGGTTGGAGACTTTGGTGAGAAACGCGCCGGATCTTTCCCAATTGGCCTGTACATGGCTTTCCGCACCAAGCGACTTGATGGTTTCCATGGCCGACAGGTTTTCCACGAGTGTGGCGTTACGAAGTGCTCCAGTCTTGTAGGTCGATTCGGCGAGTTCGTGCATTTTATGCTGTACCGCGTAGACGTACAAACTCACGAGAATAAAGCCCACGATAGGAATAAACGCTAACGGCCAGGAAATCCAGGCAATGGCAACGTAGAACAAAAGCGCAAAGGGTATGTCCACCAAGGTGGCAATGGTTGCCGAAGCAATGAAATCACGGATGATTTCATAGGACTTCATGGTAGAAGCAAAGGCCCCCACAGATTCTGGTCGTGCAGTCATCTTGAGGCCCAAGACCTGCTCCATCAGCACGGCCGAAAGTTGCAGATCGATACTTGCCGAGGCTTGGTCGATGAAGTGGCCGCGCATCATACGCAGCAAGAAGTCCAGCGCCAACAGCAGCAACACGCTCGCAGCCAGTACCCAGAGAGTATCCAGTGCGTAGTTAGGCACAACGCGGTCATACACATTCATGGAAAAGAGTGGGAGTGCAAGGGCAAACAAGTTGATTAACAACGCGGCCACCAAAACATCCCGATAAATCCGCCACTGCTGCAAGATCACACCCCAAAACCAGTGGCGTAAACGTGGCTTGCTCACTTGGGGAATGCGGCGGTCAAACTTGAAGCGCGGGTGCAAATAGATGACTATACCCATATACCGCTCGGCCAGTTCGGCGCGAGGCATAAACAGCCCCGACTGTCCGGTGTCGGGCAATAAGACTTCCGCATGGCTATCCTCCTTATTCCAGCCAAGCAGGACACAGGCCTCGTTATCCGACAGCAGAAGGATCACAGGCATTTGCGCCTGCAGGATTTGCTCTAGTCCCCTGCGCACCACCCGACAGTTCAATCCCGCACGATTAGCAGCCCGCGCAATCAAAGCCGGCGAAAGTTTTCCATTGAGCAGTGGAAGGCCTGCCACTAGTGCCGCGCGGGTACTAGCACGACCGTGAATACGTGCCACCTCGAGCAGGCAGTCCAGCAAGGGATCGTGCAGCAAGAGGTCTTCTCGCAACCCATGCTGCAGGGGGATGCCTGAATCGGCATTTGTAGAAGGGCCCTTTTCAGGTGGACTGTCCATTAGCTTCATTGTCTCTCAACCGTACCGGCCTCAACCGAAGCGGGTGTATACTTTGAATCGGTTGGCTTGGAATTCGCTGGCTTGGAATTCGCTGGCTTGGAGTCCGCTGGTTTGGAATCGGTTGGCTTGGAATCCGCTGGTGTTGATTTGGGCTTGTCTGCAGCCTTGGCTTTGGGGGCCGGAATCTTGATGATTTCTGGCTGGTCATTTTGTTCCACTGCCGGAGTCTGCACCGGTTCAACCCCCAACGGGGTTACGGTAGGCACTGGGATTTGGGCACCAGAATCGGATTCAATGGGTTTTATCTGTTTGCGCGCTTTTTCGATCAGTTCTTCCCTGCGGTTTGGCAGACCTTGCGAGAGCTCTACTGGACAGTTGTCTGGTTGTTCCGAATCATCGGACGCGAGATCCACCGTATCGCCTGGATCTAGATGGGACAGCCCCAGCGCACTGACGAGTTTACCCATGCCCGCCAGAGTTTTGGCCACATTGATGGCCCGATCGTATTGAGCATTGATATAAGCCCGATTGGCCTGAAACAGCTCATTCTCGGAGTCCAGCAGATCGAGCAGAGAACGCTGTCCGAGGTCAAACTGTTTTTTGTAGGCATAGTAGGCCTGATTGATGGCGTTTTTGCGCTGCTCCAAATAACCGAGCTGTTCCGTAATTGTCCAGATGCCGTGAAAAGCCACATCTACTGCCTGGCGCACTTCACGGCAAGTCTTTTCGCGCAGGGAACGGGCCGCTTCCAAGTGCTCCATGAACTGATCGGAGCGTAAGGCATCACTCCCGCCATTGAAGAGATTCCAACTCATGACTACCTGTGCCACGGAATCCCTGTTTTCACCCAGCACGCCGCCTGCGTTCTTTCCGCGAGATTCGGATAATACCAAATCCACCCGAGGTTGATACTTACCACGCCGTTCGTTCAGATCGGACTGCGCCGCCCTTACATTTTCAATGGCCGCCAGAATGGCCGGACTGTTGTTTATGGCCGAGTTCACTTGCTCCTCGCCCGAACCTTCTGGAACGAAAGGCATCAATGTATCGGGGTCACTATTCGAGCCGTGAGCCGGCAATTCATTGACTAACCTTAGCAGGCGCGCATTCATGTCGTGCACATTGGCGTTGTCAGTAACAAGATTGGATTCGCTCTGCGCCATCCGGCCTTTGACCTGCTCCAGGTCCACCGCGCGCCCTACCCCGGCATCAACCTTGAGCTTAATTTGATTAAACACCACACGGTGCGACACGAAGTTTTCTTCGGAGAGATGGTATAAGGCCTCGTGTCGCCGGAGGTCAAAATAAGTTTGCGTCGTTTCCAGCGCGGAATTTTCCATGGCATCAAACCACTCAAAGTAACGACTGAGCTGCACATGATTGAGACGACGGACTTCGTCATGCGTCATGAACCCGTCATAGAGCATTTGCGTCATGGTCAGCGTGGTCGTGTCGCGATAAAAGCTGGAACTGATGGGTTGGAACTGCGCAAGGGGAGTAACCAGGCGTTCGTTGCCCGCGTTGCTGGAGAGATCCACTTTTGGGAAATAACCGCCACGTGCCACACCGATCTCCTTTGTTGCGGCTTTTAGGTCATGCCAATGAACCAATACGTTAGGGTCAGTGACGGCCGCCTTTTGAGCCAACTCTTTGAGGAGCTCATCGGTAGCGTTCGCCACCCCTACCCATCCCCACCAGAGAAGTGTCATAATTACAAATTTAAGGCGCATCATTTAAGGGTCAGATCACTTGCCCGCCAGTTTCAGTTTTATGAATATTCGTCAAATAGTTATATCGTACATTAAATGCTTAATCATAACAAACTAAGAAACGGACCATCAGGCTACTTAGCGTAACCAATTTATTTGATAGTTGCCGATTTGGCACATCACCAAAGGGGTTTGAACAGTTTTATCGCAACCTGTCCATAACCAACTTATACCGCACATTATGAATAGATATGTGGCGATGGGCGAGGCCTCTGTAGATCTTGGCGTGTCAATCACGACGCTGGGAAGCCGAAGGCAAACTGATACCGGAACGCACGGTGGGACGGCAACGCCGGTACGACCAGAAGGACGATTTAGAGCGGCAAAAACAGGTATTGGAACTGTATTGCGCCAAGCAGGGCTGGACGTTCGAGGTGGTGTCCGATCAAATCGCCCGGTTACGCTCCACGCGTCCAGCCCCCAAGGCCCGTACTAATACGAACAAGGGAAGTAATGCCAACAAATACAAACCGTCAGGTAACACCAACGGATGCCGGGATGCCGTAAAAGCCCAGGGAGCAAGCCAGAGCACATTGACCCCCCAAAGCGCAAGCGTCACCAGTCGATGGCTCCCCCAGTGCCGGGCGAGGCGCTGGTAGGCATGACTGCGATGGGGAGAATACCAACGTTGGCGGGTCAGCATACGGGTCAGCAGAGTCGTGGTCGCGTCTGTGACAAACCATCCAGCCAGCAGCAGCCAGGAAACCGGGGACACCCATCCCCGTGACACGCTCCACAGTGCCAACGCTAACAGCCAATAGGCCAGCCAGGTACTTCCCACATCCCCCATAAAAATTCGGGCGGGCGGCCAATTGGCTATTAAAAAGCCAGCACCTACAGCGGCCAGCACAGCCAGCATCAACCACCAGGGATCCTGCAAGCGCTCCGGATGACCCCATAGGCTGATGAGTGCTGCAACGGCACTCATGAAGAGCGCCTCGGAAGCAGCAAACCCATCTAGCCCATCCATGAAGTTAAACAGGTTGATCCACCACACGCCGCCGACTAACAAACAGAACCACGCCCCAAGGGTCAGTGTGTGAACAACGTCGGACCACAGCAGTAACAAACCACCCACCAACAGCAGTTGCACCCCCAAACGCAAGCGTACACTTTGCGGGCGTAGATCATCCACCAGACCCAGCATGGCCATCACACAGGCCATTAGCATGACCCCAAATAGCCCCAGCCGCGGATGTTGCAGCGCCATAGCCATAGCGACTGCACTACCCACAACCACCATGCCCAGCCCACCACCATGGGGCGTCATCTGTTGATGCGAGGAACGCTGGTTTGGCAGGGTGATCAATCCCCAACGATGCGCTTGATGGCGCACCAGATGAGCGCCCACCCAGGACAACACCAAGCAGCTCAGAAAAAGCAACAGCACACCTTGTGCACTCATACCTCCGCCTTACGGGGTAATGGCCTTGTCCACAGCGCCCCGAAAACAAACAGTGCTGCGCCTTGTTGTCGGTTTAGCAGGCCCACTGAAACAGGACCTCCCGCAGCCAGGTCTCGTCTTCCTGTTCCAAAGCCTGGGTGAGCTGACGCAAGGCCTGCCCCAATTGTTCGGCAGACACTCCGGGCTCCTGGGCAGAATAAATCTTGGGGTGGGCAGTGGCCACCTCATCGCTTGCAGAAATCAACAATTCTTCGTTAAGTTTTTCGCCAGGACGCAACCCTGTATAGACGATCTCGATGGCCTGTTGTGGTTCGTCCCCGGTAGCACGCACGGTATAACCCGCCATATGGATCAGGTTACGGGCCATCTGTGCAATACAAACCGGTTCTCCCATATCCAGCAGAAAAATCTCTCCCCCGTGGGCCATGCTCCCTGCCTGAATGACCAGTTCCACCGCCTCATGAATCGACATGAAATAACGCGTGACTTGAGGATGAGTGACCGTGACTGGCCCCCCTTGGGCGATCTGTTCCCGAAACAGCGGGATCACCGACCCACTGGACCCCAGCACGTTTCCAAACCGAACTGCGCAAAAGCGCATGGAGTGTCCCGGCCATTCGGGCGGCGCCTTCCTTGATGACGATTCCGGATTCACCGGTTGAAGCCCTCCCTCCCGGGAGGGTTGCTCGGGCGGATTCAGGGGGGTTTGAACGATCAATTCAGCCCAACGTTTAGTGGCCCCCATGACGCTGGTAGGGCGCACAGCCTTATCCGTCGAGATCAGGACAAAGGTTTCGACCTGGGCATGCCGGGCTTCTTGAACTAGGCATAGGGTGCCTAAAATATTGTTGTGCACACCTTCCCGAACATTGGCCTCCACCAAAGGCACATGTTTATGGGCTGCGGCGTGATACACCGTCTGGATCGCCTGAGTGGCAAAAAGCCGCTGTAGCAAGGGCCGGTTTTCCACCGAGCCCAGACAGGGGATCACTTCAGTTTGAGTCAACTTTTGCAGTTGACGATCGATTTGATAGAGGGCCGGTTCGGACGTATCCACCAGCACCAATCGACGGGGATTGAGTAGCGCCACCTGGTAGCAAATTTCAGTCCCAATGGAACCACCGGCTCCCGTCACCAGAACAACTTTTCCTGTAATGCATTGACGCAACAAATGAGCATCTGGCACCACGGGCTCGCGACCCAATAGATCCCCCAGATCCACTTCACGAACCTGATTGATTAAATGAGTGCCATTGGCCAAATCAGCCAAGGCTGGCAAAACCCGTATCCGAATCGGAAAGTTTTCCAAAAAACCGACCACCTCCCGCCGCCGCTGGGCGGAAATGGCGGGAAGAGCCACAATCACGTCACGGATATCGAATTGTGCCATCAAAATGGGCAAATGATCCGGGGCGTAGACCCGTAAACCACCCACATCCTTGCCCTGCAGGGATGTTTGGTCATCCAGAAACCCTGCCGGGAAAAAATCACGCCCCTGACGCAGGGCGCGTGCCAATTGCCAACCTGCATCACCAGCACCGTAAATGAGGATCTGTCGGCCGGAGAATCGCTCCCGCAAGGGCATCCAGATCAGCGCTCGAGCCACGAATCGATAGCCGCCCACCAAGACCAGTCCAACTAATCCATAGAGCAAAGGCACGGAACGCGGCACACCCTCCAACCCGGTCATTTGGGTCATGAAGGCCAATGCGGCCCAGAGCAAAGTGGCCAGCGTAATACTTTGTACAACCGCCCAAAGCGCGCGTTCCCCCAGATAGCGGATGACTGAGCGGTACAAACCCATCCGGATGAAAATGGGCAAGGCAACCACTGGTGCCGCCAGCATGAGCAGGGTCTGACCGAAGTTAGGAACAAACCCCTGCCCCAGGCGCAGAGCAAATGCAGCCCACACCGAAAACATCAACAACAAGGTATCACCCAGCACCATACCGATCCGCTTGATTGGTCGCGGCAGAATGGAAAGGATACGCAATACAAAAGGCGATAATGGGCTCATGCGTTAGCGCAATAAGACCACCCACATGGCGCAAGGATCAGCCATCAGGAAGGTCGAAGGATTGAAGATCAAACGGGCGGGGATGAACAGACAGATCGCGAGAAATCGGGGTGCCATCAAAGACCAAATCGCTCTCCATGCGTTGCACCATGCCCAGATGCCAATGACGATAAGCGGGGAAAAAATGCAACAGGCGCAGCACCCAGACGATCCACCACAGGGGAATAGAATAAATACGCGGCTTGCGACCCCGTGCACGAAAGATCTGTTCCACCATGGAGCGATAGGTCAGGCGCTCGCCCCCAGTCACATTATAAATCCGTCCGGAAAACGCTGTCGACTCCAACGCGCGCTGACAGGCCAAAGCCACATCGGCCGCATGCACCGGTTGGCGTAAACCTTGTCCCCTTCCCAGCAATACAAAAAAACCGAAGCGCCGAATGAGGCGATCAATTTCACTCACATTACGGTCCCGTCCCGCACCATAAATCAGGGTTGGGCGCAGTACAATCCATTCCAGACCCCGCGCTTCAGCCCATTGCCGCAGCGCATGCTCGCCCTGTTGAAGTTGCTCTACCACCCGCTGGTCAGAGACATGGCAAGAATGCTGTTTGCTTTCGATACTCGTGGAAGAAAGCGCCACAACCCGACGCGCCCCATGACGCTGGGCAATCACAAAATAGTCCGGAAAAACCCACAGCGGCGCCAAACAGATCCAGTAGGGGATGACCTGAGGAAGATCGCTTCCAGCCCCGGCACGAGACCAGCCAATAACCTGCCAGCCCGCTTGCTGTAGCGCCGGAATCAAGAAGTACCCCACCAGACTGCTGGCCCCCAGCACCGCCACCACGCGCGGCGTGGGTGCTGCCTCGGCAGGGGTCAGCGCGCTACCTTCTGTGGTCTGATTTGGGGGCGTCGGAGTGATCACGCGCGACTCAAGAATCTCGGTGGTGGAAGCTTCGGGTTGAAACAAGCCCCAGGGCGCGCACCCATTCTCGAAGTACAAGCACAAAAAACCGTCCCCAAACGCCCAGTATCACCAAACCCATCAAGGGTCCCGGATAATGCTGACGAAAGAACTTGCGATAAAATCGGATCATGCCGCGATGTTTGTGCCACTGCACAAAAACGGGCCGAGAGCGGCTACACGTGCCCTGATAGTGCACCACCGGAGCATCCGGGACAAACAGGATCTGCCACTGATGCTGACCAAAACGCGCACACCAGTCCAGGTCTTCACAGTGCAGAAAATAGTGTTCGTCCCACAAACCCACCTCGTCCATGGCCGCACGACGGACCAGCATACAGGCGCCAGAGATGGCCTCTACAGGTATGGGCTGCTCAGGTCGGGGCAAGCGATGCAAATGGAAATCAAAAAACAGACGCGGAAACCAGGGCGCCAAATGGTACAAACCAGTGGCCCGAACCAAGGCACGCCAAGGGGTGGGGAGCGCACGCCGCCCCCCTCCCTGCTCGTCACCTTCCGGCCCCAACAACAACCCGCCCACCATACCCACCCGAGCGTGCTGTTGCAGAACCTGAAGCAAACGCTCCAATGTTCCTGGCGCAGGGATGCTATCAGGATTCAAAAAAAACACGAAGGGTTGGCTTGCGACCCGCGCCCCCTGATTACAAGCTACGGCAAATCCCATATTCTGCGCGTTGTGCAAAACACGTACCTGTTCTGTGCATTGCCTTTGCAACTCCTGCACGCTCTGGTCCCTGGAATCGTTATCGATCACCCAGACCTCGCGTACCTGCGACGCCACCGCCTGCACGCAGTGCACAAGCAGTATCCCCGCGTTGTAATTGACAATGACCACCGAGATCGGAAGCGTTTGGTTCATGTTCCGGTCAGGCGCAAGCCCCGATCATTCCTTTAGCGCTCGGCGCAAGATTTTTCCCACGTTGGAATGGGGTAATTCATCGCGAAACTCCACATGCCTTGGCACTTTATACCCTGTCAACTGTTGATGGCAGAACGCCAGTAACTGGGCCTCGGTGAGTTGAGGGTCTTTGCGCACCACAAAGACTTTAATCGCTTCACCGGAATGATCATCATGCACTCCGATGGCTGCAGCCTCCAGAACTCCAGGGTGTCGAGCCAATACTTCCTCGATCTCATTGGGGTAAACATTGAACCCGGAGACCTTGATCATGTCCTTTTTGCGATCCATGAGATAGACAAAACCCTGCGCATCCATGCGGCCGATGTCGCCCGTACGCAACGCACCGTCTGGATAAAACACGGCTGCCGTCTCTTCGGGTTGATTCCAGTAACCGCTCATCACCTGAGGGCCC
>DAIDLC010000022.1 GCA_027449685.1 Ferrovaceae bacterium | reverse complement strand
TTTCAAACTAATTGAGGTTGTCGTCCAGGATTTTTGTTAACTTCAAATGTGTGGGCGCACACAAAGGAGGTTTTTGCTCATGGATGCGATACTTTCAACAAGCCGGAGTGTGTCTTTCGTCCGCCAATTTATCGGATGCGCACTTCTGCTCGCCACCGTCCCATTAATTGGTCAATGTACATATTCCACGGAACTTGGACGCTCAGTCCACCTGAAACCGGACGGCTGTTCCACGGCAAAGTGAACAGTCGGAACATAGCGACGCACGGTTTTTGGTTGTTTATCCAAAAGGAGCATAATGTCTGGCCGGAGCGTCGTCGGACAGGCGCTTTTCAACGAAGGGAGAAAAGCGCCACGTGGTGGTGAGCGTGATTGATCCTGCGGCCTTTGGCGACCATTTCAGTGTTGGTGGCTTCAACTTCGGCACAAATAATGGCGCAATTGCCAGACAACGAATTGCGCACGTCCATTTTCATTTAATTCCCCGGCGGCCAGGTGAGGATGAACCAACTTACTCCAGTACCATGCGTACGGCGCATTCGCGAACTTGGGGGAAAACCGGTTTGATTTTTTCATGGCTCCATTCTCTCAAATGTTGGGGCCTCCTCAAAACCCTGGGTGATTCAATCCAGGATTGACCATAACCCCGGATTTTGCATCAGTTAATTAAGCCCCTCACCCACATAGGTGACCTGCATGGAAGACACCAACCATCTGTTAAATCAGCAATTTGTGACTGACCCACTCAAACCGCGCCCGCTTGATTGCCACAAAGGCATGTTAGGCAGCGTCGGCATCATCGGCGGCGCTTCGACCATGATCGGCGCTGCCCTGCTGGCCGGGCGTGCAGCGCTGAAATGCGGGGCAGGGCGAGTATATATCACCCTGTTGATTGATGATGCGCCCAACCTGGATCTACAACAACCTGAACTCATGCTACGCTCGCCAGCACAGTTGTTTGAACTCAAGCAACTCTCCACCTTGGTCATTGGCCCTGGCCTCGGACAAACCGGCGCTGCCACACAGTGCCTGCAACAGGCGCTGGCTAGCCATATGCCCCTGGTGCTGGATGCTGACGCGCTGAATTTGATCGCTGCTCACAACTCGCTGGCGGAGTCTTTGCAACACAGAACTGCTGCCAACATTCTGACCCCGCACCCAGTCGAAGCCGCCAGGTTACTGGGTTGCAGCACCGATGTCGTGCAGCAAGACAGAGTCCGCTCAGCATTGGCACTGGCGCAACGCTTTCGTAGTATCGTCGTACTCAAGGGTGCTGGCAGTATTTGCGCACTACCGGAACTTAACTGGTTTATCAATCCCACCGGCAATCCCGGATTAAGCAGCGCAGGGATGGGAGATGTGCTGTCAGGTATGATCGCTGCTTTGATCGCGCAACAACTCAGCCCGCAACAGGCGACATTGCTGGCTGTCTATCTGCATGGTGCAGCCGCAGACAAGTTGGTGCAGCAGGGGATCGGGCCGATAGGGCTGACGGCATCAGAAGTAATTGATGAGTCTCGGCAGGTATTAAATGGCTGGATTTATGGGGGAAACATCCAACGCAACAAATAAGCGAACACAGTCCAAATAATGTCGATGCCGCACTCTCCCAGCCGCTCTTCCCATTCTTCCCGCCTAACGTAATTTGGATTTTACGAGATCGCTCCTGGCACTGCTAACGGGGGCAGGTCATTACCACTTCAGCAGAATTTTGCCCAGCCATAGTCCGAGGAGGCCAATACCCAGCATAGGCAGGTAGTGCCATTCTAGGACATGGACAATGGAATCGTTCAATTCGTGCAGGCGAAGCCATAGCGCGCCGACGCAGAAAGCGGACAGTACCGCAATGCTACCTGCCAAATGGTAGTGCGTACTGGCGTATTTACGCATTGCGTATAATGTCCAAGCAGCAGGTAGAACAGAAAATAGCATAATACTGATCGTGCATTGAAAACTGTGGGCCGGTAGTGGCGCTGGCGGGTCGTCGGCGTGCCAAGCGAGCAACATCAGTAGCGCGAATAGCGCAAACATCCACAGCGGGGAGAACGCCAGCGCGCGTTTCTGGTGCAGGTCGGGGAATGCCAGCAGCGCTGCGCTGAACGACGTGGCGAGGAAGATCAATCCCAATGCGACGATCTCAGCGATGAACCACGGATTATGCAACGCGTGGGCCAAGTCCGGTCGCAGACCGGAAACCCCCAGCGACAGGGCGAGATAGATTGTGGCAGCGCCCATCCACTTCAGACTCAGCACGAAGGGGTGAGGAGCGGGTTTGACTTTTGCCGCGTCCTCGGCCAGCATTGCAACCAGTTGTTCGATATCTGCCATTATCTTTCCAATCGCTGTCTCAGCAACTTGTAGGCGCGATGCGCCGCGACCTTGACCGCCGATTCATTCATGCCTAACTTCTCAGCCACTTCTTTTGCAGTGTAGCCTTCTTGATGCATCAATTGTAGGATGGCTGCCTGCTTCTCGGGGAGTTGATGGATCTCCCCACTGATAGATTCGTAACTGAGGACAGATTCGGTTACATCCTCGTGCAGATTGTTTTCAAGATCCAAGATATCCACCGCCTGATGCAACTGATCGGCGTAGTGTATGCGCAGAAAGTCTTGCAAGCGATATCTGGCGATAGCATAGATCCAAGGTTTGTAGGGACGGTTGCCGTCGTAGGTGTGGCGCGCCTTGTGGATCGAGATCAGTACCTCCTGCAGCACGTCGTCTACATGGTTGCCGATGCTAAGCCGCTTCGCCAAAAACGGACGCAATAAGCGCGCGGTCTCTTTAAGCAGCACGGCATAAGCCTTTGCGTCCCCGTTAAGGGACTGCTGCATTAGTGCTGCCAAGTTGTCGTCGCTCTCTGTCATCCAATATTATTTTGTGAAACAGTACAGGCAGATAGTAACCCGAGGTTCGCAAATTGAAAATATCAGCAACATCGAAAATGGTTAACCGCAACGTTTCTCTAACCACCCATCCAGCGACCATCTGCCAACGCCATGCAGTAGCATCACCGCCAGCAGCAGTCCCCAATAGAGATGTTGATTCAAGCCCGCATCGCTCAACTGGTCGTAATAGGAGTAGGCCGCTACCGCATTCAGGATGAATAAGCCCAGTGCAGCAAAGCGTCCGAACAGACCGAACATCAACAATACTGGCAGACCCAACTCGGCGCTGGTCGCAAGGTAAGCAGCAAAATCCGGAGGCAGTAGAGGTACGTGGTATTCCTCGCGAAAAAGATACAGGGTGCTGTCCCAGGTCTGTATCTTGGTCAGACCTGATTTGAAAAACACATTCGCTAGAAACAGACGCAACCCCATATCAAGCGCCGGTGAGATATGTGCCAAGAGACGGCTACTGCGGTAGTAGCCATTTAATCCGATGCATAGCCAATTCATGTTTGCTCCCGTTATGACAAGTTGAAATCGATCAATACTCCATGAGTAATCCAGTGACGCAAAGTGGTCGTCAGATCGAAATGGGGGTAGGCGGACAGAGTTGCATCGGTGGCCGCACCCATCGTGATGCCTGATTGCAGTTGGGTGAGCCAATGCTGGCCGTCTGAGGCGATGCGGGTGATATCCACACGCAGCCCGTTGCGATACACCAGCAGGACATCCACGCCGCTGTCTAGGTCGATGTGAAAATCATCAAGTGATTCGCCCTGATGGGCATGCCAGATCGCCGCAACAGGATAGGCGGATGTGAGCAACACGCAACTCGGGTGCAGCCGCCAGTACAGCCCGGCATAGGCTTCCGGAGCAACCATCGTCAAGCGGTTGATGTCGAACGCTGGCGCGTCCTTTGCGAAATAGGCATGGTGATAGGCCCATTCCAGCTGTGCCATGTCCGGCAAATACGCCAGATGCTGGGTGTTCTCGAAGCAGGTCAGAAATTCAGCCATCTCGCTGCCGTAGCAGTGCAGATTGCCACTGCGCGAGGGGTAGCGCTCGATGTATCGTCTGGTCAGAAAGCGGAAGAATTCCTCCGCGACCAATTTTCGAATCACCGGATACGCCGAGGCTAAGGTGTCGTGCAGATTGCCGCGATAATTGTTGCGATACACTTCGATGCCGCGAGTCGCAGAATAATGCGGGCAACTCATCACGCCGGGAGTGAATTCCGCGCCGTTGCGAATCACGGCGGAAAATTGCGCAAGGATGTCAGCCCAGGTTTCCATAGATGTCCATTCTCTGTTGCGCCTTTTGCGCTTCGCCTTGCAGCACCTCGAGCTCAGGAATATCGGTGTCCCACTCGATCAGCGTCGGTCGTTTGCCGATATGGCGCAACGCTGCCTCGTATAACGTCCACCCCTCGCTGAAGACCTGTGCACTGTGGGTGTCCACGAGACAGCCGTCAATCAGACACGGTCCGGCGAGGTGGTATTCACCAACAGCTTCACGAGGAATGCCTTGTATGAAGGCTTGCGTGTCCACCCCTAGATTTACCGCGTTGACATACAGATTGTTTATGTCGAACAAAATCCCGCAGCCGGTGCGAGCAACCAACTCCGACAGAAATTCCTCCTCGCGCATCTCGGAGCCGATGAATGTCAGATAATAGGAAAGATTTTCGATCAATATCCTGCGCCTGAGAGTGTCT
Source organism: Ferrovaceae bacterium (assembly GCA_027449685.1). Lineage (GTDB taxonomy): Bacteria > Pseudomonadota > Gammaproteobacteria > Burkholderiales > Ferrovaceae > JAJZHV01. The sequence continues at coordinate 4,552 of DAIDLC010000022.1, read as the reverse complement.
TGTACTTGCTGTACGCGGGCAGCGACATGGGTAAGTGCGTTTTGAGTGTAGGGAAATGGCAGCAGATCGTTGATGACCACGCCCGTTGCCGAGTTCCAGCAAAGATGCTCCGAGACGCTGGCGGGTTGAACCACATCGCACAACTGGCGCAACTCGCGTAAATGCTTGACATCTAAGGGGTCGGGCGAGGCCAGTCCCATACCAACGCCGTGCAGGCTGACCGAATAATGCTGTGCCACCTCCAGTAGCGTACACAAGGCTGAACCGCCACCGAAAAAATTCTCACTGTGAACTTCGACCCAGCCCAAGGCCGGGCGATGATCCAGTACCTCCTGATAATGAGGCGCCCGAAGGCCGATTCCTGCAGTGCATGGTAGATCTTGGCTTTCGGGCGCATTCATCATTTGGTCATCATTCCGCCAGCGGGTTCGGTCGAACCGTGCGCGATCTTGCCGCATGTTCCAGTGGGGACAGCGACGAAATCCATGGGGTCTCCGTCTTTGGTTGCCTGTCCGGCGCAGGAGTGAGCGCTCTTGTTACTGGAGCAATCGTTCTTGCCCGCTTTGGCGATTCCAAAACATTTTTCCATTTTCGAGTCGGCCGCCATGGCGTTGCCGCTGACCAAGCCCATTACTAAGAGACTACCGATAGCAGCAGAGAGGATGCTCTGAGTTTTATTCATGATGATTCCCTTTGATTGAAGTTGAGTGGAAGAGGAGAGTGCATCTCCATCATTAGATTCGAAGCGTTAGAAAAAAAAGGTTACATCGACCTGAAAAATATTTTTTTCAATAAAACTTCCGTTCGTTTGTAACTTATTAATCATCTGATCCGAATCCATTGGTACATCGGATTTGTTCGAAATATAGACAGAGTTGCTGATCATTAGGAGACTGCCATGAACAGACGTGCCTTCTTTTTTAAATTGGCCACAGGCGGGGCGGGTGTACTTTTGTTACCTGTTCTGGGATTGCATGCCAATGCAGTGGAACATATCGAAACAATCAACGAGAGTGATGCTGTGTGGAAAAAAATCCTCACGTCGAAACAATACGAAGTGCTTCGCGAGGATGGAACCGAGCCCCCCTTCATCAGCCCGCTCAACCATGAGGTGCGAGATGGCATATTCGCCTGTGTCGCCTGCGGGCTGGAATTATTCCCGTCAAAATTCAAATACGATAGCGGCACGGGTTGGCCCAGTTTCTACGATGTGCTGACAAGCCATATCAAAACCAAAAATGACTACCAACTGATCCTGCCTCGCACCGAATATCACTGTGCGCGTTGCGGAGGTCATCAAGGCCTGTGTTCAATGACGGTCCACAGCCTACGGGTCTGCGCTACTGCAATAACGGTGTGGCGTTAAAGTTTGTTCAGGGGAGGGCGTAATTCATGAATTCATTTGACATTGGTTTGGCATTTCTAGAAGGCCTTGCACTCATCGCCTCGCCATGCATCATGCCGGTACTGCCGTTGGTTTTGGCAACCTCAGTTGATGGTGGAAAACGCAGGCCGTACGGCATCATCATCGGGTTTGTGCTGGCATTTAGTATATTTGCGATCGCAGCACGCAAAATTATCGCTCTGCTCGGCATCGATCAGGATGTAATCAAGTATGCTTCGCTGGCGCTGCTCGCGTTGTTTGGTCTGGTGCTGCTTTCATCCAGACTGTCATATAAATTCAGCATGCTGACACAGGGTACGGCAAATCTGGGGAACCGGTTTGCTGGAGGGGGTGAGGAAGGGCTGGCTAGCGGTATCCTGATTGGTGCGTTGATCGGTCTGGTATGGACCCCCTGTGCTGGCCCCATCCTGGCTGCTGTATTGGTGCAGGTCATACGCCAGCAAAGCGATCTCGCTGGAAATCTCATTATTCTTTCATTCGCTATTGGTACTGGCGTGCCAATGCTGATTATCGCCATCATGGGGCGAAAGATCATGGGTAAGATCGGGTTTGTCACGCGCCATGCAGAGGTAATGCGAAAGGTCTTTGGTGTGCTGATCCTGGCATCTGTTACCGTCATCGCCACCGGAGTTGAAGCACAATCTCTGCAGTCGCCTATTAGTCATAGAGATGAACCATCGCGCAGCAAATTTGTATTGCAGGATGGCGTGACACCCTATGTTGCGCCCGAATTCGCGGGTATCAAGGATTGGCTCAATTCGCAGCCACTGACGATGCAAAGCCTTAAAGGTAAAGTCGTGCTGATTGATTTTTGGACCTACTCGTGTATCAATTGCGTGCGTACGCTTCCTTATCTCACCGAGTGGGACAGGAAATACCGTGACCAGGGGCTGGTGATTATTGGAGTGCACTCGCCTGAATTCGAATTCGAGAAGAAGCTCGACAATGTCAAAGCCGCAATTGCACAGCACGGCATTCAATATCCCGTGGCGCTCGATAATAAACTTGATACCTGGAGCAATTTCAACAACCTTTACTGGCCCGCTCATTACCTGATCAACAAAGAAGGCCAAGTGGTCTTTACTCATTTCGGAGAAGGTCAATATGAAGTCACCGAAAACAATATCCGCTACCTGCTTGGGCTGAAAGACAAGGCTACATCCACCCATATTGACAGACCCACGCAAATGCTTGAGGTAACGCCGGAAACTTATCTTGGGTATGCCCGCGCGGAAAACTTCGGTGGCAAGGAAACAGTCATGCGCAATGCGCGAGCTATCTACCGCTTTCCAAACTCATTGGCAGAAGACGCATGGGCGCTGAACGGCGAATGGGAAATTGGCTCCGAAAAAATCGTCGCGCGGGAGAAGGGTGCTGCGCTACGTCTCCATTTCAACGCGCGCAAGGTATTCCTGGTACTTGGCACATCCACAGGCAAACCAGCGCATGTTTTGCTCAGGCTGAATAGCGCAGCCGTCGGAAATAATGCTGGAAAAGATGCGCCAGCGGGTGTGCTGACCGTCGGGCGCAACACCCTTTACGAATTGATTGACCAGAAACAGACGAAAAATGGCCTGCTGGAAATCAAGTCCGATACGACTGGGTTGGAAGTGTACGCATTTACTTTTGGATAGAACTCTCTTAATTAGGAAGCTCAGCGCGAGGCCATCAATGCGCTGAGTGCCTGAGGAGTTCGAAACTGTGCAAGTGTGGTGGGCGTTGTGTAGTGAAAATCCCCATTCTGAAATCCGCATGTGTCCCTCACGCTGGTTGTGACGTCATGATCTGGGAACTAGGCATCGGTTTGCAAGAGTGTCGGAAGGTTTTACATTAGTCCGTTTCCCTCAATTTTTTGAAATTACATTAGATAATTGTAATAGTTTGATTAAATTAATATTTTCTCTAATTTGGCGCGAGTTATGCTTGCGTTTCGGCAAAAAAATTTCTCCGTGAGATGGAATGCGGTGATCTGGTCAATTGACAACTATTATTTCTGGAGAACAGAGTGAATCACAAGACAAAGTTGGCGGCACTGCTGGCGGTGGGGCTTTTCGGCGCGAATCTGGCACAGGCGAGTTTGATCAGTGTGGGGAAGGGATTGGTCTACGACAATGTGGCGAATGTGACCTGGAGTTCAAACGCCAATCTGTTTGCCACCATGTATGCTACTGATCCCAACCTGATAAGCCGGATTATCAAGGCTGTGCCGACGGTGCACGATACGCCCAACGGCTATGACAATGCCGGTCCTGGCAATTACAACCTGAGCGCAGCGGATTTCAATAGCGCGGGGACTATGGACTGGTTCGGAGCGATGGCTTGGGTGAAGTATCTGGACAGTACCAATTACCTGGGCCACAGCACATGGATGCTGCCGACCACCTACAATCAGAGTTGTATTGGTTTCAACTGCACCAACAGTATGCTGGGGGAACTGTTTTATACCGGGCTGGGCGGCATGGCAGATCAATCCATCACCACCAGTCACAATGCCAGTTACAGCCTGTTCACGAACATCCAGACCCCCGGTGTCAGGGAAGATGTCGTGTCACCCGAGTTGATTTAAATTAGGACTGGGGGCGGAAAGTGAAAGGAAATGAGTGGCTATTCTGAGGAGCGCAAGGCGGCGGTGTTGAAGAAATTATTACCGCCGATGAACATGAGTGTGGCGGAGGTATCGAGACAGGAAGGGATCTCAACGGTTACCCTATATGCTTGGAGAAATCGGGTGAAAGCAGAGGGGGTTCCAGTGCCAGGATCAGTGAATGGGGCAGACGAATGGTTTGCGGAGGCGAAGTTGGCGGTGGTGATTGAGACGGCGGGGCTGTCTGAGATTGAGTTGAGCCGTTATTGCCGCGAGAAGGGCATATATGTGGAGCAGGCGCGCGCATGGCGTCAGGCAGCCCTCCATGGCCAGCATGACGCCAAGGTATCGCGCCAGGCAGAGCGACAACAGTCACGAGAGGATCAGAAGCGGATCAAGCAACTGGAACGGGAACTGAATCGAAAAGAGAAGGCGTTGGCAGAAGCCGCGGCACTGCTGGTATTAGGAAAAAAAGCCGACGCGATTTGGGGTGTGCAAAAGGAAGACTGATCAGCACCCCAGATCGCCAGGAAATAATGAAACTGATAGACGAAACGGTACAG
>DAIDLC010000021.1 GCA_027449685.1 Ferrovaceae bacterium | reverse complement strand
GCCTTGAAAGAAGGCTATTACGGCAAATTCTGACCCGGGAGACCACCATGAACATCAAGATCGAGAAAAAAATCACCGGGTATGCGGTCGTCACCGACACCCCAGCGGCGCCAGAATCCAGCGCCAGCACCCCCAGCGCCGCCCCCCAGCAGGCCGCCATTCACCAGCTGGGCGAACCCCTGTCGCGCCCCGACAAACTGGTGGGGAACACCTACAAAATCAAAACCCCGGTCACCGACCATGCGCTGTACATCACCATCAACGACGTGATCATGCATCCGGGCACGCCCCAGGAACACCGGCGCCCCTTCGAAATCTTCATCAACTCCAAGAACATGGAGCATTTTCAGTGGATCGTGGCCCTGACCCGGGTGATGTCCGCAGTGTTTCGCAAGGGGGGTGACATCACCTTTTTAGTGGAAGAACTGCATAGCGTGTTCGACCCCAAGGGGGGCTACTTCAAAAAGGGCGGCAAATACATTCCCAGCCTGGTGGCGGAAATTGGCGAGGTGCTGAAAGAGCATCTGTACGAAATCGGCATGCTGCAGCAGCAGGAAAAGGCCGCCGACCAACAGGCCTTTCTGGCAGCCAAACGCCAGGAATACGAGCAACAGCAAGGGGCAGCCCAGGCCCAGGGGGAGCAGGGGGCCTTTCCGGCGGGGGCCAGCCTGTGCCCCAAATGTTCCACCAAGGCCGTCATCCAGATGGACGGCTGTTTTACCTGCTTAAACTGCGGCGAGAGTAAATGCGGCTAAGCCTGGGCTGGAACAGCCCCCTGCCCGCGGCCCTGTTTGGCAGCGTGTTGGGGTTGTCGGGCCTGGGGCAAGCGTGGCGCGTGGCGGTGCGCCTGTGGGACGTGCCAGCGGGCATTGGCGAAGGGGTTCTGGCGGGTGCTACGGGCACCTGGGCCCTGTTGTTGCTGCGCTATCTGTGGCAGGCCTGGCGCCACCCGCAGCGCCTGCGCCAGGAATTTCTGCATCCGGTGCAGGGCAGCACCCCCGCGCTGTTGGCGGTTTCCACCTTGCTGGTGGTGCTGGCGGTGCGGCCCTATTCCCACACCCTGGCGGGCGTGCTGGCCGTGGTGGGGATTGGCTGGCACCTGGGGTTTTCCTTGTGGCATACGGGCCTGCTGTGGCAAGGTGGGCGCGCGGCGCTGGATACTCTGCCCAGCCTGTATCTGCCCTCGGTGGCCGGCAACTTCACCAGCGCTGCGGCCCTGGGGGCCTTGGGCGCAGCCAGCTGGGGCTGGCTGTTCATGGGGGTGGGGATCTTTTCCTGGATGGCCCTGGAGTCTTTGGTTGTGCAACGGCTGTGGCACCCGCAACCCGTGCCCGTGCCCCAGCGCCCCCTGCTGGGCATTCAGCCCGCCCCTCCGGTGGTGTGCGCCATGGCCTGGCTGATCCTGGCCCCGCAAGAGGCCGCCAGCCACGGGATGCTGCTGTTATGGGGGTATGGCCTGTATCAATTGCTGCTCACGCTGCGCCTGGCCCCCTGGCTGCGGGCCCAGCGCTTTGCCCCGTCCTATTGGGCCTACACCTTCGGCCTGGCGGCAGCCACCGTGTGCACCCTCAAACTGGCCGTGGCCGGCGTGGGCCCGGCACAGGCCCTGGCGGTGCCGGTTTTCCTGGGGGCCAACCTGTTCATCGGCTATTTGGCGCTGCGCAGCCTGTTCGATTTTGTGCACCGACTGGGAAAGCCGGGAGCCCCCGGATGAATCAGAGCTTGCCGTCGGCAAACACCACGGCCCAGGTGCCCAGCAAAATGGCAATTTGCAGATAGAGTTCTTGCATGATGCGGCGCTCCGGTAAGGATGTGATGGGTGAAAGTATAGGCCGGCCGCAAAATAATATAAAAGAATAAAGGTTCATTTTGATATAACTATTTTACCTATGGAGACCCTCCCATGACGCTGCCTGCTTGCTCCCGTTTGCTGGGCGTTCCTCGTTTTTCCATCTGGGTGGCCACCCCTCCCATGAACCTGCTTCTTCTCTCCCGTTTGCTGGGCACCCTGGGGGCTCAGCGCTGGGGCTCGGGGCCCATGGGGCGCCGGGGCCTTTTCCTGGGGGCTCTGTGTTGGGCCCTGGGGGCCGCACATCCGCTGCAGGCCGCGCCCACCGAGGCGCCCGCCAGCGAGGCGCACGCCGTCAACACGCACGCCACTGACGCTCACGCCGCCAACACCCACGCCACCAGCGGCCAAACACAACTGCTATGGTTGGGCCAGTCCGCCGTGCGCCTGACCACCCCCGGGGGCAAGGTGATTTTGGTGGACCCCTTCCTCACGCAAAACCCCAAAACCCCGCCCCCCTACAAAAACCTGGAGGCCTTGGGAAAGATCGACCTGATTTTGGTGACTCACGCCCATGGGGATCATCTGGGGGACGGACCAGAACTGGCCAAAAAACGGCATATCCCCCTCATTGGCTCGGCGGGACTGGATCAATCCCTGGTGGATTTGGGGGTATTGCCCGCCGAGCTGGCCCCACGGATGGACAAGTCTGGCACCATCACCCCCCTGGGAGAGGGTATTCGCATCACCATGGTGCACGCCGAGCATAGCTCCGCCCTGGAGTGGCTCAACCCCGTCACCCACAAAACGGAAACCCATGTGGGGGGCGAACCGGTGGGGTTCATCATCGAGGTGGAAAATGGCTTCAAAGTGTGGATCATGGGAGACACCGGGCTGTTTTCGGACATGAAATTCATTGCCGATTACTATCGCCCCGATCTGGTGCTCATGCCCATTGGCGGGCATTACACCATGGACCCCAAAGATGCCGCCTATGCCGTGCGCTACTGGATTCACCCGCGCCTGGTGCTGCCCTATCACTACGGCACCTTTCCCGTGTTGACCGGCACCCCGGAGGAATTCATCCGGGCCATCGGCCCCAGCCGCACCAAGGTGCTGGAGGCGAAACCGGGGGACACCCTCACCTTTTGAGGGCGCGCTTGGAAATGCCTGACATAAATCCGTCAAATAAGCCGCCTAGAATGAACCCCCACCCTCTCATCCCTGAGGCATAGGGGAGCGCACGCATGTGGAAACTGGAAGCACCGGGTTACGATCATATCCAACACGTCTTGCAAGGCAAGGCCCTTACCGCCTTGTTTCAGCCCATCGTGAGCCTTGCGGCGGGCGAGATCGTGGCCTACGAGGGGCTGATCCGCGGCCCCTCGGATAGCCTGCTGCACGCCCCCAACCTGTTGTTCAAGGCCGCCCAGGAATGCGGCTTGCGCCTGGAGCTGGAATTGCTGTGCCACCAGGTGCTGCTGCAATCCTTCCTGGACCAGGGGCTGAAAGGGCGCCTGTTTTTGAACATCAGCCCAGACGTGCTGGTGCATGTAACGCAACGGGCCGCCACCGACCCCACGCTGTGGGCCCCCTATGACTGCGGTAGCGGGCAGCAGGGCATCGTGATGGAACTGACCGAGGGGGATCGTTTTTTACCCTATACGCCACAAGACCTGGCCCAGGCCGTGGGCCAGTGCACTGCCCGGGGGTGTCCCGTGGCCATCGACGATTTGGGGGAAGGGTTTTCCAGTTTGCGCCTGTGGTCGGAATTACGCCCGGCCTATGTGAAGATAGACCGCCATTTCGTGCAAAATATCGAACATGATCCGGTCAAGACCCAGTTTGTGCGCTCCATCGTGGAAATTGCCCAAAGTGCTCAATGTGCCCTGATTGCCGAGGGCATCGAAAGCGAATCGGAAATGCGCCTCATCAAAAAACTGGGTGTGCAATTGGGCCAGGGGTATTATTTTTCACGCCCACATCCTCACCCCATTGCCGCACTTTCCGAAGCCAAGGAAAAAGCCCTGCGGCGCCTGGATGGCGGGGCGCTTCCCGGAGCCTTTGCCTGGGGGCGGGACACGCTCCTGGCGCGCCAGCTCATCTTGAGCCTGGAGCCCGTGACCACCGCGCACACCAATGAAGAAGTGTTTTTGCGCTTCAAACTGGAGCCGCAGCTGGATTCCATTCCCGTCATTCGCGCGGACCAGATTCCGGTGGGCCTGATTACCCGCTCCTCCCTCATCGGCAGCTTTGCCCAGCCCTACCGCCATGAGCTTTATGGCAAAAAATCCTGCGCCCTGCACATGGATACCCGCCCCATGCTGGTGGACAAAACCTCTACGGTGCAGGAAATCAGCCGCATGCTGGGTAACGCGGAACGGCGCCACCTGGTGCAGGGCTTCATCGTTACCGACAATGGCCGCTACTTTGGCTTTGCCCACGGCCACGACCTGCTGCGCGTCATTACCGAAATGCAGATTCAGGCGGCAAAATACGCCAACCCGCTTACCCAGTTACCGGGCAATGTGCCCATTCACGAACACCTGGATGGCTTGCTGCGCACCAAAACCCCGTTTTGCGCCTGTTACTGCGACCTGGACCATTTCAAGCCCTATAACGACGTGTATGGATTTAGCGCCGGGGATTCAGTCATCCAGATGACCGCCAATATCCTGGCTGATGCCTGCGACCGCGACCTGGACTTTTTGGGGCATATTGGCGGGGATGACTTCATCATCCTGTTTCAAAGCCCGGACTGGGAAGCCCGTTGCCATCAGGCGTTGCAAGCCTTCGAAGCAGCCATCCGGGCCAACTTTACCGTGGAGGATGTGCAGCGCGGGGGGTACTACACCGAAAACCGCCGCTTTGAAAAAGAATTCCACCCGCTCACCTCGCTGTCCATTGGCGCCATTCTGGTGCCGCCGGGCTTGTTTTCATCCTACATGGAGGTGTCGCGCGTGGCCTCGGGGGCCAAAAAACAGGCCAAACAAATTGCCGGCAATTCCCTGTTCATCAACCGTCGCCTGGAATCAGCCAGCGACCACCAGCCGCTTTCCCTGCCCCACCTGAGCTTTCAGGTTCAATAGCCACGGGCGTAACCTTGCCCGCCCGCTGCGGCCGTCTTGCGCGCCTTGGGTTGAGGGTATGCTCTCAGCCAAGTACTTGCCGTATAGCTCATCGGACCGCTGCCGTGCTGCTGAAGTCCCTCAGATACCATCCCACAGACTGCGTATTGGCACTGCAAATAACTTATCGCCAAACGTGGTCGTGACTTCGCCATCATACAAAACGACACCTCTGGAAAAGCGATCTCCTGCGCTTTCCTTCAATTTGCGCAATCCACGAAAATCGTTCGCCGTTACCGTTGCAGCGGCTTTCACCTCAACACCCGCCACACGTTGACCGCTTCCCTCCAATACGATGTCCACCTCTGCACCGTCTTTGTCGCGAAAGTGATAGAAAGTGATCGGATCATCCCGCCAGCTCGCATGACGGCGCAGTTCCTGAAAAATAAAAGTCTCCAATAGTTGCCTCAGCAGGGTGCGATCCGCCCATAATGCTGCGGCATCCATACCGAGCAATGCGCAGGCAAACCCCGTATCGCCCAAATGCAGCTTGGGTGTCTTAACAAGCCTGCTTAGGCGGTTATTATGCCAAGGCGGTAACTCTTCCAGCAAAAATACGCGCGCCAGCAATGTCACATAATCGCGAATTGTCGGACGGCTCAATTGAAAAGGAGATGCCAGATCGGCCACGTTGAGCAACCTCGCAGTTTGCCCAGCCGCCAATGTAAGTAAGCGTGGCAATACATCCAGCGAGCTGATGCGTGCCATATCCCGCACGTCGCGCTGTACCAGCGTTTCGATGTAATCACGATACCAGGTAACGCGCCTGCGTGACGATGGGCGGGCAAGCGCAGCAGGATAACCGCCGGCGACAATCCGGTCGGCAAGCTCATTGCCCAACCTTGCCTGTTGCTTCGTCTTGAAACCCTCTCCAAACAAGGCATCCAGAAAATCTGGCTGTTTTGCTGCCAGCTCAGATTGTGCGAGCGGATGCAGACGCAAAATCGCCATGCGCCCTGCCAGCGAGTCTGCCAACTTGGGTACCAACAGCACGTTTGCCGAACCAGTCAGGATGAGCCTTCCAGGCCGCCGATCACGATCTACTGCCACTTTCAGCGCAGTAAACAATTCAGGAACCCGTTGTACCTCATCCAGTACCGTCTTGTCCGGCAAATCCGCCACAAACCCCACTGGGTCGGCCAGAACGGACGCTCGCCACACATCATCGTCGAAACTGATATAGGCATAGCCAGCCGCATCACCAACCGCACGAGCAAACGTAGTCTTGCCGCATTGGCGCGGGCCGTGAATCAATACCACAGGCGTATCTTGTAACGACCCGGTCAGATGTGGAAGCGAGAATCGGGGATGGAAAGTTTGATCAGCCATGCGGCCAAGTGTAACTCAATATATCGGCTAATTGAAACTTTTATGTACGTCCAAATGGAATGTGCGAACCACTAAAGCCTGTGAGCATAGGAGAAACGAGCTGTAGGTGGCAAGGTCATCCTGCCGATCTCCACCGCCTCGACTTGCGAAGCGGTGGAGATCGGCCGCCGCATCCGTGCCAGCCATTGATAGTAATGCTATTTTGCATTATCATGTAAAGCATCAAATCACGAGACTGCGAGGACACAACATGACCACATTGACCGTTACCGCACGGGGGCAAGTGACGTTTCGGAAAGACGTACTGCAACACCTGGGCATTAGGCCGGGCGAAAAGATCGAGCTGGACTTGTTGCCGGACGGGCGGGGCGTTCTTAAAGCGGCCCGGCCTGTTGGAACGATAGCTGGCTTCGTCGGAATGCTCGCGGGCAGAACGCAGAAGGTTGCCACCATTGAGGAAATCAACGCGGCGGCCACGCAAGGCTGGGCTGGCAAAGAATGAAGGTCGCAGTCGATACCAACGTCCTGATTCGCGCTGTGGTGCGTGACGATCCCACGCAAGCGGACGATGCCGCCAAAGTCTTGACTGATGCCGAGTTAATCGCGGTCGCGCTGCCGTGTCTATGCGAATTTGTTTGGGTGCTACTCAGGGTCTATGGCTTCCAGCAGACCGATGCGGCCGGTGCGATTCGGGTACTACTTTCTGCCGCAAACGTGGAAGTGAACAGGCCCGCCGTTGAGGCTGGTTTGCTGGTGCTCGACGCGGGGGGAGATTTTGCCGATGGCGTCATCGCCTACGAGGGCAATTGGCTTGGCGGGGAGACCTTTGTTTCATTCGACAAAAAGGCTGTGGCGCTTCTTGCGGCTCAAGGGCACTCGGTTCGCCTTTTGTGAGCGCCGTCAGTACGGTGATGTGTATGTTTGGCCGGCGCGGCGTTTTTCACACCCCCCAGTGAGAGATCATGCGGGCTTGTCGCGCATCAGGGTCAGCGTTGTGCAGCAGCCTTATAAACAGCATTCCGCTCCCGCTTTCCAACGGCAACGACGATAACAACAACTTCGCTGTCCCTGACTTCATAGACCAATCGATACCCTACATTTCGCAGTTTGATCTTGTAACGATCTTTCTGTCCCGACAGTTTTGCAGAGGGGACTCGCGGGTTCTCCAGGCGTTCTTCCAACTTTTTCTTGAACTGGTTGCGCAGGTTGCTATCCAACTTCCCCCACTCCTTCAGTGCTTCCTGCTTGAATTTGAGCTTATAGCTCATCAAGCCTGACCTCAATCTCCGGCTGATTCTTGCGGGCATCGGCGATAGCATTGAGTTCAATGTCTTCCAGCTTATCCATTAGGGCTTCATAGGCTTTGGCTGGAACGCAGTAAAAAGCGGGTTCATTACGGTTAAGGATAGCCACCGGAAAACCATCCCCGGCGGCAACAGTCCCCATTGGATTTTTTTTCAATTCAGAAACACTGGCTGTCATTTCCGCCAGAATTAGATTTGCCATGAGAATCTCCGGTGGACTTTATTGATGCTAATAATAGCATCTTTAACAGGTCTCATGCATCAGCCATTTTTAATTGTTCCGCCACACCACATCATCAGCACGATTGCGGAAATCTTCGGTGATGTAGCTGCCCGGATACGGCTCCAAGGTGGAAAAGTCCAACCCGTGCAACCAATCGTCCGGCACAAACCACCCCACCCCCCAGATCCAGTTTGATTTCAAGCGCTCCTGATGCGCTGCAGCAGTGGGAAAATTCAAGGGAGTATGGGGGCAAGCCTTTTCCATGAGGGCCCTCAGGCAATAGTTGACCCCGCCTACGCTCACGCCCAGCTGATCTGCCAGTTCCCGTTGGGTGAGGTCGAGGTTTTCCTGCAGAAGGCGCAGGACGCGGAAATTGGTGTCTTCCTGGAGTTTTGCCTGGCGGCTGGTCATGCAAAATTCATGGAGTGGGTGTAGAGTTGGGGGTCTTGCTTGCCCATGCTACCGCCGGACTGTACGGCGGTCAGCAAGCGCGCGTTGGTTCAAAGTTGAACAGATTCTTCTCCAATTCGTGCTGTTCGTCAACCACATTGATGTTGCGGCCACCTTGGCAAACCACTCATTGTCGACCGTCTTCTTGATGGCCAGCAGCAGGTTAGTCACACAAGTGAAGTTATGAAATTTTGCTTTCTGAGCAAGTGCATTCTCGGCTGATGTCTTAAGGATCAGGCTGATTGAAAATGCAACCCGGCATGGCAAAAAGAAGCCCGAGATTATGCACGGCGCACAATTGCGGCCGTCTTGCGCGCCTTGGGTTGAGGGTTTGCTCTCAGCCTGCTTCGGTCAATCCTTCGATGGTTGAGAAAGTCGAAATTTTGACATCGCCCTCTGGAAACCGGGCCACAACTTCCAGATCGCCACCCAGGGCGCGAACGTACTCGCGAAGCGTACTGATGTACATATCCGTACGATTCTCCATTTTGGAAATGGCGGCCTGATTCACGTGCAGGGACCGAGCCAGTTTGACCTGAGAGAGCGCTTTGGCCTGGCGCAACTCATTGAGGGGCATCTCAGCCAAGTACTTGCCGTATAGCTCGTCGGACCGCTGCCGTGCTGCTGGCGTCATTTTTGATTCGAGTTCCTTGAATTTCTTAGCCATCGGGATCTCCTTCCCGCCTCAATTCTTCTAGATGTTCATCGTATAGGTCGTCAGCTACGGGAACATGGGTTTCGTACCAACGGTCATCACCAGTTTTCTCGCCCCCAAGAAGAAGGATTGCGAACCGCCGTGGATCAAAAGCATAAAGCACACGATAGGGACGTCCGCCATGCTGAATACGTAGTTCACGCATGTTTCCATGCCGTGATCCATTGATGCCACTGCTGTGAGGATAACCGAGCTTTGGTCCCAGGGACTCAAGTAGCTTCACGCTGGCCCGGACGGATTCTTGTTCCTTTTCGGTCAGGTGGTCCCACCAACCGCCGAATTCATCCGTGTATTCCACTTCCCAAGTCATGGTAAAATATAACCTGTAGAGAATATTCCGTCAAGGTCATATTATTTCTTGGCAGCTATTGATTTACCTGCGTGTCAACAGCAAGTTGAATTTGGCTATAGGGCAGCAGTCTGAAATTCCCATATGGGTATAATCTAATCCTGTCTCACAACCCCAAGCCCTTGCACTGGGTTGGATCCTCAAAGAAGGATCTGCTCGCGATGCCCAATGATGTCGTCGATGTCTTCGGGTACGCCTTGCATCTCGCTCCGGCGGGCAAGAAACACGATCAGACCAAGTCGATGAAAGGATTTGATGGAACAGGCGGGTACTCGACCAGCAGATGCACATGATCGTCCTCGCCGTCCATCTCGATCAGTTGCGCCTCGAAGTCGGCGCAGGTCTTGGCGAAGATGATGCGCAGCCGGTCGATGGTGTCGCCGTCGAACACTTTGCGGCGATACTTCGCCACAAAGACCAAGTGAACGTGCATCTTGAAAACGCAATGCCGCCCGTGCCGAATATCGTTGTCATCGCTCATAGACCAAGAGTATAATTCAGGACATGCAGCGCCTCCAAGCCTTCAAATACGAACTCATGCCAAACGGCGAACAGCAGCGTCAGATGCGCCGCTTCGCCGGATCGTGCCGGTTCGTGTTCAACAAGGCGCTGGCGTTGCAGAAAGAGCGCTACGCGCAAGGCGAGAAGAAGCTCGGCTATGCGGGCCTGTGTAAGCTGCTCACCGAGTGGCGCAACGACACGGAAACCGTGTGGCTGGCTGATGCCCCAGTGCATCCGCTGCAACCGACGCTCAAAGACTTGGAACGGGCATATT
>DAIDLC010000020.1:4395-10303 GCA_027449685.1 Ferrovaceae bacterium | reverse complement strand
CCATAGCCCGGCAAGGATTGAGATTCAATATGCTCGATGTCGTTAACTGTGGAACTGAGGTAGCGCTCGTAGGCATAAATCACCCGCCCGGCCATGTCCTCCGGTTGCATGCCAGTATAGGTCCACACCGCGCTGATCACCGGAATGCGGATGTCGGGGAAAATATCCGTGGGTGTCCGTAACGCCGCCAAAGGCCCAAAAATAAGAATCAACAGGGCCAACACCACAAAGGTGTACGGACGGCGCAGCGCCAGTTTGACGATTTCGTACATCCGCGATCTCTACGGGTGCTGCTCTGGCAGATTTCCGCCAATGGCGCGTACTAGCCCCACGGTGGAAAGCAGGCGCGCGGTCTGGATGTCGAGTTCGGCTCGTTCACTGCGCAATTTGGCATTTTCGGCATCGATGACTTCCAGATAACTCACTGCCCCTTCGCGATAACGATTGGTGGCCAGGTCATAGGTGTGTCGCGCTGCCGTAACCGCCAGGGTCTGGTGCTGATCTTCCTGATCCAGATTGCGCAACTGCGCCAAGTTATCCTCCACTTCGCGGAAAGCCCCCAACACGGTAATCCGATACTGTGCCACGGCTTCCTGGGTTTGCGCCGTGGCTTGCTTGACCGCAGCCTCACGTAACCCGGCATCGAAAATGTTCAGAAACGCCAGCGGCCCCAACGACCAGAAGCTGTTGGGGGCTGTGAGCAAGGCGCCATTGCCCGTGTTCTGAAATCCTCCCAAAGCGCCCAGGGAAATCTGCGGATAGAAGGCCGCCCGCGCCACACCGATTTGGGCGTTGGCCGCCACCACACGCCGTTCTGCAGCCGCTATATCGGGGCGTCGCTGCAAGACCTCAGAGGGAATGGTCTTAGGCAAGGGCGGGTAATGCACGTCCCATTTGGTCGGCACAATGGAAAAACTGGCAGGGGACTGACCCAATAGAGCCGCAATGGCGTGTTCTCGCAAGGCACGCTCGGCCATGATCTTGAAACGAGTGGATTCGGTGGTTTCCAGCAGAACCTGGGAACGGGCCACGTCCAACCCGGAGACGATTCCTTCGTCATGGCGCCGTTGCATCATTTGGAGCTCGCTGCGATAGGCCTCGATCGAATCAGCCAGAATCTGGATTTGGGCATCCAACCCGCGTAACTGCACATATTCCGTGGCCAATTGCGCTTGCAGACTCAAGCGAGCCGATTCCACATCCTCACCACTGGCCTGGGCCTGAGCCTGAGCCGAAGCCACAGCACTGCGGATCTGGCCCCACAGATCCAGTTCGTAGAATGCGCCCATACTCAGCGCCGTATTCCCATACACGTTGGGCAAATTGGTCCCCCGCAATGGGCGATTCACAGACTCGCGGTTGGTCAATACATTACCGCCCAGATCCACTTCAGGATAGAGCTGAGCGCTTTGTTCTGTGAAGAAGGCCTGGGCCGCATCATAGCGTGCCAGCGCCACTTTCAATTCCAGACTATCCTGTTCCAATTGCTGTTCGTACTGGCTCAAAACCGAATCCTGGAACAAGGACCACCAGTCCCCGCGCTTAGCCTGGTCTTCCGGCTGAGCCACATGCCAAGGTCCATCCTCCTTGAATTGCTCCGCCACGGGGACTTCGGGACGATGGTATTCGGGGATCAGGGAACAGCCCCCCAAAATCGCCCAGAAGCCCAGCGCCAATATACGCACAGCAGGTTTCATGGTTTTTTCCCTGCAGCAGTCTCTGCCTTGGCTGGAACAGGCGCCTGCTTTTTGTCCACAGCAGCGATGCCTTCAGGGTTTCCTGACAAGCGGACCAAATCCCCGTCTTCGATGGAGTCCGGCGGACTATCCACGATGAGATCATCGGCCTTTAACCCGGAAAGCACCTCAATCTCGGAGCCGAAATCACGCCCCACCACCACCTTTTTGATCTTCACATGGTGATCCGGTTGCAAAACGGCCAAAGCCACCCCCCCCATGCGCAAAATCAGCGCACTCGCCGGAACCCGTTCGATGGCCGAACTCTCGGGCAACTCAAACTTTACTTCGGCATAGCCTCCGGGAGTCAGCAATCCTTCCTTGTTACTGACGGCCAATTCTGCCAACAAGGTTCCCGAGCGCCCGCTAATGGAACCGGAGGAACGGGTAATGATGGCGTTGAACGCCTGCCCGGGATGCTCTGGTACTTCCAGGGTTGCTTTCAGTCCTGGCTTGATTTGCTGGCTGTAACTTTGAGGGACGGGAACATACAATCGCAGGGGATCGATACTGGCCACATTGAACAGCTCAGTACCGCGCCCCGCATCGATCAGGGCCCCAACGTCCGTTTTCCGGGCTGTGACCACACCGTCAAAGGGAGCCACGACCCGCTTGAAACTTTCAAACGCCTCGATGCGGCCCACATTGGCGCGTGCAGCATCCACCGCAGCCTTGCGCGCCGCCAAATCGGCCACTTTCTCGTCTGCATCCTGCTGAGAGACCGAATCAGTCTTGAGCAAATTCAGCCAGCGCTTGGCCGTCACATCCGCCAGTTGTTGATTGGACATGGCGCTGACCAGATCGGCCTTGGCTTGATCCAACTGATGATCCAGTTCGGGGGTGTCGATTTCAGCCAGCAATTCTCCTGCTTTGACGTGAGCGCCAATGTCATGGTACCAGCGCAAAATATAGCCATTGACCCGAGCCAGGATAGGGGCATCGATATACGGCTGCAAATTTCCGGGTAACACCAGCGTGCGAATGCTGCTGCCATGATGCAACTGGATGACTTCCACCACGGGAATGGCTTGCGCCTGAGTCCAGACGTTGACTTCCCGCGCTTCGCGATTGCGAATGAATAGTCCCCAGGCCACCACAACCCCGGCCAGGATCAGTGCCCCCACTCCCAGACGCTTGAGTCGACGCGTGGAGCGACGGGACATGACGTGATGCTGTGCTTCGGGGTCGTGATGAGATTGTTCAGACTGGTTATGCATGCTGCTCTCCTGTTGCATCGAGGATATCCTCATCCTCCGCATCTTCTTCAAAATCGTCTCTGGCATGAACCAGACTGAAAACCACCGGAACAAAAATCAATGTAGCCATCGTTGCAATCGATAGCCCGCCGATCACCGCGCGCCCCAGGGGGGCGTTTTGCTCGCCGCCTTCGCCCAGGCCCAGGGCCATGGGCGCCATTCCGATGATCATGGCCAGGGCGGTCATCAGCACTGGTCGAAACCGGGCAAAGCCCGCTTCCACAGCCGCTTTGGAGGAGTCTCGGGTATACACCAGACGTTCACGCGCAAAACTGACCACGAGAATACTGTTGGCTGTGGCTACTCCCATGCACATGATAGCGCCGGTCAAGGCCGGCACCGACAAGGTGGTATGAGTGGCAAAGAGCATCCATACGATGCCCGCCAAGGCCGCTGGAAGCGCTGTAATGATCACGAAGGGATCGAGCCAGGATTGAAAGTTCACCACGATCAACAGATAGATCAACAGAATGGAGGCCATCAAGCCAAATAACAAACCGGTAAAGGAAGTTTCCATGATGGGGACCTGTCCCAGAATCTGCACGGTCGCCCCCTTGGGAATGTCCTTTTTGCTGGCATTGATCAGGCGATGAATATCAGCCGCGACGGTTCCCAGATCCATTCCCTGGGTGGTGGCAAAAATATCAAAGGAAGGCTGGATGGCGTAATGCGTCACCACTGCCTCACCCCGGTCCCGACTGATATCCGCCAGCCCACCCAACACCTGCAGCTCTCTGTTTTCGTGTGTCGTAATCGGCGTACCTTCCAGTGCAGACAAACTGTCTGCACGATATTGGGGGGTCTGGACCACGATGGGATAAGAAACCCCATTGCGGGGATTCAACCAGAAGGTAGGGGCCACCTGCCCACTGCCCGATAGGGTTGTGACCAAACTATTGGTGACATCCCGCTCCGTCACCCCAAGGCTTTGACTACGCACCCGATCCACATCCACATCAAATTGGGGGTAATTGGTAGACTGTTGAATACGTGCATCCACCACCCCATCCACGTGCTTGATGTTGCGCAACATGCTACTGAGATAGACCAGATTGGCGTCGTGATTAGGCCCTTTGATTTGGATATCGATGGGCGCGGGAGCTCCGAAATTGAGAATCTGACTCACCATGTCTGCAGGCAAAAAGGCAAAAGACACTCCGGCAAAGCGTTCCGGTAGCACCGCTCGCAGGCGTTTTACATAGTCTTCCGTGGGGGCATGTTTTTCATTCAGGGTAATCAGAATGTCTCCATCCTGTGGGCCCACTGTTCCTGTGTTGATAAAGGACAAATTGATGGGGCTCACGGACAAGCCGATATTATCCACGATGCTTTCCAGTTGATCGGGCGGAATCTGCGAACGAATGACATTTTCCACCTTGTCGAACAGGCTGGCGGTTTCCTCCACCCGGGTGCCTACCTGAGCACGCACGTGCATCTTGATTTGCCCGGCATCCACCGAGGGGAAAAAGTTGCGCCCAAGAAACGGCACCAGGGAAAAGGAGGATAAAACCACCAGCATGAACAAAGTGACAAAGCGGGTGCGATGATCCACGGCCTTTTGCAACAAGGCCGTATAACCGAGTCGGAAAACGGTGAACTGGCGCTCAAAACCTTGTTGAAACGTCATCAGTCCATTGCGCACGCGGCGCCATACCGAGCCACGATAGACTGCGCGCAAATGTTCGGGATCCTCCCCCTGCAATGGCGCATGATGGACACTTGCCGCATGGGCCTTGAGCAGATAACTGGCCATGGTAGGCACAAAAGTTTGCGACAGCACGAAAGATGCAATCATGGCAAACACCACGGCTTCCGCCATGGGCACGAACAGGTAACGCGAAACGCCCGTGAGAAAAAACATGGGGATGAACACGATGCAAATGCTGAAGGTGGAGACAAAAGCAGGTTGCACGATCTGACTGGCACCATCGATGATGGCTGGCGTGACCTCTTTACCCATTTCCAGATGATGGTTGATATTTTCGATCATCACCGTGGCATCATCCACCAGAATACCCACAGCCAGGGCCAAGCCGCCCAGGGTCATGACATTCAAGGTCTCCCCCAGAGCCGACAGGGTAGCGATGGAGGACAGAATGGCCAGGGGGATGGAGGCCGCAATGATCAGGGTGGAGCGCCAGCTTCCCAGAAACAGCAAAATCATGAGGCTGGTGAGGGCCGCCGCAATCACCCCTTCACGGATCACCCCGGATACCGCGGCTTTCACGAACATGGATTGATCACCCACCGCATCGATACGCAAATCGTCGGGCAACGTCTCCTTGAGTTTGGGGATCAGTTTCTTGACCCCATCGATGATGTCGAGCGTGGAGGTGGCCCCGTTTTTCAGCACCGTCATGAGCACCGAACGCAAGCCATCCACGCGCACAATGTTGATTTGTGGCGGGAAGCCATCGCGCACATGGGCCACATCGCGCATAAAAACCGTTTCCGAATCTGCCTGGGGCAAAGGCGAATTGTTGTTGACTTTTTTTACGGGCAAATCGTTGAGCTCGGAGTAGTCCTCGGGGCTGTCATTGAGTTTGATGTTGTATTCGAACTTGCCGATTTTCTGGGTACCAGCCGGAATGATCAGATTCTGGGCTGCCAGGGCATTGCTCACGTCGCCGGGAGAAACCCCCTTGGACTGCATGGCCTGGGGGTCCAGATCGATCTGGATTTGACGCACTTTACCCCCGTAGGGAGAGGGAATCGCCGTCCCCTCCACGGTGGCCAGTTGCGGACGGATGAAATTTTGCCCCAAGTCAAACAGTTTGGCTTCGGTCAGGCTCCTGCTGGACAAAGCCAATTGCAGGATGGGGACAGTGGCGGCGTTGTAATTGAGGATGAGCGGGGGCGTGATGCCAGGCGGCAACTGCTTGAGAATGGTTTGCGAGATGGAGGTGACCTGCGCCG
>DAIDLC010000020.1:0-4385 GCA_027449685.1 Ferrovaceae bacterium | reverse complement strand
TGACCGTGGAACTGAGGTAGCGCTCGTAGGCATAGACCACTCGCCCGGCCATAGCTTCGGGCTGCATGCCCGTATAGGACCACACCGCACTGATAACTGGAATGCGGATGTCGGGAAAAATATCCACCGGAGTGCGCAGAATGGAAAGGATCCCGAACATCAATATCAACAAGGCGAAAACGATGAACGTGAGGGGACGGCTCAAGGCCAACCGAACAATCCCTGACATCATGAAAGCATTCCTCTTTTCATCATTGGTTTAGACCTGCTCGAATCAGACCGCGCATTTTGCCATTGTTCACTCGCAACAGGTTGTAACCAATTGTAGTGTGCGCTGCAGCAAGCCGACCCGATCATCGCTCCCGGTGTTTTCAGGCGAAGGCAAACAATCGGGCCAGGGCCTCCCCGGGATCCGGCTGACGCATGAAGGCTTCCCCCACCAGAAACGCATGCACCCCTGCTTGCCGCAAACGTTGAACGTCTTCCGGCGTACCCACGCCGCTTTCCGTAACCAGAATTCGCTCGGGCGGCACTTGCGAACGCAAGGCCAATGTGACCTCCAAACTCGTATGAAAGCTGTGGAGATTACGGTTGTTGATACCAATCAGTGGGGTTTGCAGCCGTAGGGCCTGTTCCAGCTCCCGCGCGTCGTGAACCTCCACCAGCACGGCCAAGCCCCAGCCCAGTGCCAATTGTTCCAACTCCTGAAGCAGAACGGGATCCAACGCCGCCACAATCAGCAAAATGGCATCTGCCCCCAGCGCGCGCGCCTGCACCACCTGGTAGGGATCCACCACGAAATCCTTGCGCAACACAGGAAGCTCGCACGCCGCACGGGCCTGTTGCAAGTCCAGATCGGAGCCCTGAAAGTACTGACGATCGGTCAACACCGACAGGCAGGCCGCACCTTGCCGGGCATACTGGCCGGCAATCCGGGCAGGATGAAAATCAGTGCATAACACCCCCTTGCTAGGGCTGGCCTGCTTGACTTCGGCAATGACCGCCGGGAGCCCCTGCTGCAGGCGGGCACGCAGGCTGTGCACAAAAGGGCGCACCGGAGCAGCCTCTTTGGCCAGGCGCTCCATCTGGGAAAAGGATTGTTGTTCCCGCGCCAACGTGACCTCTTGGCGTTTGGTGTGCAGAATTCTTGTCAGAATGTCACTCATGCGCGCTCCCACGCCACCAAGGCCTCGAGGCGTTGCCGCGCTTTTCCCGTGGCAAGGGTGTCCCTGGCCAGATCTGCTCCCTCCCGCAGGTGCCTGGCCAAACCCGCCACGTAGAGGGCTGCCCCGGCATTGAGCACCACAATGTCGCGGGCTGCTCCCGCCTGGTCGTCCAGTACCCGTTCCAGTAACATCCGGGACTCTTCAACACTTTTGACCAGCAACTCATTGAGCGCCCGGGGCTTGATGCCAAACTCGGCTGGCTCCAGCAGGTATTCCCGGATCGCCCCATCCCTGAGTTCGGCCACATGCGTGGGCCCAGAGAGGGTGATTTCATCCAGCCCGTCGCTGCCGTGCACCACTAGCGCATGACGGCTGCCCAATTGTTGCAGCACACCCGCCAAGGTGCTGGTCAGGTGTGGACTGAACACACCCAACAATTGATTGGGTGCAGCTGCCGGATTGGTGAGCGGACCCAACAGGTTGAACAGGGTCCGGATTCCCAGTTCGCGGCGCACGGCCACCGTATGCCGCATGGCCGTATGGTGGTTGGGAGCAAACATGAACCCCAGTCCAAAGCGACGCAATGCCTCTTCGATACGCGCCAGCGGTTGTTCGGTCACGGCAATGCCCAAAGACTCCAGCACATCGGCACTGCCGCTAGTGGAAGAAACCGAACGACCTCCGTGCTTGGCCACATGAGCACCGGCTGCGGCCGCCACAAAAGCAGCCGTGGTGGAGATATTGAAGGTATGCAGACCATCGCCACCGGTGCCGCAAGTATCCACCACATGCTCCAGACCCGTGGTATCCACCCGTACCGACAGCTCACGCATCACCTCGGCCGCTGCCGCGAGTTCCGTCACGGTTTCACCCTTGGCGCGCAGGGCCGTAACAAGGCCTGCCGTCTGAATGGGCGTGGTGGCTCCGGTCATGATGCTATGCATGAGCGACAGCATTTGCTCCCGCGACAGATCGTTGCGCGCCAACAACGCATTCAGGGCATCCCGTGGGGTCACGCCTCAACCTCACGAATTTCGAAATCATGGGTCAGCTGCGCCGTCCTGGAGAGCATGATACTGGCCGAGCAATATTTTTCTGCCGAAAGTTTGATGGCCCGCTCCACCTGTTCCGGTTTGAGATGACGGCCAGTGACCACATAGTGAAAGTGTATCTGGGTGAACACCTTGGGGTCCGTTTCGGCCCGCTGGGCCTCCAGTTCCACCACGCAGTCCACAATATCGGCCCGTGCCCGCTGCAGTATGAGCACCACATCGAAGGCGGTACAGCCCCCCGCGCCCATGAGCAATGCTTCCATGGGACGCACGCCCAGATTGCGCCCCCCGACCTCGGGAGCCCCATCCATCAGGAAGGTATGCCCACTGCCGCTTTCTCCCAAAAAACTCATGCCTTCTACCCATTTAACCCGTGCTTTCATCGCCTCACCCCAATATTCCGTCGATTGATCAAGTTCCTGCCCGGCCTGTTGCTATCCCCAGGTATCACAACTGCTCAAGATACAAGATTCTATCCTCGACCGACAACCATTGCAGCGTTCCCTCTTCTGCCCGGCACCCTTCATCACCTGGCCCTTCAATGCAGAATCCCCTGTTAGCGCAATGTGATCACTAACGCAGAATCCCATTGACAAGCCAGCAGAACAGAAAATATAATTGTCGGCTCATTTCACTAAAGACCCCATGCAGTCATGAAAACCTTTTCCGCCAAGACGCACGAAGTGCAACGCGACTGGTTTGTGGTAGATGCCACGGATCGCGTACTCGGACGTCTCGCCAGCCAGATCGCCTTGCGTCTGCGCGGCAAACATAAAGCCATTTTCACACCGCACGTGGACACGGGCGATTTCATCGTCGTGGTCAATGCAGAAAAAATCCGGGTAACGGGAAACAAGGGCGAAGACAAGAAATACTATCGCCACACCGGCTATCCCGGGGGGATTTATGAAACCAATTTCAACAAGATGCGCGCCCGCCATCCGGCCCGCGTTCTGGAAAAGGCAGTCAAGGGCATGCTCCCCAAAGGCCCCTTGGGTTATGCCATGATCAAGAAAATGAAAGTATATGCCGGCGCCGAACATCCCCATGCGGCCCAGCAACCCAAGACTCTGGATATTTGAGGCGCTTTATGATCGGTGATTACTACTACGGTACGGGGCGGCGCAAAAGCGCGGTAGCCCGCGTGTTTTTGAAGGCCGGTTCGGGTCAGATCGAAGTCAACGGCAAACCGCTGGATCAATATTTTTCTCGTGAAACCGGCCGTATGGTAGTGCGCCAGCCGCTGGCACTCACCAATCACCTCGATGGCTTCGATATTCGGGTCAACGTCTTCGGTGGCGGAGAATCGGGTCAAGCGGGTGCCGTGCGTCATGGCATCACCCGGGCTTTGATCGACTTCAACCCGGAGCTCAAGTCCGCCCTCAAACAGGCTGGCCTGGTCACCCGCGACGCCCGCGAGGTGGAGCGTAAAAAGGTTGGTCTGCACAAAGCCCGTCGGCGTAAACAGTTCAGCAAGCGTTAATCAGTATTCTCAAAGCCGGCGCGATGCCGGCTTTTTTTGTGGGGCGAATCCTTCCCCTGGGTGGGCCCGTTTTCAGGAGCGATTCACCATGATCAATATCGGTATTGTGGGTGGCACCGGCTATACGGGGGTCGAACTGCTCAGAATTCTGGCGCAGCATCCCCAGGCCTCCTTGCGCGCCATCACTTCGCGCAAGGAAACCGGACAACCCGTGGCTGCCTTGTTCCCCAGCCTGCGCCAACACGTGGACCTGGCCTTTGTCGACCCTACCCAGGCCCGCTTGGAACAGTGTGACCTGGTATTTTTTGCCACCCCCAACGGGATTGCCATGCATCAGGCTCGCGAACTGCTGAGCGCAGGCGTGCGCGTGATCGATCTGGCCGCCGATTTTCGGATCAAGGATGTGGCGCTGTGGGAGCAATGGTATGGTATGCCGCATGCCTGCCCGGAACTCGTGGCACAGGCGGTTTACGGGTTACCCGAACGGAACCGGGAGACCATTCGTCAGGCGCGTTTGGTCGCCAACCCCGGCTGCTATCCCACGGCCGTACAGCTCGGCTTTTTGCCCTTGCTGGAAGCAGGCCTGGTGGATGTGCAACATCTCATTGCCGACGCCAAATCGGGCGTGTCCGGTGCCGGGCGCAAGGCAGAAATTTCCATGTTGCTGGCAGAGGCCGGCGATAA
>DAIDLC010000019.1 GCA_027449685.1 Ferrovaceae bacterium | reverse complement strand
TTCACGGTTGTCGTGGGTTTGCTGTCGTCCGGTGCCAGCAAAACCTGCAACCCGTTGGCCAGGCGATACTCGGTAACCCCCTCCATTTGGTAGCCTTGTACGACGCCGGCCGGCAAACCACCAGCCTGGGCCGGTGTCAGGGCGTTGCCCAGACAGAGCAGACCCAGCAGTAGGACTTGGGCCCATGAGGAGCGCCCGGGGCGCGGATGGAGACCATCATGGTGGCTAAGAGAAGGCTGCGCGGCATGGCGCCCAACCTGCTGGATGGTCACGGATGATTGGGTATCGGGTTTGTTCCACAGCAACGTCATGAACCTCTCCTTCGGGGATGTATCTGCATGATATGCTATGATTGAAGATTAGAGGGAGGGTTCCATGCCATTTTACGAATACCGCTGCCAGGCATGTGGCCAGGAAACCGAAGTCCTGCAAAAAATTTCGGATCCACCGCGAACGGTCTGTCCGTCTTGCGGGGCTGAGGCCTTGATCAAAAAAGTGTCGGCCGCCGGCTTTCAGTTGAAAGGCACGGGTTGGTATGTCACCGATTTTCGCGGCGGCAGCAGTGCACCCAAAGGCGATGCGCCCAAAACCGAAGCTGCCGGGGAGGCTCCCGCAGACAAGGCCAATGCGGCGGGCGACAAACCAGCACAACCCGCTACCAACAACGCAAGCACCGCACCCGCGGAGTCGGCCAAGCCGTCTGAGTCTCCGGCCACTCCCAAGCCTTCCAGCTCCCCATCTGGTTCGGCACAATCCTGATGAAACGGTACTTCTTGACCGGAATCGTGGTGTTGATTCCGCTGGTCATCACCGTATGGGTTTTGCGCCTCATCGTCAATACGCTGGATGAAACCCTGTTTTTATTGCCTGCCTCGATTCGCCCCGAAGCCCTGTTTGGTTTTCATATTCCCGGCCTGGGGGTATTGGTCACTTTGCTGATCGTGCTGTTGACTGGAGCGGTTGCGGCCAATTTGCTGGGGCGACGATTGTTACAGCTGGGCGAAGACCTGCTGGCAAGAATCCCTGTGGTCAATACCATCTATACCGGGGTAAAGCAGGTGAGCGATACCCTGTTTTCCAGTTCGGGGCAGGCCTTTCGCAAGGTTCTTCTGGTGCGTTATCCCCATCAGGGTGTCTGGACGCTGGCCTTTTTGACTGGAACACCCCAAGGGGCCATCGCCGAAAAACTGGACGAGCCACATTTGAACGTATACGTTCCAACCACTCCCAACCCCACTTCCGGGTTTTTTCTCATGGTCCCAGTGCGTGATGTGATTGAACTGGACATTGCCGTGGATGATGCGCTCAAGCACATCATTTCCATGGGCGTGGTGGAAGTGGGATTGGGCAAAACCTCTGCCCTCTAAATTTTGAAACTTCCTTGAGATTGTGGAATCATGCGTACTGAATATTGCGGTCTGGTAGACCGCCGCTTTTTGGATCAAACCGTCACCCTGATGGGCTGGGCCCACCGTCGCCGCGACCATGGGGGAGTTATCTTCATCGACTTGCGTGACCGGGAAGGGGTGGTGCAAGTGGTCTGCAATCCGGACGATCAGGATAACTTCAGGGTTGCCGAAGCAGTGCGTAACGAGTTTGTGCTGGAAGTCGTGGGGTGCGTGCGCCTGCGCCCGGAAGGTGCAGATAACGAAAACCTGCGCAGCGGTGCTGTGGAGGTTCTGGCGCAGCGCATTCGCGTGCTCAACCCTTCCTTGCCTCCGCCCTTCCTTCTGGAAGACGACAATTTGTCGGAACAGGTCAGGTTGGAGTACCGGTTTCTGGACTTGCGTCGTCCCGAAATGCAAAAAAACTTCTTGCTGCGCTATCGCGCGGCCATGACCGTGCGTCAGTATCTGGATGCTCTGGGGTTTGTGGACATCGAAACCCCCATGCTCACCAAATCCACCCCGGAGGGCGCGCGCGACTACCTGGTTCCCAGCCGGGTGCATCCGGGAGAATTTTACGCCTTGCCCCAATCGCCGCAATTGTTCAAACAATTGCTCATGGTGTCGGGGTTTGATCGTTACTACCAGATCACCAAATGCTTTCGGGATGAGGATTTGCGGGCCGACCGCCAGCCCGAGTTTACCCAGATCGATATCGAAACCTCTTTTCTGAACCAACAGGAAATCATGGCCATGATGGAGGGGTTGGTACGGGATCTGTTTCAAAAAACCATCCAGGCCGATCTGGGACCAGCCTTTCCCCGCCTCACCTGGACCGAAGCCATGCAGCGTTATGGTTCGGACAAACCGGACCTGCGTATTCCTCTGGAATTGACCGAACTGACCGATCTCATGAAGACCGTGGACTTCAAGGTGTTTCGTGCGGCAGCTGATCTGCCTGGGGGACGTGTGGCGGCGCTGCGGATTCCCGGAGGCGCCGAACTGACCCGCAAAGAAATTGACGATTACACGCAGTTCGTGGCCATTTACGGGGCCCGTGGTCTGGCTTATATCAAGGTCAACGACAGCTCCCAAGCCAACGAACACGGGTTGCAATCTCCCATCGTCAAATTTTTGGGGGCTGATACGCTGGAGCAAATTTTGCAACGCACCGGTGCGCAAAATGGCGACCTGATATTTTTCGGTGCCGACCAGGCCAAGGTGGTCAACGATGCCTTGGGGGCTCTTCGGGTAAAACTGGGCCACGAAAAGGGATTTTCCACAGGAGGCTGGAAACCCCTGTGGGTGGTGGACTTCCCCATGTTCGAATATGCTGCGGAAGAAAAGCGCTGGGTGGCCCTGCATCATCCCTTTACGGCGCCCAAAGAGGGGCATGAGGCCTATCTGCAGTCCGACCCCTCCCAGGCTTTTGCGCAGGCTTACGACGTGGTTCTCAACGGGTGGGAAATTGGCGGTGGATCAGTGCGCATACACCGTGAAGAAATTCAATCTCAGGTATTTCGTGCGCTCGACATTGGAGCCGAAGAAGCCAGCGCAAAATTTGGCTTTTTGCTCAGCGCGCTGCAGTATGGCGCGCCCCCCCATGGGGGGATTGCCTTTGGGTTTGATCGTCTTGTGGCCATGATGACGGGGTCTGCACAGATTCGAGATGTCATTGCCTTTCCCAAAACCCAGCGGGCACAATGCCTGCTGACCCAGGCCCCCAGCCCGGTGGATGAAAAGCAATTGCGGGAACTGCATATCAAAGTGCGCTAGCGCCGCCCAAACCATGAGTCAGAGCCCGAATTCAGCCCTCGAACAAGCCGTGGAACTGGCCAATGAGGCGCTGCGGGCGGAAGCCCAGGGTGCCGAACAACAGGCCCTTGCGTTGCATCGCCAGGCCTTGCAGTGCGCCCCCCAACTGACGTCCATTCGTTTCAATCTGGCCAATGCCTTATGCGCCACAGGAGACCCTCTGGCGTTATTAGAAGCACAGCAACACTATCTGCAGGTGTTGCAGCAGGACCCAACGCATCTGGGAGCCTGGAACAATCTGGGCACCCTGCTGTTCGATACGGGCCACCTCTCCGCCGCTCAAACGGCTTTTACGGCCGCCGTTACCTATCATCCGACCCATGAGGGGGCACGTTTGAATCTGGCCCAGGTTCTGCTGCATAAAAATGAACTGGCGCAGGCGCAGGAGCAATTTCAGTGGTTATTGCAGTCCGAACCGTATGTGCCGGCTGCGCATCAGGGGCTTGCGGCCTGTGCCTCGCGCCTGGGCAATGAAACCTTGGCGGCGTACCATCGCGATCGTGGTTTCGGACCAGCGCCAGTGCAATTCTGGCGTGGGCAAGGCGCTGGCCAGCGAGCCCAGTTATTGATTCTGGGCAGCGCGCAGGAGGGCAATATTCCCTGGCGCTTTTTGATCGATCATCGGCGCTTCGATTGCACCAGTATTGCGCTGGAATACTGGGATGCGAGCAAGCCTTTGCCGGCTCATGACCTATGCTTTAACGCCATTGGTGATGCAGATCGGTGTCGGGAGGTTCTGGAAAAGGCTGCCCTCTTGCAGCGCTCTGCTCCCTTGATCAATCGCCCCGAGCAGGTATTGCGCACGGGACGCTTTACTTTGGGACAGCAGCTGGCGTCCCTGGATGGGGTGCGTGTGCCGCGCATGGCCTGGCTGGAGTGCAACCCTACCGAGGTATCGACGCTGCTTGGGTTGCTGCAACAGGAGGGCCTCGCTTTTCCCTTGCTGGTTCGTTCCATGGGCTATCACGGCGGGCAATTTTTTGAGCAGGTGGCGCAGGCGGCTCAATTACCCGACATTCTGTCGCAACTGCCGGGATCGCGCTGGCTGGCGCTAGAATATCTGGACACACGGGATGCGGCCGGACGCTTTCGGAAGTTTCGCATGATGTGTATCGATGGCCTTCTCTATCCGATCCATCTGGCGCTGGCTTCTCATTGGAAAGTGCACTATTTCAGCGCCGATTTGCAGCAGGATGTGGCAGCCCGCGCCGAAGAATCCCGTTTTTTACAAAATCCGGGGGAATATCTGGGCTCTGCGGTGATGCACACCTTGCAGGTTGTGGCAAAAACCATTGCCCTGGATTACTTCGGCATCGATTTTGGGGTCAATGATCAGGGTGAGGTACTATTGTTCGAGGCAAATGCCACGATGGTTCTTCATCCACCAACCAACGATCCCGAATGGGATTATCGTCGTCCGGCCGTACAGCAGGCCATCGAGGCCACTCGGGCATTGTTTGCACGCCGAACCCAGAGCGTCTGAGGGCAGATTGGGCTGCTGATCAGGCTGGTAGGAAAGCCGAATTTATTTTTGAGTATTAAAACCATGCGTTGGAAAGCCCTATTGTTTGACGTGGATGGCACCTTGGCCGATACAGAGCGGGATGGGCATCGCCCAGCCTTCAATCAGGCATTCAAGGAAATGGGATTGAATTGGGAATGGGATGTTGCCCTGTACGGCGAATTGTTACAAGTGACCGGAGGCAAAGAGCGTATGCATTTCTATGCCCAGCACTACCAGCCCGACGTGTTGCGCACACCGGGCTTCGATGCGCTCGTGGTACAACTGCACGAGGCGAAAACCCGGTTGTATCGGCAGCGTTTGCAACAGGGTGGAATCCCCTTGCGACCGGGAGTCGAGCGCTTGCTTCAGGAAGCCCGCACACGCGGTGTCATGCTGGCCATTGCAACCACCACGACCATGGAAAACGTCACCACTTTACTAGAGCAGACCCTGGGACCATCAGCCCTGAACTGGTTTCGGGTTGTGGCAGCGGGTGATATTGTGCCAGCAAAAAAACCAGCCCCAGATATTTATCTGTGGGCCTTGGAACGCCTGGGAGTGGC
The DNA here is from genome assembly GCA_027449685.1 of Ferrovaceae bacterium. GTDB lineage: Bacteria > Pseudomonadota > Gammaproteobacteria > Burkholderiales > Ferrovaceae > JAJZHV01. Next base: position 5,603 of record DAIDLC010000019.1, on the reverse strand, counting down.
GGCCCAAGATTGTTTGGCCGTAGAGGATTCGGAGAACGGCTTGAAGGCTGCGCTTGCAGCTGGAGTGAATACTGTGGTGACGGTCAACGACTACACCCGAACGCAGGATTTTGCGGGCGCATTGGCGGTGTTGTCCGATTTGGGAGAGCCGCAAGCGCCATGCCAGCTTCTGGCAACAGAGGGAGCTCCAACCAAACCTGCTGGCCCCCCCACCCATGGGGTGGTGGACTTGGCCTGGCTGGAGCGCCTGTAAGGCTTTCGGGTTGCCCGTCAGACCGGATCAGTGACGAACCGGAAAAACGGGACGGGTGGGCGAAGAATCAAGCAGAAAAAGAAGAGCCACAACCACAGGTGGTGGTGGCATTGGGGTTGCGAATGATGAACTGTGCCCCCTCCAGGTCTTCCTTGTAGTCGATTTCCGCACCCACGAGATACTGATAGCTCATGGGATCGATGAGCAGAGATACGCCGTTCTTGACCATGACGGTATCGTCATCGTTGACCGATTCTTCAAATGTAAAACCGTATTGAAACCCAGAGCAGCCTCCGCCGGTAACGAACACGCGCAACTTGAGTTCAGGGTTTCCCTCTTCTTCGATCAGGTCATGGACTTTTTGTGCGGCGCTATCGCTAAAAAGCAATGGGTCTGGCAGGAGAGTTTCGGCAGGTGCATTCATGATTCATGGGCTCCAAAAAAAGGGGGATCGCTGCAACCAGGCACCGAGCCAGTAAACGGGGCAGTGCCTGTGTGCAACACCATAGACTCATTCTACTCTATATTTACAGGATGGGAATATGCTCCAACCCGGTGGTCTCAGGCAAGCCAAACATCAGATTCATGTTTTGTACCGCCTGACCTGCGGCTCCTTTCACCAGATTGTCGATGACCGACAGGATGACCACCGTGTCTCCTTGTCCGGGACGATGCAGGGCAATTCGGCACAGGTTGGAGGCGCGCACTGAGCGGGTTTCGGGGTGAGTGCCGGGAGGCATGACATCCACGAAGGGTTCCTGGGCATAGCGCTGTTCGTAAAGGGATTGAACATCCAGGTCGGCACGCGCAGTCAGTGGCGCATACAGCGTGGCATGGATACCCCGAATCATGGGCAGCAGATGGGGGGTAAAGATCAGATTGACGGCTTGGCCTGCGATCTGGCCGAGCTCCTGGGTGATTTCCGGATGGTGCCGATGGCCAGAGACCCCGTAGGCTTTGAAGTTATCACCAGCCTCGGCAAGTAGCATGGAAATTTCGGCCTTGCGCCCGGCACCGGATACGCCCGATTTGGCGTCGGCAATGAGGCGCTGCACATCCACCAGCCCCGCTTCCAACAAGGGCAAGAAGCCGAGTTGCACGGCCGTGGGATAGCAGCCGGGGTTGGCAACCAAACGAGCCTGGCGAATGGCCTCGCGGTTGCGTTCTGGTAGTCCGTACACCGCCTGTGCCACGAGTTCCGGGCAGGCATGGGGCATGCCATACCATTGTTCCCACAGCGCCACATCCTTGATGCGGAAATCGGCTGCCAGATCGATCACGCGCACGCCTGCGGTCAGCAGTTCGCGGGCCTGCTGCATGGCAATTCCGTTGGGGGTTGCAAAAAACACCAGGTCACACTGTTCCAAGCGGGCCTGGGCAGGGTCGACAAAGGCCAGGTCCACGTGCTGGCGCAGGCTGGGGAACAAGGCTGCCACGGGTTGCCCGGTTTCCTTGCGCGAGGTGATGGCGCGCAAGGAAACCTGGGGATGCTGCGCCAGAATTCTGAGCAGTTCGACCCCTGTATAGCCAGTGCCGCCCACAATACCGATATTGATCATGGTGTCTTGCTCCTGAAAACGAACCCTCTCCAGGGACGGTTTGCCCCACAAAAAAGCCGGCATCACGCCGGCTTTGAGAATCCTGATTAACGCTTGCTGAACTGTTTACGCCGACGGGCTTTGTGCAGACCAACCTTCTTACGCTCCACCTCGCGGGCATCGCGGGTGACTAGGCCAGCTTGTTTGAGGGCGGACTTGAGTTCTGGGTTGAAGTCGATCAAAGCCCGGGTAATGCCATGACGCACGGCACCCGCCTGGCCTGATTCTCCGCCACCGAAAACGTTGACCCGGATATCGAAGCCATTGAGATGATTGGTGAGTGCCAGAGGCTGGCGCACCACCATACGGCCGGTTTCACGAGAAAAATACTGATCCAGCGGTTTGCCATTGACTTCGATCTGGCCCGAACCGGCCTTCAAAAACACGCGGGCCACAGCGCTTTTGCGTCGTCCCGTACCGTAGTAATAATCACCGATCATAACGCGCCTCAAATATCCAGAGTCTTGGGTTGCTGGGCCGCATGGGGATGTTCGGCGCCGGCATATACTTTCATTTTCTTGATCATGGCATATCCCAAGGGGCCCTTGGGGAGCATGCCCTTGACAGCCTTTTCCAGAACGCGGGCCGGATGGCGGGCGCGCATCTTGTTGAAATTGGTTTCATAAATTCCCCCGGGATAGCCGGTGTGGCGATAGTATTTCTTGTCTTCGCCTTTGTTTCCCGTTACCCGGATTTTTTCCGCATTGACCACGACGATGAAATCGCCCGTGTCCACGTGCGGTGTGAAAATGGCTTTATGTTTGCCGCGCAGACGCAGGGCGATCTGGCTGGCGAGACGTCCGAGCACGCGATCCGTGGCATCTACCACAAACCAGTCGCGTTGTACTTCGTGCGTCTTGGCGGAAAAGGTTTTCATGACTGCATGGGGTCTTTAGTGAAATGAGCCGACAATTATATTTTCTGTTTCGCTGGCTTGTCAATGAGATTCTGCGTTAGGACCAGGTGATGAAGAGCGCAAGACATGCGAGGGAACCCTGCAATGGTTGTCGGTGGAGCATAGAATCTTGTATCTTGAGAGGTTGCGCACCAGGGAATTACGAGTAGCCAGGCAGGGACTTGATCAATCGACAGAACATTGGGGTGAGGCGATGAAAGCACGGGTTAAATGGGTTGAGGGCATGAGTTTTTTGGCCGAAAGTGGAAGCGGGCATACGTTTCTCATGGATGGGGCCCCCGAGGTGGGCGGCCGCAATCTGGGGGTGCGTCCCATGGAGGCATTGCTCATGGGCGCGGGCGGCTGCACGGCATTCGATGTGGTGCTCATTTTGCAGCGGGCACGGGCCGATATTGCTGACTGCGTGGTAGAACTCGAGGCTCAGCGGGCCGAAACGGACCCCAAGGTGTTCACTCGGATCCATTTTCACTATGTGGTCACGGGCCGTCATCTCAAACCAGAACAGGTGGAGCGGGCCATCAAGCTCTCGGCAGAAAAATACTGCTCGGCCAGCATCATGCTCTCCAAGACGGCGCAACTGACCCATGATTTCGAAATTCGTGAGGTTGAGGCGTGAACCCACGGGATGCCCTGAATGCGTTATTGGCTCGCAACGATCTGTCGCGAGAGCAAATGCTGTCGCTCATGCATAGCATCATGACCGGAGCCACCACGCCAATTCAGACGGCAGGTATTGTCACGGCCCTGCGCGCCAAAGGAGAAACCGTGGTGGAATTGGCGGCAGCGGCCGAGGTCATGCGGGAGCTGTCGGTGCGGGTCGACACCACGGGTCTGGAGCATGTGGTGGATACTTGTGGAACCGGTGGCGATGGTTTGCATACCTTCAATATCTCCACCACTGCCGCTTTTGTGGCGGCCGCAGCCGGCGCCCATGTGGCCAAGCACGGGGGACGTTCGGTCTCTTCCACCAGTGGCAGTGCCGATGTGCTGGAATCTTTGGGAATTGCCGTGACCGAGCAACCCCTGGCGCGTATCGAAGAGGCGTTGCGTCGCTTTGGATTGGGGTTCATGTTTGCCCCAAACCACCACACGGCCATGCGGCATACGGTTGCCGTGCGCCGCGAACTGGGAATACGGACGCTTTTCAACCTGCTGGGCCCGCTCACCAATCCGGCCGCTGCGCCCAATCAATTGCTGGGTGTGTTCAGTCCCCACCTGACCAGCACGTTGGCCGGCGTACTGCAACGACTAGGCAGCCGCCATGCCTTGGTGGTCCACGGCAGTGACGGGCTGGATGAAATCACCCTCTCTGGCCCCACGCATGTGGCCGAGCTCAAGGATGGGTCGATCCGGGAATACCTGCTGGAGCCGGCCGAGTTTGGCTTCAAGCCCCGGGCGCTCAATGAGTTGTTGGTCAAAAGTGTGCAGGAGTCCCGAATCTTGTTGGAACGGGTGCTGGACGACCAGGCGGGAGCGGCCCGGGATATCGTGGTGCTCAACGCCGGGGCAGCGCTGTATGTGGCGGGATTGGCCAGGCATATTCAGGAAGGGATGGATCTGGCCCGGGACACCATTGCCACAGGAAAAGCACGGCAGCGGCTGGAGGCCTTGGTTGCTTGGGAGCGCACATGAGTGACATTCTGACAAAAATTTTGCACACCAAACGTGCGGAAGTGGCCTTGGCGCAGGAACAACAATCCTTTTCCCAACTGGAGCGCCTGGCCAAAGCGGCCGGTCCTGTGCGCCCCTTTGTGCACAGCCTGCGCACACGCCTGCAACAGGGGCTTCCGGCGGTCATTGCCGAAATCAAACAGGCCAGCCCCAGCAAGGGGGTGTTACGCACTGATTTCCATCCCGCCAGGATTGCCCAGCAGTATGCCCGGCAAGGCGCGGCCTGTCTGTCGGTTTTGACCGATCGCCAATACTTTCAGGGGTCCGATCTGGATTTGCAACAGGCCCGTGCAGCTTGCGAGCTTCCTGTGTTGCGCAAGGATTTTGTGGTGGACCCCTACCAGGTGCTGCAGGCCCGAGCCCTGGGCGCAGACGCCATTTTGCTGATCGTGGCGGCTCTGGACGCTCCCCTGCTTCAGGAGTTGGAGCAATTGGCGCACGCCTGGGGGCTGGCCGTGCTGGTGGAGGTACACAATGCGCAGGAATTGGAACAGGCCTTGCAACTGCAAACGCCACTGATCGGTATCAACAACCGGAATTTGCACAGCTTTCATACGAGTCTGGATGTCACATTGGCCTTGCGTTCGCAAGTGCCATCCGATCGAATTCTGGTCACAGAAAGTGGCATTGCCACGCCGGAAGACGTCAAACACCTGCGGGCAGCAGGGGTGCATGCCTTTTTGGTGGGGGAAGCCTTCATGCGTCAACCGGATCCCGGGGAAGCCTTGGCCCGATTGTTTGCCGTCTCTTAAATTCTGCTGGCGGAGATCGGAGTGGGCTTGCTGCAGTGCACACTACAATTGGTTACAACCTGCTGTGAGCGAACAATGGCAAAATGCGCGGTCTGATTCGAGCGGGTCTAAACAAATGATGAAAAGAGGAATGCCTTCATGATGTCAGGGATTGTCCGGCTGGCCTTGAGCCGTCCCCTCACGTTCATCGTTTTCGCCCTGTTGATTTTGATGTTCGGGATTCTTTCCATCCTGCGCACTCCCGTGGATATTTTTCCCGACATCCGCATTCCGGTCATCAGCGCAGTCTGGTCCTACACGGGAATGCAGCCCGAGGATATGGCCGGGCGAGTGGTCTATGCCTACGAGCGCTACCTCAGTTCCACAGTTAACGACATCGAGCATATTGAATCTCAATCCTTGCCGGGCTATGG
>DAIDLC010000018.1 GCA_027449685.1 Ferrovaceae bacterium | reverse complement strand
ACCTACCGGTCCACCGATTCCTACCCGCAAGGGTTGTGAATGCGCATGGTTCATGATCGGAATAATCGCGTGTATTGAGTTTCGTGACAACAGGAGGCAATGGCCAGGGCGGGCATATAGTTGGCAGCTCGGGAAATGGGCGTATCCATGGCCTTGGCAGTAAGGTGCGGCAGTAAGGGCCCCAGTTTTAGCAGCAAGGATTGGCCGGCGGTTTGTCCTAGAGGAATCAGCTTGACCGCTGCCAATACCTGGTTTTCGAGCCAGGACCACAAATATCCCATGACCGCCTGATCCGCGTTAATGTTCCACTGAACCGCGGCGTAACTCCAGCCGAGCGGAAAACTGCATTGCTCACACTGCTGCAGCGGTTGTGCAGGAAAACAGTCCAGATCAAGCAACAAACGGCGTAAGGAAAGTCCCATCTGAAGAGTTTCTGCGCGCAATTCGACGCTTTCCCGACTGGCCAGCAAATCATCGTTCCACTTCAGAGCCTGGGTGGTGTCGTTGGATTTCCAGGCTTGTATCATATGGGCGATATAGACGGCATCGAAGAGCGCACAGCCATATTCCAGACAGTCTTTAATCCATACGCAGGCGGATGATTGGTCATGGACGCGGCCTCTTTCAACGGCCCACTCCAAACCCTGAGAATAGGTATATGCCCCCACAGGCAGAAGGGGACTGATCAATTGAATCAGACGGATCCAGGATGGCGCGATCATGACAGATAGTGACGCATGTCATGGATGCGCGCACCTTTCCCTTCGCCCTCCGCGCTATGACCGTGGGTGTGGCCCCCAAGGCCTGCATAAGCACCACTTTCCGGTTCGAAGGGCGCGTGCGTTTGGAGTACTTCAAGACCCAATCCCCGAACCATTTCCTCGAGTACATGATCACACAAAAAGCGCAGGCATCCCTTCTGGATTTGCAGGGCCACATGACGGTTTCCCAGATGATAGGCCACGTGGATCAAGGCCAGGGAATCCTCACTGCGGACTTCCATGACGGCTTCTGGCGCTGCCTTGACGCGTACGATCCGACCGTCATTGGCGGACAACAGTTGCCCATGACGCAAGATGGTCCCTCGTGGCATGAAAAGACCCACCTCTTCACCGCTTTCCAGTTGGGTGCGCAAGCGGTTTTTGCAGCGGTATTCGTAGCTCAGTACTAGAGAGTCATCAGGCACGGCACCGGGGGCGGCAAATTTTTCAATGACGAGCATGATCAAAATAGAAAATAGCGTTGTGTCATGGGCAGCGTAGCGGCTGGTTCGCACACCAACAACGCGCCATCTGCATGGACGGCATAGGTTTCTGGGTCGACGCGGATGTCGGGCGTGGCATCATTAAGCAGCATGTGTGACTTTCTGATCGTTCGGGTATTTTTCACGGCCACCAGCGTTTTTTTCAGACCCATGTTTTGCACCCCAGGGTTGTTCAGTGCGGCCTGAGAGACAAAGGTGAGCGCACTGTGTACCGGGTGGCCGAAGCTGCCAAACATGGGACGGTAATGGGTGGGTTGCGGAGTGGGGATCGAAGCATTGGGGTCTCCCATGGCAGCCCAGGCAATCACGCCACCCTTGAGAATCAGGCTAGGCTTTACGCCGAAAAAGGCCGGCTTCCACAAAACCAGATCGGCGAATTTTCCGGCTTCTATAGAACCCACTTCATGGCTGATTCCATGGGTGATGGCCGGATTGATGGTGTACTTGGCCAGGTAGCGCTTCACGCGGAAATTGTCGTGACGGGCACTATCCTGTGGCAGCGTGCCACGCTGTACTTTCATTTTATGCGCGGTTTGCCAGGATCGGATAATGACTTCGCCCACACGACCCATGGCCTGTGAGTCCGAAGACATCATGGAAAGAGCTCCCAGATCATGCAGGATGTCTTCTGCCGCAATGGTTTCGCGCCGTATACGGGATTCGGCGAAGGCAATATCTTCGGCGATGGAGGCATCCAGATGATGACACACCATCAGCATATCCAGATGTTCGTCAATCGTATTGATGGTATAGGGACGCGTGGGGTTGGTGGAGGAGGGGAGCACATTGGGTAGGCCCACGGCCTTCAGGATGTCGGGTGCGTGGCCTCCACCGGCACCTTCTGTGTGGAAGGTATGAATGGTTCGGTCTTTGAACGCTTTCAAGGTGGTTTCCACAAACCCGGACTCGTTGAGTGTGTCGGTGTGAATGGCCACCTGAACATCCATCTCTTCCGCCACCGAAAGACAGTTATCGATGGCTGCAGGCGTGCTACCCCAGTCCTCATGCAATTTGAGCCCAATGGCCCCGGCCTCGATTTGCTCGCGTGCGGGGTGTGGCAACGAGACATTGCCCTTGCCAAAAAAACCGAGATTGATGGGAAAGGCTTCGGCTGCTTGCAACATGCGATGCAGGTGCCATGGACCTGGGGTACAGGTAGTGGCAAGCGTGCCCGTGGCTGGCCCTGTACCGCCACCCAACAGCGTCGTAACGCCAGCGGTGAGGGCTTCCTCGATTTGCTGTGGACAGATGAAATGGATGTGACTATCAACCCCCCCGGCGGTGACGATCAAGCCTTCGGCCGCAATGATTTCAGTGGCGGCGCCAATGGGAATATTGACCCCGGGTTGAATGTCCGGATTGCCCGCCTTGCCGATTGCCCATATCCGCCCCGCCTTCAGGCCGATATCTGCTTTGATGATTCCCGTGACAGCATCCAGGATCAATGCATTGGTCAGGACGGTGTCAGCAACCTTGGCCGATTCCAGCTGACTTTGGCCCATGCCATCACGAATGACTTTTCCTCCGCCAAACTTGACCTCTTCACCATAGATCGTCCAGTCCTTCTCTACCTCGATCCAAAGTTCTGTGTCGGCTAGACGCACGCGATCGCCCACAGTGGGTCCATACATTTCGGCATAGGCTTGACGAGAAATTTTTGCTGGCATGAAGCATCACTCCTGTGCAGGCACACCGGATAGGAATCCCTGTTCACGAGGAACAGGTCGAAAAGTAGTCATAGGTGCTGTCTTTATGTGGGCGCAAAGAGTTGCCTTGGGGATGTGATCCATGCGCGCCAGGGGCGTCTGCGTTTAAATCTCACCCATCACCCGAGCCTTGAATCCATACACGCGTCGTGCGCCTGCCATATCCACCAGATCCACCGTTCTGACCTGTCCGGGCTCGAATCGGATGGCCGTGCCTGCGGCAATGTTCAAGCGCATTCCCCGGCACTGGTCACGCTGAAAGATCAGCGCTTCATTGGTTTCATAGAAATGATAATGGGAACCCACCTGAATGGGACGATCTCCGGCGTTTGCCACTTGTATCGTCAGCGTTCTCCGGTTTGTGTTGAGGAAAACATCTCCTGCTTCGGTCTTGATTTCGCCTGGAATCATGGTTATTTAAAGAATGGGATGATGGACTGTGACCAGTTTCGTGCCGTCTGGAAACGTAGCTTCCACCTGAATGTCGGGAATCATCTCAGGGATACCTGACAGGACGTCTTCCCGCTTCAGCACGGTGGTACCATAGTGCATTAATTGCGCTACGGTCATGCCGTCGCGCGCTCCTTCCAGAATCGCCGCCGAAATTAGCGCGACTGCTTCGGGATAGTTCAGTTTCAGCCCCCGGGCGCGTCGTCTTTCGGCAAGCAGCCCGGCAGTAAAAATCAGGAGTTTGTCTTTTTCACGTGGCGTTAATTCCATGCTGACCCCATTAGGTGCTCCAGATTCGTGGGATAGTAGCCGCATATCCTGTTAAAGGTGGTCTGAGTGTCTGCCAGATTCTGGTCATCCAATGGCGTGCAGCTTGAGCCGAATGACCCAGGTATCGTGCAATCAGCACGCTGGGCAACAAGGTCAACCCATGAAGAGTGTTCTCTTCGCTGGGCTGGATCAGTCTACACCGGGCCAGCAGCTCGGCATCCATTTTATCACTCACTGCAACAAAAGTAGCATGAACAGAATATTCGTCAAGCCCTGCCGGAGAAGTCAGCAAACGACTGCCCCCCTGCAATAGGGCGCGTTCCATCCAGAGTGGCTTGCCATCGCGTTCAATACGCGTTAGAAAATTTAGTGTTCCCCGCGTAAAACCTTCCCCTGAGGCGCGACGCCCAAGACAGAATAGGTCCCATCCAAAATACACGGCGTGGGCCGCAAGCGTGATTTGATTGTGGATATCCACTTTTGCCTGGTCAAACACAATGGATTCCTGGGGCAACCACTCCAGAACCCCTCCCTCGCGCACATGAATCGTCAACTGTTGTACGGCGAGAGGGCCAGGGCTACGGTACCATTTGCTTGCACCGGGGGTTGTTATCAAGGCATGCGACAAGGTCTCGAGTTCGATGGCTATGTGGAGATGATCGCCGGCCACGATTCCCCCGGGAGGATGCAGCAGAATCGTATGGCAAATGCCATTGGCTTCGGGGTATAGGGGTTTTTGTACGCGCAAAGGGCCTTGATGTTCGCGTCTTGATAGAACGGTGTTCTTTTCCGATTTCGTGAACCCAAGGGCAATCCGGGCGTCCCAGCCGGCATCCTGCCTTTGGTCAAGTATTGGTGGCTGGGGTGAAGCGAGCGTTAGGTCTGGGTGTTGCCGATCCATGGCCATTGGGGATTCAAGGTCCCATGTAAATTTGTACTTGCTGGAGGAATTCCTCTTTGGAGGAGCATTTGACCTGGTTCACCTCGCAGTTGGAGGTTTCGCGGGATTTTCCAATAAATTTTCCGGCTCGTTCGCCATAGGAGCCGAATTCGATTCCTTCATACACGTCAATGAGAACGAAGGAATGCACCGATGCCGAACCGCTTTTGGTGTTGGAGGTCCTGATTTTTACCAGCATGAAACACTTGTTGAGATCGGCGTTGTAATGTGTGTTGTAGGTGGCAATCGTCAGGCTTCCCTTGTTGGGAAGCATGCCATCTCCCCATTCCCGTTCAAACTCTCTTTCGGCCGCGTTGGTACAACGATCATTGTTGTCGTAGGTGTTTTCATGGGGCGAAGCAAATCCGGGGGCTGGATACAGGATACAGAACAGCAGCAGTGAATAAATTTTTTTCATAAAGTAGTCTGTCCTTGAGATGCACAGGCGCTTCACGTCTCGTTCATCAGGGATTCGGCGTCCTGATAGATGGCCTCCAGGCCCTCCTGCGTCAACTTCAAGACCTTAAGGCAGGCCTCGCCCAGTTTGTCCCATTCCAGCGATTGGCTCAATCCCAGATGCTTGTGCAGCAAATGTTCTGCCAGTTGCGCGGTAGCGATAAGGCGGCGGCTCAAGGGTGGGATGCTGGGTTGGTTTACGTCGAGCGCCTGTATTTCATGATGGTTACGAATGGCCAGGCAAATTTCTTCCGGGAGCCACCAGTTTTGTGCCAGCAGACAACCTACCATGGCATGGTTGGTGGGGATTTCCAGATCCTCGATTTGGGTGAAACTGGCGTTTGCTTCGCGATTAGCCTTCTCCAGGGTGGCGCGATAGTTCGGGAAGCGTCCCAGCAGGACGGGAATGCCGCAGTTGCTGAATAACCCATAGGTACAGGCATCCTCTGCAGTCAGTCCTGGCAATTGAAGACGCTGAGCCAGGCGCCCCGAGAGATGGGAAATGCGCGTGGAAGAATCCCAGAATCTTTCGAGATTTTGCACATGCGGGAAGGCATTGCGCAAAATGAGACCGGCGATGGCTTGACTGGTGGTGCGCAATCCCAGAACGATCAAAGCCATTGCGCCGGATCGGACGTGCTTGTGCAGGCCAAAATAAGAAGAATTGGCCGTCTTGATCAAGCCGGCAGAAATGCTGACGTCCGATCCGATCAGGGTTTCCAGTAGCCTGTAGTTGGGCTCATCTTTGCTGATTTCTGACATGAAGCGCGTCAGAATGGTGGGGCAAGGAGGAATTCCCAAGTCCAGAATGGATTGCTCCATGCGTCGTTCCACATCGGCTTCCTGTGGGCATTCATTGGCCTGTTGCATGGTCTCCCCTGTTTTGCAGCCAGGAGCACAAGGCTTCTTCCGGCATGGGTTTGGCGTAATAAAATCCCTGAATGGCGTCGACTCCAGCGCCCAGCAGCGCGTCGATTTCTTCCGGCCGTTCGCATCCCTCGGCAACAACGGTCATGCCTAATTCATGACCCAGTTGGGTCATGGCGCGCACAACCGCCAACGCGCGACGATCTTCTGGCAAGACCGACACAAAGGCCCGGTCCAGTTTGAGCTTTTGAGCGGGAATGTCTTTCAGATTGGCCAGGCAAGAATAACCCGTGCCAAAATCGTCGATGGCAAGGCCAACCCCTGCGGCAATCGCATTTTTGAGATTGTTTTGCACCGTCTCGGAAATATCCATGAACAAGGACTCGGTCAATTCCAGTTCGATGCAATCAGGCCGAACATTGGAGCAAATGAGGGCTGCATGCAAGGCCTGGGTGAATTTTTTGGAGATCAATTGCGCCCGGGATACATTGATGGCGACCTTGGTGCTAAACCCAGAGAGTTGCAAGTGGCGCGCAAACATGGCGCCCTGTAACAGGCACCATTCTCCCAAGCGGATCACGATCCCGGTTTTCTCTGCTACAGGGATGAACTGCCCGGGGGGAATGTTTTCACCGTTAGCGGAACAGCGCATGAGAGCTTCCACGGCCTCTACCGTGCCATCGGGGCGGAGGATGGGTTGGTAGTGCAGGCAGAGCCCACCCGATTCGAGGGCTACGTGCAACTTGCTTTCGATTTCCAGTTCTTCGCGGGCCAGAACGACTCCCAGGCGGCCGGGAACGGGTTCTTCTCCGGAACATACGATATGGGCCCCGCCCTTTTTCTTGGCGGCGTACATGGCCCGATCTGCGCGCTCCAGCAGGGACAGTGATTCTTCTCCCGGATCGAGGACGGCAATGCCGATGCTGGCTGTAGGGCGTAGGGAAATTTTGTCGATGGTGATCGGGGCTTCGATGGTCTGGGTGATTTCAGTGGCCAAGGCGAGCGCCTTGGGTTGGGCGCAATCAGTGACCAGGAAAACGAATTCATCTCCTCCCATTCGGGAAAACTCTGCCCGGTTTTCGAAACGCTGACGCAAACGCTGCGTCAGGCTGATGATGATCTTATCCCCACCCAAATGACCAAAGGAGGCATTGAGTTGCTTGAAGCGATCGATATCGATCCAGATCACCGCGCAAGGTAGTCCACTTTGCTGCGAATCAAAAACCAGTTGCTTGGCGGTCTGCAAGCATCCAAAGCGGTCTAACAGGCCGGTGAGAGGATCAATCATGGATGAAGGTGCTTGACATGGAGGGCAGTATCCTCTGATTCGATGGCAAGAGATCGTGGGTGACAAGCGTTGAGCATGGGCAGATGAAGGCCGTAAGCCCGAACGCGACGTCGAACGGGGCTTTACCCAATCAAAACGCAACCTAGTGGCACATGAACGAACAATATAGGGTTAAAATGTTCAGGAATCAAGCAACGGCCAGATGACCGTTTCCAGCTGTCAGTATGTGTACACTGCAGACGCAAAAATATCCGATGGCGACTGATGGTTGTCATGTGATTGTCATAAAAGTTCTGTGGTCTGCGTGCCTAGGCGCGCGTGTCGTTATTCTGGAGGGTAGCATGCGGCACCTCGTGATCTGGTTCATCAATGCCATCGCACTGTTCATGCTTCCTTACCTGATGAGCTCCATACAGGTGGATTCCTTTGCCGTCGCCCTGATTGCGGCACTGGTATTGGGACTGGTCAATACCTTCATCCGCCCCTTGTTGGTGCTCTTTACCTTGCCGGCCACTTTGCTGTCTTTGGGGCTATTCATTTTCATCATCAATGGCGCCTTGTTCTGGTTTGTGGGAAATTTCGTGACGGGGTTTCATGTGCGAGGATTCGGCTCCGCAGTGGGAGGCGCCATGCTCTACAGCATCATTTCCTGGACCTTGACGATCATGGTGCACAATGATTCGCGTTGACCCTTTGGCTCCAATAGCAGGAGGGGCTTGTGAATGCGCAGTAGTATGAATTCCGATCAGGAAGAATTGGGCCAGGAACTTGACCGCTGTCAGCGTGCGCTGGCAGAAAGTGAAAAGAAACTGGCGCTATTGTTCCGTCATTCGCCTTCGGCTACTGCCGTGTTTGATCGGGACATGCGCTACATCGCCTATAGTCAACGCTGGCTCATGGATTACGGGTTGGGTGAGCGCGCTCTGGAGGGGCTTAGCCACTACGAGGTTTTTCCAGAACTGCCCGAGCACTGGAAGGCCATCCATCGGCGTTGCCTGTCTGGGGCGTCGGATCGTTGTGAGGAAGAACCTTTTCGGCGCCCTGACGGCCACATCGACTGGGTGCGCTGGGAAATTCATCCCTGGTATGACGCTGAAGGTACCATCGGCGGCATTATCATCTTTTCCGAAATAATCACCCAGCGCAAGCAGGCGGAACGGCACATGAACCACTTCCGTACGCTGCTCAACCATTCCAATGACGCCATCGAAGTGCTCGATGCGCTAACCTTGCGTTTCGTCGACATGAACGATACCGAATGTCGGGTGTTGGGTTACAGCCGCGAAGCGCTACTGTCCTTGCGACTTCCGGATGTGGTTCCTGTGTTCAATTGGGAGAGGCACAACAAGATTCTTGAGAAAATCACCGAGACCGGCACGGCACGTTTCGAAAGTGTGCGCAAACGCAAGGATGGCTCTACCTTTCCCGTGGAAGTCAGCGTGAAGTTGGTGGAACTCGAGCAGTCCTATCTCGTCTGCATCGTCTCGGATATCACCCAACGCAAGCGCTCGGAACAACAATTGGAGCGGCACACACGATTTTATGCTGCCTTGAGTCAATGCAATCAAGCCATTGTTCACTTGTCGGACGAGATGTCCCTGTTTCGGGAGTTGTGCCGAATAGCGGTGCAATTTGGCGGGATGAAAACCGCCTGGATCGGTCTGGTGAAAGGCGACACCCAGCGGATTGAGCCCGTTGCAAGCTATGGGAACGAAACCAGATTTTTGCAGGACATGACCATTTCGGCAGACCGTGCCGGACCCTATAGCGTAGCACCAACAGCTGTGGCCATTCGCGAAGACCGTGCCTATTGGTGCCAGGACCTTTTGCAGGATGCGGCCACACTGCCTTGGCGTGAAGTCATTTTACGTGCCCAGTGGGCTTCGTCGGCCTCTTTGCCTTTGCATCGAGAGGGTCGGGTCGTTGGCGCCTTCATTTTATATTCTGGGGAGATTGAAGCCTTTGATGAACTGACCCGTAATCTGCTGGTGGAAATGGCCTTGGACATCAGTTTTGCCCTGGATGGGTTTGATCGGGAAATGCGGCGCAAACAGGCTGAGGAGGCATTGCAGGAGAGCGAAATTCGTCTGCGTCAAACCACTGAAATGTCCGATATTGCCATCTGGGAATATGACGTTCAAACAGACCAAATGACGCGTTCGGCCAATCATGACCAGCTCTATGGGATGAGCTGGCAAGAAGTTTGGCATAGTGCCACCTTTTTGGATGCCACCCATCCGCAGGATCGTGAACGTGCCAAGTCAACGGTGTTTGCAGCGATCTCCCCGGGGGGGGCAGAATCCTATGCCTTCGATTTCCGGGTGATCAAACCGGATCAAACCATTGCCACGCTGTGGGTGAAAGGGACGATCGTCAAACGCGATTCAGAAGGTCGAGGATTGCTGGTGCGCGGGGTTCTGATCGACGTCACCGAACGCAGGCAAATGCAGGATGCGCTGCTGGACAGCCAGGGGCAGCTCGATCTGGCGTTGCACTCTGCGGGGATGGGGGTGTGGCGTTTCGATTTGAGCACCAATCAGCGTTATTTTGATGCGCGTACCTGTCAGCTGCTGGGCCTAGACCCCGCCACCTTTTCCGGGACGGCCCAGGAGTTCTTTGCGACCATCCACCCGGAAGATCGGAACTCCGTCGCAATGAATCTGGCCCGAACCATCGAACAGAATGAACCCTACGAATCGGATTATCGTGTGATCTGGAAAGATGGCAGCATTCACTACATCACTTCCCGGGGCAAGTTGGAACGTGATGCTCAGGGCCAACCCTGGAAAATCAACGCCATCCTTTTCGAGATCACGGAATGGAAGGAAGCGCAAAAGCAGATCAATAGTCTGGCGTTTTATGATTCTCTGACCGAATTGCCCAATCGCCGCCACCTGTACGAAAGAATGCAGCATGCCCTTGCGGTGAGCGCACGCAATGGTCGTCGGGGAGCGGTTCTGTTCATCGATCTGGACAACTTCAAGACCATCAACGATACCCGAGGGCATTCGGTGGGAGATATTCTCCTGAAGCAGGTTGCCAGCCGTTTGAACGCCTGTGTGCGGCAAGAAGATACGGTGGCCCGCATTGGAGGGGATGAATTTGTGGTGATGCTGGAAAATTTGAGCGAGACCATTTCCGAGGCCGCCACGCAAACACGACTCATCGCTGAAAAAATCCTTGCGGCCTTGTCGCGCTCCTACCCAATTACCTCGTATCACTTCCACTGCACCTGTAGCGTGGGTATTTCTCTGTTTGACGGGCGCCTGCAATCCACGGATGAATTACTCAAGCAGGCCGATATTGCCATGTATCAGGCCAAAAAGTCAGGGCGCAACACGCTGCGCTTTTTCGATGTGCAGATGCAGGAAATCGTCACGGCTCGGGCTGCATTGGAAACCGAATTGCGCAGTGCCATCGAGCAACACCAGTTCGAATTGTACTATCAGGTTCAGGTGGATCAATGCGCGCGCCCCATTGGGGCCGAGGCCCTGATTCGCTGGAAACACCCCACCCGGGGTCTGGTATCCCCCCTGGAGTTCATTCCCCTGCTGGAAGAAACCGGCATGATACTTCCTGTTGGACAATGGGTGCTGGAAACGGCCTGTGCCCAGCTCAAGCACTGGGAGGCAGAGGAACGAACCCGCCACTTAACCCTGGCCGTCAATTTGAGCGCCAAGGATTTCCTGCAACCTGATTTTGCCGAGAAGGTACAAGCGATCGTTAAAGACCACGAAATCGTGCCGGAGCGACTCAAAATGGAGTTGACCGAAAGTTTGTTGTTGGAGGGCGTCGATAATACGATTGCCATCATGAATGCCCTGAATCAGGTGGGGATTCAATTTTCCCTGGACGATTTCGGGACCGGTTATTCCTCCCTGCAATACATCAAGCGACTTCCTCTGGATCAGATCAAGATCGATCAGTCTTTTGTGCGTGATCTGGCCAGCAGTAGTGGGGATCGGGTCATTGTACGCACCATCATCGCCATGGCGCAGAGCATGAATCTGGAAGTGATTGCCGAAGGGGTGGAAACCCAGGAGCAGTTGCAGTTGCTGCTCAACAAGGGCTGCAAGCATTTTCAGGGTTATTTATTTGGCCGACCCTTGCCCATCGAGGCCTTTGAGAAGGCTTTGTGATGTTTGAAGGGCTAGTCTGCTGTCGCCCGACTGGCTTGATGATCGGCCTGTTATATAGGACGTCAGGAGGGCTCTTGGCCAGGAGGTCCGCTGGGCAGGAGGTCCGCTAACGTAGACAGCAGGTGCACTGCGCTTGCTGAATTGTGAGGACCTGCTATAATGTGAGGCTGACGTGGGGGTATAGCTCAGCTGGGAGAGCGCTTGCATGGCATGCAAGAGGTCAGCGGTTCGATCCCGCTTACCTCCACCATTTCGTTGTTTCGCACCGTCGCAGTACATCTAAAATATCGCAATAAATCAAAGAATTAGGTTATTTTACCGCCTCAGGCGGGGTCACCCGATTCCTTGACATCCCATCGCTCGTGTTGGTAACTTTGTTGGTAACTGCACCGCCCCACAGGGGAGTTACCAACAAAATGCTCACGGACACCGCCATTCGCAATGCCAAGGCCGCGGGCAAGAATCTGAAACTGGCGGATGAAAAAGGCCTCTTCCTGCTCGTCACGCCCAGCGGGGGAAAATGGTGGCGACTCAATTACCGATTTGAGGGCAAGCAGAAAACCTTGAGCCTGGGGATCTATCCGGAAGTGGGCCTCAAGGACGCCCGGGACCGCGCGCCTGCCCCGATTTGCATTGCCGCGAAATTCATGACCCCTATTCGATTCAATGTACCCGGCGGGCAGAGATGCAGGAAGGATTGCATAATCGTATCCGTAAGGATACAATCCGAATGATGAACACTTTTCTGCGCACCAAGGTATTCGATGCGTGGCTCTCAGGCTTAAAGGACAAGATTGGGCTCGCACGAATTCTTCATCGTATCCGCGCGGCAGAACATGGTAATTTTGGCGACAGTGAACCGGTGGGTGATGGGGTTTTCGAGATGCGTGTGCATATTGGGCCGGGCTACAGAGTCTATTTCACACGACGCGCTGAAGTGATTCATCTACTTTTATTAGGTGGTGACAAATCCTCACAGAAGCGAGACATCAAGCGCGCTATTGAAATGGCGCAGAATTTGGATAAGGAGTGAGCCATGACAAAATTAGCCCCCTTCGATTCAGCGGACTACCTCAATGATGAGGAAACCATTGCGGAATATATAACGGCGGCGCTGGAAGATCCTAACCCCGATGTGTTT
>DAIDLC010000017.1 GCA_027449685.1 Ferrovaceae bacterium | reverse complement strand
TGGCGAGTCCGGAATGGCCTATTTGATGGCTACGGATGGCGTGCGGGCGTTTAACCCATATCATTGCCCGGCGCCAGCCCACCGCCAGCGATTTGCGCCTGCTCATCGCCATCATCAAAACCATCACCGATCTGGAACGCATTGGAGATGAGGCGGAAAAAATTGCGCGCATGGCACGGCTGATTCACGAATCTGGTCGTCTGCATGCCCCGTTACCCATTGATCTGCGCCCCGCTGCCCAACTGGCCGTGCGCATGCTGGGCCGCTCACTGGATGCCTTTGCCCGTCTGGATTGCAACAGTGCCGCACGCGTCCTTCGGGATGATCAAGATGTGGATGAATCTTTCCGGGCCATCTTGCGCCAACTCATCACCTTCATGATGGAGGATCCGCGCACCATTTCCAACTCCATCGAGATCCTCTTTGCCGCCAAAGCCATTGAGCGTATTGGCGATCATGCCAAAAATATGGCCGAATACGTTATTTATCTGGTGAAGGGCAAGGATGTGCGCCATACCTCAGTAGAAGAAATCGAGCGCACCGTGGTAGCCTGAGGTTCATATACAAATTCCGGCTCTCTAACGTTTTGTGTGAAAATGGTCATCTAGTGGATGTGGAATAATGTTTGAAAGTCGGCTGTGGCAGTTGGGTCAGTTTGCCACCGAAACGATAGAGACCCGTCTTGCCACTTGGCAAAACGTGATTTACTCCCAATTTTTCCAGGGAGCACATCCCGAACCCCAATAGGAATCCAGTTGTCTGTGATCTCTTAGCGTATCCATTGGTTGCCAAAACCCACGATGTTCGTAAGCCTCAAGTTGATCGAAAGACGCCAGCTTCTGCAACGTGTGATTTTCCCATGAAACTTGATCATCTTCGATCAAATCAATTACCTTTGGACTAAGAACAAAAAAACCTCCGTTGACCCACCCCCCGTCTCCTATCGGTTTTTCTTGAAATCCGAGTACGCGATTATCGTCTTTAACCAGCGCCCCGTATCTCCCAGGAGGCTGTACAGCGGTTACGGTTGCCAATTTCCTATGATTTTGATGAAAGATAGCCTGTTTGGTTATATCCACATTAGCCAAGCCATCCCCATAAGTAAAGAAGAAAAATGGCTCTGCTTTCACGTAAGATTCTACTCGTTTGAGTCGACCTCCAGTTGGTGTGCTTTCTCCCGTGTCTACCAAGGTGACCTGCCATGGTTCGGCATGCCGATGATGCACCTTCATCTTATTGTTCGTCATATCAAAGGTTACATCGGACATATGCAGGAAATAATTAGCAAAATACTCCTTGATGACATATCCTCGGTACCCACAGCACACGACAAATTCATTGATTCCGTGCGAAGAATAAATTTTCATGATATGCCATAGAATGGGACGACCTCCTATCTCAATCATTGGCTTTGGCTTGAGGTTTGTTTCCTCGGATATCCGTGTTCCCAATCCCCCTGCCAATATGACGAGCTTCATGTGGGATCTCCGTTGTGTTAATCAGGGTGCTGGAGGCACGTAACCGGAAGCCTGCTCGGCGCCCGCACCAAAGAAGTGGGCCTCCATCTGGGTGGCCAGGTATTGGCGCGCACTGGCATCGGCCAAATTTAGACGGTACTCGTTGATCAGCATGGTTTGCTGCGCCAACCACTGCTTCCAGGCTTCCTCGGATACTTCCTTGTACACACGCGCACCCAGGGGACCCGGGTAGGGAGGGAAATCCAGACCCTTGGCTTCGCGCTGCAATTTGACACAAAAAACAGTTCGACTCATGGCATGACCTTTGAATGAGTAGGTTCGGGAAGATGTTTGACAAAAACCTTGGAGCGTCGTTGGTAGTTATAAAGCTCCTGCTTGGCCTGAGGCAACTGTTCCACGCTGGTTTCCACAAAGCCGCGTTCGGCAAACCATTGCCCGGTTCGGGTGCTCAATAGAAACAGGCGATCGATTCCCAAGGCCTGAGCACGTTGCTCCACATGACGCAACAAGGTATCGCCTCGGCCAGTATTTCTGTGGTCCGGGTTGATGGCGAGACAAGCCAGTTCAGCAGATTGTCCATCCCGGAAGGGATACAGCGCCACGCAGCCCACCACCTGCCCCTCATGCAACAGCACTGAAAACCGCTCAATCTCGGTCTCCAGCAGAAGACGGTCGCGTTTGACCAGCACCCCATCGGCTTCCAAGGGCTCGATCAGGGCCAAAATACCCGGAACATCCGCCAGGGTTGCAGCCCGTAGTTGATCGTTGGTATCCCGGGTAACCAGTGTGCCAACCCCTTCGCGGGTAAACAACTCCAGAATCAGCGCGCCATCCACATGGCGGCTAATGAGATGCACGCGCGCCACTCCCTGCCCACAGGCACGGAGCGCACAGGGCAAATAAAAACCCACGTCCTCGGACTGGGGGGCATGGGTCTGCAACAGGGCTTTGGCCTCCTGAGCCGTGAGCTCCGAGATGGTGGTTCCCTGGCTGTCCATCACCCCTGGGGTATCCATGAGAAAGATCAGCTTGTCTGCGCTCAAGGCAACGGCGGCTGCAGTGGCGACTTCTTCGACAGTAAGATTAAAAATTTCCCCCGTAGGAGAATACCCCAGAGGCGGCAACAGCACGATTTCCTCATCATCCAGACGGCGCCGAATACCCTCTGCGTCTACTTTTCGTACTAGTCCCGTATGCTGGAAATCTACCCCATCCACCACACCGATGGGACGAGCCGTAACAAAATTGCCGGTGGCCACCCGAATGGCGGAGCCAGCCATGGGAGAATTCGCCACCCCCATGGACAGCAAGGCCTCGATTTCAAACCCCAGTGTAGCTGCCGCTTCGATCAAACAATTCAAGGCCAGGGCATCGGTTACGCGTGTGCCATTGACATACAACGGTGCAGCACCGCGCGCAGCCAACCGTGCCTCGGTCTGGGGGCGCGCGCCATGAACCAGCACCAGTCGCACCCCCAGGCTGACCAGCAGATTGAGGTCGTGAGTCAGGGCAATGAACTTGCCGTCAGCCACTACTTCGCCGCCAAAAGCAATCACAAAGGTGCGGTGACGAAAGGCGTTGATATAGGGCGCTGCAGAGCGAAACCAGTTGATGAATGTATCGGCACGGGTCATGGGTGTGGAGTATATCAGGCAAAGTCGCCCCAACGACCTTGCATCGCCGCCAGCAAGGCCAGAGCGGCTGTTTCCGTTCGCAAAGTTCGGGGGCCTAAATGAGCAAGGGTGAAACCGGCTGTCTGGGCCCATTGGATTTCCTGGTCCGTCCAGCCCCCTTCGGGGCCCACCAGAATCCAGAACATTTCCACGGAAGGCGGGATGCTCAGCGCACTACACTGGGCCTGAGGTGTGAGCAGAATGCCCGAAACCGGTTGGGGTAACTCGGACAACCAGTGTTGGACAGAGTGCACCGGCCCCACCGTAGGCAACTGGTTGCGTCCGCATTGCTCGCAAGCGGCAATCACCACCCGTTGCCAATGGGCCTGACGGGCCAAGGCTCGCTCTCCACTTAAGCGCACCACACTGCGTGCACTGTGCAAAGGAACACAGTGACGCACCCCAAGTTCCACGGCTTTTTGAATCACCCAATCCATTTTGTCGCCCGTGCCCAAACACTGCGCCAGCCCCACATTCAGGGGTGATTCCCGCTGCGGATCCTGAAAGCGGTACAGCCGCACCTGTGGCGACTGGCCTTGAGGCGCCAGAAGTTCGCCCTCATATTCGCCCCCTTGGCCATTGAACAACACCACCGGAGCACCCGGGGTCAGACGCAACACCCGCAGGGCATGATGCGCCAGGTTTTTAGGCAATGCGACTTGCCCCCCTGCCTGAAGTACCCCCTCCCAAAAAAAGCGAGGGATGGTCATGAGCCAACCGGCTCAGTGGGTCGTATGGTCATGGCCGGCAACATGTGGGGTGCATGCTCCAGCAAAAACTGCTTGAAGGCCCGAGCCACGGGCGAGAGCCGTTTGTCCCGGTGATGCACCAGATTCCAGTCCCGCACAATGGGCAGACCTGGCACCGGTAACAAAACCAGCCGTTGGGTTTCCAGTTCCAGGGTGACTGTATGTTCTGACAAAAAAGCAATGCCCATACCAGCAATGGTAGCCTGCTTGATGGTTTCGTTACTGCTCATTTCCATGCGGGGCTTGATCTCCAAGCCATGGGACAAGAGAAAACGCTCCAGCAATTGGCGGGTTCCCGACCCCTTTTCCCGCAACAGAAACGAGGCCTGAGCCACACGCTCCAGTGTGAGACGCTTGACCTGAGTGAGGGGATGATGGGGTGCTGCCACGATAATGTGGGCATTGCGCGCAAAGGGCTCCATCACCACCCCCATGTCTTCCGGGGGCTGCCCCATGATAACCAGATCCACTTCGTTATGCAGCAGTTGGTGCACGATACCAGCCCGATTATTGACCGAGAGTTTGAGCTGTACCGTGGGATACAACTCGCAAAAACGGGTCAGCAAGGTGGGCGCAAAGTACTTGGCGGTACTGATGATGGCAATATCCAGGCGTCCACTCACCCCTTCGCGCAAACTTTCGATGGCTTCCTGGGCGTCCTTCATCTGCCGGGCAATGATCCGGGAATGCTGGTACAGTTCTTCTCCGGCCTGGGTCAGATAGATTTTTTTGCCCATTTGCTCGAATAATGGGATTCCCACCACTTCTTCCAGCTGCTTGACCTGCATGGAAACCGCTGGCTGGGTCAGGTGCAGTTCTTCGCTAGCGCGAGAAAAACTCAATAAGCGCGCCACGGATTCAAAGATTTGTAACTGCCGAAAGGTAAAATGCACGGAAATATCCCGAATTCTGATAAAACCATTTTATATTGGCTTCATTATTTCCTCATAATTTTTTATAATGAGAGTCTAAGAACAGGTTCACCCTATAACAACACTTACTACAATTTCAAACTTTCGAGGAGAATGTCATGGCTGTTCGTGTCGGAATCAATGGTTATGGACGGATTGGTCGCAATGTATTGCGCGCCCTGTACGAATCAGGCAACAAGCAGGGCATAGAAATCGTGGCCATCAACGATCTGGGCAATCCAGAAACCAACGCTCACCTCACCCGGTTCGACACAGCGCACGGTCGCTTTAACGGCGAAGTGTCCGTGCAAGGTGACTCCATGATCATCAACGGCGACATGATCCGGGTGTTCTCCCAACGCAATCCCGCCGAAATCCCCTGGTCCAGTGTGGGCGTGGACGTGGTCATGGAGTGCACGGGACTGTTTACCAGCAAAGAAAAAGCCTCGGCTCACCTCAAGGGCGGGGCCAAAAAAGTGGTCATTTCCGCACCTGGGGGCAACGATGTGGATGCCACCGTGGTCTATGGCGTCAACCATCAGGTGCTACGTTCGGATATGACCGTCATTTCCAACGCCTCTTGCACCACCAACTGCCTGGCCCCCGTGGTCAAGCCCTTGCACGAAAAACTGGGTTTGGTCAAAGGTTTGATGACCACTGTGCATTCCTATACCAACGATCAGGTTTTGACGGATGTCTACCATTCCGACCTGCGCCGGGCGCGTTCTGCCACCATGTCCATGATCCCCACAAAAACCGGCGCAGCGGCTGCCGTGGGGCTGGTATTGCCTGAGTTGAACGGTCGCCTGGACGGATTTGCCGTGCGCGTTCCCACCATCAATGTTTCGCTGGTGGATTTGACCTTCGAGGCAGCACGCAACACCACGGTGGATGAAGTCAACAGCATCATGAAAGAAGCCGCCAACGGCGCCCTCAAAGGGGTTCTCAATTACAACGTGGGCCCTCTGGTCTCTGTAGATTTCAACCATGATCCCGCCTCAAGCACCTTTGATGCCACGCTGACCAAAGTCTCCGGCGGCAACCTGGTAAAAGTTTTGTCCTGGTACGACAACGAGTGGGGCTTCAGCAACCGCATGCTGGATGTGACAGCCGCCTGGATGGCTGCAGTCTGACCTTATCCCCTGCCACTCTTCTCAAGGACTTCGCCATGAGCATTATTCGCATGCAGGATCTGGATCTGGCCAACAAACGCGTGCTGATTCGGGTTGATTTAAATGTTCCCCTCAAGGAAGGCGCCATCACGGACGATACGCGCATTCGCGCCAGCCTGCCCGGTATTCGCCAGGCCTTAGCCGCAGGTGCACGCTTGATGCTCATGTCGCATCTGGGTCGGCCCACCGAAGGCGTGTTTGACGAGGCCAATTCGCTGGCGCCGGTTGCCCGGCGCTTGGCTGAACTACTAGGACAACCGGTGCCACTGCACCGTCATTGGCTGAATGAGCCTGTGTCAGTGGCCCCCGGATCCGTGGTGCTGTTTGAAAACGTCCGTTTCAACCCAGGAGAAAAGAAGGACGACGACGCCTTGTCGCGACAAATGGCGGCTCTCTGTGACGTCTTTGTCATGGATGCCTTTGGCACGGCGCACCGCGCCGAAGCCTCTACCCACGGAGTAGCCAAATATGCGCCCGTTGCCTGTGCTGGCCCTTTGCTGTCTGCAGAACTGGACGCCCTGGGCAAGGCCCTGAAAGAACCCGCCCGACCTCTGGTCGCCATTGTGGCGGGCTCCAAGGTGTCCACCAAGCTGACCGTGCTGGCCACCCTCTCGCAAAAAGTCGACCAGCTGATCGTGGGCGGCGGGATTGCCAATACCTTCCTGTTGGCGGCCGGCAAAAAAATTGGCAAATCCCTGGCAGAACCCGATCTGGTGCCCGAGGCCCTGAAGATCATCGAAGCGGCCCGGGCCCGCGGCGGCAATGTGCCCATACCCGTGGATGTGGTGACCGGCAAGCAGTTTTCCGAAACGGCAGCTGCCAGCCTCAAGTCGGTGGATGAGGTAGCCGAGGACGACATGATCTTTGACATTGGCCCCCAAAGCTCGGCACAACTGGCCAGCATCATTCAATCCGCCGGCACCATCGTGTGGAATGGTCCGGTGGGGGTGTTTGAATTCGATCAGTTTGGAGAAGGCACCAAGGCCTTGGCCCTGGCCATCGCCAACTCACCGGCCTTTTCCATCGCGGGTGGTGGCGACACCCTGGCCGCTGTTGCCAAATACCAGATTGCCGACAAGGTCTCCTATATCTCCACCGGTGGTGGCGCTTTCCTGGAATTCCTTGAAGGGCGCGAGCTTCCTGCCGTGCGCATGCTTGAAACCCGCAGCCAGTAAATCAACACTATTCCAGGAGTAATCCTCTGATGCCACGTCGCACCAAGATCGTCGCCACCATTGGCCCTGCATCCAGCAGCCCCGAGGTATTAGAACGCATGATTCTGGCGGGCATGGATGTGGCCCGCCTCAACTTTTCTCATGGCACCGAGGCCGACCATCTGGCTCGGGTTGAAACCATTCGCGCCATTGCCAAAAAATTGGGACGCACGGTGGGCATTTTAGGCGACCTGCAAGGCCCCAAGATTCGGGTGGGCAAGTTCCGTGACACACGCATCCAGTTGGCCGCTGGCGATCATTTCATTCTGGATGCGGACTGCGCGCTGGGCGACCAGCAGCGCGTAGGGCTGGATTATCCCGAATTACCCCGCGATGTCATGGCGGGCGATGCGCTCTTGCTGGATGACGGCAAGATCGAGTTGCGCGTGGATCGTGTGGATGGCAATGAAGTGCATACCACGGTCATTCAAGGTGGTGTTTTGTCCAACAACAAGGGGATCAACCGTCGGGGCGGCGGGCTCACCGCCCCTGCGCTCACCGACAAGGATCGCGAGGACATCAAACTGGCCGCGCGTTTGCAGGTGGACTATCTGGCCTTGTCTTTCCCGCGCTCTGGAGAAGACGTGCAGATGACCCGGGCACTGCTCAAGCAAGCCGGAGGACACGCCCAGATTCAGGCCAAAATCGAGCGGGCCGAGGCCATCGAGGCCCTGGAAGACATCATTGCCGCCAGTGACTCCATCATGGTGGCGCGTGGAGATTTGGCAGTGGAAGTGGGAGACGCCGCGGTTCCTGCCCTGCAAAAACGCATGATTCGCTTAGCCCGGCAAATGAACCGGACTGTCATTACGGCCACGCAGATGATGGAGTCCATGATTTCCAGCCCGGTTCCAACCCGGGCCGAGGTGTCGGATGTAGCCAATGCCGTGCTGGATGGCAGTGACGCCGTCATGCTGTCGGCCGAATCCGCTGCCGGACAATTTCCGGTGGAAGCCATCGCGGCCATGTCGCGCGTCTGTACCGAAGCCGAAAAACAAGACACGCAAATTCTGGCCGATTATGTCAGCCAGGACCCGGTGGATCAGGTGGAAAAGGCTGTAGCCCGTGCCGTCATCCACACCACCCGCAACCTGAAAGTCACTGCCATTGCAGCGCTCACACAAAGTGGCAATACCGCTTTGCTCATGTCTCGGGCAGATACCAACGTCCCCATCTATGCCATGAGCCAGTTGGAAGAAACCCAACGCAAAGTTACCCTGTTCCGTGGCGTTTACCCAGTCAACTTTCCCCATACCACTCTGGGCCCCGCAGAAATCATGGCTCAGGCAGAGGCGCGCCTGCTGTCTTTGGGAGCGGTCAAACCGGGAGACCTGATCCTGCTCACCATTGGTGAACCCATTGGCTTGGCAGGTGGCACCAACACCATGAAGATTATTCGTATCGGCCAACTGCACGCTCGATGAAGGCGCTGTTTGAATCCACCCTTCGCACCTTGCCGCTGATTGCCCGTGGCAAGGTGCGGGATATCTACGCCGTGGGCGACACGCATCTGCTGATCATTACCACAGACCGGCTCTCCGCCTTTGACGTGGTATTTCCCACTCCCATTCCCGGCAAAGGGGTCCTCCTCAACACCGTCTCCAACTTCTGGTTTGAATTTTTCAAGGACCTGATTCCCAATCATCTCAGCGGCATCGACCCGGAAAGCGTGGTGTCGGTTCAGGAACGCGATCAAGTGGCCGGTCGGGCCGTGGTGGCCCGACGCCTGCAGGCGCTCCCCCTGGAGGCCGTGGTACGGGGCTATCTGGAAGGCTCGGGTTGGAAAGAGTACCAGGCATCGGGTTCCGTCTGCGGGATGACGCTCCCTGCCGGACTGCAGCAAGCCTCCGCCCTGCCCGAGCCACTTTTTACACCGGCCACCAAGGCCGACGTGGGTGCGCATGACGAAAATATCGACTTTGAACGGGCCAGCGCCTTGATCGGGCAGAGCATGGCCCACCAGGTGCGCACGGTATCCCTGCAGCTTTATCAGCAGGCTGCGGCCTATGCCCTGGAACGGGGCATCATCATTGCCGATACCAAATTCGAATTTGGACTGAACTCGTCGGGAGAGCTTACCCTGATGGACGAGGTCCTCACCCCCGACTCCTCGCGCTTCTGGCCACGCCACCAGTATCAACCGGGGACTAGCCCCGAAAGTTTTGACAAACAGTTCGTACGTAACTGGCTGGAATCCATTCACTGGAACAAGCAGCCCCCCGCTCCCGAATTGCCCGCCCAGATCGTTGAGGGGACCGCTGCGCGCTATCAGGAAGCGCTGACGCGACTAACTACCCGCGTTAATTAGGAGACTCCTGTAACAGACCCTGAATCACCTGCCATTGCCCTGCGCTCACGGGTGTGATGGATAAGCGATTGCCGCGAGCCAAGAGCGGCATAGCGCTCAAATCGGGGTGTTGGCGTAGATCCTTTAAACTCAAGCACTTGGTTTTCCTGAGCACGCGCACGCTCACACAAAACCAGCGCGGCTTTTCGCGCGTGGCTTTTGGATCGTAATAACGGGAAGCAGGATCGAACTGCGTTGCATCGGGCTGCGCCCGATGCAACACCTCAGCCACACCCACGATACCCGGTTGCGGACAACTGGAGTGATAAAACAACACGCCATCACCCACCTGCATATCCCGCAGCATGAAGTTGCGCGCCTGATAGTTGCGCACCCCAAACCAATCCACCTGTTGCCCAGGGCGTGCCAGCACGTCCTCCACGCTGACTTCCGAAGGCTCGGATTTCATCAACCAGTAATTCATCTCCTGCACCCCGTCTTTCATAGTGATTCCAGAACCCCGTACCTTCCAAGAGGGATCGAACCAGCCTTACATCCTTAATCATAAAAGCCTGGTCGATGGCACCCGAGCATACAACCTGAAGGTCCATTCAGCCAAACGACAAACTGGCCCCGCAAATCCGTTCAGTTTACCCGCTCCTGGTCAAATCATTTATGCTACAAAGATCGAGGATCCAAAGCGTTACACCATACCGCAAGGTTTTTTGTCATCGAGATTTGTTGCCAGGAAAAAATGACCACCTCCAACCAAGACCAGCTGCGGAATGCCCTGAACCGGGCCCACAACCTCTTTCAGGAGGGTGATATCCCTGCAGCAGATTCGTTGTACCGTGAACTTCTGCTTGATTGGCCTGAAGACGTAGCCCTGAATCGGGATTGCGGTCAATTCTATCTTGCAATCCACCGTCCAGCCACTGCTGCCCCCTTTCTGCTGAAGGCGTTGCAACTCCGACCCAAACAAGCGGACTTATGGCCGCCCTATCTGGAAGCCTTGATTCAGTCCAACGACCTGACCAATGCCCATCAACTCCTGGCCGTGGCACAACGTCATCATCTGCAGCATCCTCGCTTGACCGATCTGGGTCTTGTGTTGGAACAACTCGAAGCGGCCCATGGTCTTTATGACAGCAAACAGTGGTCTCTCCTGGAACCCAGAGCACTTTCCCTCACAGAAAGCTACCCCACGTTTGCTCCCTGCTGGAGTTTGCTAGGTGCACTGTACCTCAAAACCGAGCGCCCGGGCCAAGCTTTGGAAGTCTTGGGCACTGCCCATGCACTGGCCCTTGATAATGTCAGCATCCTGGCAAACCTGGGTGTTGCACAGCTCGACAACGGGCTGTATGCCCTGGCCGAACCCCTGTTTCGTGAAGCCCTGCGGATCAAGCCGGACCATGCCCAGTCCTATAACAATCTGGGGCAAGCCTTAACCCATCTTGGACAGTTTGCCGAGGCAGAATCTGCTTTACGTCAGGCAATCAGTCTGCAACCAGACTATCTGGATGCGCGCGTCAATTTGGGGACACTGCTATGCGAGCAGTTCAGATATTCCGAGGCAAAAGACGTTTTTAATCAGGTTTTGAGCGAACAACCCCATCACCTGGGAGCACTCAATAATTTGGGTTTTCTGTACAATAAAATTGGCAATTCTCAACTCGCAGAGTCTACGTACCGAGCAACCTTGGCGATAGACCACGATCACGCCCCTGCGCTCAATAATCTAGGTGCGTTACTGGGCAGTGAAAACCGACAGCATGATGAAGCACGCGCTCTTCTGGAGCGCGCAGCAACATTCAGTCCAGAGTTTTCCGATGCCTTAAGTAATCTAGGCCATCTTCTCACCCGCGAGCATCAATACGAAAATGCTGAAGCCTTTTTTAGAAGAGCCTTGAAAGCCGATCCGTGCGCAACACATATCCTCAGCAATCTGCTGCTCAATCAGCACTACTCCTCACAGCCGACTCACTCGTCGATTTCACCAGACGTACAGCAGTACGCCGCATTGGTGAGTGAACTGGCCTCCAAGGCTCCAATTCCGGACTGGCTTTCCTCATCCGGCCATTCGAACTTGAAGACCCTGACTAACACGCCACCCCTGCGCATCGGCTTCATCTCGGGAGATTTCAAGGACCATTCGGTCTCCTTTTTCCTGGAGCCCTTGCTGGAGCATCTGGACCGCGCTCAGTTCCAGTGCTTTGCCTATCCCACCACTACCAAGGAAGATGCCGTCACCCAGCGCCTGCGCCCCCTGTTCCACGCCTGG
The DNA here is from genome assembly GCA_027449685.1 of Ferrovaceae bacterium. GTDB lineage: Bacteria > Pseudomonadota > Gammaproteobacteria > Burkholderiales > Ferrovaceae > JAJZHV01. The sequence continues at coordinate 771 of DAIDLC010000017.1, read as the reverse complement.
CACCCCCTCTACACCCTCGATGACGCCCAAGCCTGCGCCCTCATCCGCTCCCACGGCATCCACATCCTCTTCGACCTCTCCGGACACTCAGCCCATAACCGCCTCCCTCTCTTCGCCTGGCGCCCCGCCCCCGTCCAGGTCTCCTGGCTGGGCTACTCCGCCACCACCGGCGTCCCCCAAATGGACTACATTCTGGGCGACCCCTGGGTTACCCCACCCCAGGAAGCCCACCAGTTCACCGAAACCCTCTGGCCCCTGCCCGAAACCTGGTTCTGCATGACGCCCCCAGCCGATGCCCCTCCCGTCTCGGCCCTGCCAGCCCTCATCAACGGCTATATCACCTTCGGCTGCTTCAACAATATCGCCAAACTCAACGACGCCGTCATCTCCCTCTGGGCACGCCTGCTTCAGCGCCTGCCTAGCGCACGCCTATTCCTCAAAACCCATGCCCTGCTCGATCCAGCCATCCGCACACGTACCCAGGAGCGCTTCGCACAGCACGGCATCCCGGCCACACGCCTCATCCTGGAAGGAACCTCCCCCAGAGCCGAATACTTCGCCGCCCACCACCGCGTGGATATCGCCCTCGACCCCTTCCCCTATTCCGGCGGCACCATCAGCGTCAACGCTCTCTGGATGGGCGTGCCTGTCCTCACCCTGGCTGGCGATCACTTCATCGCCCATCTGGGGGAATCCATCGCCCATAACGCCGGACTCACCGAGTGGATCGCCCAGGACCAGGAGGACTACCTCTCCAAGGCCGTCACCTCA
>DAIDLC010000016.1 GCA_027449685.1 Ferrovaceae bacterium | reverse complement strand
AAACACGGGTAAAATAATGAACATTCCCAGCATGCGCAGACCAAAAATACTGGCCAACCCAATACTGGCACGCTTTTCATTGGGTAACATCTTAACGGTCGATTTCATGGGAGTGGTGAAGGAATAAATAAAATGCTTCGCGTATATTATCAGGTTAAGGATGACGCGATGATGTCCGTTTCTTGATGCGCAGACTTTCCCTGACGGAGGAAAGTCCGCCTTCACAACTGGTCACTGCCCGCCTCGTTGGCTTGTCCGCCCCTGAGGGCGCGCAAGATGGCTCTGGCAGGAAAAAACCTTCACTCATAACCGAACCAAAATGACTGCAAACCAAGATCTGATTCGAATCCGTGGGGCACGCACCCATAATCTCAAAAACATCGACCTGGACCTGCCACGCCATCAACTGGTGGTCATCACCGGCCTGTCGGGCTCGGGCAAATCGTCTCTGGCTTTCGATACCCTGTATGCCGAAGGCCAACGCCGCTATGTAGAGTCTCTCTCGGCCTATGCCCGTCAATTTTTGCAGCTCATGGAAAAACCAGACGTGGATTTGATTGAGGGGCTTTCCCCGGCCATCTCCATCGAGCAAAAGGCCACCAGTCATAACCCTCGTTCCACGGTGGGAACAGTCACAGAAATCCACGATTACCTGCGCCTGTTGTTTGCCCGCGCGGGCGACCCTTATTGTCCAGAACATCAACTCCTGCTAGAAGCCCAAAGCGTGGCGCAAATGGTGGATCACGTTCTGGCGCTACCCCCCGAAACCCGCCTGATGATCCTGGCTCCCTTGGTGGTGGAGCGCAAGGGACAGCAGCAGGAGCGCTTCGATGAACTTCGTGCCCAAGGGTTTGTGCGCCTGCGCATCGACGGACAGGTGGTGGATATCGACGCCATTCCCACCTTGGATAAAAACCAGAAACACACCATCGAGGTGGTGGTGGACCGGGTGAAGATTCGCCCGGAGATCAAGCAACGTCTGGCAGAGTCCTTCGAAACGGCCCTGCGTCATGCGGATGGCCGGGCACTGGCCGTGGAAATGGACAGTGGACAAACGCATTTGTTTTCAGCCCGATTTTCCTGCCCGGTATGCAACTATGCCCTACAGGAACTCGAGCCCCGGCTTTTTTCCTTCAACAATCCCATGGGGGCCTGCCCCCACTGTGACGGTCTGGGAATCATCACTTTTTTCGACCCCAAACGAGTGGTGGCTCACCCCCAACTCAGTCTGGCGGGTGGGGCTATCAAAGGCTGGGACCGACGCAATCAATTCTATTTTCAACTGTTGATGGATCTGGCCCGGTTTTATGAGTTTGACTTGGAAATCCCCTTTGACGCGTTGAACGAAGACATTCAGCAACGCATCCTGTTCGGTTCTGGAAGGCAGAAAATTCCGTTTCGCTATCCTGGCGAACGCAATCAGCTGCAGATCAAGGAACACGCGTTTGATGGGGTCATTCCCAGCCTGGAACGACGCTATCGCGAAACCGACTCGGTTCTGGTGCGCGAGGAGCTTGCCAAACTACGCAATCAGAAGCCCTGCCCCCAGTGCGCTGGCTCGCGCTTGCGCCGCGAAGCCCGGCATGTACGGGTTGGGCCCTTCACTTTGCATGAACTCAGCGCCTTGCCGCTACGCGATGCGCTGCAGCGATTCCAAAACCTGACACTCAAGGGAAGAAAACAGGCCATTGCCGATAAAATATTGAAGGAAATCGTGGCGCGCCTGCAATTTCTCAACAATGTGGGATTGGATTATCTGCAACTGGATCGTTCGGCCGATACCCTTTCCGGAGGCGAGGCGCAACGCATTCGTCTGGCCTCGCAAATCGGCTCCGGCCTGACTGGTGTCATGTATGTACTGGACGAACCCTCCATTGGCTTGCATCAACGGGATAATCATCGCCTGCTGGAAACCTTGGCACACCTGCGCGACTTGGGTAACAGCGTCATCGTGGTGGAACACGATGAGGACGCCATCCGCAACGCCGATTATGTCGTTGATATGGGGCCGGGCGCCGGAGAGCATGGTGGCCTGGTCGTCGCTCAAGGCACACCCGCACAGGTGTGCAACAACCCGGACTCGCTAACCGGGCAATATTTATCAGGCGCCCGCACCATTGCTCTGCCACCCCAACGGCACGCCCCGGATGAACAGCGCTGGCTGTACCTGCGGGGGGCGCGGGGCAACAACCTCAAAGCAGTGACGCTGCAGGTTCCGGTGGGTTTGCTGGTGTGTATCACCGGGGTTTCAGGTTCAGGCAAGTCCACGCTCATTAATGATACCCTGTACGTGGCGGTGGCCCGTCATCTTCACGGCGGCGCTCATGAACCTGCACCCTTCGAATCCATAGAGGGCCTGGAGCACTTCGACAAAGTGATCAACGTGGATCAAAGCCCCATTGGTCGCACGCCTCGCTCCAATCCCGCCACCTACACCGGATTATTTACCCCCATCCGGGATTTATTTGCCGGCATTCCACAGGCACGCGAACGCGGGTATGGTCCTGGACGTTTTTCCTTCAACGTCAAGGGCGGACGCTGCGAAGCCTGTCAAGGAGATGGTTTGATCAAGGTGGAAATGCATTTTCTGCCGGACATCTACGTCCCTTGCGATGTATGTCACGGAAAACGCTACAACCGCGAAACCCTGGAAATTTTGTATAAAGGCCGGTCGGTGCATGAGATATTGAATCTCACCGTGGAACAAGCCTTTGAGTTTTTTCAGGCAGTACCGGTCATCGCGCGCAAACTACAAACCTTGCTGGATGTGGGCCTGGGCTATATCACGCTCGGGCAGTCGGCAACCACCCTTTCCGGAGGAGAAGCACAACGGGTCAAGTTATCCCTAGAGCTATCCAAACGAGATACTGGACGCACCTTGTTCATTCTTGACGAACCGACCACTGGGCTGCATTTTCAGGATATCGATCTACTGCTGAAAGTCCTGCACCGATTGCGTGATCATGGCAATACCGTGGTCGTCATCGAGCATAATCTGGATGTGATCAAAACTGCAGACTGGGTTGTGGATCTGGGACCAGAGGGCGGGGAAGGAGGAGGTCAAATCATCGCCTGTGGCACACCGGAGCAAGTGTCGCAACAATCCCATAGTTTTACTGGACAATTTTTGCAATCCGCCCTCAAGACCAAACGCCCTTCAAAACCACGAAAAAATGACCCCAAATGAAGCGGATCAATTGCGCCACCTGGAGTGTTATGGTATCGAATCAATCGTAATAGAATCATCCGCAGCAACACAACGCGTTGTACTCATGGGTGTTCGGTGTTCTGGCCAAGGGCTGCCCTGCTTGCCTATGGACCGCTGGTTAGCGAGTGGATAGTAGGTAACCCAGCATGAAGTTCAGCAGCAACGAAAACAGAAGCAACAGCTTCCAGCCCCGCTGCGGGTCGCGCTGCATCCAGGGTGTCTTGCGTGGCACACGCAGGTTTCCATGAGCCCCTCGCTCCAGTGCCAAAATGAATTCTTCTGCCGTTTCAAAACGGGCTGAAGGTTCGCGCGCAACCCCCTTGAGAAGAACCAACTCCAGCCAGGCCGGAATATCTGGACGGTATCTAGTCGGTACCATCGGATCAGAAAAACGAGGATGTTGAAACGCTTCAATTTCGCCATAGGGGAATTTTCTGGTCAAAGACTGGTACAAGGTTACAGCGCAAGCATACAGATCGGATTGAACCGAAGCCGCTGCTCCGGCAAATAATTCTGGCGCCATATAACTGGGGGTACCCGGATTGTTGATTTCTCTCAAACTGTGTCCGTCCGAGACCGCCACCCCCAGATCCAGAATCCGAATCCGCCCATCCACGCCCCAGTGGATGTTTTCCGGCTTGATATCCCGATGCAAGATATTCAGTCGATGCAAAACCGCCAACCCACGCAGTAGGGATATCCCCACATCCACCACTTCAGTGCTGGTGAAATGACGACCGAGTTGCAACCACTGCCCCAACGTGGCTCCCTCATGCCAGGTCATCAGGTAATACAAGGCACTGCGCTCCGGCGCCGGAATGACCTGCGGGAAAGCCGCATCTACAACGCGCCGCGCCAACCATTCCTCATGAAGCAGCGCTGCAGCCTCCAGAGGATCACAGCCGGCCTGGAGAGTTTTGATGACGCAGCGTTGTCCGCTCTGTATCCAATGCCCCAGATAAAGTAACGTCACCCGCGACTCATGCAACAGTCGATCCACGCACAGACCATCCAGAACCTCTCCTGCCCGCCAGCGAGGTGGAATAGGAAGCCTGGACAGTGCCTGCCCTCGAACGTCCAATCCTGGCGACTGGACCACATCCACGCGCACGATCAACGCCGTACAATTATCCTGGCTGCCACTTTCCAGAGCCAGACTAGTCATGCGACTTGCGGCCTCCTGCGGGTCAGGGTGGCGCTGCAACACATCGCACAAACGCTGATCCCCCAAACTGCTCCATACTCCGTCCGAACAAATGAGAAAACAGTCTGCCGGCAACAAGGCGCCATCCCCATAATCTACGCGCAGGGTTTCATCCAGACCCACTGCGCGCGCGAGCACATTCTCGAGTTCGGGATGTTCCCACACATGATCTTGCGTCAATCGTAGCAGATGGCCCTGGCGGAATCGATAAATGCGTGAATCCCCCACATGCGCCACAAAATAACGGTCCCCACGAAGGAGCAAGGCGGAAAGTGTAGTCGCCATTCCGGCGGGTGGCCGTTGGGACTGATGATGCGCAAACACCCAGCGATTGAGGGATTGCAAGACCATATCCAGCGCCTTGAATGCCCCCCAAGTATCCGGGGTAGCATAATAATCTGCCAATAGTCCCCGCAGGACATATTCAGAGGCTTCTCGCCCCTGAGCATGCCCTCCCAAACCATCCGCCACTGCAGCAAGACACCCCTTGTCCAGGAGTTCGCTACCTTCGGGCGTTACAGCCCCACAAAAGTCTTCATTACGCGGTCTAGGACCGGTCAGCGAGCTGAATCCAGTGCATAAGGGTAGGCTGACATGGGTAGGCTGGGTGTTCTCCAGCGGTTACGTTGACCTAGATTCGTGCCCCGGTCAAGCAAGCTGCGCCCCAAGTGGTCCGCCAACGGGTTTTGACACGCGTCAATCCCACCAATGCTAACAATGCCAAGCCTCCAAAGACATAAAACCCGCCCTCATAGCTACCTGTCATCTGTTTGGAATACCCCAGACTGGAGGCGAGATAAAACCCTCCCACGCCGCCAGCCATCCCCACCAGTCCGGTCATCACCCCGATTTCCTGACGGAAGCGCTGCGGCACCAATTGGAAAACAGCACCGTTGCCCATCCCCAGGGATAGCATGGCCAGCACAAATGCCAGCAAAGCCATCCATGCCTGCGGTAGACCAATTCCTACCACAAACAGACTCATCGCTGCGGCCATGTAAACGCCCGTCAGCAGGCGAATCCCCCCAAAGCGGTCGGCTAATCCTCCTCCCAAGGGACGCACCATAGACCCCGCAAAAACACACGCCGCCGTAAAAAACCCAGCCGTTTTAGGATCAAGCCCGTATTGGGCATTGAAATAGATGGTCAGAGAAGAAGCCAAACCCACAAAACCGCCAAAAGTCACCGCGTAAAAAAACATGAACCACCAAGCATCATGATCCTGAAGCACCGCCAAGTACTCTGCCCAGCGCTTGGGCGGGGGTGCATTGGGGGCATCTTTGGCCATCAAAAAAAACGCGCCCAACACCAAGCTCAAGGGAATCAGGGCAAAGCCAAACACCTGTGGCCAACCGTAAGCCGTAGCCAGGGATGGTGCAAAAAGTGCCGCCAACACCGTTCCCGAATTTCCTGCACCGGCAATGCCCAAGGCTTTCCCTTGATGTTCGGGTGGGTACCAGCGCGAAGCCAAAGGCAATGCAACGGCAAACGACGCCCCCGCAATGCCCAAAAACAAGCCCAGCGTCAAAACCTGTGAGTAGGAGTGAATCCCTCCGGCCCAGGCCACCCCTAAAGCGGCAATGACCAGTACTTGACCCAGAAGACCCGTCAAACGTGCCTGGAGATGATCCACCAATACCCCCAGCACTACGCGCCAAACAGCTCCTGACAAAACCGGCGTAGCCACCATGATGCCCTTTTGCAAGGGATCGAGACCCAGGTCTTTGGCGATCTGAACGCCCAAAGGACCCAGCATGACCCAAACCATGAATGCCAAATCAAAATAGAGAAAGGCCGCAATCAAGGTGGGGACATGCCCCGACTGTAAAAATGTGTTTTGTTTCATGACAGGACTCCTTACCGACGAAAATGAATTCAGTGCGCTTGCGTTACCGGGTAGATCCCTGCCTACCAGGCCTCATTCAAGGCCTGTGGACAGGACCTGTGGACAGGGCCTCGGGAGAGCCCCCATGGTGCAGCACCAAACGCTTCAACTCTGGAAGACAGGAACCACAGGTCGTTCCGCAACCCAATGCTTTCTGCAATCCGCTCAGATGCTGCTCCAAGGTGTGTGGCACGGCCATGCCAGAGAGTTGGTTCAAGATTTCGGTTTCAGTGACTGCATTACAGGTACAGACCGTCCTTCCGCGAGGCACCAGTCCCTGTGGTGGCGCGTGTCCCGGCATCAGCAGGGCGCGCCCCAAACTTGCCACGGGATGCTGCTCTTCGAGCAATGTTCCCAGCCAACGCAAGGCTTTCACTTGTGCTGCCTCCCCCGCCAGCAGGACGGCTTGCAGACAGTCTTGCTTGGCTCCTTCAGTCCGCATGCGGACCTGGCGGGTAATTCCACGCCGGCGATCGTGATATTGCAGGGTTCCTCTGGAATCTGGCAAAAACCCCAGTCGTGCCTCAAGGTGCAATAACTGGTCTGCGGTTGGCGTTTCCACATGGGCCAACTTCAGCCTTACCCCTACAGGGCTATCGGGTTGTGCGCTTTCGTGGCCAAACAACCCACAGGCCCCATAAGAAAAAAGGCCCAACTCTTGCCCGATTTGACTTTGCAAATGCAAAGCCTCCTCAGGTCTACTCCAGATCAACGCATGGAGGTGCCAGGGAAGGTTCGCCTTGATAATTTTTACAGCAGCCTGCTTGAGCGCGGGTTGGCCAGAGACGGGATCTGTCGCGGCAAAGGTTAGACCATTGACACCATATCCGGGATTATTCCCCGCCTGTCCACCCAAGCGCTCTTCACCCCAATGCATGGGGATGAAACACTGCATCGAAGCCAGACTCTCGCTGGGTTGTACCGGTAAGATCTGGCAACCGCGGCGACTGGTGACATATACCAACTCGCCGGCCACCAAACCCAAGCGCTCACAATCACCCCAGCTCAGTTGCACTGCTGGCTCAGGATCATGGGCATATAAGCGTGCCAACGTACCGGTACGACTCATGCCATGCCATTGGTCACGCAACCGACCTGTCGTCATGGAAAAGGGAAAGCGCGCATCGGTCGGCTCAGCCACACCTTGGTCTGCGCAACGCACAAACCGTGCTCGTCCGCTGGGAGTTGGGAACTGGCCGTCTGTGTATAAACGGGCTGTACCGCGCAACGCCTCTTTGGGAAACGGCCATTGCTGGGGCCCCAGGGAATCCAGCAACGCATAGGACAAGCCAGTAATATCCAGATCACGCCCCTGGGTCGACGCCCGATGTTCTTCCCACAGCGCCTGGGGGGAGGTGTAGTCCAATAAAGAACCTCCAGCGCGCGTGCGGCGCCCCAAATAAGCCGCAATCAAGACGCCGATATCGCGCCCAATCTGCCAGTCTGCACGCGCTTCTCCCGGTGGTGAAACAGCCGCTCGCACACGGCTGATGCAACGTTCGGAGTTGGTAACCGTCCCTTCCTTTTCTCCCCATGAGGCCGCCGGCAAGAGTACATCCGCAAAGGGCACCGTAGCGGTGTTGTGGTAGGCTTCCTGCACCACGACGAACTCTGCCCGCTGCAAGGCTTCATGCACCCGTTTTTGATGGGGAAGGGATTGTGCCGGATTCGTACAAACGATCCATACTGCCTTCACTTGGCCTGTATGCAGCGCTTCAAACAATTGCACGGCCATCAAGCCCGGCTTCTCGGGAACCGCCTCAAGGTCCCACAAATCGGCCACCTCCTGACGATGTAGGGGGTTGCTCAGTTCGCGATGCGCCGAGAGCAGATTGGCCAGTCCGCCCACTTCCCTACCGCCCATGGCATTCGGTTGACCCGTCAGAGAAAATGGCCCCGCCCCCGGTTTCCCAATCTGCCCCGCGGCCAGATGCAGGTTGATCAGCGAGGCGTTATTTGCCGTTCCCGCCGTGGATTGATTAAGACCCTGACAGTATAAAGACAGGACCGGACCACTTTGAGCAAACCAACGCGCCGCCAAGTGCAGGTCTTCTTGGGAAATCCCGCAGCGCTGTGCCACAGCCTTGGGAGTAAATTCCACCACCTGAACACGCAAGGATTCGAAGTCTTCGGTGTGCCGATCGATAAAGGTACGATCGATCCACCCTTCCCACAACAGAATATGAAGCAACCCATGATGCAAGGCGATATCGGAGCCAGGCTCGATTTGCAAAAACAAATCAGCCTGGGCAGCCGTCTCGGTGCGGCGCGGATCGATGACCACCAGCCGTTGTTGAGGATTGCGGGCGCGCGCCGCTTCGATGCGCCGAAATAACACAGGGTGGGCGAGCGCGGTGTTGGAACCCGTAATAAAAATCGCCCCTGCATGATCGATGTCCTCATAAGCACACGGAGGAGCATCCACCCCTAAGGTTTGTTTGTAACCCGCCACGGCACTGGACATGCAAAGGCGTGAGTTGGTGTCAATATTGTTGGTGCCAAGCACTCCTTTGGCGAGTTTGTTAAACAAATAATAATCTTCCGTCAGCAATTGGCCCGATACGTACAATGCCACCGCCTCGGGACCATGCGTTTGCACGATTTGGGCAAAGCGCTGCGCCACATGCTCATTGGCTTCCTGCCAGGAGACCGGTACCCGGGCCTGGGTGCGATCAGTGCGCATTTCGGGGTGCATCACCCGCGTTTGTTCTAGCACATGGGGCTGAACCGTCAGATGCAAGGTGGTTCCCTTGCTGCACAAGCGCCCTCTATTGGCCGGATGGTTTGGATCACCGCGTACCCCACTGATCTGCCTGACCCCCTGCGCATCGAGGACAGTATCGATCAGCACGCCACATCCCACCCCGCAGTAGCAACAGGTGCTGCGCACCGTCGCATTACGGGGAGCGGTTGTCTGGAGGACAGTGGTGGATATCGCAGGGCTCATGGAACGTTGCCGTCCAATTGAGGCTTGTATAGAAAAATCTGGTTTCCTTCGAGTTGCAGCGACAACTTTCGGGCACACCCCACATCTGGCGCTTGGGCTTTTCCAGACTCCAGATCGATCTGCCACCCATGCAAGGGACAACTCACGCGATGCCCAAACACAAGCCCCTGGGACAAGGGGCCCCCCCGATGCGGGCAGTGATCGCGCAAGGCAAATACCTGATCATCCTCGGTTCGAAACACCGCCACCGAACCGATGGCTGCACCCTCCACCACACGGGCACCGAGGACAGGGACATCCTCCAGATTCAGAACATGAATCCAGTCGGTAGAGGGTTTGCCGGTCATGACTGCTCCTCGAGTGGTCGCGGTTCTAATGGAACGCTTTCAAACTGGCGCCAATCCACCGCTGCCGTCTCGTCCTTCCAGGGATCGGGAGCATCCTTCAAGGCATATAACAAGCGTTGGAACAAGGCCGCACGCCCGGTCTCATCGGCCACCACGCGCGCACGAACATGCTCTACACCCACTCGATCCACATAGTGGACGGTACGCTCCAGATACCACCCCTCTTCCCGATACAGCTGCAGAAAAGCTCCGGTATATTCCTTGACCTCCTGATCGGTTTTGACCTTGCATAAAAACTGTGCCACTTCGGTCTTGATGCCTCCGTTGCCAGCGACATAGATTTCCCATCCCGAGTCGACACCAATGACGCCCACATCCTTGATACCGGCCTCGGCACAATTGCGTGGACAACCTGACACCGCCAGCTTCACCTTATGCGGGGAATACATACCAAACAATAGCTGCTCCAATGCTACCCCCATGCGCATGGAAGACTGTGTTCCAAAGCGACAGTGCTCACTCCCAACGCAAGTTTTCACCGTCCGCAGCGACTTGCCGTAGGCATGTCCCGATGGCATATCCAGCGCTTTCCACACTGCCGGCAAATCCTGTTTGTTAATCCCCAGCAAATCGATGCGCTGCCCTCCGGTAATTTTCAGGGTAGGGACATGAAATTTTTCTGCCACATCGGCGATGCGTCGCAACTCGGCCGGATTCGTGATGCCACCCCACATGCGCGGAACGACCGAATAGGTGCCGTTTTTTTGAATGTTGGCATGGGCGCGTTCGTTGATCAGTCGCGATTGAGGATCATCTTTGGCTTCATGGGGCCAGGTAGAGGTGAGATAGTAATTGAGCGCGGGCCGACAACTGGCACAGCCATTGAGCGTGCGCCACTCCATGAATTGACGCACGTCGTGCTGGCTCAACAAATGATGTTTGCGGATCATTTGCCGTACCTCCTCATGGGTATGATCGGTACAGCCACAGAGCGCTTTTTTTGCGGGGGTTTCAGAATAATCCGAACCCAGGGTATTCATTAGAATCTGTTCCACCAACCCCGTACAGGAGCCACAAGACCCACTAGCCTTGGTGCACTTGCGCACCTCCTCCAGAGTAAACAAACCCTGCTCGGTAATCGCCTGCACGATTTGGCCCTTGCTAATTCCGTTGCAACCGCAAACCTCGTCGCTATCGGCCATGCGCATGGCTTTATCATGCCCCTCATGACCCACGTCACCCACGTTACTTTCGCCAAACATCAAGGTATCGCGTAAGGCTCCCACTGACCGTCCTTCCCGCAGCAACTTGAAGTACCAAGTGCCGTCAGCCGTATCCCCATACAAACACGCACCCACTAACTGGTCGTCCTTGATCACCAATTTCTTATACACGCCTCCACTGGGATCGGACAGGGTGATTTCGTCGGTGCCCTCGCCGCCCATGAAAGATCCTGCAGAAAACAGATCAATTCCTGTCACCTTGAGTTTGGTGGAGGTGACTGACCCGGTATAACGGCCAATCCCCATGCGCGCCAGGTGATTAGCGCAAACTTTGGCCTGCTCGAACAACGGAGCCACCAGTCCATAAGCCACCCCGCGGTGATTGGCACATTCACCCACGGCATAAATTCGGGGGTCGTAACTCTGAAGAGTGTCACTAACCAGAATCCCGCGCTGGCAAGCCAACCCGGCCGATTCTGCCAGGGCGGTGTTGGGACGAATCCCTGCAGCCATGACCACCAATTCGGCGTCCAGTGAAGTACCGTCGTCCAGCAGGACTTGAGCCACGCGATCCTGCCGCTCATTGGGCAGCAGGGCCCTCGTTTGACAAGACAATCTGAAATGCAACCCGCGGCTCTCTAAAGACTGCTGCAATAAACCTGCAGCCACCGGATCCAGTTGGCGCTCCAGCAACCATCCTGCCAAATGCACCACAGTCACCTGCATTCCGCGTAATTTCAAACCATTGGCGGCTTCCAGCCCCAACAGGCCACCGCCGATCACGACTGCATGGGTATAGCGTTTGGCCGCAGCGATCATTTGCTCGGTGTCCCGGATATCCCGGTAACTGATAACGCCCGGTAACGTATGGCCGGGTATCGGTAAAATGAACGGGGTCGATCCCGTGGCAATCAGCAGACGATCATAAGGTGTTTGCAGTCCATTCTCGGCGATCACCACCCGACGCACACGGTCAATGCGGGTAACAGCTACCCCTAAATGCAGGGTGATGTGATGCTCCTGATACCATTGCAAGGGATTTAGAATGATCTCATCAACGGTCTGTTCGCCCGCCAGCACAGGCGAAAGGAGGATACGGTTGTAATTGGGGTAGGGCTCGGCACCAAAAACCGTGATGTCGTACAAATCGGGAGCCAGCTTACACAGCTCTTCCAATGTGCGGATGCCAGCCATTCCGTTGCCAATCACCACCAGTCTCATTTTTGTCATGCGCCGACCCTCCATAATGCACAAGGTGCCGCCATTGCGGCCACTGTGCGCTTTGAATGAGTTTAAGCAAGAACGAGACCATACTAGATAATCTATGGATTTTATGGCCAGGAGACGAGACCTTCAGTCTCTGGAAGAGGAAGAGATGAAGCGTTTGAGGGGGTTGTCCATTCAAGGCCGCAAAAAAACGACCCAGTTTGGTGCGCGGGGTTGTGGCCAAGCGCTTCTTCAGCGCCGAAACCGTGCACAAAGGTCATCCCCGCCAGAAAGCGCAGGGGTTTAGTTCCTTAGGGGCGTGCTCAAAAGCAGGGAAAAAACAACTGGCCACTGGAGGCTAGGCGCCATGCAGTGGCCAGAAGGTGCTCTACGACGTACAAAAAACAGGATACTTTACGCTTCCGGGGCGGCCGCACCCTCTATCCCAGCAGGGCGATCCATCAATTCCACCAAAGCCATGGGGGCGTTATCCCCCTGACGGAAGCCAAATTTGAGAATCCGCAAATATCCACCGGGGCGCGTTTGGTAACGCGGGCCGAGTTCATTGAACAGCTTCATGACCATCTCGCGATCGCGCAAGCGATTGAAGGCCAGGCGCCGATTGGCCACAGTGGGAATTTTACCCAAAGTAATGAGGGGCTCTGCCACACGGCGCAATTCCTTGGCTTTGGGTAAGGTGGTGCGAATGACTTCATGACGCAGCAGCGAATTGGTCATGTTGCGAAGCATGGCCAAGCGGTGGCTGGTGGTACGGTTCAGTTTGCGGTTACTGAGACGATGACGCATGATGAATATCCTTGAGATTCGTATTAAGCCGCTCAGCGACGGTCCGTCAAACCAACCGGTGGCCAGTTTTCCAGTTTCATGCCGAG
>DAIDLC010000015.1 GCA_027449685.1 Ferrovaceae bacterium | reverse complement strand
TTCTGGCGCACCGAATCTGAACACTCCGGGGCTGAACGGCACGGGCACCCTCAATCAGGGATTCGTGGAAACCTCCAATGTGAGTGTGGTGGAAGAAATGGTCAACATGATCGAAACCCAACAGGCCTACCAAATCAACTCCAAGGCCGTGTCCACTTCCGATCAAATGCTACAGAGCCTGAACCAGCTGTAAGGCCATGGCCCCGGACAAATCGATCATGCGCCTCAATCATCATGTACTGATCATTTCCCTCATGGGACTATTGGCCGGTTGTGTCTCCCCGGTGCCCTCCACCCATATCACACAACCCCTGTCTGCGCGTGCACCGACTCTTGCCGAGCGTCCTGCGCAACCCGATACAGGCGCCATCTTTCAAGGCCGTTTCAACCAGCATCCCTTGTTTGAGGATGTGCGGGCACGCAACGTGGGCGACACCTTGACCGTCACCTTGCTGGAAAATAGTTCCGCCACCGAAAAAAACGGCAGTGACGCCAACCATGCAGCCACTGTTGCGGCCTCCACACCCAGCATTACGGGAAGTACGACCGGTCAGCATTTCCTGGACCCCATTGCAGCGGCTTCTACTGCGGCCAATAAACTCGCCAATACCGGTGACAGTTCGGGCAGCAATTTTCTGTCGGGTACCCTTACTGCCACCGTCATCGACGTACTGCCCAACGGCAATTTGGTAATTAGCGGCGAGAAAGTGGTGTCCATCAATCATGTGGATGAGTACATGCGCATTTCCGGGGTCGTCAACCCGGTCAATGTGCAAAGCGGCAATACGGTCCTGTCCAACCAGATCGCCGATGCCCGGGTGGAATACAAGGGAGGCAACATCAATCTGGACAAGGCCGCTGTCATGAGCATGTTCAACCGATTTTTCCTTTCCAGCATGCCTTTCTGACCCCTGGATATCCCCTCTCATGAACGCTCTGCTGCGATGCTTAACACTACTGGCCCTGCTGATTGGCCTGAGCACTCTGGGCCTGGATGTCCAGGCCAAGCGACTCAAGGACCTGGCTTCCCTCCAGGGTGTACGAGAAAACCAGTTGATTGGCTATGGTTTGGTGGTGGGTCTGGACGGTAGTGGCGACATGACCACTCAAACCCCCTTTACAGTACAGAGCATCACCAACATGCTGGCGCAAATGGGTATTAACCTGCCCTCCACGGCCATTTCCCAGACTATGCTGAAAAATGTGGCGGCCGTGATGGTGACGGCCAATTTGCCGGCCTTCTCTCGGCCTGGTCAAACTCTGGATGTCACCGTCTCCTCCATCGGTAACGCCAACAGTCTGGTAGGCGGAACTCTGCTCATGACACCGCTTAAAGGGGCTGACGGCAATGTCTACGCCATGGCTCAGGGTAATTTGCTGGTAGGTGGCATCGGGGCTGGCGCCAAAGGCTCCAAAGTGGTGGTCAACCACCTGAGCGTGGGCCGGATTCCTGCCGGAGCCACCATCGAACGGTCCGTCAAGTCCCCTTTCTCCGAAGGGGACACGCTGACCCTGGAACTCAACGAAACCGATTTCACCACGGCCAGCCGGGTGGTGGAAGCCATCAACCAAGGTCTTTCTTCCCACGAGTCCTCAGGAACCCCCATAGCCAGCGCGCTGGATGGGCGCACCATTCAAGTTCATGCCCCATCTGGAACCGCCCGGGTAACCTTTATGTCCCAGCTGGAAAATCTGCAAGTGGATACTGGCGTGGAAGAAGCCCGGGTCATTATCAACGCCCGCACGGGATCTGTGGTCATGAACCAAAATGTGACCTTGGATGAATGTGCCGTGGCCCATGGCAATCTGACCGTGGTCATCAACAGTACCAACGAAGTCAGTCAACCCAACCCCCTGGCCAACGGCGAGACCGTCCAGACCGGGCAGGCCAGTGTCGACATCAAAGGTGACAAGGGTGGTTTGGTCAAGGTCAGCAAGGGGGCCTCACTCAGTGAAGTCGTCAAGGCGCTCAATGGCATCGGCGCCACCCCTCAGGATCTGCTGTCCATTCTCCAGTCCATGAAAACTGCGGGGGCCTTGCACGCCGATCTCGAGGTGATCTGATGAAAATGTCCAACAGCCTGGATCAGAATACCGCACCTCAACTGGCCCTATACAACAACGGCCTGAAGGGTTTGCAGTATCAGGCTCACCAGAATCCTGGCAAGGCCCTGAAACAGACTGCGCAACAATTTGAATCCCTGTTCCTGAATGAGATGCTCAAATCCATGCGTGACTCCATCCCGGATAGCGGACTGATCAACAGCGATCAGATCAACACCTTTACTGGCATGCTGGACCAGCAACTGTCTCAGGACATCGCCACCCATCGAGGGATTGGCCTGGCCAACCTGCTGATTCGCCAATTAACCCCACACCCTGCACCAGAAGGAAACGCGTTAAAACCGCTACAGCCCCAAGACCCCGCTCCGATTCCCTTACAAAAGAACACGGGCATTCCTGTGGATCTGCTAAAGAATTCCACGGGAATGCCGTTAAATATTCGAGAGGGCGTTTTGCCCCGGGACAAGTAATATGGTTGACATCACCAGTGTGGGATTGACAGGCCTGTATGCCGCGCAACTTGGCTTGGCCACGACATCCAACAATATCGCCAATATCTCCACTCCGGGTTATAACCGCGAGATCGTGATCCAAACCGAGCAGTCCGGAGTCGGCACGGGTGCGGGCTATGTGGGTGGTGGTGCTCTGGTTTCCACCATTCAGCGCCAATACAACAGCTATTTGTCCAACCAATTACAGCAGCAGCAAAGCCTGTCCAGCCAGCTCAACACCTATTACACCCAGATTCAGCAAATCAATAATGTGATCGGCGATCCCTCGGTGGGTTTGAGTTCTGCCATGAACAATTTTTTCAATGCGGTCAGCACGGTTTCCAACACGCCCTCCTCCGTGGCGGCCCGGCAAAACATGATCAGTACCGCCCAGTCGCTGACCGGCACGTTCCAATCCATCAATCAGATCATGACGGGGTTGAACACCAGCACCAACCAGCAAATCGCCACCAGTGTAGCCAGCATCAACAACGATGCCACCCTCATTGCCAACCTCAATGGCAGTATTGCCATCAATACGGGCACTTCCAGCGGACAATTGCCCAATAGTCTGCTGGATCAACGGGATCAACTCATTGCCCAGTTGAACCAACAGATGCAGGTGACGGCTACCCAACAGCCCGATGGCTCCTACAATGTGTACATGGGCAACGGACAACCGCTGGTCATTGGTTCGCGGGCCATGACCGTTACCACAGCACCCTCCAACAGCAATCCCGGGCAGCTCACGCTAGCCTATACCAGCCCCAATGGTGCCAAGACGCAGCTGCCCACCAGCAGCATCCAGGGCGGCGTCATGGGCGGATTGACAGCCTTCAGAACTCAAAGCCTGACCCCTGCCATCAACGCCCTGGGGCGAATTGCCGTAGGATTGGCCAACACCTTCAACAGCCAGTTCAGTCAAGGCGTGGACCTGAACGGCAATCTGGGGGGGCAGTTTTTTAACGTGCCTGCTCCGCAGGTCATTGGCAACACAAAAAATTCCGGCTCTGGCAGTGTGAGCGCCAGTATTACCAATGCGTCCCAGCTGTCGGGCAGCGACTACACGCTCACCTATAATGGCGCCAGCGCAACGAGCCCCTACACCCTGACGCGCCTGTCGGACAATACGGTCTCTTCCTATACCACTGTCCCCATTTCGGTGGATGGGGTCAGCATCGCCATGAGCGGTTCCCCCGCCCTTGGGGACAGCTTTCTGATTCAGCCCACGGTAAACGCCGCCCAGAATATCGGCGTCAATATCACCGACCCTACCAAAATTGCCGCGGCGGCCAACACCTTGCTGGCCACCCCGGCCTCCACCAATCAAGGCTCTGCCACCATCGCGGCACCCGTACGGGACAGCTACACGCTCTCTTTCGGATCCGGTGGGACTTCTTACACGCTAACGGATACCAGCAATCCAGCCATTGCCCCCATCACTGGCACCTATACCAGCGGCACGCCCATTACCATTACCGGCGGAGCATCCAGCCTGAGCAGCATCAGTTTGACTGGCACCCCCAATGCGGGAGACAGCTTTACCATCAGTCCCAACGCCAACGGCAATCCCGTGGCCAGCGCCGCGGCCAGCAATACGGGCACGGCCAGCGCCAACCCCATTGCCAGCATCGCCGATGCCGTCACGCTCACCTTCAACTCGGGCACCCCGGCAACCTTTACCGTGAAGGACAGCACCACCGGAACCACGCTAGCCAGCAATGTCACGTACACGCCTTCCAGCACAGGCAGCGCTGCGGCCACCATTGCCTACAATGGCTGGAGCACCTCCATCAGTGGTGCTCCTCAAGCGGGAGACGTCTTTACGATAGGGCCCAATAGCAACGCCAATAACGATGGCAACAACGCCCTGTTACTGGCTGGACTGCAGTCTCAGAACACGCTCATCAATGGCACCACCACCTATACCGGCGCTTATTCACAATTGGCTGCCCAAATTGGGGCTCAAACCAATCAACTATCGGTCTCCACCCAGGCACAAACCAATCTGGTGAATCAGACCACACAGACGCAGCAGTCCCTCTCCGGAGTCAATATGGATGAGGAAGCAGCCAATCTCATCAAATATCAACAGGCTTATCAGGCCGCAGGCAAAGCCATCCAGACCGCCGAGACGATCTTCTCCACGGTCTTGAGTCTGTTCCGGTAGGAGGGGCTATCATGGTTCGCATCAGCACCAACACCATTTTTGACAGCGGCGTGTCCTCCATGGACCAGCTGCAAACAGCCATGCAACATACCCAGGAGCAAATTACCACCGGCCTGAGTGTCATCACTCCAGCGGACAATCCTGCGGCAGCGGCTCAGGCCATCAATGTCACGCAAACGCAAAAGCTCAACGCCCAGTTTGGCAACAATCGTGTGGCTGCTAATAACACCATGTCCTTGAGCTCCAGCATTTTGCAAAGCACCGTCACCTTGATCCAGAACATGCAATCCACGGCCTTGAGTGCGGGCAACCCCTCACTGCAAAGCAGCGATCGCCAAACCCTGGCCACGACGCTCCAAACCCAGCTCGATCAATTGGTGGGTCTGGCCAACAGCCAGGATAGCAATGGCAATTACCTGTTTTCCGGAACCATGGGAACCACCAAGCCCTTCGTCATGAACAGCAGTGGTCAATATGTGTATCAAGGCAACAACGCCGAGAACATGATCCAGGTCTCCACCAGCGGACAGATGCCCACCAGCGTTCCCGGGTCCAGTATCTTCAGCGACGTCAAAAATGGCAACGGAACTTTTGTCACCAGCAACGGCACAGCCAACACGGGAAGCGGCATCATCAGTCAGGGAGGCGTCAGTGCCCCACCGCCTTCGACAGAACAACTCGCCAACAGCTATACGGTCACCTTCTACGCCAACACCAGTGGTGCGCTGTCTTACAGCATTACCGGAAAAGACGCCACGGGGGCTGCCCTGCCCACGGCCACCCAGCCAGGGGCCCTGCCCACCAATCAACCCTTTACCAGTGGTCAGACCATCAACTTCAATGGCATTCAGTTCAATATCACCGGAACCCCCTCGGCCCCCCCGCCACCCACAGGAAGCCCCTCGGGCACCCTGGGTGCCGCCGGCGATACCTTCAACGTTGCCCCCAGCAGCAATGTCTCTACGTTTCAGACGGTGCAAAACCTGATCAATACCCTGAAGGCGCCGCAACCCGCAGGAAATACCAGTGCCGCAGCCAACTACACCCAGCAACTGAGTACCGAGGTCAATGGCCTGAATCAATCCCTCAATCAGGTCTTGACGGCCCAGACCACCTTGGGCACCAATTTGAGCGCCATCACCACGCTGGACTCGGCCGGTTCCACCCTCAACGTGCAATATCAATCCAATCTCACACAGTTACAGAGTCTGGATTACACCCAGGCCATCACCCAGTTTACCCAGCAACAAACGGGGTTGCAGGCTGCCATGCAGTCTTTCAAGACCATTTCCGGGCTTTCCCTGTTCAACTATCTGTAACCCGTCACTCAGGGTTTTAGTTGGTGCAGAATCTGTTGCAGGCCGTTGAGACGAGCGTGAAGATAGTGCTCGGCCAAAGTCAC
Organism: Ferrovaceae bacterium; assembly: GCA_027449685.1. Taxonomy (GTDB): domain Bacteria; phylum Pseudomonadota; class Gammaproteobacteria; order Burkholderiales; family Ferrovaceae; genus JAJZHV01. The sequence continues at coordinate 14,462 of DAIDLC010000015.1, read as the reverse complement.
GTAATAGGGAAATGACAAGGTCAAAACCACAAAGCCCACCGCCAGCGTGATGGGAAAGCCCACGGCAAACAAGTTTAGTTGGGGAGCACTGCGGGTGAGAATTCCCAAGGCAATATTGGTCATGATGAGCGCACCCAGTAGCGGCAAGGCCATTTGCACCGCATCGGCAAATAATCCGCCTGCGGTATTCAGCAGGGTATGTAGTCCCAAAGCCTGCAAGGTGCCGCTGTTTTGTATCGGAAGGATTTTAAAACTATCCGCCAGCGCTGCAAGTACCAGCAGATGCCCGTTCATGGACAAAAAAATCAGCGACAGCAAAGTGCCCATGAATTGCGCAATCAGGGGTTGGAAGGAAGCATTCTGGGGATCGTAAAAACTGGCAAATCCCAGCCCCATCTGCAGCCCTGACAGCTCTCCGGTCATGGCCACAGCCCCATAAACCAGCCGAATGGAAAAGCCCATGATGGCGCCAATCAGAATTTGCTGGGCCAGTATCAGCAGACCCTGCGCCGAGGCCGGTTCAACTCCAATGGGGCCCGGCAGGGTGGGCACCAACACCACCGTCAAAATCAGGGCCAACCCGATACGCACCTGTTGCGGCACTTCCTGATCTCCCAGCAAGGGCGTGGTGGCCACCATGGCCAGAATGCGTGTGAGGGGAAAGATCAGCAAGGCCAGCCATTCATTCCATTGCGCCGAGGTCAGGCTGATCATGGGCCGCCAGCCTAACCCACCATTCCGGGTATGCTGGCGAACAAGCGACGCACATAGTCCACCATCATGCCGATCATCCAGGGCCCGGAAATGATCATGACCAGGACCATGGCGATCAACTTGGGGATGAAAGACAAGGTCATATCGTTGATCTGGGTTGCCGCCTGAAAAATACTGATGAGCAATCCCACCCCCAGGGCTGTGAGCAACATGGGGGCGGTCACCATCATGGTAACCTCCAGAGCCTGCTGTCCCAACGTGATGATGGTTTCGGGGGTCATGGAAGCAGGCTCCTCATGACCGATTTCGGAGCACCACCAGAGTTCTCCTGGCGCCGGGAGCGCAAGTGCTGGAAGGGCTGGGTCATCAGCGGCGGATGGGCTGCAGGCAAGGGGGCGGGATTCATCGGGAGCTCAGGTATTGAAGCTCTGGACCAGCGATCCGATGAGCAGATTCCAGCCGTCAGCCAGCACAAATAACATCAGTTTGAAGGGCAGTGACAGAATGGAGGGAGAGACCATCATCATCCCCATGGACATGAGCACCGTGGCCACCACCAGATCGATGATCATGAAGGGAATGAAAACAACGAACCCGATCTGAAAGGCGGTTTTGAGCTCACTGGTCACGTAGGCCGGCACCAGAATGCGTAGAGGAACCTGATCGGGGCTTTGCAGGGGCTGGCTGTTGGAAATTTGCACGAACAGGGCCAGATCGGACTCCCGGGTTTGGCGCAACATGAAGGCTTTCAGGGGGGCGCTTCCCTTGTCCAGCGCCTGTTCGAAGGTGATCTGATCGTCACTGTAGGGTTTCCAGGCCTCTTGATAGACCTTCTCGAAAACCGGCGACATGACAAAAAAGGTTAAAAACAGCGCCAACCCCACCAGAACCTGGTTAGGCGGAGAAGACTGGGTACCCAGGGCCGAGCGCAGCAGAGAAAACACGATGATGATGCGGGTAAAACCCGTCATCATGAGCAAAATGGCCGGTAAAAACGACAGGGAGGTGAGCAGCAGCAAAGACTGCAGGCTCAGAGAATAGGTGGTACCCCCGCCCGGTGTGGGGGTGCTGGTCAACCCGGTAAAACCCGGAGCAGCCGCTGCCGCCATCACCGGGCTTGCCAGACAGAGCAAGCCGGGCAGAAGGCGAATCCAGAATGCTCCTGTACTCTCCCGGGCTTGGTGCTCATCCCTCACGTGGCGGCTCCTGAATTTGCTTGGGCAAGGTGTGCAACGTGCGCACCTGACCCGTGGCCACTCCCAGTACCAGCCAGGTATCCTGCACTTCCACCAGCACTACCCGTTCCCGTTGGCCTACCGCCAGGCTACCGATGATTTTCATGGTACGTCCCGAGCCCTGATGCGGTAAGTTGAGGCGTTTGAACACCCAAGCCACCAGAGCCACCACGCCCAGCACCAGCAATAAACTCAGCAGGATTTGCAGCACACTGGACAGAGTCAGCACGGAAGGGGGCGCAAAGGCCGGCCGAGCCGGATCGGCCGCCCAAGTGCCGCATGAATAGCTCCACAAAGCCCCAGCGAGTGCACCTGCACTGCCCCATCTGGCGAGCAGCCTTTTCATGGGAGCAATCCCGGAACAAAAGGCCCGGGCCGTAACCTGCAACAATGAGGGCCTTGGAGCACAACCTGCAACCAGCTCATCGACTCAATCTCCGCACCCGTTCGGAAGGCGTGATGATGTCGGTCAAGCGAATCCCGAACTTGTCATTGACCACGACCACTTCTCCCTGAGCGATCAAAAAGCCATTCACCAGGACATCCAAGGGCTCCCCGGCCAAGCCGGAGAGCTCTACCACAGAGCCCTGCGCCAACTGCAGCAGATTCTTGATCGGCATTTTGGTGCGCCCCAGCTCCACGGTCAATTGCACCGGGATATCCATGATCATGTCCAGGTCGTTGTGCCCGGGTGCGGTCACATGATCCCCAAACTGCTGGAACACATGGGGCTGAGCCGCAGGCGCCTGGGTGGACGATGAAGGCGGGGGCATGGCTGCAGCCATGATACTGTCGGTATCCATGGTGGGAGCCTGGGCGGATTCTCCAGCAGCTTGTTCGGCCAGCGCAGCGCCCCAGTCATCGGCACTGATTTCATCGGTGTCTGCCATGGTTATCCTCCTGTGCTGAGATTTCCCTCGGTGGTGGAGAGAATCCGTTCCACCCGCAAGGCATATTGATGATTGAACACGCCGTATTTGCACTCCATGACCGGCACGCGATTGACCGAAGCCCTGACGTTTTCCTCCATATCCAGCGGAATGACGTCCCCAGGCTTGAGTTTGAGCAATTGCTCCACCTTGATCCAGGCAGTACCCAATTCAGCCACCAGCTCCACATCCGCCTGTTGCACCTGACGGGAGAGCAATTGCAACCAGCGTTTGTCCACCGCCAGATGATCACCCTGCATGGTGCTGTAGAGCTGTTCCCGGATGGGTTCGATCATGGAATAAGGCATGCACACATGAAATCCACCGCCCACTCCCCCAAATTCGATATCGAAGGTAGTAACCACCACCACTTCGTTGGGCGTGGCAATATTCGCAAATTGAGGGTTCATTTCGGAACGAACGAATTCGAACTGCAGTCGATACACCGATTCCCAGGCCTTGCCATAGGACTCGAAGACAGCCTCGAGCATTTTCTGGATGATGCGATGCTCGGTTTGAGTAAACTCACGACCCTCCACCCGGGTATGAAAACGTCCGTCCCCTCCAAACAGATTATCCACCACCAGAAAGATGAGACTGGGGTCGAATACGAACAACGCATTACCGCGCAAGGGCTTGGCTTGAATCAGGTTGATATTGGCCGGTACCGGCAAATTGCGGATGAATTCGCTGAACTTGATGACCCGCAGTTGCCCTACCGACACATCGGCCGTGCGTCGAATCAGATTAAACAAGGAGACTCGAAACAGCCTTGCAAAGCGTTCGTTGATGATCTCCATGGTGGGCATGCGCCCACGCACGATGCGCTCCTGTTTACCCAGGTTATAGGTTCGAACACTCCCTTCGTCAACCGCGTCTTGAACGTTTTCTTCCGCTTCTCCCGATACTCCACGCAGCAGAGAATCCACTTCTTCCTGGGAGAGAAAATCATCGGCCATGACAAGCTCGTCGCTACTGGATAATGAAACTGGTGAACAACACCCCTACGACGCCCGGGGCACTTTTATCATCCGGCACGGATGGCTCGGGGGGCACTGCAGGCGCAGCGGTCGCAGCCACAGGACTGGGAGACTGACCATTGGTCAGCGCGTTGCCCAGCGCATTGGCCGCAACAGGCGCGGCAGCGGAGGGCGCCGCCCCGTTGGAGGGTGGAGCATTGTCTGCGGCTGGACTTGGCGCAGCGGTGGGGGCTGGGGGCTCGGCATTGGCCGGAGCTACGGCAGCATTAGCCACTGCCTGGCCATTGCCCGGGGCTGCCTCTGGCGCAGAGGCCTTGGGCGCCGTCTTGCGTTGCACCCCCAGGATGGTATTGATGGAAGAAATGATTTCATTCGCCAGTTTTTTCTTGCCAGTCACGCTGACGAGTTCTGAAGCCCGTTTGCTGGAGAGCAACAACAACAGGCTACTGCGAATTTCTGGCATGGCGTTTTTGATTTTGTCATCCAAATCCTTGTTGTAGTATTTGAGTGACAAGCCCACTTGCAGCACCTGATCACCCTCCTCCCGCTGTAAATTCACGGTAAAAGGGTCCAGCGGAGTGAAAATGGCCTGCAACGCATCCAGCTCAGCGGTTTTTTTATCTTCGGCAGATTTCTTGTCTTTCAAGACATACCAAGCCCCACCACCTCCTGCCAGTAAAAGTGCCGACACGACCAACCCCACAACCACCAATTTTTTCTTGGGCTTGGTTTTTACCTCTGCCGTCTTTTTATCTTTTTCCTTGTCTTCCTTAGCCATGAAACATTCCTTGAAAGAGAATGAGCATCAGGCAAAAGTATCCACCAAACCTTGCGTGGTTCTGGACAAGGTCGCAGCGGCACTTACACCTTGCACAGAGGATACCTCAAGTACGCCCTGTCGTGAGGAGGAAGATGAGCCCTGTCCCTGAGAAAACCCGCCTTGCCCGCGGGAAAAACTCTGGTCACTCACTGTGGCATTGCCGAGCGTGATGCCGTTATCCGCCATCATGGAACGCAACTGGGGCAAGGCCTGCTGCACGGCCTCGCGCACCGCCGCGTGGGCTGAAGTGAACAGGGCCGTCGCCTGATCTCCAGAAACCTGCACAACCACCTTGAGAGGGCCTAAATCGGGGGGATTGAGCGTCATTTCGGCACTCTGCTGCGAACTGGTGCTGAGCCAGGTAATTTTTTGGCTCAAATCCTGTCCCCATTGGGAGCTGCCAAAGGGGGTACTGATGTCGTAGGTGTTGGACAGGGCGTTACCCGCTGGGAGTGCCCGCCCCAGCACTTGGGATTGGGCCTGCATTTGCAGAGCCATTTGCGCGGTCAGGGTTGGTCCCGCCACAGACGCAGGAGACTGTGGCGCTGAAGGCAGGGGTACCGACGCATTACCCCCCGAGGCTCCCGTGGACGCCAGTGCGGGATCCAGGCCAGCGCCCAGCGTTGGGGCTACCGAGCCTGCCGTTGCCATTAAATTGGAAAAAGAAGGGTCCGTGCTGGCCGTGCCGGAATTCGGGGTCAAACCGGCAGATCCCGCCGAATTGCCCACCCCGGCAGACAGCGCAAGCGTCTGGGAATGCGTCTGCTCAAGGCTGCGAGCTGCACTCTGCGTGCCTTGACTGACCGTGGCCGGTGTCGCGTTGCCAGTGGTGTTCGTGGGAAGCAAGCCCATCATGGCGGCCGCATTACCCTGCAATGCCGCAGTGGCCGTGGCCGGCGGCGCTGCGGCCGGTTTGGCGTGCGCCGCTGTAAGTGCCTTGTCCGGGGCAGAATTTGTCGTGGACGTGGAAGCCGCCGCCGCAGCACTCGGCATCACGGATGGTGCGGTCGTAGTGACCGGAGCCTGCAACGCAAGGGTCGTGTCGGTGCCAGATGCCATGTCCGCGTGCTGCCCATTGGCGGTGCTCCCCTGCTGGGACGGGTTCTGGGTAGCCGGTTTGGCCTGTAAGGACTGTGAGCCCTTCGTGGTCGTGACCTGTTGGGCGCCGGAAGATCCATTGGCGGGCTTCGACGCACCCTGAGAGGCTTCTTTGGAACCAGCCTGCTGAGATCCGGAGGACCCATCAGCGGTCTTCGACACGCCTTGAGAGGCCGCCGGTGAGCCGGCCTGCTGCACCCCAGTGGCATTTGGGGCTTGGGTGGTACTGCCATTGGCTGCTAGCCCACCCGCCGAAGCGGCTGTGCCCGATAATCCTGGCGGCAATACAGGTTGGCTATTTCCGCCAGAGGCCATTTGCTGTGTCAACAGCGCCCCAAAATCGAGTCCGGACGCCGTTCCGGCGCTCGCCTGTGCCTGTGCTGCAGAGGAAGTCGGGGCCGGAGCAGTGGAAGAAGCGCGAATGGATAAGGTAGACATGTGAGAAGTCTCTTGGGGGTTATTCTTCAGGAGAGGCCTGGCGTGCCGCAAACCGTCCGCTTTGCTCGTCCTGTAGCTTTTGTTCCACGTGGTTTTGTTTTTGTTTCAGTGCGTCGGCAAAACGTTGCGCCAGAGTTTCGAAGGATTTCATGCTGCGTCGGGTTTCCTGCACCTGGACCTGCCCCTGCTGCAGGGACTGGTTGGCGTGTTCCATGACGCCCCGTTGCTGTTGCACCGCCTCTTCCAACCGATTCAAAAAATTCTGGAAGTTGTTGATACGGGCCTGATCCATGCCCTCCTGCGAAGCCTGGGCAAACTTTTCCTGATAATCCTTGCGAAACTGCAGCAAAGTGTCCAGTTTTTTCTGTTCAGCCTGCTGTTGCTGGTTCAACTGCCCCAGCTGGCGTGTTGCCGCCTCGTTTCTGCTCTGGCTCAGGTTGACCAGGGGCTGTAATCGGAACTCATCGCTCATGGGTCGATTCTGCTTTTCTCAGGCACCTCAATGGGCGCCAAACAAGTGATTCAAGGCATTCTGGCTTTGCACGAGTGCTTCGCGTTCATACATGCCTTGGCGTAAAAAAGCTTCCATGCGTGGGTATAAGGCAATGCCCTCATCCAGCAGGGGGTCGCTGCCACGCACATAGGCTCCCACACTCACCAGATCACGATTGCGCTGGTAATGAGCATACAACTGTTTGAAGCGTTGCACTGTCTGGAAATGCGCGGGAGAAACCAGGCTATTCATGGCACGGCTGATGGAAGTCTCGATGTCGATGGCCGGATAATGGCCCTGATCGGCCAAGCGTCGGGACAAAACAATGTGTCCGTCCAGAATGGCCCGGGCCGCATCCGCAATGGGGTCCTGTTGGTCGTCCCCCTCGGTGAGCACGGTGTAAAAAGCAGTAATGCTGCCTCGACCTTCGGCACCGTTACCGGCCCGTTCCACCAGTTTGGGCAGTTTGGCAAACACGGAAGGAGGATAACCCTTGGTGGCAGGAGGCTCGCCGATGGCCAAGGCGATTTCCCGTTGGGCCATGGCATAGCGGGTCAGGGAGTCCATGATCAGCAGCACATTGAGGCCCTGATCCCGAAAAAACTCGGCGATGGTGGTGGCGTAGGCCGCTCCCTGCAGGCGCAGCAGGGGACTGGTATCTGCCGGAGCAGCCACCACCACCGAGCGGGCCAGCCCTTCTGTACCCAGTATATCTGTAATGAATTCTTTCACTTCCCGGCCGCGTTCTCCAATCAACCCCACCACGATGACATCGGCTTCGGTATTGCGCGCCATCATACCCAGCAACACACTTTTACCCACACCGCTTCCGGCAAACAACCCCATGCGCTGACCCCGTCCCACGGTCAACAGCGTATTGAGGGCGCGTACGCCCACATCCAGGGGATGTTTGATGGGCGCCCGGTTGAGGGGGTTGATGGGGCGGTTTTGCAAGGACGCGGTTTCGCCCTCCGGGAGGTCCCCCAAGGCATCCAGCGGACGACCGGCACCATCCATGACACGTCCCAACAAGGTCCGCCCCACCGGTAAATGCCGCACCAGATCCGTAGCCCGGCGTCGCGCCAATCCCACGATCGGCAAGCCCGTCGTCACAAGAGGCTGAGCCGGGATCACACGTGCGCCCGGCACCAGACCATGCACATCGTTTTCTGGCATCAGGAACAGGCGTTCCCCCGAAAACCCTACTACCTCGGCTTCCACCCGATGATTGGGCAACTCGATCCAGCAGGTACTGCCCACGGGCATGCGCAGTCCCACGGCCTCCATGACGAGCCCCGTTACCCGAGTCAACTGACCACTCAACTGCAACGGATTGCATTGGGAAACCACCGCGCGCGCCCGATCCAGATGCTGTTGCCAGGCATAGCCCGATGGAGTCGGTGCGTTCATGGCTGTAGCCACTCGGTGTTCTGTCCAATGCTGGCCACCACTTGCTGCCAGCGTTTGGCCACCGAGGCATCGATCTGACTATGGGCGGTTTCAACCCGGCACCCCCCCCTGGCCAGACGGCTATCCTCCATAATCTTCCATCCCGAGTGGCTCAGGGTATCTTCCAAGGCCCGACGCACCAAGGGAGCATCTTCCGGATTCAGAAACAGATGTGCCGTCTGGTTGAAGTGGGGAAGGCTCGCCACCGCCTCCTGAACCACGGCCAAAACCAGCTCCGGTTTAATCTGCAGCGCCTGACGCACCACCTGACGGGCCAATTCGAGCGCCAGATCCATCAGGGATTGCAGCAACTGCTGATCCAGCTGGTTGATCTGGTGCTGCAATTGTGTCAGTACCAGGGCGATGTGCTGACTATCCTGAACCCCTTGTTGCATGCCAGCGGCATAACCCGCTTCATAGCCTTCCTGCTGGGCCTGTTGGTGCCATTGCTCCATTTGCGAAACCGTGGGCAATGGTTGCTCGGGCACCGTCACTTCGGGAGTTGGGGATTGGGCATCGAAACTGGGGAGCTCCCAGCGCTGATAAGCGGTCATTTGCGCCTTGGAAAGCAGGGTTTGGTCAGACATAGGCATCATCCGCCTTGCCGCCCAGCGCAATCTGCCCTTCATCGGCCATACGCCGGACAATTTTCAGGATTTCCTTCTGTTCCGCTTCTACCTCGCTCAAGCGCACCGGTCCCTTGGCTTCCAGATCCTCGCGCATCATCTCTGCGGCCCGTTGCGACATGTTCTTGAAGATCTTTTCGCGCAGTTCGGGACTAGCTCCCTTGAGCGCCACAATCAGGGACTCGGACTGAACTTCGCGCAATACCAGTTGAATGCCGCGGTCATCCACATCGATCAGATTGTCGAACACAAACATTTCGTCGATGACTTTCTGCGCCAGATCCGGATCGTAACCCCGCAAGGCATCCAGCACCGAACCTTCCACCGAGCCCCCCATGAAATTGAGGATTTCTGCGGCAGCGCGCGACCCTCCCTTGATCCGCTTTTTGGTCGCTGCGTTGCCCGTGAGCAGTTTGGTCAGGACATCGTTCAGTTCCCGCAGCGCCAGGGGCTGTACGCCGTCGAGCGTGGCAATCCGCAAAATGACGTCATTGCGCAAACGCTCATTGAAAACCGCCAACACACCCGCGCATAAGTCGGGTTCCAGATGCACCAAAATGGTGGCCACGATCTGGGGGTGCTCACCCCCCACCAGTTCGGCAATGGAGGCAGGGTCCATCCATTTCAGGCTTTCGATGCCGCTGGTATCTCCACCATGCAAAATGCGCTCGATCAGACCCGCCGCCTTGTCATCCCCCAAGGCTTGATTGAGCATGTTCTTGATGTAATTGGAGGCGTCCATCCCGATGGAAGTTTTTTTGGAGGCCATTTCATGAAATTCGTTGAAGACCCCGGAAATCTGATCCCGGGATAACCCCTTGAGGGCCACCATGGCCGCACTGATTTTTTGCACCTCCTTGGGTTCCAGGTGCTTGAGCACCTCGGCGGCCTGACTTTCACCGATGGTCATCAAAAAAATGGCGCTTTTGTTGACCCCCTCATCACTCATTCCCGCTCACCCATTCCTTGACCACCGAGGCGACCACTCTGGGATCCTGCTGCGCCATTTGACGCGCCGCCCCCAGATTATGCTCAAAAGCGTGAGATTGGGGCGAAGGATTATGCTCCATGGGGCTCATGAGATCCTCTTGTTCCCGCTGGTTACGCTCGGCCTCTGAAGCAGCCAGCATGGCCCGATTCCAGTTACGCAGGGCCGGACGGATGAAGCCCAGAATCAGGAACAGGCTCAGGCCGAGAATGGCCACATATTTCAGGACATCCTTGGCCAGTTCGATGGTTTGGGGTTGCTTCCAGAGCGGCACTTCGGGGATCACTTCTTTCTGATCGTCAAAGGCACTATTGAGCAAACTGAGCGTGTCGCCGCGTTTCTCATCAAACCCCACGGCATCCTTCACCAGCCCGGTAATCTGGGTTTTCTCAGCAGCACTGAGGGGGCGGGTGCTGACCTTGCCCGACTTGTCGGTTACCGTGATGTTGTTCACCAGCACGGCCACGGACAAACGGCGAATACCTCCCACGGGCAAACGGGTATGGCTGATGGTGCGGTCCACATCGAAGTTGGTGGTGGTTTCGCGCCGGCTATCCGACTGGGTTTGGGTGGTGGAGGCTGGCACTGCGGCCGCTGGAGCACTGCCTGGCGCAGCGGTGCGCGCAGCAGTCCCCGCAGGCGCGGGAGGTGCAGTCAGGGGGGCCGTGGCAGGCACGGGCGGCTGGTTGCTCAAGGCCCCAGGCACCCCGGTAGCACCGGCGCCATTCTGGCTACTGCTTTCCAGCGTTTGTTGACTCTGTACCGAGGCCGGGTTAGGGGGCTGGTTGGGCTTATAGCTTTCGGCCGTTTGCTCGGACTGGGTAAAATCCACATCAGCCGTTACTTGAGCATGCACATTTTTGGCGCCCAAGAGGGGGGCGACCATCTCTTCAATGCGTTTGCCATAGTCAGACTCGATCTGATGGATGTATTTGAGCTGGCTGGCATCCAGCATCAGCCCAGCGTTTTCTGGTGGGGCGCTGAGCAGGTTTCCATTCTGGTCTACTACCGTCACATTTTTGGGGGTCATGCCGGGAACACTACTGGACACCAGATGCACGATGGCGCTCACTTGGCCGGCATCGAGCGCACGTCCGGGATACAAGGAGAGCACCACAGAGGCGCTGGGGCTTTGCTGTTCCTTCACAAATACCGTGGGTTTGGGAATGGCCAGATGAATTCGTGCCGCCTGGACCGGGCCCAAGGTTTGCACCGAACGGGCCAATTCTCCTTCCATGGCGCGCAGATAGTTGACCTGTTCCAGAAATTCGCTGGTGCCGAATTTCTGGTTTTCCATCAGTTCGAAGCCCACGGTGCCCCCTTTGGGCAAGCCCTGAGCGGCCAGGTGCAGGCGAGCCTCGTGCACCTGGCTGGCGGGCACCATCAACACCCCGCCCCCTTCCGAAAACTTGTACGGAATATTCATCTGTTGCAGGGAGTCGATGATGGCGCCGCCATCCTTGTCGTTCAGGTTGCTGTAGAGCACCCGGTATTCCGGCGTGGAACCCCATAACCACAAACCCACCGCCAAAGCAATGAGCGCTGCCAGCGCCACCGCCAGCCCCATCTTTTGCTGGCCGCTGAGCCGTCCGAGCGTTTGGGAAAACATCGAAGTTGCAGTGAGTTCAGCCATGGTACTCCAGTCATCCATCCCTAAACCGAATAGGCGTCAGTGCCATTATTACAAGAATGCAGCAAGTCTAACCTCGAAACAAGCGGGTGTTCGGCAAGATATTCCGCGCATGACATTTGGTATCTGTAGCCTACACTGGGCCTGTAGCAAAGGAGACTCCCGTCATGAACGTTTCAGCAGTGGATAGTTTACTCTCACAAATGCGTGCCGCGGTGGCACAGGCCGAAGGCCGAACCCCCAGCCTGCTCAATGCCACAAGGGCTGGGATCGGATCGAGCCAGGGAGCTTCCTCTGGTTCCAGTGGGGCCGTGGATTTTGCCTCGGTATTGAAGGCGTCTTTGGATCAGGTAGCCCAAACCCAGAATCAGGCCCAAAACCTGGAGCAACGTTTTGCCGCAGGAGACCCCCGTGTCAGCCTGAGTGACGCCATGATCGGCATGCAAAAAGCCAATATCTCCTTGCAAGCCACCATTCAGGTGCGCAACCGACTGGTAAGCGCCTATAACGACATCATGAACATGACCGTGTGAGGGCAAAATACCTGTGAAACGCTGCAAACGGAGTTCTTTGCCGTTGCCCCCTAGAGCATGGCGGCTTTTTGTTGCTGGGTAATAAAGCGCTGCAACTGGGCATTCATGCGATTGTTCAGGCCCACGAAGCGACATCCGGCGCAACCCTTCCCCCCCCCTGACTGCAGATGGGTGACCACCACGTAACGCACCTGCAAGGAAAAGGTGATCTCCACCTCGGGCCCCAGGTGTAACGTGCAATTTGGAATGACTTTCCCCGCCTGAAAATCCGGATCGACTTCCTCACAATAGAGGGCCACCCCACCCTGGCTGATGTCGCGCACCAACAACACGCGTTCGCGAGGAGGATCTCCCGCCTTGGCCGGCGGAAAGATCACCGTGCACTTCAACGCCCCACTCGGCAGGTAGAGGCGATAAAAATCCCGGCGTTGAATGCGCAACAAGGAATCGGGCAACGCCGCATAAAAAGTATCCAGCCCTTCATAATCGGCCAGTTCCAGATTTTCTACTTCAAACTGAACCTTGGCATGGTGGTGGGAACTGACGAATACGATGCCTTCACTGGCGGCAATACGCTGATTTTCCTGACGGCTTTGGGTGCAATCCAGCCAGAAACCATCTTCATCGGCATCCACCACCGAGGTAGTAAACACTTCCTTACGGCGATCGTAATACAGGGCCACGCGCTCCCCATGCTTGGCCAAATCCCGCAGTATGAAATAGATTTCCCGCGCAGAGTCGATTTCGAATTCTTCTTCCCCTCCACCTGGAAACAATTCAACGGTAAGCGGTACATCATGACTCATACTTTTGGTTTCTCACTCAATGAGGCGTCCCCTCGTTCCAAACGATACAGCCAGGCCAGCAATTCCGCCACGGCCAGATAGAGTTGGGGCGGAATCTGGTCATCCAGTTCCACCTGCATGAGCAACCCCACCAATCCTTCCGATTCATGCACAAACACGCCATGTTCCTTGGCTTTCTGGATGATGGCTTGTGCCACCACCCCACGTCCCTTGGCCACCACCCGTGGTGCCGGCCCCTGCCCCTGGTAGGCCAGAGCCACTGCTGTCTGACGTTTGGAGTCCGTGTCGGCCATGGGGGTTGCTCCCGTGCAAGTCTATGCGCCAAAAAAACCGGGCAAGCACGCAATTTACCAGAGTTTGGGGGTCTGCGTGGCAGCCTATCTACAACAGAGTCTGGACAGAGCGTGGGAATAAGGCGGCAACGCTCAGGCGGGTTGCTGCACCACGCGCAACTGGGTGACGGGAATGCCTGCGCCCACCAAGGCCGCGCGCAAACTGGCACGAGATCCGGCAAGCGCTTGCTGGCCAGCGGTCGTCGTGGTCTGGATGAGCAGATTCATGCCCGCTGGGGCAAACTGCATGCGTGCTTCCACCACCCCCAGATGGGGCAGTTGTAAACGCAGGGCGGTATTCCAAGTTTTGGCTGGCTGTGACCCACCTGTGGGCGCATCATCCGGATGTTCCTGCCAGATTTCCCAATCCATGGTTTGACCCGGAAATACCGGCCCCTGCCAGAATACACGCCCGGTTTCCAGCGCTGTCAATTGTTGCTGCACCAAGGGTTGCAGGTGGGCCGGAATGGCAGATGCAGCCGCATGGCCTGGCCCTGTGGCCAGGGAAGCGAAGGAACCAGGGGCGTTGCTGCTGTTGGCTGTGGCCATAGTAGCCGTGGTGGAGAGCGCAACCCCTGGCGCCATGCTGGCCGTCGACGGATTGGAGGCGGACCCCAGCGCAGTGGTTTGGGAGTACAGCGCCATTTTGGCTGCCGCAGGCGCTGGAATACCGGTCGTCGCAGGCTGTGGCGAGGCCATTCCCGTGCCAGCGGGCGAGGCCATTCCTGTGCCAGCAGAAGAAGCTGCCGTGGGCGTGGGGCTGCCCGAATTGGCGGGACCTTGCGCAGTGCCAAGCGGCAGGTTGGAATTGCTCGTGGTCGGAAGCGTCGCCCCTGGCGCGATACCCGCAGTGAGGGAGGTTGGCAGCACAGCGGGCCCTGCATGGGAGGGCGCCAAGCCCTGCGCAGCGGAACTGCTCTGCGGCTGACCGGGTAACCATTGATTTTGGGGTTCTTGCAGTAATTGGGCCGTGGAGCGCTCGCCCCCCACCCACTGGGCCTGGTGCGACTCGTAAAACAAACCGCTGTTGGCAATGGTTTGCTGCAGCACCTGGGCCAATTCCTGCGTATTGGGCAAATCCTCCGGCAACACCAACGGTGTTCCGCCACTGCCCTGAATCAGCGCCTTGGTGGCAGGTGGTTGGGATTGCTGAAGGCTGGAGAGCAGGCGCGCCGCGTCACTCAACTGGGAAGAATTGGCTCCGGCCTGGGCGGCTGCATTCGAGAGTAAACCAAAGGTAAGGCGCGGTTGCAGAGAAACCACCTGCAACTGTACCGTTTCACCCGTTTGGGTGGTGGCGGGCAAATTGAGCTGAATGAGCTGTCCGGCAATGCGGACATTGAATACCCCTTCGGAGACCTGCGCCAACACAAAACCGGGAACCTGTTGCC
>DAIDLC010000014.1 GCA_027449685.1 Ferrovaceae bacterium | reverse complement strand
ACGGTTTTGCTGGCGCTGCCACTGGGGGTGAAGGTAGCTCCGGAATACACGCCCCCACTCAAGGTACCCCCCGAGATGGTGCCAAAATTGAAGGTGAGCGTGGTTGTGGCCCCGGTACCAATGGCAGCGGTAGCGCTGCTCTGCCCAGGAGTGGTCAGACTTTGAGCGGCCGCCAGATTGGTCACATTCACCGTGTAGTTTCCAGCCACGGCGTTTGTTGAAGCCGTGGCCCCCACCGCACTGGAAGAAGAGGTGGCGGTCATGCTTTGATACTGACTGGCGGAGGTCAACCCCTGCACAGCCGTCTGGAATGCATTGACAGCGCCTTGCACCGTACCCAGAGCCGTGACTTTGGATTGGTAGCTGGAAATTTCGTTTTGCAGCAGGGTGACGGGCTGACTTTGCACCGTCATCAACTGGCTGACGATGGAGGACACATCGATGGAGTTGGTGGTAACGCCAGCGGTGGAAACCGGCCCGGTGGATGAGGAAGAAGTGGCCATTGGGAGACCTTACGCCTTTTCCTGCAACAGCAAACCCTGTTGGCCGGAGTCGATGGACTGGGCGATGGCCAGCGCCTGCTTGGACGGAATCTGGGCAATGACCGTTCCGGTTTGTGCTTCTACCACTTTCACCACCATCCGCTTGGTGCTTTGATCCACCGAAAAGGTGAGATCGCGGTTCATGGATTGCATGGACTGATTGAGCGCGTCTACCGCCGACTTCACCTGAGCCGTGCTGCCTTGCTGGGATTGCGCGGAAGAAGACGGATTGCCGGGCGTATTGCCCTGGGTAGCAGGCACAACAGCGGGCAACCCGGCCGAAGTGGGGCCAGAAGCAGTGTTCGCAGAACCGCTCACCACCGATGAAGTGCCCGTCACCGGCAGATTGCCAGAAGATGAAGCGCCATCGACTCCGGGGGGCTGGTACACCGGGCCTGCATTGGATAATCCCTGAATAGCCATGATAAACCTCCTTCTGCTCCAAGGCCGGGTCGATAGAACTATCGGCCCGGCCCGCTTGTTTCACATTACGAGGGTGACTCGATTACTTCAGCAAAGTCAACACCGCGTTGGGCATGGCGTTCGCCTGGGCCAGCATGGCGGTACCCGCCTGTTGCAGCACCTGGGCCTGGGTCAAGGCTGCCGTAGTGGCTGCGAAGTCGGTGTTCTGGATTTGCCCTTGCGCCGCTGTCAGGTTTTGCACGTTATTTTGCAGGTTGGACACCACCGCCGCAAAGCGGTTTTGATAAGCCCCCTGCAAACCCGCTGCGGTGCTGACCGTATTCAAGGCCGCATCGATGGTGGCGATGGCTGCATTGGCCCCGGACTGGGTGGAAATATTCAGGGCGCTGATGGTGTTGTAGGAGTTTGTAGCTAGCGTCGACACACCAGCAGTAGATGCTGTAAAACCAGCACTCCCCGCAGCAGCACCATTGATGAATATCTGGGTATCGGTGGAATCCGTCAGAGTAACGCTCCCGTGATAGGTGACGCCATTGGTACTGAACCCTGCAGCTGACAAGGCAGTGGTCGGGGTTGACGCGGTACCCGCTGCCACGATGATATCTCCTCCGGCACTGCCACCTGTCAGGCTGATGGTATTGGAACCAGCCGCTGCCGTGGCCGTAACCCCGGTTTGGGCAGAAACCTGATTAATGGCGTAGGCAATGTTGGCGGCCTCACCCACGGTAGTAGTGCCCGCTGCGATGGTCCCCACATTGATCCCATTGATCACGATGGAAGACGCTGCATACGAACCGGTGCCAGTAACCGTGAGAGAGGCAGTTGCCGCATTGGCGCTGGCCGTGACATGGGAGGCGCCAGAGACGGCGTTGATGGCTGCCGCAATGGCAAAGGCACTGGAACCTTCCTGCCCCAGGGAAGCCGAAGAATAGCCAGCGGAGGCCCCCACAGCCTGGCCATTCAAGGTCAAATCACCCACCGCCAAAGCGGTCGTGACGGTGCTGCCTGTTGTGGCAACTTCCTGGGCCGACAGGGTCCCCCCCAGGGCAGTGGCCTGGAGATTGCCGATAGAGCTCATGGAAATGGTATCCGACCCATTGGGCCCTACCTGGAAATTCTGGGCGGTAAAAGATCCGTCCAGCAGGTTGACGCCATTGAACTGGGTGGAGGTGGCAATCCGGGTAATTTCAGCCTGCAGTTGCGACACTTCGGCCTGCATGGAAGCCCGGTCGGTGGAGGAATAGGTGGAGTTGGAGGCCTGCACCGCGAGGTCGCGCATGCGCTGCAAGTCCGCCGTGATGGACGACATGGCTCCCCCTGCCGTTTGCGACAGAGAGATGGCATCGTTGGCGTTACGCACCGCCTGATTCATCCCGGCGATTTGACTGCCCATCCGGGTGGCAATAGCGTAACCGGCGGCATCATCCCGGGCATTGTTGATGCGCAGCCCGGAGGACAGTTGCTGAATGGCACTGGCCAACTGGTTTTGGGAAGCACTCAGGTTGTCCTGTGCTTGCAGGGAAACGGTGTTATTTCTGACGTACATAGCCATGATCTGGTGCTCCTTTTAAACTGGGCTGAGACAGCACGATTGCTGCTTGGCCGTTGACCGATGAGTTGTTGCCTTTGAACAACCCTTTGATCCAGTTATCGGAAGCGTGACCAAAAACTTTAGATCAATTTTGCAAACCAGAGCGACGCGACGCACTCGATGCTGCATATTCAAGGGGAAGGTCTCTGTATCCAGCCAGTAAAGTTTGCGCTCTGCAACCAGAACCCGCAATGACTTACTCCGCCTTGGCCACGCGGTTTTTGCCCGCTGTCTTGGCCGCATACATGGCCTGATCGGCGCGTCCAATCACCGCAGCCGTGATCTCACCCGGCTGGCGTTGCGCCACCCCGGCACTGAAGGTAATCAGGATTTCTTCCTTGTCATAGATGAAAAGCTTGCGCGCCAAGGCCTGTTGCAGACGCGAGATGGTATCCGCGGCCTCGTCAAGGTCGGTATCGGGCAGGATGATGAGAAATTCTTCGCCCCCGTAACGCGCCACGAGATCCGAGGGCCGCACAGAGGCTTTCACCACTTCCGACAAGTGCATCAAGGCCTGATCTCCCGCCTGATGGCCGAGCAGATCATTGAACAGTTTGAAGTTATCGATATCCAGCAAGGCCACACATAAAGGCGCTTGCATCCGGTCGGAGCGAGTAGTTTCACGTTCCAGCATTTCCTCCATGCCGCGACGGTTGAGCGTGCCGGTTAACTGATCCTCCCGCACCAGCTCGCTCACTGATTCCAGTTCCTGCTCCAGTTTGCGAATCTTTTGCTCTGCCTGATCGGCCTGGCGTCGCGCAGTGACCAGTTCTTCGTGGGAGCGCAAGGCGCTAGCCTGCAGAACTCGGGTATCCTGCATGATGTCCTGCAGGATATGTCCCAACTCGGTGATGTTGTCGGCACGCCCGATTTTTTGCGAGTAGTTTTCGATCTTGGCATGATACTCGCCCGTGCTTTCCGTGAGCTCTCCCATGCGGTCGATGAATGTGGTCATGAGGGTTTTGAGGGTTTCCTTGGCGTCCGCCAGGCTGCGCTTGAGGGTGCTCTGTTTGATCAGGGCCTCGCGCAGGCTGCGTTCGGCATCGAAGATGCGGCGCTTGTCCAAAGGCTGGGCAATGATTTCCTGCAGCACGGCAATCTGACCGTGCAGCCATTTATCGTCAGCCACCAACTCACCCACGTTTTCCACCAGCAAACGCAGCAGGCTGATCAGGCCCTCATGAATGCGTGCCTTGTCGCCCCCACGCAACTCCAGTTTGACCCAGAAGTGGCGCAGTTTGCGCGCCAGATCCGTGACCTGTTCATGATTTCCCAGCGTGCGAACCTGTTGCACCAGTGCCTGTATTTCCCGTTCCATGTCTGGCTGCAGGCTCTTGTTGCTCTCCAGCGTTTGGGCCAGCAACTCGCGCAAGTGCTGCATCATCTCGGGTTCCGAGGCTTTATTTGCAACCAGTGCCTGAGACACCGACGCCCCAGAACCATGCAGCCCTGGGGAATCCATGGGGACCTCTGCACCCTGCACCGCAGGGGCCGATCCTCCCGCCGCAGATTCTGCGGATCCGGCCCCCGCAGAACCCGATACCGCTGCCGCCCCCACCACTGTGGCACCAGACCAGGAGCGCAGCAGGGCCTGCAATTTATCGTAGAGCTGATCAGGATGGGAACCGAATTTCGCCAATACGGTATCGAGTCCATCCTTTTTGCGCGACAGGGTAATCCCCTTATGGTTGGTTTCCAGTTGACGCAGCAAGTCGCGGATCAAACTGGACCAGGCAGGTACCGGTCGCTGAGCCTCTTCGGTATTGCCCGAATGGTTGCCTCTGCCCCCTTCAAGCAGACTCTCCAGTGACTGGCCACTGACTTCGGCGTAAATCCGGGTATAGTTTTCAGGGGTGGGGGGGAGCCTCCTGGCCACCAGGGTTTTGAGGGTTTTACTGGCAATTTCCGCTGGAGAAGCAGTTTGCGACATGGCACTCGTTCTCACTTCTGACTGTAATAGTTGGCCTGATCATAACGGATAGACCTAAAATCGTGTTATCTGCCCCACTGTTGCAGCCATGGCCACCATTGCGCCTGGCTCCAATAGGCCAATGCTGAGAACAGAGCAGCGGTGACTGCGTTGACTCCCAAGGCCCAATGGAGGCGACGCTCACGTTGTCGCACCTGTTGGCGCAAGAATTGTAGCAAGTTTTCCCGTTGCACTTCCTCCAGAGCGTGCTGCTGGGCGTGTTGCAGCTGCTGTTCCAGATGCTCGCGCGTTTTGAGCTCTTCGAGCAATTGATTCTGCAGCGCCTGGCGGGCTTCAGTGGCCTCCAGGGTCTTTTGCGCTTGCAGGACCTTTTGGCGCAACAAAAGTCCCAGGTGCACCTCCTGGGCGGCATTTTTCTGGATCAGTTCGATCTCCAGGCGTGCCTGCTGCAAGCGCTCACGGGCCAATTCTTCACTGCGCACTTCTTCCTTCAAGCGCTCATTATCCGCTTCGATGGCACGCAACTCCACTTCCATGCGGGTTTCGAGGGCCTCGATGATTTGATATTCAGCCCGCTGCCGCTCGCGCTCCAGTCGCTGCAGATCCTGGGTTCTGGAAGGGAGCAATTCGCTGGGTGACACGGCACGCACCTGGGCTTCGGCACGCAGACGCGCCTGTTCCTGCAAATGCTGCTCGTTTTCCTGTTCCAACCGGATTCGAGCCTGCCGGATGTTCTCCACTGCAGAGGGATAGTCCGCCTCCAATGCATCGAAACGATAGGCACTGCCTTGAGCCGCCATGATTTGCTCCGTTCAAAAAATCATTGACAAGGATGGTCGTCAAAAAACCCGGATTTCAGCAACTCTCCGGCCAGCGCCTTGTAATCCGCCGCCCCGCTGCTATGGGCTGCATAGGCAAAGACATCCTGCCCATGCATGGGACTGGCGGCCAAGGCCACGTTTTCGCAAATGCGCGTGGCGCACACCCTCTCGCCATAGAGTTCGCGCAATTTGTGATCGATCTCGTAAGAGAGCTTGCGGCGCGGATCAAAGCGCGTCACCACGATGCGCCGACGGTAGTTGCGCCCCAATTTTTTTTCCAGTACCTCAATGGCGCTCTCCAGTCGGGCCACCCCTTCCAGCGACAGATAATCGGCCGAGACGGGGATCAGCACCCGGTCTGCCGCCAGCAAGGCATTCAAGGTGAGCACACCCAACATGGGACAGCAGTCGATCAGGATGGGGTCTCCCTGACCCGCCAAACCAGAGTGAACACCTTGGCGCAACAGCGTTGCCGCCTTAGCATCCCCACCATACAGGGCATCGACTTTGGATAGCTCCAGCGACGCCGGAACCAGGCGCCATCCCGCAGGAGTTACCCGCAGCAATTGCTGCAGCGGGGTTCGGTCTTTGAAAAAGGCGGCCATTCCGGTACCCAAGGCCATATCCCGAATCTGGCAAGCCAGACTCAAATGCGCCTGAGGATCCATATCCAGTGCGATCGGTTGGCGTTCTTCCAAAGACAGCGCCGCCGCCAGATTGAGGCAAGTGGTGGTTTTTCCCACCCCCCCTTTTTGATTGAACACTGCGGTCACGGACATGACGATTCTCACTTTGCTGATGACGGGAGAAACTCCCATGAACCTTATTATGGGTCGCACCCCTCACATTCAATGACGGGATCTGAGCGCCTTTCCCTCGTTTTCTTGGGCCTTTCGTCCTTTGGCTGCTAGCAGCCGGCGCCAGAGGCTTGGCCCTGGTTGCGGAGAATTCGCACAAACCGCTAAAGTTTTGGCCCAGAGCGCCGATAGGGATCTCATGACACCTCGCATCAGGAGACGACCGTGAAAATCGACAAATCTGGAAAGACGCCAGCCGTCACGCCTTTGCGGGACGGTGCCAGTCGCGCCCAGGGGTCGCGCACGGCAGACACCCCGACCCCTTCTTCCAGTGCGCCAAGCCCCAGCAGCACCGCGCCAAACCTGGCCACCAATGTTCATCTGGGCGAAACGGCAGGACAGCTCATGTCTTTGCAAAATGCCGCCTCCAGCACGCCCGTGGTGGATACCAAAAAAGTGGCCGAAATCAAACAGGCCATCAGTGAGGGGCGATTTCAGGTCAATGCCAGTGCCGTGGCTGATGGCTTGATCGCTTCCGTGCGCGATCTGGTGGGCGCCCGGCAGTCGGGTTGATTGCGGCTGTTTTGTTGCAGTTCCAGCGCTGCAAACGGTAGAATGGCTGCATGAATCCTTCCACTAACACCTCCCCTGGTTCTGATACGTGGTTTGATGCCCTGGCCTCCGAGCAAGCCGTATTGGAGCGTTTTGTGATGGTGCTGGAAACCGAACAGCAGCATCTGGTGCAAGGCCAAACGGAGGCCTTGATCGACCTCTCGCAACAAAAAACTCAACTGGCCGACCAACTGAGTCACCTGGCCCAGCGGCGTCGCAGCCTGCAGCCGGCACCCGGAGTTCCCGCCGCATCACACCACCCCAAAGCACAATCCCTCTGGTCACAGCTGATTCAGCTGGCGGAAAAAGCCGATCGTCTTAACCGGACCAACGGAGAGCTCATCCAGGTCAAGCTGCGCCTAAACCAGCAGGCGCTGTCCATCCTCACGGGGGCCGTGGCTCAAGGGGCTATTTATGGCCCCAATGGTCATCCTGCCGGGGCTTCTGGCAGCCGCAAACTGGGCAGTGTCTAATCCGCTCCTGAATCACCACTCTCCCCACCCGTTGCCGGTAACGGTGTGTCTGGCACAGGTTGAGGCGTCACAATCGTCACGGTGACCCGTCGGTTTTTGGCGCGGTCTTCCGCGCTGTCATTGGGCGCCAGTGGCTGATTATCGGCCACACCTGCAGCCGTCAGGCGATGACTATCCACCCCTTCGCGAATGAACAAACGTACCACGCTGCTGGCACGCGCTGAAGACAGCTCCCAGTTGGAAGGATACAGCGGGGTACGAATGGGCACATTATCCGTATGTCCTTCCACTTCGATATCGTATTTATTGGATTGCAACACCCGGGCCACCGCCGCCAGCGTAGGAATCGCCTGGGTTTGCAACGTGGCATCCCCCTCGTGAAACAGAACGCGCACGTTGATATCCATCACGATGCCACGACCACTTTGCAGCACGCTCACCTGCCCGGTGCTGATGAGCGGCGCCAGAACCCGGTTGAGTTCATTCACAAGGGCTTGCAGCATTTCCTGCTGACGCCGCTGCTGCCTGGCCAGGCGCGCGTTGCGTCGATCCACCAGTGTTTTGAGCAACTCGTCCTGTTTCAGTGCCTGGCTATCGGTCTGCAGAGTTTGCAGGTTGCGGCTGAAGGCGGTATTAAGAGAATTGCTGAACACCTTGTACTTGCTCTCGTTGACCGAAGAAATGGCATACATCACCACAAAAAAGGCAAATAGCAAGGTAATGAAGTCTGCGTAAGACACCAGCCAGCGATCGTTGTTATCCCGGTCGGCCCGCTTGGGACGACGCGCCATTTCAGGATAGATATCCTTCAAGTTTTCCTTGGACAAAGCGTGGGTTCTCCCCGATTGCAATCATCATGAGCCCATCGATGAGCATGTCATAGAGGGAAATTTGCTGCTGAATGAGCGCCTTCAACTTGTTGGCCATGGGCAGAAACAACAGGTTGGCAAACCCTACCCCGTAAATGGTGGACACAAAGGCTACAGCAATTCCAGCCCCCAGCTGTGCGGGTTCTCCCAAACGCTCCATCACCTGAACCAAGCCCAACACCGCTCCCAGCATGCCAATGGTGGGAGCATAGCCCGCGGCAGCTTCCCACACACGGGCTGCAGACCAGCGAAAATGCTCGAAGGACTGAATTTCCACCGCCAATACCTCGCGAATCTTGGCCGGATCATGGCCATCCACCAACAGCTGCAAGCCCTTGCGTACGAGAGGATCCTGTACCCCGCTGATCTGCCCTTCCAATGCCAGCAGGCCTTCGCGCCGCGCCAGATTGCTCCAGTCCAGAATTTGCCGTTGTACCTCCACCATGGCTTGTGGGGGAGTAAAAAAAACCCAGCGAGCCATCTCCATCGCAGCCAGGAACACGCGCAGCGGGGTTTGCAACATGACTGCCCCCAGCGTTCCCCCCAACACAATCACCGCCGCAGTGGTTTGCACCAGGGAGCCCAGCGCACCACCCTCCAGCAATTGCCCGCCAATGACTCCGGCCAGACCCACCAGCAGACCGGCAACACTTAATTTGTCCACGCTAATGGCCCTTGAGACGACCACGCAAGCGCGCTACCGCCTGGCTGTGCAGTTGACAGACACGGGATTCGCTCACGCCCATGACTTCACCGATTTCCCGCAGGTTCATTTCCTGTTCATAGTGCATTCCCATGAGCAGGCGTTCGCGCTCGGGCAACTCTTCGATGGCCTCGATCAAGGCACTGCGAAAACGGCTATCGCGCAACATATCCAGCGGATCAGGCTCACTCCCCAATTCGTGGCGATCAAAAAAACTCTCTTCCTGGTCCTGCTCCTGAAAATCTTCATAGTACAGGAGCTGGGCACCGCGAGATTCGAACAGCATTTGCTGGTACTCACTCAAGCTCAGTCCCAGCTCCTGGGCGATATCCGACTCGCTGGGTGCACGCCCACGTTGCTGTTGCAGGCGGTGAATGGCGCTTTCGATACGCCGCATGTCGCGCCGCATGGAACGCGGCATCCAGTCGGTCTGGCGCAATTCGTCCAGCATGGCACCGCGAATCCGCTGCGCCGCATAGGTTTCGAACTGCGCCCCGCGCAATTCGTCGTAGCGGCTGGAAGCCTCCAGTAAACCCATCATTCCGGCCTGGATCATATCGTCCACTTCCACACTACCCGGCAACCGTGCCTTGAGATGATGGGCAATACGCTTTACCAAGGGCGCAAATTCCCGCAGGCATTGTTCCTTGTCATTCAAACCGTAGGAGGTATACATGTCTGGCTCGATCCATTGCCCATCTCATCCTGTGGAAATTCAACCCGTCTGACGCCAGCGTACATTGGGCTTCTAGGGTGCCCACGGGTGCCTGGCACCACCCTGCATGGCCTGTGTCAACCGTGCCAATGCGGCAAGCCCTGACAGTCCGGGCATGGTCTCAAAGGTTCTGGAAGTATCCCGCAAAACAGGGTCCAGGGGAAACTGCCCCGCATACACCGGAGTAAAATTCAGGAAATGCTGCGTGGAGTGGGCCAAATTGTCAAATAAAATCTGTCCTTGGTCCGCCTGACGGGTTTGGGTCAAAGCCAACTCCAGGGGTCGTGCGGTTCCATTCACATGGACCCAGCGTTTGATGTGCGCGTAACCTTGCTGGATTCCTTCTGGGGTAGCCTTCAGTACCAGCAGCGAACGCTGACCCTCCAGCAAGCCCGATTCGGGCAAGGCGTCGGCAAGGATGACATCGTACTGGGGTAGCAAGGACTGCAGGGCCTCACGCCATCCGGGTTGTTGCACACCCGATAAGGACAGACGGGCCGCACGGGCCATGGGCAGCACATCCACGCCTTGACGCGTGCTCAACAACACTTGGGACCAGCGACAATCTCCCTGCAAGGCATCCAGCAGATCGTGGCGCGGGCGCAGCCCCAGGAGATTTCCCACAGTATGCGCCGAGCGCTGCTGATCCAGCACCAAGACCTGATGCCCTTGCCGGGCCAAGGCGCGGGCCAATTGCACCACCAGCGTGGTTACTCCCACACCGGGTCGGGCCCCTGTCACACTCCAGCCTTGGGCGCGGCTTGTTGGTAGCAGACGGCGCAAGCCGGCCGCCTGACCAGAGGCCCATTCAAAGGGCATGGCTCACCTGCGGGCTTTGGGGCCATTCCAGATGCTCGGCGGCCACATGCCCCGCCGTTTCCAGACTATTGAAGGTGGCGTGCAGCAACCAGGTGCGGTCCGCCTCGTGCAAATCTTCTGGCACCCGTTGTCCGTTGGCCATATAGCTCATGATCAACTTATGCCGGATCACCACATCCACAAGCGCGCCCATGGAAACCGCTTCATCCAGCTTGGTAGGAATGCAGGCACTGACACCGGTGCTCCGGTAGATGCGCACCACATCTTCCAAGGTGTGCAAGTTGCTGGTGGCATTGAGTAACAGCAAACGTTTGGCACCTGCTTGTTCCAACAAGGCCCCCTGTTCCTGAACCCGTTCATCGCGCTGTCCCACGCCCATGGTATCGATCAGAATCAGATGGTGCTGACGCATACTGGCCAGCGTGTTGTGCAAGTCTGCGCCATCCCGCACCGTTTGCACATCGATCCCCAGCATTTTGCCATAAATGCGCAGTTGTTCGAAGGCGCCCACCCGATAACTATCGGTGCTGATCAACCCGACCCGTTCCGCGCCATAGCGCACTACAGCGCGCGCTGCCAGCTTGGCCGTGGTCGTGGTCTTGCCCACGCCGGTGGGACCCACCAGGGCATAGACCCCGCCTCGCTCCACGATCTCCTGATCTCCCGGTACCATGCGCAGGTTGTTTCCCAAGACACGAACCACCCAATCCAGCCCCGCCTGTGGCGGCATATGTTCCAGCACCTGCTCGGCCAGCCCCTGGCTAAAGCCCGCCTTGACCAGACTACGCAAAATCCGGCCCTGCCGTGCCGGCGCAGGAGCCGACTGTTGCGCCTTGAGCGCGGCAATTTCCTGCAACAGGTTTTGTTGCATGGTACGCATTTCCTGCCACAATTCAGAAACCACGGGGCCATCCACAGGCAGGGATTCGGCACTGGAGGCTCCCATACCGCTTCGACCAGATCTCATGGCGGCAACCCCCAAAGCCCCTACTGCGGTGGGAGCAGGTGCTGTGAGGTTCCGCTTGGAAGGTGACGTTGCCCCGCCGGAGCCCAGCGCCGTAAGCACTTCCTGACGCGTGGCGATGATCTCCACCTGATCACCCACCTTGCGATTGGAGAGGATGACGGCCGTGTCGCCCAGAGCCGCCTTGACTTGACGCAGCGCCTCCCGCGTATTGCCTGCCAGAAACGTTTGGGGATTCATGCTCGACCTCCTACCAGTGCTGTAACGCGTACCGATTTAAATCCTGGAATTTCATCGTGAGAAATAACTTTCAACTGCGGTAAAGAGCGCTTGAGAAAGCGCGCCAGCAGATCTCTGATCTGCGAGGGAACCAGTAAAACGGTGGGTAATCCCTGTTGCTCTTGCCGTTCTGCGGCCACACGCGTTTCGCGCAGCAGGGTATCGGCCAGTCCCGGTTCGATGGCCTGGCTGGATCCGGCCGCCTGCAACGCCTGGATCAGCAGGTACTCCAGTTCCTTGTCCATGCCGATCACCTGTAATTCCTGGGCTGCAGGGTAGAGTTGCTGAACGATGGCAGGACCCAGAGCCACACGCACCTGTTGGGTCAGCACATAAGGATCCTGAGACTGTCCCGCCAGCTTGGACAAGGTTTCCAGAATGGTACGCATGTCACGAATATGCATGCCTTCATCCAGCAAATTCTGGAGGACTTTCTGCACCGTCGCCAGGGGCAGCAGTTTCGGCACCAGATCTTCCGTCAGTTTGGGCGCAGCTTTTCCTACATGCTCCAGGAGTTGCTGCAATTCCTGCAGTCCCAGCAGCTCAGCGGCCTGAGCGTGAATGAGATGGCTCAGGTGGGTGGCCACCACGGTGCTCACATCCACCACGGTATATCCCAAGGCCTGAGCGTGTTCACGCAGGTTGGCATCGATCCACACGGCGGGCAAGCCGAAGGCGGGGTCTTTGGTCACTGTTCCCTGAATGGTGCCGGTCACATTGCCGGGATCGATGGCCAGCAACATCCCGGAGAAGGCTTCTCCTGCCCCGATTTCTGCACCCTTGAGCGTGATGCGATAATCGTTGGGCTTGAGGTCCAGGTTGTCACGAATATGAATGGTGGGGGGCAGAAAGCCCACCTCCTGGGCAAATTTTTTCCGAATCCCCTTAATCCGGCGCAGCAGGTCTCCACCCTGGGTTTGATCCACCAGAGAGATCAGCCGATAACCCACCTCCAGCCCGAGTACATCCACCTGGGTGACATCATCCCAGGTGGCTTCGGAGGCTTCCGCCACCGCCGGGGCCGTAGCGCTTGGTTCGGCACCCACCGTTTCTTGGGTGCGTTGACGCTGAATTTGCAGGGTAGCCATTCCGGCCATGATGGCAGCCAACAAGAGAAACGCGAAATGCGGCATACCGGGCACCAAACCCAGGGCGCCTACAATCGCCCCAGTCAGAATCAAAACCAGCGGTTGGCTGAAGATCTGGCCCACCAGCTGCTGACCGATGTTTTCGTCCGTCGTGACGCGGCTGACCACGATACCCGCTGCGGTGGAAATGACCAGCGCGGGAATTTGCGCCACCAGACCGTCGCCAATGGTAAGCAACGTGTAATTTTTAGCCGCCGTGGCCACATCCAGATTATGCTGCAATACGCCGACGATAAAACCGCCCACGATGTTGATCAGCAGAATCACGATGCCCGCTACGGCGTCACCCCGTACAAACTTGCTGGCGCCATCCATGGAGCCATAAAAATCGGCTTCCTGGGCAATCGTGGAGCGGCGTCGCCGGGCTTCGTCCTCTCCAATCAAGCCGGCATTGAGGTCGGCGTCGATCGCCATTTGCTTGCCAGGCATGGCATCCAACGTAAAACGCGCGCCGACTTCGGCAATCCGACCGGCGCCCTTGGTTATCACTACAAAGTTGATGACCACCAGAATGGTAAACACCACGATCCCCACGGCGTAGTTTCCACCCACCAGAAAATGGCCAAAGGCCTCGATCACCTTACCCGCCGCATCTGGCCCGGTATGCCCCTGCAACAGCACGATGCGCGTAGAGGCCACGTTGAGCGACAGGCGTAGCAAGGTGCTGATCAACAGTACCGTGGGAAAAGCGGAAAAATCCAGCGGTTTGAGGGTGTTCATACTCACCAGCAACACCATGATGGCCACGGAAATATTGAAGGTGAACAGAATATCCAGCAAGAATGGCGGCAGCGGCAGGACCATCATGGCCAGGACCATGACGATCAGAACCGGACCGGCCAGACCCCGGACCCCGGCGCGTTGAAAAAACTGATTGAGAAAGAGGATAGGATTCATGATGCACTCATGCGGTTTTCAGGATCAAGTTCGGGAGGAACGGGAAGCAGTGCGGGTTGGAGAGGAGCCAGTCCACCGCCCAGATCGTGGCGGCGCAGCTGCCAGGCATAGGCCAGCACTTCGGCCACGGCCACGTACAGGGCTTCGGGTATGGTTTGCCCCAGCTCGGTATGGGCATATAGCGCACGCGCCAGGGGGGGGGCTTCCAGAATGGGGACCTGATGTTCCAGCGCCAACGCGCGAATGCGTGCTGCCACCAGTTGGGAACCTTTGGCTACCACGATGGGGGCCCGCATGGCGTTTTCCTGATAGCGCAAGGCCACGGCAAAGTGCGTGGGGTTGGTGACCACCACGTCGGCGGTGGCCACCTTCGACATCATGCGGCGCCGGGCCATGGCGCGTTGCATGCTGCGAATCCGGCTCTTGACCTGTGGGTCTCCCTCCGATTCGCGCGCTTCCTGGCGTACTTCTTCACGCGTCATCATGAGGCGTTTGTTATGCTCCCACAGCTGGAACGGTACATCCACCAGAACCACCAGCAACATGCCGCCCATGATGGCCAGAAACCCCCACCAGACCAACTGCCCCATTTGAGCCAGGGCTGCGTTCAGGGGCATCCCGGCCAGCATCAAAACGGCCTCGCGGTGATGCCAAATGGCCCAGGCTCCGGCACCGCCCACCACGATGGCCTTGGCCAGCCCCTTGCCCAATTCGATCAGGCCATGGGATGAGAACATGCGCTTGATCCCCTCCAGGGGGTCCATACGCGAAAAATTGGGTTGCAAGGATTTCAGGGTAAACAGCCAGCCGTCCAGCAACATGGGAGAAAACAGCGCCACGAGCAGCAACAGGAGCAACAAGGGGAGCAGCGCGTAGCCCGCCTGTAGCGTCAGATCATACAGACGCTGGATCATTTCCTCTGGATGACGAATCGTATCCCCATTCAGGGTCAGCCCATCCTGTAACAATTTGATCAATTGCCGGGTTAAATCCTGGCCCAGAAACCATAACCCCGCGCCGCCTGCCATCAAGACCGAAAAGGTAGACAGCTCGCGCGAGCGGGCAACCTGCCCCTCTTCGCGCGCCTGATCCAGGCGCCTTTGCGAGGGCTGTTCGGTTTTTTCCAGATCGCTGTCGTTGGCCATGAGCAGAGCTTCTCCTTAATCCCCATTATCGAAGCCGTGTTTTTTTTCAAAGGCTGAATTAGCCCCTGTTTTTGGGATTTATTTGCAGAGGTCCCCCTCTTTCAAGCCAGAGCACGCGATAAGCGACCGGCCCCAACCCCCGTCATCGTGGCCTTGAACCCCGATGCCAGCCATGACTTTTACCAATAAATCAAAATGCTAGATTAATTTCCCGGCCTCCCTGCGCCCCTCATGCCCACCCCCGGGATGGGCTTTAGAAAAAAATTTTAAAAATTTTTGCAAAAACCCCTAAAGTTTTCCTGAAAGCGGTCGATAACCTAATCATACGAGAGGATGCGTAGAAGTTAACCTCTTGAAAAATTTGATCTATATGCCGTTTTTTCTGTTTTAAGACAACAGTTAAAATGGCTATGGTCGTCTGCCTTGTAGGAGTTCTTCCTACATGTTTATTAGTATTCACCCCATTCACAGACCCTCTTGCATTGCCCACAATGTGCCTCAACGGGTGGGAGTTCCCGCCTTGCACAGAGGGAGAGAACATCATGAACGCGGGACAAATGCATGAGGAAATCAAGGAAACCAACCTTTCCTACCTGATGTTGGCTCAGAACATGATCAAGGATGACATGGCTTCGGCACAGTTCAGACTGGGAATCAGTGAAGAAATGGCTGACCTGATCGCCAGCCTTACCCCAGCACAACTCATCAAGATGGCTGCATCCAATATGCTGGTGTGCCGTTTCCGCTTTGATGAGGCGCTGCTCTTTAGCATGATCACCGATTACTCCAAGGATCGTCTCATGGCGCAACCCCATGCGACCATTCTGATGGCCGGACAACCTGCCGAACAACTGTCTCTTTAAAGGGATACCCCTCATGGATACCCCAAAAAAGAGTCTGGTTGCCGAAGCACAGCAAATCCAACTGGCCGTGGAGCTCATCCAGATGGGCGCGCGCTTACAGCTGCTACAGGAAGAAACCTCCCTCAGTCGGGAGCGCTTGCTCAAGCTGTTTCGCGAAGTTGCCGGGCACTCTCCGTCCAAGGGGATGCTGCCCTATTCCACGGACTGGTTCATCAGTTGGCAACCCAATATTCACGCCTCGCTGTTTTATAATATTTATCAGTACCTGGAACAAAATTCCTCCATCCCCCCCTTGGAGCGCCTGATCAAAAGCTATCGACTGTATCTGGAACAAGTGGGCATTTCCCAGGAAGAACCAGTTCTGAGCATCACCCGCGCCTGGTTCCTGATCCGTTTCATGCGTGCAGGCATGTTACAACTGGCCCCCTGTACAACCTGCAACGGCCAATTCGTGGTGCATAGCCATGAGCTCTATAGCCATTACGCCTGCGGTATCTGCCGTCCACCTTCCCGGGCCGGCAAAACCAACAAACGCAAAGAAACGGCTTCTGCAACAGTGGAGGCCTGAGGCTTCCCTTCAGCCGCACGTCCTTCAATAACCCGACTCAGGTGCCGTTTCTGGCGCTTCGTAGATGCGTAAATTCTGGATTCGTGTTTGAATACGGGTTGCGCAAAAACTTATTGGAAATGACATCATCACGTCTTGGAGCCTTGGGTCATGTTTGTCATCATTGGTTATGTCATCGTGCTGGCTGCGGTATTTGGGGGATTTGCCCTGGCCGGCGGGCATTTGGCTGCACTCTTGCAGCCCATCGAGTTACTGATGATTGGTGGTGGCGCTCTGGGCGCCTTTTTTGTGGGCAATTCTTCCAAAGCCGTCAAGGCAACGCTCAAGGCGTTTCCCTCCGTCTTCAAAGGCTCCAAATACAGCAAGGATACGTATATGGAGCTCATGGCCCTGCTCTACGAATTGCTGGGAAAAATGCGCAAAGAGGGCCTGATGTCCATCGAGGGCGATGTGGAGCGCCCCCACGAAAGCCCGTTATTCTCAAAATATCCCAAGATTACCAGCGATCATCACATCATCGAATTCATGA
Organism: Ferrovaceae bacterium; assembly: GCA_027449685.1. Taxonomy (GTDB): domain Bacteria; phylum Pseudomonadota; class Gammaproteobacteria; order Burkholderiales; family Ferrovaceae; genus JAJZHV01. The sequence goes on along the minus strand of DAIDLC010000014.1, from coordinate 11,815 downwards.
CCGATTACCTGCGCATCATGGTCAGTGGCAACCTGAACGCCATGGAAATCGAAAATCTGATGGATGTGGAAATCGACACACACCATCACGAGACCCTGCTCCCGGCACATATCATCACCAAAATGGGAGACGGTCTGCCCGCTTTTGGCATTGTGGCCGCAGTGATGGGCGTGGTACACACCATGGAGTCCGTGGGTGCCCCCCCGGCGGAACTGGGTATCATGATCGCCCATGCCCTCGTGGGTACTTTTCTGGGGATTTTGCTGGCGTATGGCTTCATCGGCCCCTTGGGAACGCTGCTGGAACAAAAGGCAGAAGAAAGCTCGAAGATGTTCCAGACCATCAAGGTAACCCTGCTGGCCAGTCTGAATGGCTATGCCCCGGCCATGGCAGTGGAATTTGGGCGCAAGGCGCTCAATTCCACCGAGCGTCCCGGTTTTACGGAACTGGAAGACCACGTCAAACAAAAGCGCTAATGGAATAGCCGCCTTCTCTCATGTCCAACGAAGACAAACGCCCGCTGGTTATCAAACGCATCAAAAAGGTTGCCGGTGGGCATCATGGCGGTGCCTGGAAAATTGCCTACGCCGACTTCGTGACCGCCATGATGGCGTTTTTTCTACTCATGTGGCTGTTGGGATCTACCACCAAGGGTGACTTGCAGGGCATTCAGGATTATTTCAAGACACCGCTCAAGGTGGCCCTGGCCGGGGGCTCTGGCAGCGGTGACAGTTCCAGTGTCATCAAGGGGGGAGGTACTGATTTGACGCGTAGTGCGGGACAGGTAAAAAAGGGGGATCTCTCCAGCGATAAGCGCATTATCAACATGAAAGCCACCCAGGAAGAGTTTGAGCGCCTGGAACGTGAAAAGGAAATGAGCAAACTCAAGGCGCTCAAAGGCAACCTGGAGAAGGCCATCGACTCCAACCCCAAACTCAAGCAGTTCCAAGACCAGATACTCCTGGATATTACCAGTGATGGCCTGCGCATCCAGATCGTGGACAAACAGAATCGGCCCATGTTCAAGCTGGGTAGCACCCAACTGGAGTCCTACACGCGCGATATCCTGCATGAAATTGGCAGTACCCTGAACCAGGTTCCCAATCGCATCAGCCTATCTGGACACACCGATGCCCGACCCTACCAGGTAGACAAAACGGCCAACAAAATTGGCTACAACAACTGGGATTTGTCGGCCGATCGCGCCAACGCCTCACGTCGTGAACTGATTGCTGGCGGCATGGACCCTGACAAGATTGCCCGGGTGGTAGGGCTTTCCTCGGCCGTATTGCTCAACAAGAAAGATCCTCTCGACCCCATCAATCGCCGCATCAGCATCATCGTCATGAACAAGAAAGCAGAAGAATCCGCTTTAAATGACGGTGGGGTGCTGGAAGTAGAGCAGGACAAAAATTCTGGCGCTCTGCAGACGAAACCGGTGGTGCCAGCACCGGCGATTCCCGGTGTCCCCCCGAATAATGGCGCGCCTGCCACGCCCGCGCCCCACCCCGAATCAGCGCCGGGGCGTTAAAGTTTGCACCTGGCCTGCCGATTAAAGTCTCAGTGCCCGATTAGCGAGGATCAGATTCATCATGTCAGAACTACTCTCCAACGTGGATGCCCGCACCAAGCTGGCAGGCACTAATAAACTCGAAATCCTGATGTTTGCTCTGGGCACGGACCGGCGCACCGGACGCCGTGAAACCTTTGGCATCAATGTATTCAAGGTACGGGAAGTTCTGCGTATCCCACCCATCACTCAGGCCCCCGACATGCCACCAGCCGTGGAGGGTATGGTCAGTCTGCGTGGGACCCTGGTCCCCATCATCGATCTGGCCAAGTATGCAGGCATGGATGTGGAAACCAAACCAGAGATCATGATCGTAACCGAGTATAACGGCCACACTCAGGGCTTTCTGGTGGAGTCGGTAGATACCATCCTGCGCCTGGATTGGTCTTCCATGCGGGTGCCCCCGGACATGATGAATTCCAATATGGGGGGGCTCGTCACCGCCGTGACCGAATTGCCGGATGGCCGCCTGGTCATGATGATGGATGTGGAGCGTGTACTGGCTGAGACCACGCGCTCGAGTGATGACGACCTGCTGTTTCGCAATGTACAACCCCTGGGAATCCAGAACCGGCGCGTTTTTTATGCGGATGACTCCTCGGTGGCGCGCAAACAGATCCAAAAAACCCTGGACGCCATGGGGATTGAAGGGGTAGCCGCAGTCAACGGACGCCAGGCCTGGCAAGAACTGGTGCGCATGGCCGACTATGCCGATTCGACTCATACCCCCCTCAAGGAAATCCTGCAACTGGTTTTAACCGATGTGGAGATGCCCGAAATGGACGGCTATATGTTGACCCGTAAAATCAAGGAAGACAAGCGCTTTACAGGAATTCCCGTCGTCATGCACTCCTCCCTGTCTGGTAGCTCGAACCAGCAATTGGGGAAAACCGTAGGGGTAGACGAATATGTATCCAAATTCGAGCCCAACCGGCTGTCCAAAACACTCTTTCGCTTGTTGACCAAGCCAACGGAGCTATCATGAGTGAAAACGCCTACTCTCCCACCATAAATGCCAATTTTTCCCAGTTTTCGGGGGAGGGCGGCGGTTTCATGGATGCTGTAGACGCCAGGGCGAATCTGGCCGGCTCCAACAAAATGGAAATTCTGCTGTTCTCCTTGGGAACCCCTGAGAAATTTGGCATCAACGTCTTCAAGGTACGCGAAGTCACCAACGCCATGAAGGTAACCCGCGCGCCCAATATGCCACCGGGTGTGTCGGGAATCGTCAGCCTGCGCGGACACATCATTCCCGTGCTGGATCTGGCCAGTTTCATGAATCTGGAAAACGCCCAGGAGCATCAGCGTAATACCATGATGGTCACTGAATATAGCCGTCACACCCTGGGCTTTCTGGTGCAAGGTGTGGATCGCATCATTCGCGTGGACTGGGACAAGGTGCGTGCTCCCGAAAACGCCATGGCAGGGGGCGGCAATCTGATCAACGCCATTACCGAACTGCCGGATGGCAATCTAATTTCCATCGTGGATGTAGAGCAGGTGCTGGCCAATGCCTTTGGCGAAGATGTGGTGGGAACCGTGCCCAGAATTGAAAGAGGCCATGAAATGTGTGTCTTTTTCGTGGATGATTCTTCTGTAGCCAGGCGGACAATCAGTGAATTGCTGGACAAGATGGGTGTCAAGCATTTGCGGGCCAACAACGGTCGTGAAGCCTGGGAGCGTTTGCAGGGCATGGCCGATGCGGCTGAACATAATAAATCCCCGCTTCATGACCAGATTCAGGTCATTCTGGCGGATGCGGAAATGCCCGAAATGGATGGCTACGTGCTGACTCAACATATCAAATCGGACCACCGTTTCGACAACATTCCGGTGGTCATGCATTCATCCTTGTCATCACAGGCCAATCGGGCCATGGGAAGCCGGGTGGGTGTGGATTATTATGTGGCCAAATTCGATGCCAACATGCTGTCGGAAACCCTGCGACCATTGCTGGCAACGTAACGTCATCTAGGGAGATCTGGTGTGGTTGATGCAAACATGAAATTTCTGGTGGTGGATGATTTCTCCACGATGCGCCGTATCGTCCGCAACCTTCTGAAGGAATTGGGCTTTACCAATGTTCACGAAGCCGAGGACGGAGTGGATGCACTCAACAAACTGGGAGCTGGTGGCTTTGAATTCGTCGTTTCGGACTGGAACATGCCCAACATGACCGGCATCGAATTGCTGCGAAGAATTCGTGCAGAACCCACCCTGAAGCACTTACCCGTACTGATGGTCACTGCCGAGGCCAAGCGGGAAAACATCATCGAAGCAGCTCAATCCGGTGCCAGCGGATATATCGTCAAGCCATTCACTGCTGCGACGCTGGACGAAAAGCTCAAGAAAATTTTCCAGAACATGCAAAAGTGAGTGCGGACATGAATACGACCACTGCTGGAAAGCAAGACAACGAAGATCTGGAAGACTTGTTTGACAGCATCATTGCTGCCAATCAAACAGCACCCGGTCCTTCACCCGCGTCTGATCCTAATCCGGGTACGGGGCAGGAAACCGTATTCACTGGATTAGGTCAGTTGACCCGAGCGTTGCACGACAGCCTGCGGGAACTGGGTCTGGACAAAAACCTGGAAGCGGTGACTTCTTCCATTCCCGATGCCCGGGATCGCTTAAGTTACGTAGCAGCCATGACGGAACAGGCCGCCGAGCGGGTTCTCAACGCCACGGACGCCGCACAACCTCTGGTCAACCAAATCGAGGCCGGAGCGCGCCAACTTTCCCTGGACTGGCGCAAATTATTTGACGGCCAACTGGGGATGGAGCAATTCAAGGATCTGGTCACGCGCACCCGCACGTATCTCGATGGGGTCCCCCAGCAAACCCAGAACACCAATGGTTACTTGCTGGAAATCATGATGGCTCAGGACTTTCAGGACCTCACCGGACAAGTCATCAAAAAAATTGTCGAGGTCACGCGCAACATGGAGCAGCAGCTCTTGGCGCTGCTTGTGGAAAGCGCGCCCCCATCCGTCCGGCAGAGCGATGGGTCGTTGCTCAATGGCCCTGTTATCAGTGCACAGGGTCGAACCGACATTGTCACCAGCCAGGATCAGGTGGACGATCTGCTGGAAAGCCTGGGATTTTAAGCCATCATGAATGATTTCGCTGGCATGGAAGAACTACTGCAGGATTTTCTTCAGGAATCCTCGGAAATGCTCTCCGATGTGGATAGCAAATTGCTATCCCTGGAACAATCCCCAAACGACTCGGGTTTGCTCAACGATATTTTCCGCGGGTTTCACACCATCAAAGGTGGAGCCGGGTTTCTCAATGCCACCGAACTGGTTACTCTGTGCCATCTCACCGAAAACATATTTGATCGCCTGCGCAACGGCCAAATGCATGTCACTGCGGAAATCATGGATGCCATCCTGGCGGCCACCAGCGAAATCCGCCACATGTTCAGTGCGCTGAGCCAAGGCGTGCAGCCCAACTCAGCCCCGGCTGATTTGACGGCCGCCTTGCAAGCAGTACTGGATGGTCAACCGGTGCCCCAGGCCAAGACGCTGGCCCCCCCACCCCCTTCGACACCCGTAACACCCTCCGCTCCTGCGGCTTCGGGCCCCGATTGGAGTGCCTTGTTTCAGGCACTGACCGGATCACCCGAAGCGCCCGCCTCCCCGGCAGCAGATCCCGCTGTTAGTGCAGCCCCTCCGCTTGCCAGCGCAGTCCCCCAGGAGACACCAGCTCCACCCGCTGCGGTGGAGATCGATGAGGCGCGTCTCAAAGCCAGCGCTTACGGGCGGCGCGCCTCGGATGTCCCTGGCAATAATGTTCCTTCCGGCGGAAGGCGCGAAGATGCAGCCGTCAAGGAAAACACCATTCGTGTGGATACGGATCGACTGGATCAGGTCTTGAATCTCTCTGGCGAAATCGGGCTCACCAAAAACCGGCTCACCCAGTTGCGCACCGACATTCTGTTGGGTGCTGCAGACGCCAACACGCTGCGCGCTCTGGATGAAGCGGTCAACCAACTGGATATGCTGGTGGTCAACCTGCAAAATTCGGTCATGAAAACCCGGATGCAGCCCATTGGTCGCCTATTCAAAAAGTTCCCCCGCCTGGCCCGTGATCTGGCGCGCCAGTTGGGCAAGGAAGTGGAACTGGTGCTTTCGGGCGAAGAAACCGAGATCGACAAGACCATGATCGAGGATTTGAACGATCCTCTGGTGCACCTGATCCGCAACGCCGTGGATCACGGTGTGGAGGACCCGGCCCAGCGCTCCGCAGCGGGCAAACCGGTGCGCAGTACAGTGCAGTTACAGGCACGTCAGATTGGCGATCACATCAACATCACCATTGCCGACGACGGCAAGGGCATGAGCCCGGAAACCATCCGTTCCAAGGCCATCGAAAAAGGATTGATCAGCCCTGAAGTGGCCAGCAGCCTGGATGACAACCAATGTCTGGAACTGATTTTTTTGCCCGGATTTTCCACCAAGGATCAAATCTCCAGCGTGTCTGGCCGCGGTGTGGGCATGGATGTGGTGAAAACCAACATCAAGAAACTCAATGGCACGGTGTCGATTCACTCCGAACCCGGCAAGGGAACCGAACTCACCATTTCCCTTCCACTGACCCTGGCCATCTTGCCCGTCCTGCTGGTGCGTTTGGGAGACCAGTCCTTTGCCGTGCCCCTCTCCATGGTGCGGGAAATCATTTCAATCCAGCAAGAAAATCTGCAACATGTGGGCGGCAAGGCGAATATCGTTTTGCGTGGCGAAGTGCTTCCCCTGGTGTCCCTAGCCCACATGATTGGTTGGGAGGAATCTGGTGCCTCTGAAGTGGGCGTATTGATGCATGTAGAAAACCACAGCTTCATCCTTTCCGTGGACGGATTTGATGGTCATGATGACGTGGTGATCAAGTCCATGGATACCTTCCGTCCCAAGGGTGTGGCCGGGGTTACCATGTCCAGCGACGGAGAAATCGTGCTGATCCTGGACATCAAGGAACTGCTGGGAATCGCACCCACCAACGGCTGATCCAACCCCCACAAACTGCCTTGGTTCACGGTGCGTGAGGCGGACTGCCCCGCAAACGCTGGCGCAAGGCCACACAGGGGTCGGTGCGTGGTTGTGCCGTAACCCAAGCCACCTGATCATAAAACCCCTTGCCTGCCCCCGGCCCCTCCTGACTGCGCTCCAAGACAGCCACGGTATACACGCCGGCCTGAGGGTCCAGTTGCCGCAGCCAGACGGGCACCGCCAGATCGTTGCGCAAATGACCGTTTCCAGCCAGCATGACCACTGGCAAACCACTGGCCTGATGCCAGTGCACCAGGGCCCGAGCCATGGTGGCATCCCGCATGCGTTGCGCTGCGGCCATACGGGTCACCTCTTCTTCAGGTAACAGGTTGCAGTGCCCGTCACGGACCTCCTGCATCAGATTTTGCCGCTGCAGCTGACTCCAATGCAGGGGCTCGGGGCTTTCTGCTTGCGGATTCTGCAGCATCGCACCCAGACTTTTTCGGGACACATTGGTGGCGGCAATGGGCCATTGATGCTCCAGGGCCCAGCGCAGCACGGGTTCGTATAAGGCCCATTTCCAGCCCTTGAAATCAAACCCTCCTGCCTCGGCCACCGCACGTACCGAGCGCTCCTGTTCTGCAGCGCTTTGCCATGCGCTGACCGCTTGGTCCAAGGCGCTCTGGTGGTCCGCATCCAGTTGTTCCATGGCCAATACGCGTGCACTTCCCTCCCCCAGCCGTTGCAACCAGTGCAGGCGCAGGGCATGACCATCGGCATTGTCATGCACTTCACCCAGCAACAAGTAATCTGCTTGCAGCGCCACGTTGGGCAACAGGCCCTCTCGCCCCAAGGAAGCAGGCGCCGTTGCGCTGGCCATGCGCACAGAAGTCTGGAGGGTGGAAAGATCCGGGGCATTCTGTGCCAGCGTCCGGCCCTGTGCCCAGAACAGAGAAAGGCAACATACCGCGCCAGTCAGCACAGGGCGAAACCTCGTATTCAGGATCATGGTTGTACCCTCGGGTGATGGAGCACCCCCGGTTTTGGTTCGGTGCAGTCAAATCCGTAGGGCGCCTGTCCCATTTGTAGCACACAGGTCAATCGAGGTATACCCTGAACGTCCTTTTCTGTCAGACGCCATTGGTCCCCGGGCAAACGCTCCAGTACCGTATACCCAAAATGCTGGTCGTTGTAGGTTTCAAGTAACCTGGCTGCGGGTGATGGTGTAAAGCCCTGGGGAATCCAGTCGGGAAATTCCGGTTCCAGCAAAGCCCCCCCAAACCCGGTAATCAGCGCCAGAGGGTGAGTCCCCGCAAAGCGATTGAGTTCGAAGGTATGGATATGTCCTTGCAGGACCAGTTGAATCGGCAACGCCCCCAGTCCCTCTGGGTAAGCTTGCGCCAAGGCGCTCTGCAACATGGCGTTGCTGTTTTGATATCCCAGCAGCGGTAAATACCCATACCCCAGGGCATCATGGTGCAGCACCAGCCAGTTCTGCTTATATCCCTGAGCCAATTGGGCAACGCGTTGAAATTGCTGCGCAAACTGTGATACCAGAGGCGCGTCCTGGCGCACTTTCTTGTCCGATGCGACTGCAGAATCCATCACGATCAACTGCTCTCTGCTATCCAGTGGGATGGCATAGGGGGCGGTCATGACCTCCTCCTGGAGTGCTCCGGAACAGCTTTGGCGGACTTGATAGGGATGAGGATCGAGAAAGCGAAACCAGCCCTGTCCTGCCCGCGCGCAGGATTCATGATTACCTCTGACAAGCACCCAGGGTGCCGCCGCCAGCAAGGGCTGCAGGGGTTCAAAAAAATCCGCGCGCCAACTCTCCCACCCATAGCCTTGGGGGCTCCCCGCACAACCCCCACTGACGCAAGCAGTTTCCCGATACAGATAGTCTCCCACATGAATGACCAGGTCCGGATGCTCTCCAGCCGCACTGTGGGCAACCTGCGCCAAAGGCCACTGACTGGGATCATTGCAGGCCTGGTTGAGGATCAATCCCTTGATGCGACAGCCCGTATCTCCCAGCAACACTATTTTGCGCACTACGCTACGCGCCGGCACAGGCAAGCTCTGGCCGTTCAAGCCAAGCCGCCTGGGACTGTGGGACAAAACCGTTTCGCAAACCCGACCCGGAAACAGCGCAGGTCGCTGCGCAGACACCGGTTCGTTCTGTGGCCCTACCCGCAAGGCCATGAGCTGCTTGCGCCCATCCACCTGCAGTAGCGGGCATTGCAGGCCTTGCGTGAACACATGAACCCGTAGTTGCCCCCCTGGCCCCCACATCACCACCGCCGCTTCCTGGGCCGCAACCGATGGGGGCCCGTCACTGGCCAGCGCCAATCCCGTAGCCGACACACTCCAGGCCCCTACCAGCCATCCCGCCCAGCAGGTCAAATGCAGCAGTTCCGCGAGGATTCTGCGGGTGGTTACTGAAAGTAAGGCTGGCACGACGCGTCGGGGCCGGAGTCTGCCTGATGGACCACAAGGGTGTGCCTCGAACCGGGATTCTGGATTCGCTCTTGCCAAGGCGCTCATCCCAAAAACAGCGTATAGGCCGGGTTATGGGTTTCATCCACCCAGGGGTAACCCAATTGCCCCAAAAACGCCTGGAAGCCTTTTTGATCCTTGGGTGGAACCTGCAAACCCACCAGAACCCGGCCGTAGTCAGCACCATGATTGCGGTAGTGAAACAAGCTGATATTCCAATCGGCGCTCATGCGATTGAGAAATTGCATCAAGGCTCCAGGGCGCTCGGGAAATTCAAATCGATAGAGAATTTCGTGTTGGGCCTGCGGGGCGTGACCACCTACCAGGTGGCGCACATGCAGCTTGGCCATTTCGTTGTCACTTAAGTCAAGCGTGGTGATGCCCTCGCGTTTGAGGGCCCGCAACAGGGGTTTCGTCTGGGCTCCATCGGTGACGGAAATACCCACAAACACATGCGCCTGGCGGGCGTCGGCAAAGCGGTAATTGAATTCGGTAATGGGACGATCCCCCAACAATTCACAAAAACGACGAAAACTGCCTGGCCGCTCTGGAATCGTGGCGGCGAACACCGCCTCGCGTTTTTCTCCCAGCTCGGCCCGCTCCGACACAAACCGCAAGCGATCGAAGTTCATATTGGCGCCGCAGGCAATGGCCACCAGGGTTTTACCCTTGAGTCGATCACGCTGGACCACCTGTTTCATGCCCGCAATCGCCAAGGCGCCTGCGGGTTCCAAAATGGCGCGCGTATCATCGAACACATCTTTCAGGGCCGCACAGATGGCATCCGTATCCACCGTCACGATTTCATCCACTAGCGTCCGACACAGACGAAAGGTTTCCACACCCACCTGACGCACAGCCACGCCATCGGCAAAAAGCCCCACCTGATCGAGTTTGATGCGCCGACCCGCCATCAGTGACTGGCGCATGGCATCGGAATCCTGCGGCTGCACACCAATGATACGAATATCCGGGCGCAGACGCTTGACATAGGCCGCCACCCCGGCAATCAGCCCGCCACCACCGATGGCCACAAACAAGGCCTCGATGGGTTGGGAGTGCTGCCGTAAAATTTCCATGGCAATGGTTCCCTGGCCAGCAATGACTTCCGGATCATCGTAGGGATGTACAAAGGTGTAGCCTTGTTCCAGGGCCAGTTGTTCGGCATGTTCCTGAGCCTCGGAATAAGACACACCCGCCAGCACCACTTCTGCGCCCCGCTGCCGCACCGCCTCGATTTTGATGGAGGGGGTCGTCACCGGCATGACGATCAGCGCCTTGAGTCCCATCTTCTGAGCCGACAAGGCCACCCCCTGGGCATGGTTTCCCGCGCTGGCGGCAATGACGCCACGGGCTTTTTCGCGCGCTGTGAGAGAGGACATCTTGTTGTACGCCCCGCGCAATTTGAAGGAAAACACCGGTTGCATGTCCTCGCGCTTGAGCAGGACCGTATTGTTCAACTTGCCGGATAGACCAGGGGCAAATTGCAGGGGACTTTCGATAGCCACGTCATACACGCGTGAAGCCCTGAGAATTTTTTCCAGATAATCCACTTTCATCCTGCCACCACCCCGCGTCTGCATACTGAAGTACCTCAGACTACCAAAGATTGGGCCATTCTCCAAAGCCCATCACGCAACAGAGCGCCCCAGTGCGTTTTACCCGCGGCCCACTTTTCCAGGGGAGCATTCCTACCGCCTTTAAACAAACCCCACCATTTCAGTCATGGGTCCCCACGGCGAAGGATTTGTATACCCCGAAGAATACCGTTGACGACTGCAACGGACCACAGAAAACAGGATGATCCGCCCTTGTTTGAGTAAAAGGGTTGAGTCCGGGAACAGTTACAGTTATTCTCAGCATGAAGGAGCGAGGACAAAACAATGAATCCACCACCCACTCAGGATCAACTCAAACAGGCTGCAGCCCGTGCAGCCTTGGAATTTGTGCCGGACGACGCCATCATCGGCGTGGGCACCGGCTCCACCGTCAATTTTTTCATTCAGGAACTGGCCACCCGAAAAGCCCGTATCGAGGGGGCCGTCTCTAGTTCCGAAGCCTCCACAGCACGCCTGAAAGCCGTTGGTATCCCCGTTTTTGATCTCAACAGCGTCAACGAACTACCCGTGTATGTGGACGGGGCCGATGAAATCACGCCACATATGGCCATGCTCAAGGGCGGCGGTGGTGCCTTGACACGAGAAAAAATCGTAGCCGCCGTGGCCAAACAGTTCGTATGCATCGCCGATGAAAAAAAACGGGTGCCCATTCTTGGCAAGTTTCCCCTGCCCCTGGAAGTCATTCCCATGGCACGCAGTTATGTGGCCCGCGAAGTGGTGCGTATGGGGGGTCAACCCGTGTTGCGGGAGGGATTTACCACCGATAATGGCAACATCATTCTGGACATTCACAATCTATCCATCGACAACCCCGTGGACATGGAAACCCGACTTTCGGCCCTGACGGGCGTAGTCATGTGTGGCTTGTTTGCCCGGCGCCCCGCCGATATCCTGATTTTGGCCTCGGCGCAGGGTGTGTCGGTGTTGCGGCGGTAATCACCAGTGGAAACTATTCTGCGCCGAACGACTCTCACTGTTTTACCCACTTCATTTCAAGGGGGTGTGCGCCATGGCCAGTGAACATATCGCCAAACAGTTCGATCTGGAGCTGGAAACCGTTCGTGCTCAAGTATTACGCATGGGCGGCCTGGTGGAGGAGCAAATCAGCCAGGCTGTGGAGGCCTTGCACGAGGGCA
>DAIDLC010000013.1:23264-32298 GCA_027449685.1 Ferrovaceae bacterium | reverse complement strand
GAGTAAGCCAGAACGTTCTGGGTCATCAGGCTGGCGGCAAGTGCCAGGAACCCCGCCAGCACTGGGCGCGATACGGGTATGAACCGTTTCATGAGTGGATACTCCTGCTAAAGAACAATCAATTTTTCATCCCGCCAGTTGAGGACGGCACTTCAGCGCCGTAGTGTTCCATGCCCGCCCCATGATGCATCATGCCCATACCCATCCCGCCGGGGTGATGCATCATGCCATGCCCGCCCCAACCTTCCTGATAGGACTGCTGCCAGTACAAATCGAAGATGGTTTTCTGATTGGTATCCAGAGTGCCGTAAAAGGACTTGGTCCCGGCAATGGCGGTTTCCAGCAGCGCCACATGATCCTGCATGCGTTTCACTTCGGTTTTCATGTGTTCCAACCCGGCTTCCATGCGCTCGGGAGTGCTCATGCCGGCATGCACGGGATCCATCATATCCCCCTGCTTGAGATGCTCCTGATGCCAGTGTTTGATGCGCTCTGATTGAGCCCGAGCGTTATCCACCACCATTTTGGACCAGCTATCCCACGCCCCTTGTTGCGCGGGAGCAAGATTCAGTTTGGTTTTGAGATCCTTGAGCATGCGCTGGGTATGGTCTACCCAATCCATGCCCATCATGGGATGACTATGGGCCATTTTAGGCGCAGGGGCATTGGGTGGGGGGGGTGCCACAGTCTGGTCGGCCGCCTGGAGCAAGCCCGTGTAAAGTGCCATGACGGTTCCCGTGGTCAGTACGATCTTTTTGAGTAAAGCTTTTTGCATGTATATCTCCGAGCGATAGGGTAAAGGGCTGACTGACGTCGTTAATTAACGCTAAAAAGAACACCAGAATCGTGTTGCCTATGCATCACAGACAACCGGGGCGAACAATTGTTTCATTTCCTCCAGCAAATAATCGTCATTGCAAGGCGTCGGATGAACGCAATTGCTGGCGCAGGGCAAATTTCTGTATTTTTCCTGTAGCCGTTTTCGGAATCGCGCCAAAACACACGCAACGCGGCACCTTGTAGCGCGCCAGATGCTGCCGGCAATGGGCCAGGATGTCCTCTTCCGTTACCTGCGAACCTTCTTTCAACTCGATGAATGCACAAGGAATTTCGCCCCACTTCTCATCCGGTTTGGCCACGATGGCGGCCACCAGCACCGCCGGATGCCGGTATAACACATCTTCCACTTCCAACGAGGAGATATTTTCCCCCCCCGAGATGATGATATCCTTGCTCCGATCCTTGATCTTCACATAGCCGTCCGGCTCCAGCACCGCCAAGTCGCCCGAGTGAAAATAGCCTCCCGCAAAGGCCGCATTCGTGGCCTCAGGATTTTTGAGATAGCCTTTCATGACGATATTTCCGCGGAACATGATTTCCCCCATCACTGTGCCGTCGGCCGGCACAGGTTCCAGCGAGTTGCCATCACAGACCGTCATGGCCTCTTCCATCAGATAAGCCATTCCCTGGCGCCCATTCAGGCGCGCTTGTTCCGCCAGGGGCAGGGCATCCCATTCGGCATGCTTCATACAGATGGCCGCAGGTCCGTAGGTTTCTGTCAGACCGTACACGTGGGTGATGTTCACTCCCAGGCGCTCCATCCCTTCGATGATGGCAGCGGGTGGTGCTGCCCCAGCCACCAGAGCCGCCACCGGATGGTCGAAACCTTCAGGGATCAGGGACGCCGAGTTGATTAGCAGACCATGAACGATGGGAGCCCCGCAAAAATGCGTGACCCGATGGGTTTGAATGAGACGGAAAATCGTGGCCGGGTCGATGCGACGCAAGCAAACATTCAGTCCGCTGATCGCGGCCAAGGTCCAGGGAAAGCACCACCCATTGCAATGAAACATGGGTAGCGTCCACAGATAGACCGCATGAAAAGGCATGCCCCAGTTCAATACGTTGGCCAGGCCATTGAGATAGGCCCCACGATGATGATACACCACCCCCTTGGGATTACCCGTGGTGCCGGAAGTGTAACTCAGGGAAATGGCATCCCATTCATCGGCAGGCAACTGCCATTCGAACGCAGGATCACCCTCCAGCAAAAACTGTTCGTACTCGATGGACCCGAGCAAGTTTCCGCCGGGCGCCAGGACATCATCCACATCGATCACCAGCAAATCGGGATCGTCCAATTGCCGCAGGGCTTCCCCAATGACCGGAGAAAACTCCCGATCCGTCAGCAAAACCCGCGCCTCGCCATGGCGCAACATGAACGCGATGGATTCCGCATCCAGTCGGGTGTTCAAGGTGTTGAGCACGGCCCCTAACATGGGAACACCAAAGTGCACTTCCACCATGGCCGGAACATTGGGCAACATGACGGCCACCGTATCCCCCCGAACAATGCCCCTGCGTTGCAGGGCCGAAGCCAGCCGACGGCAACGGGAGTAGACTTCGCCCCAACACAGTAGCCGATCACCATGAACCACGGCAGGCTTTTGGGGCGAAACCTGAGCCGCCCGGGCCAGAAAACTCAAGGGGGACAGGGGGACATAATTGGCCGGGGTTTTATCCAGGCCGTGCTCGTAGGACGCAAGACTCATGCTGTGGACTCCTCTCGAATCCGTCTTGCGAGGGGCCAAGGTTGGGACTCGAATCTTGATTGATGATCAGGAAACAGGAATATACGCTGCCAATAGGGGAATCGCCACTGCACCCAAAATGCCGTGCAACCCCATGGCCAGACTGGCATACATCCCCGCTTCGGGATGCACGCTGAAAGCGCGCGACGTGCCCAGCCCGTGAGCCGCCACACCGATGGCAAAACCGCGTTGCCACCAGGATTTCATGCCCATCCCATCCAGCACGTAACGGGCCAGAATAGCCCCCAGAATACCGGTCAAGACCGCAAATACGGCCGTCAGGGTAGGCGAATAACCCAGCCGTTCGGCAACCCCCATGGCAATGGGCGCAGTTACCGATTTGGAGACCATGGCCCCCACAATGGTGGCATCTGCCCCCAGCCAGCGCGCCAGACCCACTGCGCTCACGATGGAGGTCAGCCCCCCACAACATAAGGCGAGCAGGAGTGGAAAAACCCGCCCTTTGAGGCCCCCAAAACCGCGATAGATGGGAATGGCCAGGGAAACCGTGGCGGTCCCCAACAAAAAATGCACGAATTGAGCGCCTTCAAAGTATTTCGCATAGGGCATGCCCAACACCTGCAAGGACACGGCTACCAGTAAAACTGCGATGGCCACCGGATTGGCCAGGGGATTGCGTTCGGAGCGCGTATAAACCATCACGCCAATTTGGTATGCCGTTAACGTCAGAATGAGCGCCAACAGAGGGCTACCAGACAGGTAGACCCAGATTTCACGGATGGGAATGGGATGAACGGCGTGCATGACTCTTGGCTAGACGCTCCATCAGGGTTCGTCGGACTGGGAAGCAGACAGCACGCGCAGCACCAGCGCCGTCACCGCCACCGTCAGGAGAACGCTGACCAGCAGGGCCACTATGACGGCCATGGCGTGCGCCTGCAATTGCGGGAGAAACAGCACCACACCCGTGGCCGCCGGAATGAACAGCAATCCCAGATGTTGGCTGAAGGCATTGGAGACCAAGGCCATGGACTCGGGCACCTCGCCTTGAATGAACAGAAACACCAGCAGCAAGACCAACCCGAAAACCGGGCCAGGAATCATCGGCAGCAGAAAATGGGAAAGCAGTTCGCCCACGCCCTGCCACAGAAGAATCTGCACCAATCCCAGAATCATGACACCAGCATCATGCTGCTGCAGAAGCGTTTCGCCGAATTCGATCCGGAATCAGGTCCAGTCCGACCCACCACCGCTATCTCCCCAGGAATCTCCACCGCCCGTATCCCAGGACCCGTCGGATACGCCAAAGTCCTGGCCGCCCATATCGCTGTTGGGGTTGGCTCCGGGGACCGCGTTGCCTGCATCGACGGGACCGCGCTCCGGTCCGTCCACCAACCGATGCGCCAGGGCTTCGCCCGCCACCATACCCGCCCCCAGGGCAGCACCGGTGGCCAAGGTACCCAGAATACCCGATCCACCTCCTGCTCCACCCATGGGGCCTATGGGACCGTTAGGGCCCATGGGCATGCCGCCTGGTTGGGGATAGTAACCGCCGGGATGGTTAGGGTTGGCGCTATACACCACCGGCTGCTGTGCCTGGCGCCGCACGATCCAAATCACCAGCAACAGCGCGGCCCCGCCCACCAGAAAAATCATCCCCCAGGGCGCAGAAGACCCGCCATTTTCCACTCCAGTGGCACCCTGGATAGATCCAGCCCGGCCTGACAACTGGTTGCGCAAGGCCTGGACTGCTGCCGGATTTGCAAAACCCAGGGCAGGATCCAGTTTTTCGGCCAGCGCCAGTTCGTTGCGCGCTGCCGGCACATCCCCGCTTCGCGCCAGGACTTCGGCATCCACATAATGGGCTTTGGCACTGTTGGGGTGAGCCGCCAATACTTCCTGCATCATGCTGCGGGCCTGCGCCAGATTGCCGCTGTGCGCGGCAGAATATACCTGATCCAGTGTGGGTTCCGCCCATACCAGGGTAGCAAAACCCGACAGTATCGTGGACAAAAGCAAGGTTGACCAAAATTTCATGTATGCCTCCAGCAAATTCTTTATGGGATTGGTTTTTAGTTCAGCATCATGCCACAACTGTTCCATATGGGGGCAACTGCAGCACATTACAAGTGATTGCCGCAGCATTTGAAGCGAATCGCATCCCGCTTGGTAACTCGGCGTATTGCGCTGCAAAGATGGCAACCGGACCGGTCATCGCCTATAATCAAACGATTCTGCCATGAGTAAGCCATGCCCAACTCGCCACTCCTGCTCATCGTTGACGACAGCCGTACTTCTCGTCTTTTGATCCGCGCCATCATCACCTCGTTGCGCCCCCAATGGCGCGTCCTGGAAGCCAGCAATGGTGCTGAGGCATTGCAGCACATGGATGTGGACCCAGCCGATTACATCAGCATGGATGTCAATATGCCTGGCGCCAGCGGACTGGAGATTGCCGCACAAATTCGACTCCAGCACCCCGCGACCCGAATCGTGCTCTGCACCGCCAACATCCAGGAGTCTGTACGTCACAGTGCCGCCCATGCAGGCCTGGCTTTTGTCCCCAAACCGGTCACCGAGCGCTCGGTCAGGGAATCGCTGGCCTTTTGGGAGGAGTCCCACGCGTGATTTCCCTTGACGAACTCCAGCAAGATGCCCTGAGCGAAATATTCAATATTGGCGTTGGCCGCGCTGCCGGCGCCTTGAGCCAGATTCTGGGGGACGACATTGCCCTCTCGTCCCCCTCCGTTCGTCTCATGCCCATCTCCGAGGTGCAATCGCTCCTGGCCGGCCGGGAATCCACGCACTACAGCGCCGTTTCCCAACAGTTTTCCGGCCCCTTTCAGGCGGAAGCGGTGCTGATTTTTCCAGAATCCAATGCCCTGCTCATCGTCACCCACATGCTGGGCAATCATCTGGCTCCCGACGAACTGGCCGAGTACGAGCAGGAAGTCATGTGTGAAGTGGGCAATGTCATTCTCAACGCCTGTGTCAGTATTTTATCCGACCTGTTTCACGTAGAATTCACTGGCGGACTTCCCAGCCACCAGTATCACGCCAGCGATCTCTTCAACATCCAGATACCCGGCAACCGGGATCACATCCTGGTGCTGCACGTGCAAATGAGCATCCAGAATCAACAGATCGAAGGTCAACTGCTGTACCTTCTCAGTGTGGAATCCCTGCAACTGCTGATGGAATACCTCGATCGCTACTTGCAAGAGCAAGGCCTGCAATGAACGTCAAGGACGGACTGCCCTGGGAAAACCAGCCTTGGCTACTGGATCATCTGGAAATCGGCATTATGGTGTTGAACCACGACCAGAAAATCCTGCTCTGGAACCGCTGGATGGAACGCCATAGTGGCCTGCCTGCAGCCAGTGTTCTGGGCAAGATGCCTGGCCAGTTCTTTCCGGAATTGGCTGGCAGCCGTCTGGAAGGGGCCATTGGCTGTGCGCTGGAGCACCGTTTGGCCAGCCTGTTGTCGCCCGGCTTGAATGCCCCGGTCCTGCGCCTTTATCACCGTCCGGAGCATCGGCATACCGATCAGCGCTTGCCACAACTTACCCACGTCATCCCGATTCCGGGCACGCCCAAACGTTGTCTGGTGCAAATTCAGGATGTCACCGCCAGCACCCGGCGCGAAACCCTGTTGCGCACCCAGTCGGCGCGCTTGCGAGACTCCACGTACCGGGATGCACTCACCGGAGTAGGCAACCGGCGCAAGTTCAACGAAACCATTGCTGCCGAATTTCGGCGCGCCATCCGCAACAAATCGCCCCTGGGGCTGCTCATGATCGATATCGATCACTTCAAGCGCTACAATGACACGCATGGTCATCCTGCTGGAGATGCGTGCATCAAGAAAGTCTCCAATGCCCTGATGGAAACCTTGCGCGACTCGGGAGATCTGGTGGCCCGTTATGGCGGCGAAGAGTTTGCCGTCATACTCCCCGAAACCACGCTAGAAGCCGCCCGGTTGGTGGGCGAGCGGTTACGCGCGCAGGTGGAGAGCTGCACACAGCAGGACCCCTTGGGGCAGGTGACCGTCAGTGTGGGGGTGGCCTCGCTGCAACCTCATATTGGTACCGATCTCAGCCAACTCATTGCCGCGGCGGATTCTGCATTGTATTGCGCCAAATCCCTGGGTAGAAACCGTGTGCAAACCTCGGATGACGCCTCATAGCTCAGCGACGAAGCGGAACCCTTGGATGACGCCCCATTGCTTAGCGACGAAGCGGAAACCCTGGATGCCTACTTTACTGGAGAGTAAGGCCATGCACAGCGGCCCCGTTGAGTGTTGAGGGGGTATGAAGCTTAGAACCCATTTTTTCATCCTGATGGCGACCATTTTTGTCGCCTTCATGGCCACCATCCAGGTCTATTCCCAATACCTGGCAGATCAGATCAACCGGCAATGGGGTGCGCATCTCACCAACAAACAGGTTTTGTTTGACAAGCAACGCACCCTGCAACCTCTGCTGCGTGAAATCGCCCTGGCCAAGCAACTGGCCCTGGAACCTGCCATCCTTCAGATGGCCCTGCACGAAAACGATGCCCAGGCCCGGAAAGGCGGGCTTGCAGTACTGGAACAGTACCGCCTCCAGTTTCAGGATCACAGCTACTTTGCCGGCCTCGTCCAATCCGGACATTACTATTTTAATGATGCGGACAATCAATATGCGGGGCAACCACTGCGCTATACCCTGGCGCGCCAGAGTGCGGCTGACGCATGGTTTTTTTCCACGGTGGCCGAGGCGCGGGACTATCAAGTGAATGTGGACCCCGACGTGCATTTGGGTAACACCAAAGTCTGGATCAATGTCACCGTCAAACAAGGGGGCAAGGTGTGGGCCGTGGTTGGCACCGGCATCGATCTCCATGATTTTCTGAAACAAACAGTAGACGATACCTCGGCCGGCACCCAGAATCTCTTCATCGACCGTTCCATGGCCGTTCAGCTGCATCCCAACCTGGCACTGATCGACTACGCCACCCTCACAAAACCAGCCAAGCAACGACGCAAAGTGGATATGCTGCTCACTGCCCCCAGCGATGTGGAGCATCTGCGCCAGGCCATGCTTCATCTGGAAGCCAACCCCGACCAGATCGACACCCTGCGGGTTACCTACGCAGGCAAAAAAATGCTGCTGGGTGTGGCATTTTTGCCCGAAGTAGGCTGGTTTGATCTCACCTTGATCGATGACCAATCCTTGAGGTTAATGGGGCAATTCGACTTCATGCCCATCTTTTCACTCTTGTTTCTGTCCGGGTTGATTGCCGCCGGGGTCATGCTCCATCGTTTGGTACTGAAGCCGCTCTCGCAAATGGTTCTTACCCTGCAGGCCATCGAAAAGGGAAATTATGACCTGGACATCCCCGTTGTGGGTACTGGAGAAATTGCCTTGTTATCGGCTCAGTTCAAACAGATGCTGCAAGTGGTGCGGGACAGCCAACAGGACCTGGAACAAAAAGTTGCCCAACGTACCGAACAACTCTCCCTGGAACTACTGGGACGACAGCGCGCAGAAAACGAGTTGCGACGTTCAGAAACCCTGTGGCGTACCCTCTACGATAGTACCAGCGATGCGGTGATGCTGTTGACCGAAGAGAGATTTTTCAACTGCAATCGTGCCACGCTCCGGCTGTTTGGAATCAAAACCTTTGAGCAGTTTTATACCAAACACCCTGCCGATCTGTCGCCGGCGCGTCAACCCGGTGGTGAAGACTCCACGCAATTGGCCAAGCAATATATTGCTGCCGCCATCGCCCAAGGCAGCCTTCATTTTGAATGGGAACATCAACGTGCGGATAATGGCAAAATATTCCCAGCCGATGTATTGCTCAACGCCATGCAACTGGATGGAAAAACCGTCTTGCAGGCCGTTGTCAGGGACATTTCCACCCGCAAACGGTCGGAAGAACAAATCTGGCAACTCGCCTACTATGACACGCTAACCCAGCTACCCAATCGTCGCATGTTAAACGACCGCCTGCGTCAGGCCATGGTGGCCAGCAAGCGCAGCGGACACTATGGCGCCGTGCTATTCATCGATCTGGACAACTTCAAACCACTCAACGACCGCTACGGTCATGCAGTGGGTGACTTACTGTTGATCGAGGCCGGTTCTCGCCTGAAAGGCTGTGTTCGGGAACAGGATACCGTGGCGCGTTTCGGTGGGGATGAGTTTGTCGTCATGCTGAGCGAACTGGATGAGGACAAACAGGCGGCCCGCAATAACGCCCTGCTGGTGGCCCAGAAAATCCTGAGCGCTTTATCTGTCCCCTATGTGTTGACCCTTGCGCGCGATGAAAAACCCGAGTCAACGGTTGAGCATCGATGTAGCGCCAGCATTGGCGTGGCACTATTCATCAACCATGAGGGCAGTCCCGACGATATTCTCAAGTGGGCCGATGCGGCCATGTACGCGGTCAAGGAGGCGGGACGCAATTCCATCCGGATTTATGAGCAACCGGCCTCA
>DAIDLC010000013.1:0-23166 GCA_027449685.1 Ferrovaceae bacterium | reverse complement strand
GCAGCTTCCATGATGATCGCACCAATTATTGAACGAGCGTTCTGCTTGCCAAAATCTAAACTGTTGTTACCCCCTCGGAAGCGCAAGATGAGTAAGCGCCACAAATACGACAGACAAAAACACCGCTTGGGTACTCAACCACAAAAAAATACGGCGACTTTTTCCAATCTGCTCGCTGAGTGTGGCAAATCCCAATCCGATATAGAGCAGGACACCCAAGAGCTTGAGCGTCAGCCAGGAATCGATCAGGGGATATTGATGGATCCGCCAAGCGAGTACAACCGCACTGAGCAACAGCAACGTATCCACCACGTGGGGTGCAATTTTGAGCCACTTACTGTGTATCAGCGCTGATTGGCGCCACCTCAAAGCCACCCGAAGGTTAAAGAGCACACTGGTTGCAACCACCAGAAAGATGTGTAACGGTTTTAGCCACAGATCCATCCTGTTTCGTCCCAATGATCCGGCTAGCCGGGCCTGCCGTCCACCCTGGGATACATCAATATCGGCCAATAGCGAACGGTGTAAAGACCAAACGCCAAGGCCCAAAGGGAACCGGATAGCACAATACTTGCCCCGAACCACCCAGGAAAGAGCATGCCGCCAAAAACGCGAGTGACTGCCGCCCCCTGTACCAGCATGAACATGGCATGTTCATAATGATCCGCTACCAATGCTCGGCCCGTGTGGCCTTTCGCCGTGCGGGTCATCATGCCCAGGGTCAACCCCCCCATGGCCCCAACCGTCAGCGCATGGATGGCGAAGTGTCCGGATAACCGATCCGGACTGGAAAACCCGCGCAGAACCAGATAAATGACAATCCAGACATAGGCGGCATGCAGTATCCATACCAGCGGGGTTTTCAGTGTGCGCCAGGGTTTCCATAAATACAGTCGTGTTCCATGGGCCAATGCCGCCAGCAGCGCCATGGCCGCGCTCAACACCTGTGGCGTAGGCAGCACATCCATTGCAAACAGTCCAATGACGGACCCCAAGGCCATTTTTTCCACCAGGGCATGACGGAGTGCGTAAACCCCTGGTATCCCGTTATTGGTGAACATGGGGATGACACGCCCACCCATGACGACCATGATGAACAACATCACATCCAGCACCAGTTGCAAGGCACGATGCGGAGAAACCTCGATCCTTCCCTCCAAACCCAGATGCACAAGGACGATGAGCGCACTCATGAGAACCAGCAAACCCACAAAAAAATAATTGCGCACACTGCGTGCTCGCCACAAGGGAATGCCAATGGCTACGGCAAGCGCCATGGGGAATGCGGCGTTGACCACAGTGGCCGTCATGGTCAACGGTGTGAACACGAGCAATCGGCCCGTAATCCAAAGTCCTGCAAGGGCCATCAAGGGCCATCCCGTTGCGGTCGATTGATTGGTCCAGGCGCGAACGGCCGTCAAGAGAAATCCCGCAATGACTGCCGTCATATATCCAAACAGCATTTCATGGGCATGCGCCACGGATGTCTGCAGATAACGAAAAAACGGATGCCCCGCAAACTGCGCCACCCACAGCAACATGCTGAGCACACTAAAAAAAGCAGCCAGTAAATAGAAGGGGCGAAACCCCAATTGCCACAGTGCACAACCAGCAGGGGCCGGTGGGGTTGTGGGCCCACCAGGTTGAAGGGGCCGAGCGAAAAGTTTTTGCTTCATCAAGGATTCCAGCATGATGCGGCATTTTGAGAATGATCGGTGTGTCCCACAGAGGGGTGTTGTGGTTGACAATCCCAGCACACGGCTTACGCCCATGCGATTCGAATCCGTGGAAAAAATTCAGGATGTAGCTTAGGCGCTCGGTGCCCGGCTTATCTTGAGGTATCTCAAGTTTTTCGATTTTTGCCACAAGGACTGAGGACAGGATTATCTGGAGTCCTGGCCGTTGCAATACGGCCACTAGGTAGACCTAAGGCTCGATGTCGTGCAATAGTGCGCCAAGATGGCGCATTGCTTGCCTTGCAAGCACCGATTACACTCTGGGGCATATCCCGGCACGAAGCACACCACATGGCTAGCTTCACCATTCTGTGAAAAGGCGTTACCAAGCCTTGCACGCCAGAGTACCCATCGATCAGACGGAAACCGGCTCCCGCTGGGGCACCTCTCTGGCAATCTGAGCCCCAAGTTCCGCTTCTGCGCGCTTTAGATCATAGGCAGTCTGCAAGTTGAGCCAGAACTGGGGCGAAGTTCCAAAATAACGCCCCAAGCGTAATGCGGTGTCTGGCGTAACGCCACGACGTTCGCGCACAATATCGTTGATGCGTGGCGCGGGGACGTGTAATTCTAAAGAGAGCGCATTAGCTGACATTTGCAAGGGCAACAGAAACTCTTCCCGCAGGATCTCTCCTGGATGAATGGGACGCATCTTATTAACCAACATAACCTCCTGCGCACTTAGTGGTAATCGACAATTTCAACCTCTGCTGGACCCGATTTGGTCCAATTAAAACATAGGCGCCATTGATCGTTGATACGAATGCTATAAAACCCTGATCGATCTCCTTGGAGGCGCTCCAGCCGATTACCCGGTGGCGAGCGAAGATCAAGAACATCCACGGCACTATCGAGCATCTGCAGTTTACGTTCGGCAACCGTTTGGATTGCCCGAAAGCGTTTTACCGATTTACCCGCGAAAATTGCAGCTGTTTCCAGGCATCGAAACGATTGTATGGCCATACGCACAGTGTATAACGCTTCTCGTTAAAGTCAAGCGCGTCGTCATAGATTGCTTCCATACTCTTTCAAACTTGGGCTAGCAGTAGGCGCTCGATCATTTCGATGCGATGCCGACGCGAAGTGGTAATGGCATAAAAACGCTCCTGCAATTGAGGCGATTGGCCGACTGTCACCAACACGCCCGCACGCAGTTCATCCTGCACCACCACTTCCGGCACCACGGCCAGCCAACCGCTATCGCGCGCAATCAGCCGCAACATGGCCATGTCATCCACCTCGGCGCGCAGCCGGGGGATGACGTTGGCAGATGTGCACAAGGCATCAAACTGCACCCGCAAGGCATGCCGTTGACCAGGCAAAGCAATATCCAAACCATCCAGATCTTCAGGAACGCGCAAACCATTGGCGGTCCATTGACTGGCTGGACCCACCACCGACACGGCCTGACTTCCCAGAAAACGGCACAGCACAGGATGCTCGGGGTCTGCGGGGACAGTCTCGTTAGCCAACACCACATCCAGTTGGTGCTGAATCAGGCGTGCCACCAAGCCCTCCAGCACCCCCGATTCCAGAGTCAGCACAACCGAGGGGTCGGTAAGGAGCGGGCGAATCCAGTTTTCCTGATAATTGCGTGACAAGGTCGCCACACTCCCCACACGCAGTCGGGTAATGCCTTGGCTCTGCCCCTGCAATCGTCCCAGCATTTCCTGCCCCAGCCCAAAAATATTTTCTGCATAGGACAGGACCAACTGACCGGTGTCCGTCAATATCAGCCGACGCCCTTCCCGGGCAAACAAAATCTCACCCAGACGATCTTCCAATTGACGAATCTGGGCAGAAACTGCCGATTGCGAGGTGTGAAGTTCCACCGCGGCACGCGTCAGGTGTCCCAATTTGGCCACTCGCCAGAAATAGAAGAGGTGATGAAAATTCAACTGTTCCAAATTAATCATTCGTATTTGAATATCAAATCAATCGTTTCAATGTATTTTACAGAATATTCAACGAGGAGCAATATCTCTCTCATACAGTTTTTAACCGGGAGAGCCCCCTCATGATGCTTCACCGCTTTGTCTCCTTGAGCACCTTGCTTCCGGGCATTCTGATGCTTGCCGCTGTACTGCTCCAACCATTCCGACTGGTACCCATGAGCAAACTCTGGCAAGTATTCGTGGCACTGTCGGGAATCGCTCTGGCCTGCGCCGTCGCCACCGCCATCGCCACCGTCACCGCGTTCCTAGCTCCAGAGCTTTCCCCTGTGCAAGGCTGGTTGAGTCCCACACCCCTGGGAATTGCCCTGGCGGTACTGGTGCAGTTACTGGGGACGATCATCGGCGCCTATTCCTCCCGTTATCTTCAGGGGGAAAAGGGGCAAGACCGCTATATCACAGCTTTGGCTGGCGTGTTGTCGGCGGTGCATCTGCTGCTGTTGGCAAATCACTGGCTGGTCTTGATCTCTGCCTGGGCTTTGGTGGGCGCTGCGTTGCAGCATCTGCTGTGTTTTTATCCCGATCGTCCCTTCGCCCTTCTGGCCGCACACAAAAAGCGTATCGCGGATCGAGCCGCCGATGCACTGCTCATTGGTGCTGGCACCATAGCCTGGGTGGAAGTGGGCAGCGGCTCCTTCACCGATCTGTGGTCTTATCTCGACCGGGAAACCCTGTCGCTCAATTTGCAGATCAGCGCAACCTGTTTCGTCCTGGGAGTGATCTTGCGCACGGCACTGCTGCCAGTACATGGTTGGTTGATACAAGTCATGGAAGCGCCAACCCCAGTTTCCGCTCTGCTGCATGCAGGCGTCGTGAATCTTGGAGGGTTCCTGCTGATTCGCTTTGCGCCATTTCTGGAGCATGCCATGGTTGCGCGCGTACTTTTACTCGCCTTCGGACTTGGCAGCGCAGTGCTTGCAGGGTTGGTGATGCTAACCCGTATCAGCATCAAAGTGCGCTTGGCCTGGTCTACCGTCGCTCAAATGGGTTTCATGGTTTTGGAATGTAGCCTGGGGTTATATACCCTTGCAGCGCTTCATCTGGTGGGGCATTCACTGTACAAGGCACAGGTCTTTTTGTCGGCCTCGATGGTCGTGCAGCACAGTCGCTTGCAAGCGATGCGCGGCCCCCTGCCCCCTGCGCCTATCAGTCTCTTGCTGGCCCCGGTTGTGGCAGTGTCGATCGTTTTCTGGGTCCAGACGCTCTTCGCCAATCTGGCATGGCCGTGGTGGTGGAGTGTCGTGGTGGGGATGGCATGGTCACCTTTGCTCTGGCTGCAGCCTCAAGGAAACGCGCACGGAAAAATTCACCTGCAAGGATTATCCGGAATCCTGATGCTCTGTGGCCTGACGGGAGCCACCCTGATACTTCACGGCCTGCCCTTGGGCATTCTGGATGCACCAAACCGCACTCTCGGAATGATTGCGTCGTTGGGAATGGCTTTGCTGTACCTGACTCTGGTGGTGCTGCAACTGCACCCACAAGCACTGCGAACCTGGCGCCGCTGGAGCTATGCGGGATTTTATGTAGACGAAGCCTACACCCGCCTGGCCTTGCATGTTTGGCCAACCCATTGGGTTACCGACGCCTTCAAAACAAAACGGGCTCAGACCACCTCATGAGTGCGCGTCGATACCCTATCCAGAGTCCTCGCCGAAGGAGAGCATCATGAACGCCTTGGATGACAACGCCGAAATCACCAAGAAAATTTTGGCCTCCACCAAAGTCGCATCCTCTCAGTACACGCCGTTGAACCACCAGATCGATGCGGCCTGCAACCAGGCCTGTGGGGCCATTGCGCCTTCCTGGCCACTGGATCAGGCCATCGCCGTCAACCCACATTGGGCGCGCATCGGCATGCCACTGCGTCAGGTGGCTGCGCGTATGGCGGTATTAGGAGGGATCCGGGTGTTTCCTTCCTGCGACATCCTGCTGCAGGCCTGGAATGCAGGCCGGGTCAATCAGGATGACCTTGGGTTTGCCTTGACGAGTCTTCCCGCAGCACAGTCAGCGGGATTGAGCGATTCTCAATGCCGTGATGCCTTGCATAGGCCCTCGCTGATTCGGCCGCTTCCCTTGTTGTTCGATGTGTTGGACAACGATCCACAATGCCGTAAGCATTTGCCCTGGCGCCAGGCCATCACCCATCAGATCAGCCAGACCTGTGCCGCCTACTTCGACGCGTATCAGGCAGACTGGCAGCCTGAACGATCACAAGGTTTATATGCATTCTGGCGGGACACGTTGCAGCACGAGCATGGCATTGGCTTCCTGATGGGCCTACCCCACCTGGGACGCGCACTCGACGCACTGCCCTTTACTCGACCAGACGCCGAACGCTGGGCATTGCAGCGTCTGGGACTGCCCCAATCCCTGTGGAGCGATTACCTGGAAGCTGTGTTGCTTACCGTCAACGGCTGGGCATCCTGGTGTGCCTATCTGGGTTGGCAGGCGTGCGAGAATGACAAAGGGGACGCTCCCTTGCGGGAACTGCTGGCCATGCGACTGGCCTGGGGCATTTTGTTGCTGGAATGCAAGGATGATTTGGCCACTGAGCAGGCCTTGCAATCGCTACAGAGACAATGGAGCCAAGCACCCGAACGACTCAAGGACGCTGAAGAGGCGCTACTGATCGACGAGGTCTGGCAAATCGCCCTGGAATCCGGCTATCAAAGACAGCTGGCAAAAAAGCTTGTAATAGCCGGGAACCACGCGACACGACAAGAGCCTGCAGTGCAGGCGGCTTTTTGCATCGATGTGCGCAGCGAGCCGCTACGTCATGCCCTCGAAACCGCGTGGCCTGCCATGCAGACCATCGGATTTGCCGGATTCTTCGGCCTGCCACTGGCCTACACACCCCTGGCAACCCCGGCAAGGCGACCGCAACTGCCCGGCCTGTTTGCACCAACTCTGGAGGTCACAGACCAGATCATTTCCGCCCCCACAGCCGAAGGCAACAGGGATTGTGAACTGCAGCAGGCAGCCAGTCAGGCCAGAGTGGATCGACTCGCCATGATGGATCGGGGACTTACCCCCAGCCGCTGGCCGGGCACTGCATTTTCCTATGTGGAGGCGGCAGGATTGGGGTATCTGGGCAGCCTTTGGCAATGGCTGATGCCTTCCAGAAAAGCCAGGACACGACTCGACCTTGCCGGGCTGCCGGCTCGCTATCACGCTACTTGTCGACCGCAGATTACAGGCCTGGATGTTGACGCCAAGGTTGCGTTGGCCGCTCAAATCCTGCATGCCCTGGGGCTCGCGCAGCGGCTCGCGCCAATCGTGCTTCTGGTGGGCCATGGCAGCCAATCCAGCAACAACGCCCATGCAGCCGCCCTGGACTGCGGGGCTTGCTGTGGGCAAACCGGTGAAGTAAATGCCCGGACGCTTGCTTTGCTGCTCAACGATTCTGTAGTACGCAACGGTTTGGCGTCCAAAGGAATTTCGATACCGGGAGCAACAGTTTTCGTTGCAGGTTTGCACAACACCACAACCGACGAACTGGAGTGGTTTGATCTCGACCTCCTGCCTGATGGCATACCGGCTCAATGGCCACGTGTACAGGCTGCGTTCCATCAGGCTTGCGATCAACTGAGAAGACAGCGTGCGCCTGCCCTGGACCTGAATCCAAACGACGGCCCGACGCAATTGCTGTCCCGCCTGCGTCAGCGCGCCAATGACGGCGCCCAGACCCGCCCGGAATGGGGACTGGCCGGCAATGCCGCCTTCCTCATCGCCCCTCGCTCCCGCACCCGCGGCGAGACCTGGGATGGGCGCTGTTTTCTGCAAGACTACGATGCTTCCAACGATGCTGACGCAAGCATTCTGGAACAACTGATGACCGGTCCGCTGCTGGTGGCACATTGGATCAACTGGCAGTACCACGCCTCCACCTGTGAGCCAGAGTGGTATGGGAGCGGCAACAAATTGCTGCACAATGTGGTCGGTGGCCATATCGGGGTATTTGAGGGTAACGGTGGAGACTTGCGCATTGGACTTGCCCGCCAATCTCTGCATGACGGACAGCGCTGGAGGCATGAACCCCTACGGCTTACCGTAGCCATTGAGGCTTCAATGCAGGCCATAGACCAAGTGCTACAACGGCATCAGGTGCTGCACAACTTGGTTTTCAACGGTTGGCTACACCTCTGGTGTCTGCAGGACAAACAGATCAGCCAGCGCACCTTCGAAGGTTGGCGCCCTCTACCCTTAGAGACCTGACCATGTCCCTCGAATCCTTTCCCACCCCACAACGTGCGAATTCCACGGAATTTATCCGGCCATTCCCACTGAAACTATTCACGCTACCCTGGAATCACAGGAAAATTTGACATGGAATCCGCACACTGATTAGCGACAGTATATTTTTCATCTGGAAGGTCGATTCTGGAATGACTACAAAGTTCTAATTTTTTTTGACCGCATCATCTTATTGGAGATCATACATGCCTACTCGTATCTATCTGGTTCGTCACGGATCCACTTCACTTACCGCAGAGGATCGTTTTGCCGGTTCCTCCGACGTCTTGCTCTCGGATGAAGGACGCTCGCAAGTGTCTGCACTGGCTTCCCGGTTACAACATGAACCACTGGATGCCGTGTATTCCAGCCCGTTGATCCGCACCATGGAAACTGCACGCATCCTTGCAGGACCACACCGTCTGACCCCCATTCCAGAATCCGGTTTGCGCGAGATTGACTATGGTCACTGGGAGGGACTCACCCGGTTTGAAGTGGAACGCGATTACGCCGAAGAATATGCCATCTGGCAAGAGGACCCGTTCACCATGGCTCCAGTTGGAGGGGAATCGGGAGTAAATGTGATTAACCGGGTGTTGCCATTGTTTCGTCGCATCATGGACACCCACCGCCACCGAAACGTTCTGATCGTCTCGCACAAGGGCACCAATCGACTTCTGATAACTAGTCTTCTGGGATTTGACATGCGCAGTTATCGCGACCGGCTCGATCAGAGTCCCGCAGCACTGACCATTCTGGACTTCATGAACGAAGTGCGCCCACGACTACGCCTATTTAACGACGTATCCCACTACGAGAGCGTCCCACCAAGAATCCAGTCGCCGCGACTATCCAAATGGTGGGGTAGCCCTGGGGCAAAACCCTGACATCATCAATCCCATCATTCCATGCATCTCGACCTCATGGAATGATGGTTGGCGGTCACAAAATTAAAGAGCATTAAGAGAGGGGTACTTCCTCGCCGCGGCTATTCTTGGCCGCGGTCTTCCTGCCACCAGCATTCTCCAAACTGGGCCTGTAGCCATTCCACAAACCCCATCACCTTGGCGGGCACGAGTCTGGGTGAAGGATACACGGCGTGAATTTCCTGTGCCGGCAAGGACCAGTCCGTCAAAACGGGTTGCACCAGACCAAGACCCACGGACGGATGCGCCACATACCAGGGCAACACGACAATCCCCATACCACCACAAGCCGCATCCAGCAGGGCTGTCAGGCTGTTGGAGCGCAAGGGACCCCTGACAGTAACCTGAGCAGATTGCCCCTCTGGCCCAATGAAATTCCAACGTGCGTCACCCTGAACCGTGCTGTAGATCAGCGCCTCGTGATGCATCAGATCGGCGGGAGTGCAGGGAACACCCCGGCGCCGAAGATAGTCGTCGGAGGCCACGACCACCCAGGGGTTGAGGCCCAGATAACGAGCCCCCAGGGTGGAATCGGCCAGAGGCCCAATACGAATGGCCACGTCAACCCCTTGCTCCACCAGATTCACAAAGCGGTCCTCAAAATTCAAATCAATCTGCAGCTTGGGGTTATCCTTGAGAAACCGCATCACCAGAGGAGCCAGAACCCTTCGTCCAAAAGCCACCGAGGTGCTGACGCGCAGTGCGCCCTGAAATTGGGACTGCAACAGGGTGGCCACCGACTCGGCTTCATCCAGATGGTGGGCAATCAGTTTGCACTTGTCATAGTACAGTGTCCCGATTTCTGTAAGAGATACCCCATGAGTGGTACGATGCAAAAGCCGTGCACCCATTCTCTTTTCCATCTGGGCCACCTGTTTGGTGGCTGACGGCTGGCCAATCCCCAAATCCCGGGCAGCCTTGCTGAAGGAGCCCAGATCCACCACACGAAGGAATAGCCTTAAGGCCTGTAAGCGATCCATGAGGGTAAAGTAGATCATATCCCGGCTCGTGCGTCCAATGTTGGCGCAGGCCATTCCACAGGGGAATAGGCATAATGCACGCCGCCCCACTTCCGTGGATCACCCCCTTTCCGCCACACTGGACTCATCAGGTAACGCCCCGAACAACCCTCTTGAACAAGGAGATCTTTCAATGGCCACAATGAAAGCGGTAATGGCTGCAGTGCTGGTGATGGAAAAGGAAGGGATTACCAATGCCTTTGGTGTTCCTGGCGCAGCCATCAACCCCCTGTATGCCGCCTTACGCGAGCGTCAATCCATCACGCACATTCTGGCACGCCACGTGGAAGGCGCCTCGCATATGGCGGAAGGCTTTACCCGGGCCAAGGCAGGCAATATCGGGGTGTGTATCGGAACCTCGGGCCCAGCCGGCACAGATATGATCACCGGACTGTATTCCGCCAGCGCCGATAGCATTCCCATATTATGCATCACGGGACAAGCACCCCGCTCCAGGCTCTACAAGGAAGATTTTCAGGCAGTGGATATTGAATCCATTGCCAAGCCTGTCACCAAATGGAGTGTTACCGTGCGCGAACCAGCGCAAGTGCCGCAAACCTTTCAACAGGCCTTTCACCTCATGCGTTCAGGACGTCCCGGGCCGGTGTTGATCGACCTTCCTTTTGACGTACAAATGGCCGATATCGAATTCGACATCGACACCTACGAGCCGCTACCTGTTTACAAGCCCAGCGCCAGCCGCAAGCAGATCGAAAAAGCTCTGGACATGCTGGATGCCGCCGACAAACCGTTGATTGTGGCTGGTGGCGGCATCATCAATGCCGATGCCAGTGATTTGCTGGTGGAGTTTGCCGAACTGGTGGGCGTTCCGGTCATTCCTACTCTGATGGGCTGGGGCAGCATCCCCGACGATCATCCGCTCATGGCAGGCATGTGTGGTCTGCAAACCAGTCATCGCTATGGTAACGCGACCCTCTTGGCCAGTGATTTCGTGCTCGGTATTGGCAATCGTTGGGCCAACCGTCATACCGGTTCCACAGAAACCTATACCCAGGGACGACGATTTGTGCACGTAGATATCGAACCAACCCAGATTGGCCGGGTTTTCATGCCCGATTTTGGTATTGTCAGCGATGCCAAGTCAGCGCTTGAGCTGTTTGTTCAAATTGCACGGGAACGCAAAGCGGCTGGAAGGCTAAAAGGATTTGAGGACTGGGCTCATCGCTGTGCCGAGCGCAAAAGACTCATGCACCGCAAAAGCCATTATACGCAGACCCCGATCAAACCCATGCGGGTGTATGAAGAAATGAACAAGGTCTTGGGACGTGACACGATTTATGTCACCACTATCGGCCTGTCGCAGATTGCCGGGGCCCAATTCCTGCACGTGTACGGCCCGCGACAATGGATCAACTGTGGGCAAGCAGGCCCTCTGGGCTGGACGATCCCGGCCGCTTTGGGGGTGGTGGCCGCAGACCCCACGCAAAATGTGGTGGGGCTGTCGGGCGATTACGATTTTCAATTCATGATTGAAGAGCTGGCTGTGGGCGCACAATTCCGTTTGCCCTATGTGCAAGTCCTGGTCAACAACAGCTATCTTGGGCTGATACGCCAAAGTCAACGGGGATTTGACATGGATTATTGCGTGCAACTGGCCTTCGAAAATCAAAATGTGAGCGATCCAGGACTGAGCGCCTATGGCGTGGATCATCAGGCAGTGGTTCAGGGACTGGGATGCAAATCACTGCGCGTGACCGATCCGGAAAAGATCGGCTCAACCTTGATAGAAGCCCAAGCCATGGCACGAAAATACTCGGTGCCCGTGGTTGTGGAAGTCATTCTTGAGAAGGTAACCAATATCGCCATGGGAGCCGAAATTGATCGGATCAACGAATTCGAGGACATCGAGTGTCGCCATCCAGAGGGCAGCAAAGGTCTGGAAATGGCGGGTTTGCTCGAATGATCTGAGAATCATCTAACAAGGAGACTGTATCATGCCCCGATTTGCCGCCAACTTGACCATGCTGTTTCAGGAGGTCCCGTTTCTTGAACGCTTCGAACGTGCCGCCAGGGCCGGATTCAAAGCGGTAGAATTTCTTTTTCCTTACACGTATGAGGTACGTGACATCAAGGAACGACTTGCCCAACACGACCTGCAACTGATCCTGCATAACCTGCCCGCCGGCAACTGGGAAGCAGGAGAACGGGGCATTGCCTGCCACCCGGATCGGGTGGATGAATTTCGTGCCGGGGTTGCAAAGGCCATTGCATATGCCACTGCCCTGGAGGTAGCGCAGGTCAACTGCCTGGTGGGCAAAACACCCGAAGGTGTGAGCGCAAACCTCGTGCACGCTACCCTGGTAAACAATCTGACCTTTGCAGCAAACGCGCTTCAAAAAGCGGGGCTTCGGCTATTGGTCGAGCCCGTCAATACCTACGATATACCGGGGTTTTATCTCAGTCGCACCCAGCAGGCGATAGCGCTTCTCGACGAAGTAGATGCTGATAACGTATTCCTTCAATACGACATTTACCACGCCCAGCGTATGGAGGGTGAATTGGCCGCCACCTTGCAACAATATCTGCCCCGCATCGCCCATATCCAGGTAGCAGATAATCCAGGTCGCAACGAACCGGGTTCGGGTGAGATCAACTACCCCTTTTTATTTTCCCACCTGGATCGTCTGGGCTACTCGGGATGGATTGGCTGCGAATACAAACCAGCCACCACAACAGAGGCTGGTCTGGGCTGGATCAACCCATAGATTGATGCACTAAACAACCACCAGAAAGGATTACCCTCATGAATACTCCCACCCACAACATCGGTTTCATCGGCCTGGGCATCATGGGCTCTCCCATGGCCGGGCATCTCATCGCCGCCGGCAACACGGTGTATGTCTACACCCGCAGCAAGATTCCGGAAGCCATCGCCTGCAGCCGTGCCAAAATTTGCCAAAGCCCGCAAGAAGTCGCGCAACGGGCTGATATCATTTTTACCATGGTGCCAGACACCCCCGACGTAGAGTCTGTTCTGTTTGCCCCCAACGGGGTGGCCTCAGGCCTTTCCCAAGGCAAGATTGTGGTAGACATGAGTTCCATCTCACCTCTGGCCACCAAAGACTTCGCCAAGAAGATCAAAGAAATGGGGGGTGATTATCTGGATGCGCCAGTCTCGGGTGGAGAAGTGGGCGCCAAAAACGCCACCTTGTCGATCATGGTAGGCGGAGCTGAGGCCACCTTCGAACGCGTTAAACCCTTCTTGGCCCTCATGGGTAAAAACATCACCCATGTGGGAGGCAACGGCGATGGCCAAACCGCCAAGGTCGCCAACCAGATTATCGTGGCCTTAACCATCGAAGCCGTGAGCGAGGCGCTCCTGTTTGCCGCCCGTGCCGGGGCGGACCCTGCCAAAGTCCGGCAAGCCTTGATGGGTGGCTTTGCTGCCTCGAGAATTCTGGAGGTACATGGAGAGCGCATGGTTCGGCGTACCTTCGACCCCGGTTTTCGCATTGAACTCCACCAGAAAGATCTTAACCTCGCGCTCTCCAGCGCACGCAGTCTGGGTGTATCCTTGCCCAATACGGCCACGGCCCAGGAATTGTTCAACGCCTGTGTGGCCCATGGCGGCAAGGCCTGGGACCATTCGGCCATGGTGCGCGCCCTGGAACAACTGGCCAATTTCGAAATTGGCCAAAAGCCGCTTTGAACAAGAGGTCAGGAGTCTGCTCATGAAAGCCCTGAATGATTGCCCCGCATCCTCTCCGGCGAGGACTCTATTGCGCCAGATGTTCGATGCCGCAGTGGCTTGTGCGCAACCCGCACGCTGTATTCCTCCCCATCTACCCCAAGCACCTCGCGGTCGCCTGGTGGTGATTGGTGCCGGGAAGGCCTCGGCGGCCATGGCCCAGGCAGTGGAATCGCATTGGCCAGGCCCAGTTTCCGGGCTGGTAGTGACGCGCTACGGTTATGCGGTACCGTGCCAGCGCATCGAAATCGTCGAAGCGGCTCACCCTGTGCCGGATGAGGCCGGCATGCACGCAGCGATCCGCATGCTGCAGCTGGTCTCGACGTTATCAGCGGACGACCTGGTACTCTGCCTGATCTCAGGCGGCGGCTCTTCCTTGTTACCGTTACCCTTGCCTACCCTGACTCTGGCTCATAAACAGGCCGTCAACCGGGCATTGCTCACTTCGGGAGCCACCATTCGTGAAATGAACTGTGTGCGCCGCCATCTCTCGGCCATCAAGGGGGGACGCCTTGCGGCGGCTTGTTACCCGGCCCGCGTGTTGACTCTGATGATCTCGGATGTTCCCGGAGATGATCCCATGGATATTGCTTCTGGTCCCACAGTCGCCGATCCCACCACCTGTGCCGACGCGTTGGAGATTATTCGCCGCTATGCAATCCCGGTCCCTCCTGAAGTTCGGGAAGTATTGGACAGCGGGCGAGGAGAATCCATCAAACCGGGTGATCCGCGTTTGGCGCGCAGCGAAACACGCATGATCGCTACCCCACAAATGGCCTTGGAAGCCGCAGCCGATATGGCCCGCAAAGCCGGCTACACCCCCTACATTTTGGGCGATTCTCTAGAGGGTGAGGCCCGAGATCTGGGCACCGTACTGGCGGGCATCGCCCTCCAGATCGCCCAACGCAACCAACCCGTTCCGGCACCCTGCGTGCTGCTCTCGGGAGGGGAAAGCACCGTCACCGTGCGGGGCTCCGGGCGGGGCGGACGCAATGTAGAATGCCTACTGGCCATGGGAATCACCCTTGACGGGCATCCGCTCATTCATGCTCTGGCAGGAGACACTGACGGCGTGGATGGTCTGGAAGACATCGCCGGAGCCATCCTGACTCCAGATACGCTGGCACGTGCCTGGGCCCTGGGCATCAAACCCCGTGATGCATTAGCCAACAATGACGGGCACAGTTTCTTCCAGGCTCTCTCGGACTCGGTGATTACCGGCCCTACACTGACCAACGTCAATGATTTTCGTGCCCTTTTGATCGATGCCCCATTAAAAAACTGAGCCATGAAAACACACTAGTGTCAATCCCGTGCAGAGCATTATCAGCAACGCGTTCCTCGCAACGACTGGTGTTCCGGGGAAACTGTTCGCCTCCGTGCTCGCCCACGGGACGGGATAGGCAAGCGGTTCGTCACTCATGCGCATCATTTGGCTATAGGGCAGCAGTTTGAAATTCCAATGGATGCCTGATTTCGGGCTTGCGTTGTACCTGACCTTTCAGACGATCAGATCTGATCGCTGCCGGATTTTCTAAATCGATTTTTCCCTGAATTGCGCCCAAGATGCCCCAAGGTTTGCCTTGGAGGGATCTGATCATGAGTGCAGTGGGTTGTTGTGAGTGCTGGAATTGTCATCGGTATTTCAAGCCGGATCCCCGTAATCGCCACCACCAGAAATATTGCTCGGCGCCAGCCTGTCAAGCTGCTAGCAAGTCGGCCAGTCAGGCCACTGGTTATCCAAGCCACAGAACCAGGACTACTTTCATGGTGCGGAGCATGTGGCCCGGGTGCGCCATTGGCGGGAAGCTCACCCGGGGTATGGCAAGCAGAATTCTGGTACAAAACCGTTACAAGAAGTCTTGATCGCGCATCCTGCTGAAATCGTTGAAGAAAAGCTTGTTTTGACAGCGCTGGGTGGTTGCCGCCGGGTGGTTGCCGCGTTTACCGACTGGCTTTCAGCACCTTGAGATGCCCTGCCAAGCCGTAATCCAATAGTTTCTGGTCTTCCGTTACCAGTGTGGCTCCCAGATGACGCGCTGTTGCCGCAATCATGCAATCTGCCGGGTCGGAGTACAATTCACCGGGCAAGCGCGTGCTTGCCACGGCAATTTTGGGAGAAAGGGGTTCGACACGAATGCCTGGAATGCTGACAGCAGCTTGGACCCATTCGCTGACATCCCGATCCAGCGTCAATCTATCCTTGCTGACCAGCATCGCAACTTCCCATGGAGAAATGGCCGACAGCAGAACAGCCTTCTCGGCTAGCGAACACTCAATGGCTTTCAGTGCTTTGGTGCTTAGCTTTTGATCGCCATTCAATAGCCATACCCACACATGGGTATCGAGCAGCACCAGACTCACAGCGCCGCTTGCCACTCAACATCGATCGGGGCCACGAGATCGGTGGAGCTGACCACGCTGCCCTTCAATGCGCCGAACAATTTCTGTTCGGGCTCGATCGGTACCAGCTTCGCAACCGGCTTGCCGTGCTTGGTAATCACCAAGGTGCTGCGTTGTGCGGCTACATCATCAAGAAGCTGCAAGCACTTTGCTTTGAACTCTCCAGCTCCGATAGCTGTTTGCATGGCAACCTCATATGGTCATGTAAAATGGTCACATTGTAGCACGTTCCGCCAAAACCAAATCATCCCTGCTCACCTCCGAGGAATGCAATCCCTGGAAGTTACTTGAGCACGAATCTGCAGGCATCGGTTGCGGCTTGCTGCACGGGCTCGAGCAAATGGGGTGTGGCCGGGTCAGGCAGCGCGGTCGTGGTCATCAGGCGTTGCCAGAGCTCTGCTGGTGTAGCGAAGCGATCTACTTCGCGCTCGGTTCCGGTGGTGTAGTCGATCTCGATGATGCGATGACCGTTGGTGGCATAGGCGAACTTGAGGCCGAGGATCTCGGCATCCTCTCTGGCCTGCCTAGGGTAGCTTTCTGAAACGGGGTGCATCCCAGTTCCGTTTCATACCCTTTCATTTCCATGGCCAGATCCCGGATCACGTCCATTAGAGGGGACCGGCGCAGGATACCGCTGGGGGTTTTCATGAGCATTCCGGAAATCCCGGATTGATTGATCTTGGCCAACACTTCCCGGTACATCCCGGAGCAGTTGGCCCAGCGTTCCAGCACCGCACCGTCCAAGGCTGAAAGCAATCCCGGTGGGGAATTAGCCACAGCGTAATGCCAGGCCTCTTTGGCGTCGTCAGACATATAGTCCGGAGGGGCGGCAAGTCCCCCCGATGGTTTGGGTTCCATCTGATGGACCCGGCACTTCTGCAGGGTTCCCTTGATTTTCTTGATGGCGGTGGGGAGTGGTTTACGTTCGGGCATGGCGGAGAGGATATGCTGTGGCGATGGGGCTATCTCAACACAAATTCGCCAGATTTTGTGGGGAGATTAGCGGGTTGGCGCGGACTGGTGCGTAGGGCACAACAGGAAGGGCGAATCCGGTGATTTGCCGCAGGCCCTGCATTGACGCGGGATAGCCCTAAATCCGCCATAAAAAATTTTTTCATTTTGCACGCACAAAAATTTGGGCAGGCGCGCGGTCCCGGATCGAGCGAGCCCAAGGAAATGCCCCCCTCCCCCTGGGCAGATATGTCGCGCAGGCCGGGCAGACTCAATGCATGTGCGTAGAGGGTGAACCGCCGGCAGGAATACGATCTAGGACTTCACCTGCGAACTCTGAATTGCGCCTGTCCACGCACGCGCTGGCGCAGCGCATAAAAATAATGGTCATCGGCCGGAACTGTCGGTGTGGAGACCGCGCCATCCAGCAGCAAACCTCGCAACTGCAGCCGATCCTGATCCTTGCGGATCAGCTCACGCACATACTCGCTGCTGGTGCCGTAGCCGCGCTGGCTAACTTGCTCATCCACGAAAGACTTGAGCGTATCGGGTAGGGAGATTTTCATTGTGCTCATAGTCCAAGGCTAGACCGGTTTGGCAAGGCGCGAGATGCCACGCATTAAGATCACTGGCGAACGGGCGAATTAGTGCGCAGAAAAGTTTTCATTATTCGCATCGTATCCATACGGATACGATGATGTAATCCCACGCCTGGACTTGCACTGCTGCGCAGCCGGGAATAATCGCTTTATTTATTTTGCAATCCCCAAGAACACTGCCAGACAACGCTCAACCTCCACCAGTATATTCGTTTCGATGCGACCGAAGACCGGCCCCACCTTGTCGCGGTTTATCGAAATGGCCTTGTCAATCATCACCTGAGAGGGTTTTAGTAAGCCGTTCTCCGCACTC
The DNA here is from genome assembly GCA_027449685.1 of Ferrovaceae bacterium. Lineage (GTDB taxonomy): Bacteria > Pseudomonadota > Gammaproteobacteria > Burkholderiales > Ferrovaceae > JAJZHV01. Next base: position 5,325 of record DAIDLC010000013.1, on the reverse strand, counting down.
GGCTGTACAGTAATACGGAGCAGTGGCGCAGCAACGAGCATGCTTGTAACGGGCAGTACCGTCACGCTCGTGTGTTCGCTAAACTGATTGGCCTGAATCACCAAGGCAGGCCGTGGCTTGCCAAAATCGCCCTGCGTAGCGATTGTCACAAAGCTCCCGCGCATCACTAGGCCCAACCGTCAATGTCAGCCGAGGCTTCTTCCATGAGGTGTTGTGTGGCCTTGTCGGCCATATCCGACTTGGCTGCCAGGCGGCATTGCCGGCGGCATTCCTCGGCAAAACCTGGACGGCGCGTGTCTGGCACCCAGATTTGCACCGGGCGCAGCCCCGACATGCGTAAAGTATCTCGGTGCTTTTGAACCCTTGTGCTTACATTCGTCGTTGCCATGTACCCCCCTTTTTTATGTTACATGAAACACTATACAGAGAGTTTGTGTTACATGCAACATCTGGCAGTGATCTCTGATAGAGGGGTCATGAATTTCGCGGCAATGCAAATCTGGGCAGGCGCGCGGTCCCGCATCGAGCGGGCGCAAGAAAATTGCCCCCTCCCCCTGGGGATGAGTTTGTTGGCAGAGTTTTGCCAAGATCGCTCTATTGAGATACAATGTATCGCATCAATCTTTCGGAGGTTCCCATGTCAACCACGACCATGGTTCATGTGCGGGTGGACGAACAACTCAAGAACCAGGCAACGGAAACGCTCGCTTCCATGGGCCTTTCAGTGTCCGATGCCGTTCGTGTGTTCTTGACCCGGGTGGTGGCGGATCAGCAGTTGCCTTTCGCTCTCAAGGCGCCCAATGCACAAACTCGTGCTGCCATGAATGAAGCCAGCGAAATCGTTCAATCCCGTCGTGCACGCTTCGCTACGGCTGTCGAACTGATCGATGACCTCGAAAAAAACCAGCGCAAGTAAGCGGACCAATCCACCCCGGGTATCGGACTACACCAAGTCTTTTTTTAAGGATTGGGAACGGCTGTCTCATTCCGGCCGCTATGATCTCGGCCGCCTCAAGGAAGTCATGATGGCGCTCATTGCCAATGATGGCCCGCTTGGACCGGAATGGTTGGATCATCCGTTGGTTGGCGAATGGGCTGGATACCGCGAATGCCATGTGGGCGGAGACTTCCTATTGATTTATCAGATTTCACAAGAGGGTAAGCAGGACTTGATCGTGTTTGTCAGGACAGGCTCTCATGCAGATCTTTTTGAGTGATCCCTGATAGGGGGTCATGAATTTCGCGGCAATGCAAGGCGGGGCACGCGCGCGGTCCCGCATCGAGCGAGCCCAGGAAATGACCCCCTACCGGTCAGCTTGGGTTTCCCTGGCGCGATTTTTGAGTTACCCACACAGTTACCAACAGGTGGGAGGGGTTGGCCGGGCTGATTGCCGTTATCGGGCGTCAGCACTCGTTTTTGGACTCTTGCTAAAGGGCGGCCACCCTGAAGATAAGAAACCCGCCATGGTGCGCATCGTTGAGAGGCGTGGCGGGTGTTGTGATGGTCATTGTGGCTCACGGGTTTGCTGTAATCAAGCGAAGGATTTTCTGGACGCCCTGCTCTATCCGCCCGCTGCAGAGAAATTGGGAAGCGCAGCGGTGCGTGATTGAGGGATTGGTGCCGGGTTAATTTACAATAGACATCTCGATCCTGGGATGCCTCATGGAACTCCAACTCGATTCAACGCTGACTTGCCCGGCATGTGGGCACCAGAAAACCGAGCGCATGCCCACGGATGCCTGCCAGTGGTATTACGAGTGCGAGGCCTGCCATACCCTGCTCAAGCCCAAGCCCGGCGACTGCTGCGTATTCTGCTCTTACGGCTCGGTGCCCTGTCCGCCCGTTCAGGTTTCAGGAAAATCCTGCTGCAATTGAGCTTTCGGGCGGGCGGGAAAGCCCTGATCTACGGTTTGCGCGCGATCAGCTCGACCGGGGCGATGCGCCCGCGGGTCAAGTTTTCGATCATGTTCCGGATCTTGGTCTGGGCTGTTGCTCCCATGGTAAGCGGCAATCCGATCGGCGCGCCCCCCCGGGCTGCCTTTTCCTTCAAGCCTTTGAAAAAGTTGATCGCAAAGTCGTGACGGTTGCGCGAGGCAACGATCTCGAATCCGGCCGCCTGCAAGGCATCCCGGTAGTCTTCAGCCTTCCCAGGGAAACTGCCCTCCTCCGTGCTCGCCCACGGGACGGGATAGGTAAGCGGTTCGTCGCTCGTGCGCATCACGTCGTAAATGCCAAATAGCGCTCCGGGTTTCAGAACCCTTGCCACTTCGGTTGCCAGGGCCGCCTTGTCGGCAATGTTCATGCCCACGTGCAGCATGTACGCCTTGTCGAATGTTCCAGCGGCGAAATCCAGCGCTAGGGCGCTGCCCTGGGTCAGGGTGATCCGGTCGGACAGTCCCGTCCAGCGGCATAGTTCCCTCCCGGTTTCGACGAATTCCTCGGTGAGATCGATGCCACTGACGCGGCAATTGTAGGTCAGGGCGGCGTAACGGCTTGCGCCACCGATGCCGCAACCGATATCCAGCAGGTGGTCATCAAATTTCGGTACCAGTTGGGCCAGAAAATCCCGGGTGGCCGTGCGGCCGCCAATATGAAATTCATCGACTGGCGCAAGGTCGTCGATGGTAACGAATTCCGGTTCTTTGCCCAGTTGCGCCATCGCCGCACGAATGGTGTGGAGCAGGTTGCCTTGGGTGTAGTGTCTGGAGATCGGGGATAGGTCTTTCATGGATACGCTACCGTCACAACCTTTTCCGGATTTGCAGTCGTGACTGAAACTGCGCGGCGAAGGTTCTCGATCAGGCTGCCAAGGTGTGCATCCCGGCTGGCCAGATCAGAAACATTGACGTAAAAGCCATTCATCACAGTCTTCTCCTTGCCACGCAGACGGACCTTTACAGACTGGCCAGCTTTCGACGGCGCCTCCTCCAAGCATATTGCCCATCCGATCTTGTCTCGCCAGAGCAAATCTCCGACCTTGTGTGTGATGTCACGCTCGCCGTGCTGGCGCATTTCAACCTCCCAGACTTGCCTCAACTCGGAATCGATTTCCTCCAGCGGCCGCATCACCGTCGGGGCGACGTCGGCAAGATAGGAGCGTGGAATACGCAGGGGTGAGCGCCACCTTCTCGCTGATCTTCTTTTGGTGGCTTTTTTCGTCCCCGGGTAATTGCCCTTCGCCGATCTCCTCATCTTTGGTCGCGACCGAATCCGCAATCTCTTCAGCTTCCGCATCGAACAGCAGGCGAAGAATGCCAGTCAGCGACAATGAGCCCGGTCTAGCCGAACCGAAATTCTGCAAGCCATCGTGGGATTCCTCCAGATGCACGACCAAGTCGGCCGGGTGGACCGGTGACGCAGGTGCATCACCCTTGGGTTTATTGGGACGCCCAGATCCGAATCCCAGGTCGCGTAAGGCCGCGTCGTGTTCTTCAACGCGTTCCATCAGCGCCCCGACGACCGTCTCCCTCGCCACGCCCGCCAGGCCGCCCTCCTCACTGGCCATGATCTCGCCCATCACCGCCGCCAGCACTGCTTCCTGGGTGACAGCGATGGCGTCCCTAACACAATAGAAAGTCCAGCCATCTGCCACCTGATCGAGCAGCGGTTCGCTGAAACGGCTCATCGAGCAGGCAGTGTCGAACAGGTGGCTCTCCGTGGGACGCGTCTTCATCCTGGCAGCCAAGGACAGCAGGGCCGCGTAGGTTCCGACCCGCGCCCGCTCCTTCGGCAGCGGCTGGGCAGGCACGATGGCGGCCAGCAACAGTTCACGCTCGTCATCGGGAATCTGGTCGATACGAGCGACCGCGCCCAATTCACGCAAGTCGTCCAGCGCGACCTGTGTCAGATTCGGCTCGGACACTAGGCGCTCAAGCAGCGGAATACGCACCAGGCACTGCTGTACAACCAGGGCGAGGGGCAGGCCCCGGGTGTCGATCAGTGCCGGCACAAGGTTGTCGCGCGTTCTGCTCAGACCCAGTTGGTCGGAGGGGCCGGTGTAGATCGTCGAGGCAGGCGATTTGACCAGCGCAGACACTTCCACACGCGACGTATTGGCATCGAGACGCAGTAGTGCCTGATCGGCCCCGATCAGGCCGCTGATCGTGCGGTCCTGCGTCGGATTGCCGAGTACAAGGGCGGACTCGATACGCGCCGCGAAATCCGTATAGGTTTGCCAGTCGTCCGCTTGTCCGGTCTGGCCGTAGCGATGGATCAGCCACGCACGAAATGCCAGATAGCGGACCGATGGTGTCACCGTGGTCACACCATCCAGTAATGTGCCGCCGATGAACTGAACGGGCAAACGCAAACCCAGCAAATCCAGCCCACTGGTAATCTGAGCACCACTGTGAATCCAGTCGGGAGGCTGCAAGTTCTGCGGAACAGCCATCAGTGATACACCTTCGCTCCCTCACCAAACCCGACCGTGTAGATGTGTGCAAATACGGCGTTGGCCTTAATATTGATCTCATCCGCATCGTAAGCGCCTGTCGGCAAGTGCGCGAACAGGTATTTGATGATTTCGGCCTTGACCTGGGCCTGCGCCGTTGCCTTCTCGCGCCAGTGATCGATCTGCAGCTTGCCGCTGCTCAGCTTGTCCAGCAGTTCCTTGGCCACCCTCTTAATGGCATCACGGTCACCCTTGGTCAACGTGTCTTTCTGCAACAGATCAAATACGGCCAGTTGGTCCTCGCTTTCCAACCCCTCGCGCAGGTAGCGTTTTTCTTCTTCATTGAGGTTGTCATTGAAGGTGAACAGATCATCCATCACCTTCTGGATCTCAGCGGCGTCCTTATCTTTGTTGTACTCCTGCACGATCTCCTGATAACGCTCATACAAATCGACCCGCGTTGGGTTGCGCGCTACCATCATGGCCAGCCGCTCTTCAATCTTTTCCTTCAGATTCAGCGTAATCATGTTTTTGAACGGCGACTTTTCAAACTCGGCCCGCAAACGCGAAAAGTCGATGTTGGATAGGTCATAGCGCGCTACGGTCTGATTGCCCACGGTGGGAACCGGTTTGCCGTCGGTCGTCAGTGCCGTGTCAACGACCTCGTAAAAGTCCTGCAGCAGTGCGCTCACATCAGGCATTTCGCGAGCATCCTGCAGCTTGTTGTAGATCGCGTTGACAGCGCTCTCTTCAACGTCGAAGTCGAATAGCCCCGGGTGCGGAAACAGACCCCGATGCCGGGCCTGCACATCTTCCACGATGACCTGATAAGTCTTGCGGCGCTCATCGCTTTCGCACAGCAGGTTGACTGCGACCAGGATGTTTTGTTGCTTGTCGAAACCCTTGGCATCAATAAGCGCGTCCAGATTGAAGC
>DAIDLC010000012.1 GCA_027449685.1 Ferrovaceae bacterium | reverse complement strand
CAACCTTGTCCCTCGGCGTAGCGAAAGAAATTGCGTAGTGTGCTCGCAAGTGCGTGCAACGATGTCCTGGTCCAACCGTGATTGCCCTGATACGCCAGATATGCATCGATATCGTGGATGGTGATGCCATTGAGCTTGGCGTCGGGATGCCAAACAGTCGACAAAAAATGGTCGATTTCGCTGCGGTAGTTCGCAATCGTGACGGGCGAAAGCCCCCGCTGATCACGCATGAAATCGGCATACTGCTCAATGAAGCGGGAAAACGGTTGATCCTTGGGCTGATGTTCCTTCAGCAGTCCCAGAAATCTCAGCCAGACCGTGGCGATATGAATGAATAGTCGGCGAGAGCTCGGTGAATCATTCGTTCGTGGGCTCCGAATGAGACGAACCCTATGGTCGACCGCAAAAGCGATTTCCTCCTGCGTTATTGGCTCCGTCTGGCACAAATCCATGCTCTTTGAAAGAACCAACAGGATCCAGGCGATCTTACGGATCGACATGCGCGGATAGCCTTGCTCCTGGCAATGCAGGAGGAATCGCTTTCTCGATTCCAAGCATGGAGCCAAATTGTGTGCTGCAAGAATACGCGGTTGCGTAAAGAGAGTCTCGAACATGATATTTCCCCTATTCAAGGTTGGTGAAATACCAGTATTCGCCAAAAATTATGTCGCGATTAAAATGTTAATTTGCGAGGAATACAGGGGCAATTGAGACCCACCGCGACATATTTTTGACCACACCATATTCATTGCCTCGTGCGATTGCTACGGGGCGTGGTTCGTACCGGTAGTGGGCGGCAAATTCCAGTAACTCAGGATTGAACCGAATGGCGCTGCCCATGCGTTCCAGTACGGCACTTTTGAGATTGTCATACAGCAGAACCCTGGGGACCCCCGTAAATGCTTGGAAGGCATGAACGTGCCCGAGCAGGAAACTTCCCATCCTGGCATTAAGGAAGAACTCCAGATGGATCTGACGCGAATAACTCAATACCATGACGAACCCCATCAAGGGGCGACGTGCCTGCCCAATGGTCAAATGGGAGAAATGCGCCCAGTCCACCTGGGCCTGCTCCCCGGGCAAAGTGGTCAACCGCAGATATGCCTCAGGAGTACGCCGTGGCCGGAGGGTGCGCAATCGTTCGCGCAGGTGATCCACCCCTCCCTTGTACCCCCGGGCCACGAGCATGGCGTGCAGGCGGGTCCCGGTCAAATGGGGGAACTTCTCCAGTGTCTGGTGCAAAAACGACAGGTAGGGGTCCAACAGAGTAGCTCTGGGAGGAAGCTCTCCTCGTACTTCCCGATCCTGGACAAGTACGCGGCGTACTACATCGTGGTGAATGCCCAATTGGCGAGCAATGGTTCCCACACGCCACCTTTCGGCATGATAAAACCGTAGAATCTGGGCACTGACTTCCTGGCTGATGGTCATATTCGAGTCCTTTGAGGTTGTTTTACCGGCTTCACGACACGGTAACGCCTTAAAGAAACTCGTCGAACCTGCTGACCACACCAGTGGCACTGCTCATGACCACCAAAACAACCGGTCCGGGTTGTCTTCCGGGGAGGCTTGACCGTGTCGGAACACAGTAAATCACCCGAGCGCTCGTCAGCGGAACCCTGATGCGTCACTATATTTTGATTCTGCTTCTTGCGGTATGCCATGGCCCGGGCGGCATGGCGCAGTTTCCCCTTGTGACTGGCTTGGTAACGCTTGCCTGCCTCACGCATTTTGGATTGTCGGACCAACTTCGAGCATTGCCCTGCGCAATAACATTGACCACGATCACAGGAACGGCAGATCACGACTTGACGGGAACAGCCAGCACAGAGAAATAAACGACCTAACACCACCAACCCCTTGAGTATCAAGGGCTGGACACATTCACTTCGTCAGTGTCAAACTAGTCCTGCCTGCAATGGGCAGAGTTGGTTGCGCGGGTCCGACGACGATCTGCCAAGAAGGTGACGGACCCGCGCCAGCCCTCTTCAAAAAATCCTTTCTACCCCATCTCCGTTCCCTTGTCACCACTACACTCAGCAGCACCCATCAGAAAACTGAAAAACAACAGAAAATCACAAAATCCATAAATCCGCCTCTTACCCCCAGATTTACGCGCTTTTTATTCCATGCTTACACCGCATCTCGTTCGTAATCCGTTTGCCGCGACATCCGCTGGCGCTTGTCCCACCAACTGACTCCCCGCAAGTCACCCCGCAAGTCACCCCGCAAGTCACCCCGCAAGTAGGAATGCTACTGGCACGGATAGAGGGGGAAATGACCCGGCAGGCCATTCAGGATGCTCTGGGGCTGGCCGACCGTGAGCACTTCCGCAAGACCTATTTGGCACCAGCGCTGGAACAGGGCGTCATCGAAATGACCCTGCCCGACAAGCCTAACAGCCGCAGTCAGCGTTACCGCCTGACCTCCCTTGGGCAACGCTGGGTGGATGCCCATTCCGGCGGCGGAGGTTGGAAAGCCGGAGGCAATGAGCCATGACCGTTGAGTCGCTCCCCAGCTTCACCCGCCCCGCGCGCCAGCGCTGGGAGTCCATCCCCCCCGCCGATATCCGCCAGCGCCTGCTGGCCAATGTCTGGTGCGGACAATGCCGCCACGAAGTGACGATCACCAATTTCACCGGGGCCATCAAGGGTGGCGATCTACTACTGGTGGGTAAATGTGCCGAGTGCCCCGGCGACGTGGCACGGGTGATCGAGGGCTCGTGAGCACGTTGCCGCAGACACCCGCAGCCGTGCTCATTGGCCCCAATAGTGAGTTGTTCGGTAGTAAACTGCACGCCACCATTTTCCCAAGGCCAGACCATGCTCTGGCCTTTTTACGTCCCGCGCAGGGCCAGTGCTGACTGGGCTTCGAGCACGGTGCGAATTCAGGTGACCTGCCAATTACCCCGTTTTCGGCCCTCGTCAGGGCCATTTCTGTCTCTATTCTCTGTTTATGCGCAGGTCGCCCTGCGCACAACCCATAGCAATCATGCGGGTTTCCGGGTAGCAGTTTGCACTCATTTGCGCCTGGCAATCGGGAGAACAAACCACGGCTCGTCTGATCCCAACCGGAGCAGAAAACCGATGCGCTGATTTACCCGATGATCAATGCTCGAGCAAGGCTTCGATCAGCGGGCAGGAAACATTGCCCTGGTGTGCGTGGCACTCTCTGACCAGCTTCGACAGCGCCACCTCCATTTCGCTTGACTCCGTACATGACTACAGAAGTAAGGTTAAAACATCAAGCGAAATGTGGGGGCTGTCCTAAAACGGAACGGTCTTGCTGACTTCACGCATGGAACGATAATCTAGTGACCAGCCTTTGCTGTCCGCCAGCGGTTTGAAAGCCCAGCGGTAAGTCAGCCCAGCCTTGATCTCGATATTTCCCTTGCCCTGAGGCAGGGCGAAACGATACTCGGCGACATCTGGCTCGAAAGGCTTGAGCGTGGTGTCAAACAGAATCGTGTCGGCGGCAAATCCACCCACGCCGATCATTTTTTGTCCGGTTGGCCCTGACCGTTGGTCCCTGTATAAATCTGGTACACCACCGGGTTATCCAGATCCCGCCCCATGGCGGAAGTCTTCCATTCCTGATAAATGCGCGTGTGGCAACCGCCGCAGTATTGAGGGCTGGTCATGGGGTCCGTGTCGGCCCGGGCGGATGCAGCCGAGAAAAATGGCAAGGCCACGACCCCGGATAGGGCAACCAATGTTCTGATCGCAGTCTGATGGGCATTCATGAAATTTCTCCGTAACTTGAAACAGGGTTACATCACCGCATTGAACACATAGCCCACGATGATGATGCCGACGGTGACAATGCCCGCAAACAAGGCAATCAACCGGGGCCGCATGACTTTCTTCAGAATCATGAACTCCGGCAGCGACAGGGCCGTCACGGACATCATGAAGGCCAGGGTGGTGCCGAGGGCCGCCCCTTTACCCAGCAGCGCCTGAACGACTGGGATGATGCCGGCCGCATTGGAATACATGGGAACCCCCAGTACCACCGCGAGGGGAACCGACCACCAGGCATTTCGGCCCATCAGATGCGCCATGAAATCCTCGGGCACATAACCGTGAATCCAGGCACCTACCCCCACACCGGCAATGATGTAAGGCGTCACCTTGAAGACGATTTCGCGCACATGCTGGACTCCCTGGGAAAAGCGTTGAGTCCAGGTGGGCCGTTCTTCCTCATGGGCGACTTCGGGCAGCTCAAAAACCCAGGGTTCCACCAGATTGACCGGATTGAGGCGGCCGATGAACAGACCGGACACAATAGCCACCATCAATCCCAATGACATGTAAATCAGAGCGATTTTCCAGCCAAACAGTCCAAATAGCAGGGCCAGCGCCACTTCATTAACCATGGGGGCCGATACCAGAAACGAAAACGTCACTCCCAGGGGAACGCCTGAGGTCAGAAACCCAATAAAAAGCGGAACCGCCGAGCAGGAGCAGAAAGGGGTAACAATCCCCAGCGAGGCTGCCAGTACGTTTCCTACCCCCTGATGCTTGCCAGTCAGGATCGCGCGCGTTCTTTCGGGGGTAAACCAGGTCTGAACCACGCCCACCAGGAACACGATCAACGTCAGCAGCATCAGTACCTTGGGTACTTCAAACACGAAAAAACTGGCGGTATCATAAAAATAGGACCCCTTCTGCAGATTCAGCAGTCGGTCCACCACCCAATCTGCCCCGATCTGCAGGTTGAAGTAAATGCCAAACCAAACAACGGCCGCCATGCTCAAGCCAACCAGCCAGCGGGTAAGATCATGGTCCTGATTTCTTTGCACAAGTGTATTCATGCTGTTGCCTCATTCAAATCGTCTTGACAAGAAGACGAATCAGGCGCAAAAAAGACGCATGGGACATTTGATCTATTAAACATTGCGTCAATTGAATGGACACTTCCGATCTTTCCCGCGTGCAAAAGGCCTGGCAGCAGCACCGCGCTGAATTGCGGGGCTATCTGCTGCACCGCCTGAAGGATGTTTCCCAGGCGGAGGATCTGTTGCAGGAAGTGTTTCTGAAAGCCATGACCCAGGGTCAGCAATTTTGCACCCTGGACAATCCCCGGGCCTGGCTCTATCAGGTGGCCAGAAATGCCTTAGTCGATAGCCTGCGGCTCACCAAAGACGCCATTCCCCTACCGGAAGACCTGGCCCAGGAGGCGGATGCCATGGCTCCTGTGGATGAACTCTCTGAATGCGTGGCCCGGGTGCTGACTGAACTGTCCCCTGAAGACCGGGAGGTGATTCAGTTGTGCGACATAGAAGGCATGAAGCAGCAGGATTTTGCACTATCCCATGGCCTTTCCCTGACGGCAGTGAAATCCCGAATCCAGCGGGCGCGTCAGCGCATGCGCGCGCAGATGACGCAAGCCTGCCAGGTGCAGTTTGACGAGGCGGGGCAGGTCTGCTGCCATGTGCCGCGCCCTTCACTTTGAGAGATCATTGGTAGGCTCCTGCGTCTTTTTGCCCTTTCCTTCGTCTCCTTGCATGAAACGCGATGAATTGGGGCGGGATAACCCCGAACAAGGCATGGCGCTCATTACAGGAGCTGGGACATGAAAGACATCAAGGTATTGGGTACGGGCTGTGCCAACTGCAAAACCACGATCGCCCTGATCGAGCAGGCTGCTCAGGCCAAAGGGGTTTCCGTCAAACTGGAAAAAGTGGAAGCGTTGAAAGACATCATGGGTTATGGGGTCATGTCCACGCCGGGCGTGGTGATTGACGGCAAAGTGGTGCACGCCGGGGGCATCCCCTCGCGAGATAAAATCGAGCAATGGTTGGCCGCTCCATGAACAAGCCGCCCGCCAAGCTGTCTTACCAGGTACAGGCGCATCGGGTCGATGCCCATGGCAGTGTGGTGCGCTGCAAGGATTCGGAAATCACCCTCGATACGGATCTGGCTGGCCGGGCAGACGCCTTCAATCCGGCCGAATTGCTGCTGGCCGCGCTGGCCGCTTGCATGCTCAAAGGCATTGAGCGGGTAGCCCCGATCCTGCGCTTCCATTTCAGAGGGCTTGAAATTCGCATCTCGGGCGTGCGCCAGGATGTGCCGCCTCGCATGGAATCGATCGAATACGAAATCAGGGTGGATACGGACGAAAGCGATGTTCGTCTGGATTTGTTGCATGAAAACGTGAAGAAGTACGGCACCGTTTTCAATACCGTCGCTCCCGGAACCACGCTCAGGGGTACTTTGCAACGCACTTGAGCAAGGTGATGGCTGGTTGCGCAAGAAAAGGAGTTACGACATGCCAGGCAGAAACGTGGTTATTTGTAACCCGGTACGTCCGGCGCTGGGCACCTACGGGGGGCAGTTTGAAGGATGTAACGGCGCCTGACCTGGGTGCCGCGGCCATACGCGAGGTTGTGAGGCGATCTGGTCTGGCTGGAGAAAAGGTTCAAGCGGTGGTGATGGGCCACGTGATCCAGGCTGGCGCGAAAATGAATCCCGCTCGTCAGGCAGGCTGGGCTGTGGCCGAGGTGGATCGCGTCGAGATCAATGAAGCCTTTACGGCCATTGCATTGGCCTGTCTGCGCGAGATCGGGTTTCCCGAAGAGATCGTCAATGTTGAGGGGGGCGCATTGTCCAGTGGCAGTTTTGCGATTGGATCGTGCAAGGCGTCACCCACAGTCTGAAATTTCCCTATTGTTGCCAGGGGTCTGACGGAACGGTGAATATCCTATACGGAATGCCAGACGCGGCGGGGAAGCGCTACCAAGAGAGTGGGTCAATTTTATTGGCCGCAGGTGGGTCAGTTTACTTGGCCATTAACAACCGCATGCTGTTGGCTGAGCGAAGCTGGATTTTCTCATCGATTTTTTCCATGAATTAGCCCAGATGGTTTGCTCATAATAGCCTCCTGCCATAGCTTTCTTGCTGTGGCGCAAAACCCCTATAATGCACTTATCCGACATGTTCGGTTTTGCCAAGCCACTTCTCTCAAACTCCTGCAAGAACTGTCTTGGCACAGGGTCCACTTCAGAGCAAGGTGTAGCCGTGACGAAAACGCGGCCAGGGTGATGTTAAATGGGGCGTTATCAGGTAACGCCACCGGGCAGGAACTTTCCGAGGTGTGGAGCGCTTGCAGTTCGACCGCGTTGATACAAGAAACTCCACCTATAGCCGCTCTCGCGGTTTAGGTGGAGTAGTTCGTTGCAAACACATGAGGAAATTTAAAATGCATAGCACAAGCCATCAGTGGAAGACCTCGGGTATCGGTTCACTGATATTCCTGAGCATTGCATTGATGTTAACGACCCTCCTGGCAAGTTGCGGTGGTGGTCTGCCAACGGTTTCATCATCCAAAGCCTTGACAGCTTTCTCCCTGGCCGGCGCGGCGGGTAGCATCGACGAAACTAACAAAACGATTACCGTGACGGTGCCCAATGGAACAAACTTATCTGCATTGGTTGCTACTTTCGTCACCACAGGAATGCGGGTCAATGTGGGAACAACTCCACAGACTAGCGGAATCACAGCCAATAATTTTTCCACTCCTGTCACCTACACGGTTATGGCCGCCGATGGTTCCGCAGCCAGTTACACCGTAACCGTAACCCTGAGCTCGGCCACTACCACAAATTCGCCCAAAGCCCTGACGGCCTTCTCCCTGAATGGTGTCCAAGGAATCATCAACGAAACCAACAAGACCGTCGCGGTCACAGAACCGAATGGGACGAACGTAACAGCATTAATCGCCTCGTTTACCACTACGGGAGCCAGTGTTAGCGTAAATTCCACCCCTCAAATCAGTGGAACCACAGCCAATAATTTTTCCAGTCCTGTCACTTACACGGTCACCGCAGCTGATGGCTCCACGGCCAGTTACACCGTGACTGTATCCATTGCCCCCAGCGCGGCCAAAGCCCTGACGGCCTTCTCCCTGGCCGGAACTGCAGGCAGCATTAACGAGGCTGGGAAGAGAATTGCCGTGACGTTGCCCAGTGAAACCAACATCACGAACTTGGCGGCCACATTCACAACGACTGGAAACAGTGTCAGTGTGGGTGGCACCACCCAGAGCAGCGGCACAAGCACCAATAATTTCACCAATCCTGTCATCTACACAGTCACCGCTGCCGATGGTTCCACGGTCAATTACACAGTCACCGTGACAGTTCTGACCTTTACCGTAACCTCGGCTACCTATCAAAACAACGCCACAATTCCCTCAAGTGCTGTTTGTACCGCAAACGGGGGTAGCAATATTTCTCCCCAATTGACGTTCATCAACTTGCCCACTGGCACGACTTCATTGGCTTTCATCATGGACGATCAGACCTCACCCTGCGGAACGGGTATCAATGCCTGTGTTCATTGGGCCGTTTTCAATTTGCCGAGTTCCAAAACCACGATCAATCAAGATGAGAATTTGAGTGTTACCAGTAATGCAACCTACGGCGAAACTTACGATCAGAAATACGCCTATTCAGCCCCCTGCCCTCCAGTAGGTACTGGCACGCACACCTACACGCTGACGGTGTATGCCTTGTCTAGTAGTGCCCCTGTTGTTCCCAGTAATCCAGTTTACACCAACAGTAAATTCGCAACGACTTACTCATCTTCGATTCTGGGACAAAGTTCCTTGATCGGCACAAGCACACACCCTTGACGCCTGAGGACTTTAAAAAATCGGATTATGGCGGTCTGTTTTTCCGCCAGTTTTTACAGCCACTGCCAGCTTGGCATAGTGGCGAGCCGCGTCGATGTCTAATGGCAACACCCGGTCCCTGAACAGCCCCATCAGACCATCAAGGGCCTGTGCTAACACGTCCTTGCGCTTACCGGCCGGGAGCGCTCCGATGCCGAACAGTAGTGTTTTGCATGCATTACCGCAAGGCGCATTATCCAGTGGCAGTTTTGCGATCGGATCGTGCAAGGCGTCACCCACAGTCTGAAATTTCCCGGTACTGCAACCCGTCAAAGTGTGTCGCAGTCTGTGGACCTGTGAGTCAAAGATTCCACAAACTGATACGATCCAACTTCTACCTGGACAATTCTGGAGAAGGTGTCATGAACCTGCTATTTCGATTTCTGCTCGCAGCACTGTGTTTAGCCGCATCCGTCGCTTCCGCTGATGAGGCCCTGCTCAAGCCCTTTTTGCTGTTCTCCCGGGGAGCGGGGACCATCGCCGAGAAAAGCGCTGCAGCCCAATCCGCGCTCACGGCCCAGGGCTTTGCCATCGCCGGGAGCTATGAACCTTATCCCGGGGCCCTGATCCTGGTGGTTACCAGCCCCGAGTTGCTCGCCAATGCCGCAGCCTCGGAACACGGTGGCTTCGGGGCCGCTCAGCGCGTGGCTTTTACCCAGGTGGGCCATGACATCCAGATAAGTGCCACTAATCCGCGCTACATGGCGCAAGCCTACCGCATGAAAGGTGACCTGGGCGGCGTAGCAGACAAGCTCAGCACCGCATTGGGTACGGGCGAACCGTTTGGGGCGAAAGGACTGACCGCGGAGCAACTACGCCGCTACCACTACATGTTTGGCATGGAGTATTTTACCGACCCCAGCATGCTGGGTCATTTTTCCAGTCATGGGGCGGCGCTGGCGGCGGTGGAGAAAGGGCTTGCCACGCATCGTGCGGGCGTTACGCGCGTGGCCCGAGTGGACGTTCCCGGCGGGCAGGAGACCCTGTTTTCAGTGGGCATGAAGGCACCCGAAGGCGGCTCCAAATACATGGACGACCGTTTTATCATGAGCGAAATTGATTTCCACGACGTCAAGTCCACAGCCCACCTGCCCTACGAATTGCTGGTCTCGGGCAACGACGTGTTGGCACTTTACGCGCGCTTTCGCATCGCCATTGATTTTCCTGATCTGGCCATGGTGGGGGCCAACAGTTTCGTGAACATCATGCAAACGCCAGCTGCCATCGAAACGGCCCTGAAGGAGACCGTCAATCCTTGACCAGATGCGCGACAAGCCCCGCCGTTCAGGGCGGGGAGGATGTTAAAAGTTTACATACCCAATCAAATGGCCAACGGTCATAGGAAGGCGTGGTTCGGCTGGACGGCCACACACTGGGCTAATATTTCGCCAAGGAATACCCCAGAGCAATCAAAGCGATGATCCAAATCAGGACCCATCCGCCTTTACCTGATTTGCTTTCCGGCTCTTGTGTTGAGGAGACATCCAGCCTTTTTCGATAGGACAAACCGGTGCCAGGAATCCCGATATTCCCGGTGGCTTTGCCACCTTTCAAATTCACTGACGCCCCCCGCCCACCCACAGTCCATGACGTTCCCGATTTACTGAGGTTGAGCGTCAAGCCTTTGAAAATTCGGATACGCTTTTGAAATCTGAAGCCCACGTGGCACCCCTTTGGATTTTTGTCCCGATTTTATGCCCTACGGCCGTTAGGACTGTCACTGCACCAATATGATGATACTGCAAACATCATCCGAGCGCCGTAAGCGCCCGGCGGAGTCACCTGTCCATCGGGTTATTGGGGTAGTACAGTCACCTGAATGGTTGAGGTGACGAGTGATGGGATCAGGTAGAAGTTTTGGGGCGCAGCGGAAGCAGTTCATCCAGTCTGGAATTGGGCCAGGTGGGGAGTTTTTCGAGGGTGTCCTTGAGCCAGGCGTAGGGCTCGACGCCATTGCTCGCGCCCGACCAATTGGCCGGGCGATGCGAAGCCGCAAACATTCTGGCAGCGTATTTGCCGACTTGAAGCCTCGCGCCCGACCAATTAGCCGGGCGATGCAAATTGTTCATGGCAATTACGCGCTCGGCTGACATATTGCCATCCCAGAGCAGCAATTTCAACCGGGTAGTGCGCCGGTTGCGGAACACGAAGGCTGATCCATCACAGGGTGAACGACCCAGACTATCCTGCAACCAGGCTGACAATCGATCCATCCCGGCACGCATGTCGATGGGCTCCCACACCAGCCAGATTTGATCGGAGCGGATCATAGGGATTTGAGCAGCTCAGCTACCCATCCTGGGGGGACATCCAATGGCAGGGACAACTCCCAGTCCTGGGCATTGCGTCTGATGATGGCAATGCTCCCACAACCGGATGGCTGGTTGATGGGAATCAGGGTGAGAGGGCTTCTGATGGGGTTCTGCTTGAGCCCGGCACCAGTAACCCATGGTGGTGGCCTTCAGGCCATGAACCTCACAGTATTCTTTCTTCTTCAAGCCGCTGGCACGCCATGCCTGTACATGGGCCAACCAGAATTCCCGGGGGGACTGCTCGCGTTGGGGGAACATATCCATGGCATCTCCTCAAAAATCTCAGGATGCCAAAATCTCTTAGATAAAAACAGGTGACTCCGCCGAGCCCTTACTCTGGTCTCCCGCCCGAAGTTGCTCCATCAGCAAACGCTAGCGCGAATTGGCCACAAATTTTGCTGTCGCAAAAGTCGCAGGTGTCGCTGTCGCAAGCGGTCTTGCCGCGCAGAATGTTGGTGGCCCCCAGAGGTGCGCTTCAAGCTGTTGTCGGGTCAGTTTCGTTGTTGTTCCGGTATCAATTCCGATTCGCCCATCCAGTAGCACAGCAGCGGTGCCGGGATGCGTAAGAATCGCGTGTTGGTGTCGGGCAATTCTGCAATCGTGCCGAAATCATCCAGCGATTTTGTGACCACGTAACCGCGCTCAATGGCCTTCTGCTGACAGAGTTCAAGCAGGCCCTTGAGGTCACGCAGGCCGGTATGCTGGGCGCGGTACTTCACTTCAAAAGGGATGATCTGTCCATCGACCTCTGCGACGAGGTCGACTTCGCGGTCCTTCTTGCCGCGCCAATAGGTGAAACGCACGTTCTGCGCATAGTACCTGGCAAACAAATGCTTGAGCACAGCGGTTTCAGTCGCCACGCCGAGCGCGGTGGGATCTTCAAGAATCGCCTTGCCCTTTAGCATGACTGCTGGTGCGATAGCGGCATCAGCCAGATAAATCTTGAAGCGGGCGCGAAGGACATCCTTACCGTAGCCGAAAGGCGGCAGCCGGTAGATAAGGTGCGTCGCTTCCAGCAGTTCGATGAAGTTCTGCGCCGTCGGTCGTTTTACCTCCAGATTGGCGCAAAGGTCAACCATGTCGAGCAGGCCGCCATCGTGCATGCACAGGTAGAGGAAGGTGTGCTCCAGGTCCAGCACGCGCCGCACACCGAACAGTGCGGTCATATCGCGCTTCAGAACCTTGTCGATGATGTCCTCGCGCAGCAGGCGCTGGGCCTGGGTGATGCTGTCCGCCTGGGCGGTTTGCGGGAAACCACCGCGCACTAGGTATTCATGGAAATGTCCAATGTAGGGCGCCGCTGCCTCCGTAACACGATAAAAATCCGATTGGGACCAATCAAACAGATCCCGCAGGGATTGCAGACGCGGCAGTTCTGGTAGCGACAGGTTTTTGATCTGAAGATATTCGTAGAACGAGAGCGTGGTCAGACGGATGGTATGCCAGCGACCGACACCGGATTCCTGGCCGACCTCCACCAATGGCATGACCGACCCGGTAAAGGCGATGCGCCGATCCTTGCGGAAATCGACTTGATGCTTGATCCAGGTTCCCCAGTCACGGATGAACTGTGCTTCGTCAAGGAACAGGTACTCGGGCCCATCAACCTTCGGTTCGCGTTCTCGCCAAGCTTCGAGTACGGCGTCGATACCGGCGAGTTTGAGGATGGGATGGTCGAAAGTGGCATAAAGAATATTGGCAAACGGTACACCCGCGCGCAGTAATACATCGATAGTCTGCAACATCAGTGTGGTCTTGCCGATTTGCCGGGCACCGGAAAGCAGCACAGCACGCGGTGCAGGGGGGGTGGTCAGCCACCCATGCAGTTCGCGAAAAGAAGCACGCCGCCATTTGGGCAGGTCGGCAATGCCCTCGCCCCGCCACCAGGGGTTAAACTGGGACAGGACGGCGACAAGTTCTTCTTTTGACACCTTCATCTCAAGAAGTCTAACAGTATATGAGATTTAATTCAACTACATATTAACAGAATCGCATTCATTGGAAAAACTGTATGATTATCTGGCTGGCTTGTGGTGCACTGCGATTTGGCAATATTGAGCAGGCGAGCACGGACCATAGCGGCCACAGCTGACGACTTATTCCTTTGCCGGAAGGACCGATTACTAAGTGCAATTCGATGATCGAACAGATCAGAAATAAATATCATGGGGTTTTTTGCGCCGCGTGCTTCACCCTCAAGATTTCAACGGTGCGGACCCCGGCCAGCACACGATAAAAAACGATGTAATTCGGATCTACGACCACTTCGCGCAACCAGTCGGGCAAGCCTGGCCGCCCTATGCGGCCAAGCTCGGGACGCTGTGCAAGCAGTTGGGTCTTGTCACGCAACTCCTGGCCGAAGTGCTTGGCCCGCATCGGATTGTCCTTGCCGATATAGCGCACAATGGCGCGCAAATCCTCGCACGCCATTGGCCGCCATTCAATGCGATAGGACTTGGCCGTCATGCGCGTTTTTGCTTCGGCAAAGCGGCAATCTCGGCATCCATTTCAGCCATTACTCCATCATGGGAAAGGTTCGGTCGTGGGTCGTCAATGGATGCCCGAGTTTCGCCGGCCAGCCACTGATTATAGGCGGCGGCTTCATGCGCTTGGCGCATGGCGTCCGCCCTGCCCCGGTTGCCGGCGTCGTGTTCCTTCTCTGCCGGATCATATTCGCTCGCGTCGAACCGGCCTACCGTGATGCCAATATCACGCAGCACATTCAAGGCAGCCAGCGGATTGCCAAAGCGACGCGGCTCGGTGCTACGGGCCTTTGAGAGCACGGCACCGGGGCCACTGCGGGTGTTGATCTGAACGAGAAACACCCCGCCCTGGGCTTTCAAGGTCACGCCCAAAACGCCACCGGCGTTGCTTGCCGCGCGCAGTTGCTCTATGGTCATGCTTTGCATGTTCTTCTCCTTGTTTGCGGTCTTTATAATCAAGGTTGATTGTGCATACAATCAAGAAAATATGCAATCGTTTTAGAAACGCCAAATCGTTGGCGCTGTAGCGTGGTCACGGTTAGTCCCATGACTGTCACCAGCAGTCTGAAATACCCATACGCTTGAGTAATTCACTGGGCAACTCATGGGTTGCCGCGGGGGGCAGGAATCGGCTGCAAGATTTGCCATACCGGAGTCGTGGTGAATTCGGCCAGCCACCATTGACGCCAGCGCCGGAGGGTCTGGACAGGAACCCCGAATAATTGTGTGAGAGAACGACTTCGCCTCAGGCTCAGACCATGAGACAAAGCAGTGGCCAGAAGCACCGTGGCCCCCCAATAAACCCGACGTCCCATAAAGCGTACCGAGGCTGGAGTGCAACGGTTCCGACAGTGTCCACAACAAAAACTGAAACGAATCTTCTCCTCAACCCAGCTCGAGGGGGCATCGCGAGGTTTGCGTTGGTAGTGCGCCTGATGAAGGGGGCCTCCACAACGGGCACACCCCCGCAAACAGATGGTGGCCGCATGTTCCCGATCAATATGCAACAGAAACTTGAAAAAGGTTTGGTTTCGAAGAATGATTTGGGACATAATCAAAGCGGTCTTTAGACTGGAATCCAAAGACTCGCCCTTGGAGGGCTGCGCCATGCTGAAGCCAAGGGATCTGCCGGAATGCACGACAGGAATCCATGGCATCCGAAATTTGTGATTAATTATGGTTCACAGTTCAAAGGTCTTCTGGAGTGATGCCGGTATGTTTTGCCATACGTGCCAGCATCTTGGGCCCGATTTCCTCCCCGTCATGAAAGGCGAATACGACATCAGGCCAACCGTCTCGAGCAAGGGTTCGGTGAGAACCCGATTGCCGCTTAATCGTTCAGCCGTTACTGAGTAACGCCGCGAGAAGTCGCTTGGCCTTTACTGATGGCCACCGGCTCATGCCGCTGCAGGAATTGAGATGTGAATGGCAACAGGACGCGACTCCCGCGACTCCAACCGCTCGGCCATAGTCCGCAAGGCAAGGGCCTCGACCGACGCCATTGCGTCGTCCGCAGTAATTCCGTAAGACATTACGCCGGGAAGTTGGGGGACCTCAGCCAACCACCTGCCATCATCCTCCTGCTCACACTCGATACTGATGTCCATACCTATTGCCTCCAAGAAAAGCCTATTATCCACGATAATACTCAGGCTGATAAAAGTTGATACTAAACCAGCTTTGATTATTTGAAAAACAAGGCGGCTGGTCATGGGTTCTCTACAGACGGTACCGGGGGCTCAAGCACTTTTGGCCAACTTCACTACATTGTTGGCACTGCAGCAGAAGCGTCCCCAGAGTCCCATGACCTCAATTCGATTATCGAACAGGTTGAGCGTAACCAAGTTATTTGATGGCTGCCGGGGCGGTTTTTTGCACAATACTTGAGGGTAAGTGGGATGAGCGCCCTCATAGAACTTGACTAACAAGCCCTCCAAGGGCGAGTCAAGAATAATCCACATGAATTGTACGCACCAACAATCCTAACTGATACACTGGTTGCAAACTTTGATATCGAAATTGGGCTTACCCAATGACTACAAGATTGGATGTCCGTATAACCCCACCCTGGTTTTTTGGCTGCGTTCTCGCCCTAGTTGCAACCTTTTTGCTATTCCTGCTCATTCGCAGCTATGAGGGCAATTCTGCGAATGCCAGCTTTCAAACCTCTGCGATTAACCGAGTTAATAAGATCCAAGATGGGCTAGACGACGTACTTTTGTCTCTAATAGCGCTTGGTGGCTACTACGACGCCTCGCTTGAGATTGATCGCAACCAATTCCGTCGGTTGACCCAACCATTTCTTGATAAAGAACTTCCAATCCAGGCCCTGGAATGGGTTGCTGAAGATACATAAAGCCATTGTTCGAGCGCAATCCTCATCCGCGAGCCCACCATGGCTGGTCTCGCTGCGGCTCGTACGCGGTGCCGGGAGCCTGTCCTGAATTTTGTGTGTGGGGCGTATATGCTATGGAATTCAAAGACGCACCCTTGGGGGACTTGCAAGTCAAGTTCTTTGAGGGCGCTCGTCCCACTTACCCTCAAGTATCGTGCCGAAAATCACCCTGGCAGCCATCAAATAACTTGGTTACGCCCGTCCCCTCACACTTTCCACGGATTGATGACGGAGATAGCCGCCGCTTCGAAGGGGGCAGTGTCGCGCGATGCCACAAGGAAACCTCGGGAGACCGCAATCGCAGCGATGTAGCCATCAGGCGTTGGGAATCCTCGTCCGCCAGTCTTTGCGGCCACTGCCAGCTTGGCATAGTGTCGAGCCGCGTCGATGTCGAATGGCAACACCCGGTCTCTGAACAGCCCCATCAGACCGTCAAGGGCCTGTGCCAGCATGTCCTTGCGCTTACCGGCCGGGAGCGCTCCGATGCCGAACAGCAGCTCGGCCAGCGTTACACTGGACAAGTACAACGTTTCAGCGGCCTGGTCGTTCAGCCAAGCCCGCACGGCCGGGTGCGGCTCCGGCTTCATCGCCTCAGAAACAACGTTGGTATCGAGGACGATCATTCAAACCTCAGCGGTTTTGCTGGCGTCTTGTCTCGAACCTGATTGAAGACCTCGAAATCCTCGTTCGACAGGCCGATCTTGCGCCCCAAGGCCACCAGAGCTTCCCCTAGACGAACGCGGCCCTCTGGCTTGACTGCGGTTGCCAGAATCTCACGGACTTCTGCCTCGGTGCTGTGCCCGTGTTGAGCAGCCCGCACCCGCAGCGCGCGGTGTACCTCGTCGGGCAAGTTCCGTACGGTCAGCATCGCCATAGCATCACCTCATCAACATGCATTCTAAGCATTCATTGTAGTTTTTTGCATGCATTGCCGCAAGGGGCCTTGTAAAGTGACAGTTTTGCGATTGGATCGTACAAGGTGTCACCCGCAGTCTGAAATTCCCATATAGCAGCAGGGAAAATTAAGCGCGCATCGTTCGCTGGGGGTGGTAGCTTTCCTGAGGCCAGCGGCTCCGGCATTTAGAACCCCTTTGGATTTTTGACCCGATTTTATGCCCTACGGCCGTCAGGACTGTCACTGCACCAATATGACGATACTGCAAACATCTGCCGAGTGCCTGTCGGCAGCGCCGCAGCAAAATGGAACAAGTTTTCCATTCCTGGTTCGACGCCCGAAAGAGCGGCGTTCTTCTGGATCTGCTCAAGTTTCAGCATGCGCTCACTCTCTAGGTCTTCGGGTGGGTAGCACGGGTAGGCGTAGACCGCTTCGAGGAATCGAGCCTTGATTTACGGATAGTCACTGTCGCTCAACTTTCCTGCAACCACGTTCCCACAGGTTCAGGTTCCAGTAAACGCTGGACTTCTGCCTTTGGCACCGGGCACTCTGCTAGTATAGTATCGGTCCGTTACGGAAAGTCAAATGATCATGTCCCCTCAACGCACAAGCCTCGCGCTGCTTACACTGACCAGTCTGCTGGCTATCTGCCTGCTGCAAGGGTGCCAACCGCCCAAGAAACCAGAAACCCTGACCTTGTCCTGCAAGGGAACGCAGTGGGCCAAGGATCTGACGCTCAAAAACCAGATCGATGCGTCCAACGTCCCAGCCGATTCCTACCCATTCTCCAAGCTCTACAGGCTGAAACCAACCATTCACCCCACATCAGGGCTGCCCAGTTACATCATTGTGGAAAAGGGCGAGAACCAGTCCACTCTCAGGTTTGAACCGGGAATCAACAGGGTCACCACGAAAGACGGTGGCTATGATGAAACCAAGAACACAGAGGTGAATGGAGGCCTGATTCAGGGGCACCTATACCAAAAATCCATCAATCCAAAAAACCATACCACCATGATCGTGAAGGTGGACATCGCCTTCAATACAACCACTTGGAAAGTTTCTGAAAAATGGGATGATCAATATGTAAACAATGAGGCACCGGAGTCATTGGCTGGCGGCAACCACACCGAGTTCGTCGGGGCCTGTCAACCCTCCACCGAGTCCTTTTAGTCGCACCCGAAAGGTGCACCCCCTGCGCCGGGTGAGCCTAGGCAAGCACCTCATCCGGCCTTTTCTCCCAGCGATCTGCGATGGGGTAGAGCACAGGCAGCAGCAGTAGGGTTAACGCGGTAGAGGAAATCAGGCCAGAGATGACCACCACGGCCAAGGGGCGTGTCACCTCCGAGCCCGGGCCCGTGGAAAACAGCATGGGAATGAGCGCGAGCATGGCCACGCTGGCGGTCATCATGACGGGTCTGAAGCGGTGGGCACAGCCCTCGCGAAGGGCTGCGTGCAGGGAGGTGCCCTGCTGACGCAGTTGGCGGATGAAGGATACCAGCACCACGCCATTGAGCACCGCAATGCCCCACAAGTTGATGAAACCCACTGCAGCGGGAACAGACAGGTACTCCCGCGCCAGCAGCAAACCAAAAATGCCTCCGATGGAAGCAAAGGGCAATACCAGAATGATCAACAAAGCCATGGCCACAGAATCGAAGAGCAGAAACAACAGAAAGAAGATGCCGAGGATCGTCAGGGGGATGATGACCGTCAGACGAGCCATCGCCCGATTCATGTTATCAAACTGCCCGCCCCACTGCAGTGTGTAGCCCGGTGGCAGTTTGACCTGACGGGCAATGCGCGCCTGGGCTTCTTGAACAAAGCCTCCCAAATCACGCCCCGAGACATTGATGCCCACCACCAGTCGCCGCTTGCCTCCTTCACGCAGAACCTGCGAAGCGCCATCTACCACACTGACCTGTGCTACGGCTTTCAAGGGGACTATTGCCCCGCCGGGTGCAATCAGGGTCAGATCCTGAAAGTTGGCAACACTGTCCCGCTGTGCGCTGGGGTAGCGCAAGGTGATTGGAAAGCGCTTTTCCCCCTCATAGAGCGTCGTGGCCACCTTGCCTGCGCCGGCAATTTCAATCACGTTGTTCACATCCTCCACATTCAGACCATAACGGGCTATGGCTTCCCGATCGATGTCGAAGGTGAGGTAGTTTTGCCCGGTTAGTTGTTCCACATACAGATCGGTGGCGCCGGGAATATCCACGATGGCCCTGCCGATTTGATCCCCCAACAGACGCAGTTCATGCAAGTCGTCGCCAAAAATCTTGATGGCCACTTGCGAGCGAACTCCAGACACCATTTCGTCCACCCGGGCCGCAATCGGTTGAGAAATGGCCGTATCCACACCCGGCAAGGTTTTCAGGATTGCCCGAATGCGCTCGGCAATGGCCTCTTGGGATAACTCTCGGTCGCTAGCCGGTTTCAGGGTCACAATGGGGTCCGACTCGTTGGGCTGCCCTGGATCGGCTGCCGAAGCACCGCGCCCCAACCGGGATACGGCCATGTCCACGCCGGGAATTTGACTGATCCGTTTGAGCGCCGAGAACTCCATCTTGACGGACTCTTCCAAAGAAATGTTGGAAGCCCGGGTGATGACCGGAGTGATGGCGCCTTCCTTCATGACTGGGATGAAGGACTTTCCCAGAAACCCGAAGGCCATGAAGCTGATCAGAAGCGCTGCGACGGCATAGGTCATCATTTTCCGGGGGTGGCCCAGTGCCCAGTGCAGGGCTGCTTCGTAGGGTTTGCGCAACAGCGCCACAACCCGAGTGTCCTGCTCCACGTCACCCTTCAGAATATACGCGCATAAGGCGGGCGACACGGTCAAGGACAGCAGCAGAGAAATAACCAGGGCAATCGCAATGGTCATGGCCAGGGGAGCAAACATTTTGCCTTCCATCCCCTGCAAGGAGAGCAATGGCATGAACACCAGAATAATGATACTAACCCCAAACAATACCGGTATGGCGACTTCCCGCGCCGACTCCAACACGACGAGTGTTTTGGAAACCCCCTTGCGATCTGGGCGTCCCAGATGCGCAAAGGTATTTTCCACCACCACCACAGACCCATCGACCATGATGCCAATGGCAATGGCAAGGCCCCCCAAAGACATGAGATTGGCGCTCATCCCCAGATAGCTCATAACCATCAGGGTCAGCAAGGGGGTCAAAACCAGAGTGGCAATGACAATGATGGCAGAGCGCACGTCCCCAAGAAACAGATACAGGATGACAATGACCAGAAACACACCCTCCATCAAAACCTTGGTCACGTTGTGCAAGGCGGCATCCACCAGATCTGTTCGGTCATAGAACGGAACGATACGCAGGCCGTCGGGAAGCAATTGACGACGATTGATATCGTTCACTTTTTCCTTGATGCGTTGGACTACCTCACGGGCATTTCCCCCGCGTTGCATCTGTATGATGCCCGCAACCGCTTCCGTGCTTCCGTTTTTGATGACCGCACCCTGGCGCACACCGGTTCCTGTGGTGACTTCAGCCACATCATGCACATACACCGGAACTCCTCCCGCTTCCTTGAGGACGATGTTGCGGATATCGTTTTCGTTATTGATCAGGCCAATGCCGCGAATCAGATAGCGTTCTGCAAAAACCGGCAACTGCCCTCCCCCCGAATTGGCGTTATTGCGCGCCAGAGCCCGGTACAACTCCTGCAAGCTGACCCCGTAATGATGCAAGCGCTCGGGAGACACCAGCACCTGATACTCCTTGTCGTAGCCCCCCATGGTATTGATTTCGGCCACCCCGGGAATGTTGCGCAACAAGGGGCGCACGATCCAGTCCTGCACCGTGCGGTGTTCCGTCAGTTCCTCGCGGGTTAAGGGACGGTTGCCATCGGAAGGGTGTTCCAGGGTGTACTGATACACCTCCCCCAGGCCAGTGGTGACCGGGCCAAGAACCGGGGTAATGCCCGGGGGCATTTGGGACATGACTTCAATGAGGCGTTCCGTGATCAATTGGCGCGCAAAATAGAGATCCGTGGCATCTGTGAAGACCAACGTGATCACAGCGATACCGTTGCGGTTGAGGGAACGCAGGTCGGTAAGCCCCGGCAAGCCGGTCATGGCGATTTCGATGGGAACGGTCACGAACCGTTCGATTTCTTCGGGCGACCGCCCGGGCGCCTCGGCGGCGATCTGAACTTGAACGTTGGTGACATCGGGAAAGGCATCCACCGACAAGCGTTGCAAGCTGAACAGCCCGGCAACCAGCAAACCCAGCGTAACCACCATCAAGACCAGTCGGTGGCGCAATGCAGCCTGAATGAGCGAACGGATCATGCGTGGCGATCCTTAACCGCCACCCAGACGTTTTTTGCGTTCATTATTCAGATGAAACGCCTGATCCGTGACCACCTGGTCGCCTGGTTTGAGCCCTGACAACACCGGCACCACTTCACCGCTTTGGGGTCCAAGGCGCACGGCCGTCAGCCGAAAACGAGCGGGGGCCAAGGACACGAATACGAAGTCACTATTGTCTTCATGCACCACCGCGCTGGCGGGGATTACCGGGGTGTCGACGGTTTTTCCGGTAATCAGCATGGTGGCCAACATGCCAGGCTTGAGCTGCAACCCAGGATTCAGCAGCGTGGTTTGGGCACGGACGGTGCGCGTCTCGGCCAGGACCGTTTCGCCCACGTACGTCAATTTTCCAGCCAGGTGGGCACCACGCAAGGCGGGCACTTCGATCTGCATGTCCTGCCCCACCGCCAACAAACCAGCCTCCATTTCCGGAACCAGCGCCGTCACCCAGACCTGGGAGAGATCGGCAACCGTGAACAGAACCTCGGCAGGCTGCACCACCTGCCCTTGCACGATGTGACGCTCCACCACCAACCCCGACATGCTGGCCGTGACCGATGAGGAGGGATCGATCTTGCCACTTTTCCCCAGTTGCTCAACTTGCGCTCTTGACAGGCCCAACACCTGCAACTGTTCCGCCATGGCGCGGTGTTCGGCACTGGTGCTGAGTGCCTCGGATGCGCGGCGTTGCAGTTCGGCCTTGGCAATGACATCTTCCTGGTATAACCACTTGGCCCGATCATAGGCGTTTTGGGCCAGTTCATCGGCCGCTTTGGCCTTGAGATAAGCCAATTGGGCCTGCCCCAGTTCCGTCGAGTTGATACGCGCCAGCACCGCACCGCGCGCAACCCGTTGACCCGGCACTGCAGCGATATCCATCACTCGCCCGGTTACATTGGAACCGATGCGGGTCACTTTTTGTTCGTCAAACTCCACTTTGCCGGTGACCCGCAAAATTTCCGCATAGGGGGCCACCGCCACCGGGGCCACCTGAATGTTCCAGTCACGCGCCAGGGCTTCCAAACCAGGAGCGCCCAGATCAACGATGTCCGGGTCTTGGGCTGTAGCAGTGGGTGGAGCCGAGGGTAACCCATGACGGGTAGACTGGTACCAGATTCCCGACAGCCCCAGTAACAGAATCGGGACCCCATGACGCCACCAGGAAAAACGCAAGGGGCCCGAAGGCCGAAGTTTGGAGAAAAGGTTCATGGAGTAGGGGCCGTGGAAGGCAACATAGAGGGCGGGGTGGCCAGGAGGCGATCGATTTCCACCACCACCGTGGCCAGATCATAACGCGCGGTAATCAGCTCGCTGCGCGCAATGCGATAGGTTCGCTGGGCATTGAGCCAATCCAGAATGCCGCGCTCGCCGTGACGGTAAGCAGCTTCTGCCACATTCTTGGCCTCTGTGGCCTGGAGCAGCAAGTCATTTTCCAGAAGGGCTACCTGGTTGCGCGCGCTATCAAAGCGTGCGTAAGCCGCTGACAGAGATTCGCCCAACCACTGGCGCCGGGAATCAACCACATGGCGGCTGCGGGCCAGTTCTGCCTGCGCCTGCAGAACAGGGCCGGAATGTTGATCCCATAGGGGAATGGTTACCGCCACGCCAACCCGCGAGGAGGACAGGGTAGGATCTGAATCATGCTGTGCAACGAGCGCCAATTGTGGAAGACGCTGGGCCTTCTGCCAGTCCACCCGGGATTCGGCCGCCTGGTTTTCGGCTTGTACTTGCTGGAGCTCGGGATTACGCGCATTCAGCTGTTCCTGCAAAGTGGCCAGCGGAGGCATTACAACCGCATCGGGCAGACTGCCGACAATTTGCGTGTCTTCGGGGATGCTTTGGCCTACTGCCTGGCGCAAGGCAATACGGGCTTGCCGAGTACGCAACAGCGCCATGTCATGATTTTTGAGCGCATTGAGCCGTTCCGTTTCGGCAGTGATGAGATCAAATCGGGGAGATTCCCCCACGTGGTAGCGCAGGGCAATGCTGTCACGAATCTTTTGCGTAATCTGCAAGTCTTCTTCGCTGGCCTGGGCCTCATCCTGACGACGCAACAGATCATAGTAAGCCAGTTTGATCGCCGCCAGGGCATCATTTTCGAAGGCTCGGCGTGCGGCATCGGCGGCTTGTACCGAAGCTTCTGCAGCCTGGATACGAGGATTGCGCAGCCCGGAATATTCGAGAGGTTGATGCAGGGCAAAGGAATAGACTGAGCCTGACAGGGGATTTGGCACATTCAGCTCCCTGCCACGGCCCGTCAAGCCACTGATTTCCGGATTAGGATAGGCGCGTGCTGCCACAGCCATTCCCTGTGAAGCCGATACCTGTTCCCGCGCCGCCAATACTGCAGGATTATGCCCCAACCCCAGCAACAACAGATCGTTCAAAGTCAGCACCGATGCGGCAAAAGCGGATGGCAATGGCGCGACCATCCACATGATCCACAGCAAGCAGGCTCCACGAACAAGCCCCAATGGGGAGTGAGGAGCAGAATTGTCAAATCCCGAGCGGCCTTGCGCTGATCGGTCATGGGATGCGTTGTATCGAATGGCCTGCATGGTCATCAACCTGAATCGAGTGTCATGAGACACGTCACAAGAGACATGCCACCTTATCGTTCATACTACAGCATCGGCCTTATCATAAGCTTAAGGGCCGCAAGGCGTGTATGGCATTCTGCGGTGGTTAGTATACAACTGAAGCCTGGCTCCGCTTTTAATACAATACGCCATGAAGCCAGGGCTCTTGAAGGCTTGAATACTTGTCCGCGCATTTCCCTCGGCTTGGCAAGTCTCTTGCCAGCCTTGCCGTCTTGAGGGGTTCATGCGCACGGTTTGATGTTTGATAAGGAAAACCCATGTCAACGGTACCAGAATCATTTTTGACTTGCCCATGTCGTGACCATGCCGTCATGGTTTGCACAGGATCAACACCAAGTCTTATGTGCCACACACAGGGCGTTGGTGCTTCATGACTCAACCCGAAGAATCCCTCAACCAGGGACTCATGGCCTTACGCGACCGATACCCCACTGCTGCCTTGCCCCACTTGTTGGCCGCTGTGCAAACCTGCCCCGGAAATCCCCAATCCTGGGGCAACTACCTGGAGGCTCTGATTCAAGCCAATGACCTGGGCACCGCTCGGCATCTTCTGGAGGTGGTGCATCGACACCAGATCAGCAACCCGCATGTGCAAAAACAGATCCATCGGTTAGAACAGTTAGAGCACATCCAGAACCGGTTTTTCTCGACCCAAGTTGTCGACATGGAAAGGCAGTTGCAGCAACTGCTGCAGGAATATCCCGATCTGGCGCCAGCCTATGTCCTCCTGGGGGTGTTGTACCTCGGTGCTGATCAGCCCCAACGAGCGCTCACCGTTTTGCAACAAGGACTCGAACTGGCCCGAGACAATCCAGTCCTCCTGCTGCAATTAGGTCATGCGCAGGCTCGGTTGCAGAATCGTCCTGCAGCCATCAGGGCCTACGAAGACTTGCTCAGACTCAAACCCGACCATCCCGAGGCGCTCCTGGCCTTAGGAAATCTGTATGCCGACACGTTGCAATACAGCCCCGCTTTGGCGCGCTACGAACAAGTGCTGGCCTTGGACCCCGACAATCTCCCTGCCAGGCTCGCACTGGGAGACCTCTATTACAAGAGCATGCAATTTCACAAGGCCCTGGTCTGCTACCAGCAAGTCTGCACCCGTCAACCAGATCTGGTCCCGGCATTGAATCGCTTGGGAATGATCCTGCAATTCTTCAATCGAACGGAAGAAGGAATCGAATGCTTCAAGAAAGCGCTGGAGTTGGCGCCGGATGATGTGGGAGGCTACAGTGGGTATTTGATGGTCACTCTCTATCGGCCCCGTGATCACGAGACCACAGGAAAGGTAGCAAAACGATTTGGCACCCTGGTAACCCAGGCGGCCGGAACGATTCACCCCCCCCAGATTGTTCCGTATCCGCCGCAACCCCTGCGCATCGGATTCGTTTCCGCAGATTTACGCAGCCACCCTGTGGGCTATTTTCTGGAGTCGCTGTTATCCCATTTGGATAACAACCGCTTCACGCTGATCGCCTACCCCACGGTAAACAAGCGCGATGCAATGAGCGAACGACTGATGGGGCTATTTTCCCACTGGCATCCCATTGGATTGCTCAACGATGCGCAGGCTTGTGAGCGCATTCGTCAGGATGGGGTCCACATCCTCCTGGATCTGTCTGGGCATACCGATAATCATCGCCTGCCTTTATTTGCCTGGCGTCCGGCCCCGGTTCAGGTTACTTGGCTGGGGTATTCGGGAACCACAGGAGTACCCCAGATGGACTATATTCTGGGAGACCCCTGGGTGACTCCACTGACCGAAGCCGCGCAATATACCGAAAAGATCTGGCAATTACCGGAGTCTTATTTATGCTTCGATACACGCCATGCGGCCTTGCCCGTCAACCCACTTCCAGCCCTGAGCAACGGCTATTTAACCTTTGGCAGCCTCAATAACATCCCCAAAATGAACGACGCGGTCGTCAGCCTCTGGGCCAGGATCCTGCATGCCCTGCCAACGGCCAGGCTGTATCTCAAAACCAAAGCGCTTGGTGATGCATCCATCCAGGCGCTAACCCGTCAGCGCTTTGCGGCTCACGGGATAGCCCCCGAACGCCTGACTCTGGAAGGTTTCAAATTACCCCGAAGCCATCATCTATCAGCCTACCATCAGATCGATATCGCCCTTGACCCCTTTCCCTACAACGGCACCACCACCACTGTGGAAGCCCTGTGGATGGGCGTGCCGGTTCTCAGCATGAAAGGCCAGCGTTTCATCTCGCATGTGGGGGAATCCATCCTGACCAACGCCGGTTTGAGCGACTGGATTGCCACGGACCCCGACGATTATCTGCACAGGGCCGTAAAATTTGCATCAGATCCCACGGCGCTTTCCCGGTTACGGGAGCAGTTGCGCGACAAGCTTCGGCACACCCCGGTATTTGATGCCCCGCGCTTTGCCCTTCATTTCCAACAGGCGCTGGAACAGATGTGGCGTGCGGCCATGCCAAGCGACAACCCTTTGTGCTAGCATCCCCGCTTGGTCTGACTCAGATCATCGTCCTTTTCCAGCCAATCACGCAACCTCGGTGCAAACCCGAACAGATTGTTCGGTGCTGCTCGTTGGATGTGATGGATTGTAACCTTTGACCAGCGAATCGCCATGAACCAATTTTCACCGCCGCGATCATCCATGCTTGCCCGGGCCCTGATTCTGTCAGGGCTCCTGCTCGAACCCGCCCTGGCCTCCGCCTGTGCCTGTGGCTGCGGAATCTTTGATGTGGGGTTACCGGGGTTACCCGTCAGCGGCATGAAAGACCAAGTGGGTTTGCAGTATTCCTTCATGAACCAGAACTGGAATCATAGTGGCGCCAGCGGACAAGTCGCCGCGCTGAACCCGGACAAGCAAATCGGCACCAACTATTACACCGTGTACGGCCAGCACATGTTTAACGATGACTGGGGAATCGAGGCCATGATGCCCTACTGGTTGCGCAGTTTCACCACCGATACCAGTGGCACGCCGGGGCAGATCAATCCGGCACCCACTCCCCAAACCGCTCATGTGAGCAGCTTTTCGGATCTGCGCATCATGGGGATGTATACCGGGTTTTCCAAAGACAAATCCACCGGATTGACCTTTGGCTTGAAACTACCAACGGGACCCATCAACGCAGCACCACTTCTGGACCGGGATACCGAACCGGGAACAGGCACCACCGATCTGTTACTGGGTGGGTACAGTATGGGAAATCTCAGCGCCAATTGGGGATGGTTTACCCAGGGCACCTGGCGCCACGCGCTCAACCATTATCAAGGCTACAAACCGGGCGATAGTATCAACACCGTTGCGGGACTGGCTTATAACGGCATCGAACCTGCCACCAAGATCATTCCTTTGCTCCAGACCAACCTCATGTGGCGCGCACCCGACCAGGGCGGCGGAGATGCTGTAGCAGGCAACAAGGACAGCGGATACTTGAATCTCTACCTGGCCCCCGGTCTGTTGGTGAATCTGAGCCCCCATTGGCAACTCAATTCCTCGGTGTATTTGCCCCTGTATCGCTATGCCAATGGCAACCAACTGGTGCCGCACTGGATGGCCAATGCCGGGGTAATGTATCTGTTTTGATCCGACAAACGCTACACAGTGGCCGTGAGTTCATGCAGTACCCGGGCGCAGGATGGGCAAATCATTTCACCGCCCCTGGGTTCAGGTGGTTGGTAAAAGTCTTCCTGAACTTGGCAACCTTTGGGCCCACCACCACCGCACAATAGCCCTGATCCGGATGGTTGAGGAAGTAATTCTGGTGATAGGCTTCCGCCTTGTAAAAGGTCGGCAACGGAAATACCTGGGTCACGATCGGTGCATCCCACTGACCCGATTGCTCCAGCTCCCGAATATACGTTCGGGCAATTCGTTCCTGTTCCTGGTCATGGGCAAAAATAACCGAACGATACTGCGTACCGATATCCGCCCCTTGTCGATTCAAGGTCGTGGGATCGTGCATCGCAAAAAAGATTTCCAGCAACGGTTGGAAGGAAATCATCGCAGGATCATAGGTGATCTGCACCACTTCTGCATGGCCGGTTTTTCCCGAGCAGACCGCCTGGTAGTCCGGATTGTCGGTATGCCCACCTGCATAACCGGACTCTACCTGCAACACCCCCTTGACCTGCTGGAACACTGCTTCCAGGCACCAGAAACATCCACCCCCCACGGTCATTTTTTCCCGACCAAGCATACCAACCTCCCTGTGGACAAGCCATTGCTGACCGTTGAGAAAACGTTCATCTGATCAGCCATGAACATTCAAAAGGGCTTCATGATCGATCAGGGACAAATTTCAAGGCCACGCCATTATTGCAATAGCGCAAGCCGGTGGGTGCTGGCCCATCCTTGAACACATGGCCTTGGTGTCCGCCACAGCGCGCACAATGGTACTCGGTACGCGGAAGAACCAGTTTGTAATCTGTTTTGGTCACCACGTGATTGGGCAGAACATCGTAAAAGCTGGGCCAACCCGTGCCGCTGTCGTACTTGAACTTGGAAGGGAAAAGCGGCAGACCACAGGCCGCGCACACAAACGTCCCGCTATGCTTTTCGGCATTCAACGGACTGCTGAAGGGCGCCTCGGTGCCTTCCTGGCGCAATACTGCGTATTGCTCTGGTGCCAGAGATTTTTTCCACTCGGTCTCGGGTTGGTTGATCTTTTCAATCATTTCTGCCGCCATGATCTGTCTCGCTGTAAAGAATTTGGACGTAGCCAGCAAACCGCACACACTGGCCGCTAGTTGGATAAACTGACGTCTTTTCATGCGATTTTCCTCTAGGGAATGATAAGCACGCGTAGCCTTGATCTGGACATTTTAGGCGTTTGACTCATCTCTTCCAAAAAAGTGGCATGATGGAAAGAAATTTATGGCTGGGATGCAGATGACCGAGAATCGCGCGCAATGGCTTTCTGTTCACCCCCTGGTGGTCAGGATGACGCACTGGATCAACGCCCTGACCGTCCTGGTCATGGTAACCAGTGGCTGGAGAATCTACAACGCATCCCCGCTCTTCGACTTCACTTTTCCCGCCGCGATCACCCTGGGGGGCTGGTTGGGGGGAGCCCTGTTATGGCATTTTGCTGCCATGTGGCTGCTAGTGACCAATGGTGTGACTTACCTGCTATATGGACTACTTTCCGGGCACTTGCGACGCAAACTCTGGCCCATCAAGCCGGATGCCGTCCTCGCGGACATTCTGGACGCACTGAGGGGGCGTCTTTCTCACCAGGACCTTTCCCTCTATAACGCCGCTCAACGCGCAGTGTATGCGGTCTTGATCCTGGCCATGATCTCTCTGGTCATTTCTGGTCTGGCCGTGTGGAAGCCAGTCCAACTCCAGGAGTTAGCCTCAGGGCTGGGGGGCTATGAAGGAGCACGCCGCATTCACTTTGCGGCCATGGCGCTAACCGTGGCCCTCGTTGTGGTGCATGTCAGCATGGTCCTTCTGGTGCCCAGAACACTGGGCGCGATGATCACAGGCCGCATCCGGAGGGATTCATGAAAAAGATCATCACTGTCCAAAACTTGCTCTCCAAAGGCGAATCCAGCACCCTAAAGCACCTGCAGCGGCGTCTATTTTTGCGTCAAAGTCTTACCCTGGGCGCGCTGTCCTTGCTCTCTGGCTGTCAGATCACGGAGCAGAAAGATGTGGATCAAATACTGCACGCCATGTCAGCCTGGAATGACCGGGTACAGGGGTGGCTGTTCGATCCCCGCAAGCTGGCCCCCGAATATCCGGAATCCGCCATCACCCACCCCTTTCCATTCAATGCGTTTTACGACGAGGACGAGGTGCCGGTCATCGATGAGGCAGATTACCGGCTCGAACTGGCAGGGCTGATTCAGGACAAGAAACCCTGGGCCTTGCCCGAACTCTATGCCCTGCCCCAGGTATCCCAGATCACACGACATGTGTGCGTGGAAGGGTGGAGTGCCATCGGCAAATGGAGCGGAACCCCGTTTGGCGCATTTCTGAAACGGGTTGGAGCCGATACCAGTGCCAAATTCGTTGGCTTCAAATGCGATGACGATTATTACACCAGCATCGATATGGCCACGGCGCTACATCCACAAACGCTGTTGACCTTTCGTTACGCCGACCAGATTCTTCCAGCCAAGTATGGATTTCCCATGAAACTGCGGGTTCCAACCAAGCTGGGCTTCAAGAATCCCAAACATATCCGGGCAATTTTTGTCACCAACGAATACCCCGGAGGCTATTGGGAAGACCAGGGGTACAACTGGTTCAGCGGTTCCTGAACGTCCTTTCAGTCGCTCCCACAACCGGACAGACCCGGTTCGCTTAAAGCCGTGTTTCATTCATAACCAGTAACTGCTCGAATTCGGCGGAAGGAACGGGTTTCGAATAGAGAAAGCCTTGCAGATAGTCACAGTTGAAAGACTTGAGTAAATCACTTTGCGCTTTGGTTTCCACTCCTTCAGCAATCACCCGAATATTCAGCTTATGTGCCATTAAAATGATCGCTTCGGTCAAGGAACAACTCGCCTGGTCCGTCGTAATTTTCTGGATAAATATCTGATCGATTTTCAGGTAATCCACATCAAAGCGATTCAGGTAGGAAAGTGCCGAGTAACCGGTACCAAAATC
This sequence comes from Ferrovaceae bacterium, assembly GCA_027449685.1. Lineage (GTDB taxonomy): Bacteria > Pseudomonadota > Gammaproteobacteria > Burkholderiales > Ferrovaceae > JAJZHV01. The sequence continues at coordinate 17,772 of DAIDLC010000012.1, read as the reverse complement.
ATCGATCGACAACTCGATCCCGTTTTTTCTGAAATTGACGAAATCCAGTGTTACTCGTTCTGATTCTGAAAGCAGCAAACTTTCCGTAATCTCTACAGCAATGCATTTATCGGGCAAGTCTGAAGCCAGATAAACATCCAGCCAAGGATGCTTTTCAGGTCGCAAGAACTGTGCAGGAGACTTGTTCACGCTCACCTGAATCACTTTTCCGGTGCTGTACTTCCATTTTGTAATATTTCTTAGCGCCTCCGCAAACACCCATTCACCGATTTCAAGAATCAAACCCGATTCTTCAGCCAAGGGGATAAATACACCTGGCGCAATCATGCCTCGATACGGATGATGCCAGCGTAACAATGCTTCGGCTTTTTCAATCTTGCCGTTACGCGCATCCACAATCGGCTGGAAATACACCTCCAGTTCGCCACGCTCGATGGCAAGGTGAAGATCGTTAGTCAGTGCCAACTGTTCATTGGCTTCTTCCTGCATGTTTTTGGTAAAAAATCGGAAACCATTTCGACCGGCTTGCTTTGCCGCATACATGGCCTGATCGGCATGTTTCATTAAATGCTCGATGCTATCGGCATCCTGGGGGTAAAGCGCAATGCCCACGCTACCCGAAATATGCCCCACATCTCCATCCCCAAGATCAAAAGGTTGCCCAAGAACACGCACGACGTTCTGCACAATCCGTTCAATACTCGAAATCTCTCCGTACTCGGGCAGGATAATGGTGAATTCGTCGCCACCAAGGCGTGCAACGGTATCCGAATCTCTTACATGTTGTCGGATACGTTTGGCAGCCTCGATCAACATCACATCTCCCTTGTGATGCCCGAGAGTATCATTGATGACCTTGAATCGATCCAGGTCGATACACAGCAACGCCAGAGAAGATTGATTGCGTGTTACCCGTTTGAAATCCTGCTGCAGTCGATCATGTAGCAATCTACGGTTTGGAAGCTCTGTAAGGTAATCGAAATAGGCCAAGTGCTGGATTTGCGACTCGGACAGCTTTCGTTCGGTGATATCCATGAACGATCCAACATAATTGGTGACATGGTCCTCGCCATCCTTCACGGCAGTAATCATCAGTTGCTCGGGAAATAACTCACCATTCTTGCGGCGATTCCAGATTTCTCCCAACCAGAACCCATCGTCACGAATGGACTGCCACATCGAATGATAAAATGACTTCTCCATTCGCCCGGACTGGAGTAAGCGCGGATTTTTCCCAATAACCTCGTCCGCCGAGTATCCCGTAATTTCTGAAAACGCTCGGTTCACCTTCAGAAAATTTCCCTCAGAATCGGTTATCATCATCCCTTCCTGGGATTCGAAGGTCGTGGCAGCCACCCGCAGATCATTTTCAGAGTTCTTCAGGGCTGTAATCTCGTAAAACCAGCCAAGCACTGCCTCCCTATTCATATAATTAACAAGCATGTAACTGGCCAGGACCCAAACAATATCTCCCATGATGTTCAGTTTGATTTGGCGATTGATCACCGCATCACCACGGCTCAATTCAGTGAGTATCTCTTCGTACACCTCTGGATAACAGTAAAATTTTACAGGATCAACTTCGGCAGGGTCAGACTTCCGGATGAGATTTGCATAGGCCTTGTTGAAAAACAGGATATGATGTCCTTGGAGAGTAGCAATCCGCACAGAAATTGGGCTTGCATTCAATATTTCCTGCAAGCGCAGCTGACTGGATATCAGTTCTTCCTCAGCACGTCTGCGCTCGGTAATGTCAATGCCTACGGCAATCACCGAGAGAACATGGCCTTCCTCATTGGTCAACATGGAATTCGACCAACTAATCAGGCGCTTTTCACCCTGAACATCCAGCCAATAGTTTTCCACATGGGGCATGATGCTTCCCGAGCGCACCCCGGCACTAAATATTGCCTCCACTCTGGGACGTTCTTCTGGTGGCAAAAATTTTATAAAGAAGTAAGGCTCTTTATTGACCTCTTCGAAGCTATAACCCGTCAACTCTTCGGCTGTTCGATTAAAGCTGACAATCGTTCCTTCTGTGTCGATGACCAGAATGATCGGCCCTGCCAATTTCAAGATCGAAACATTCAAGTTTCTTTCTTTTTGAAGGCTGCGTTCTAGCGCCTTACGCTTGGTGATGTCTCTTGATGAGTTGAACAGGGTTGGGTTGCCATTGAGCACGAAGGGGTAACTGGACACCTCCACATCGATGATCGTGCCATCCTGGCAACGATGTTTGGACTCGTACAAGGAAAGCGCAGTACTTGCAAATTGTTGGGCCAAAGTAGAGCGCAATGCCTCTTGATCACTCCACTGAGTATCCCACTGGATGACGCTTGTTCCGAGGACTTCATTGCGCGCATATCCCAGCATGCGGCAAAAAGACTCGCTAGCCTCGATGAGGCGTCCCTCTCGATCAAGAATATAAATGCCGTCACTGGAATGATGCAGAATAGCACTGACTTTTGTATTCTCGCTCTGCAACTGGGTCCGAATGTCCAGAAGGTCCTGGTTGAGATCTAATGCAAGACTGGCAGAGCGCATTCGGCCGTTTATTTGTAGCCAGGTCACGCCAAAAAAAGTACGCTGCCCAATAATCCAATAATGGCGATTCCATAAGGCTGGTAAAATTTAAAACGTGACTCCAATTCCGGAGTGGATGAGAAATGTAAGGTCCAATCTTGGCCAGCCAGACTAATGGACTGTACCTTCCAATAACGCGGGGAAACCGCTTCCGTTCTGCCGGGATTGAGCTCCAGCATCATGGAATCCCTGCGTACCGAACCGCCATCATAAATTTGAAGAACCAACTCCTCTGGTCGATTGACGAATACCCCATTCATCAGGTCGCCCATTCTGAAGGCTTCGTAGACCCAACCCACTATATTGGACCGGCGTTGGTCGACCGTGTTCAAGGGGGCATTTCTTCTGTATACCGGAATGTACATCAGAAATCCCGCTTGAATGTCCTTCTGGGTTTCCTGTACCAGGACCACCTTGCCAGATATTTGGGCATTACCAGTATCCCGCGCAGCGTCCATGGCCTTATGCCGGATGGGTTCGGAATACATGTCAAACCCGAACGCTCGCTGATTGCGCCAGTCAAAAGGTTCCAGATATATGATGGAGGTATACAGTGGGCGCTCCCCTGCCGGGTATACTCGATATTCTGGAAAACCCTGCGCGCGGATGGCTTGCAGATGTTCCGCAAGTCTGGCTGGGGGTATGATCAAGGAGAACCCAAGGCCCTGAATCCCTGGATAGTCATTTTTCAATTGAAGCCCGGAAACATAACTCCTGAACTGTGCGCGGTTGACTTGTCCTTCCGCATCAAACAGAGAGCGGGCCCCTTTTAATGACTCTTCATACAAATGGATTCTACTCAAGATGCGCTCTGTGGCGTCCCTGGTTCGATACTGAAAATACTCTCTTGCCTCCCGATCAATCGCCCGTTTGGAAAATTCCACAGCCACCAGAGTAACGGCCAGAAAAAGCAAAAGCACTAACCAAGGCAGGATGCGTAGTCTGCCTCGCTGCGCAGCCAACTGCTGGAGATAATCAACCCGGTTTTGTGGGTCTTTATCGTTTGGATTGGAATTGTTCATTCCCGGGCCAAGCCTAATATTATTAAAATAATCCTGATGGTAGATACCTCGATGTACCTTCAAGCATAAAACGGCCGGCTAACACTGGATGGGAAGGTATACCAAGGAGGTACTAGAGACTACCGGCGGCCTCACGCATATTTTAGCGCGCATGTGAGCGGCAAAGACAATTTTGTCGACGCAGGGGAGATGAGTCTCTTGTTGATCCCTGGTGGCCGTCAGGTCAGTGGCGGGTCGCTTGCAGGAAATCCTCGATTGGCTTATTATCGATAATCCATAATCGATAAATTCAGGTATTCGCACTCATGTGGGTTGTCCGACTGGCCTTGCAACGTCCGCACACCTTTTTGGTGATGGCGCTGTTGATCGTGCTGATGGGGGTATTCAGTATTCGCCGTACCCCCACGGACATCCTGCCCAACATCAATATTCCCGTGGTGTCCGTCATCTGGAACTATGCCGGCATGCCCCCCCAGGGCATGGCCGATCACATCACCACCTTCACGGAACGTGTGGCCAGCACCACGGTCAATGACATCGAGCACGTGGAATCCCAATCCCTCAACGGGATTGCCGTGGTGAAATATTTTTTTCAACCGCGGGTCAACGAGGATCTGGCCGTGGCTCAAATCACGTCCGTTTCCCAAACCTTGCTGCGTCAAATGCCTCCGGGCACCACACCGCCGTTTATTCTGGCCTATAACGCTTCCAGCGTGCCGGTCATTCAACTTGCCCTGGCCAGTTCGCGCATGACCGAGGGGCAGATCTTCGACTTTGGCAACAACTTCATTCGCACCCAGTTAGCCACCGTGGCTGGCGCATCTCTACCCTATCCCTTTGGCGGGCGCATGCGCCAGGTGCAGGTGGACCTGGAACCTGAAGCCCTGCGCAATGTAGGGTTGTCTGCCAACGACGTCACACGCGCGCTGGCCCTGCAAAACCTCATCGTTCCAGCCGGCACGGAAAAAATTGCCCACCGGGAATACGTCATCAACCTCAATGCCAGTTTCTCCACCATCGACCAACTCAATGACATCCCCCTGAAAACCCCCAAGGGGGGACTCATTCATCTGCGTGACGTGGCCCATGTGTACGATGGGGCCCCACCGCAAACCAATGTGGTACGGGTTGACGGGCGGCGCGCTGTGCTCATGAGTGTGCTCAAAACCGGCGCCGCTTCCACGCTGGACATCATCGACAGCATCAAGGGGTTGATGCCCCAGGTGCGGGCCGACATGCCCCCGCAGATGGACATTCACACCACCGGAGACCAGTCCCTGTTTGTGCGTGCTGCCATCGACAGTGTGGTGCGTGAAGGGCTGATCGCCGCTGCCCTCACGGGCACCATGATCCTGCTGTTTCTGGGGTCCTGGCGCAGCACGCTGATCATCACCGTCTCCATTCCTCTGTCCGTGCTTTCTTCTCTGATGCTGCTGTCGGCTCTGGGGGAGACCATCAACATCATGACCCTGGGCGGTTTGGCCCTGGCTGTGGGGGTACTGGTGGATGACGCCACGGTCACCATCGAAAACATCAACTGGCACCTGGAACAGGGCAAGGACACCACCACCGCCATTTTGGACGGCGCGCGGCAAATCGCCATGCCCTCGCTGGTATCTACCCTGGCCATCTGTATCGTGTTCATCCCCATGTTCCTGCTCACCGGGGTGGCCCATTACCTGTTTGTGCCCCTGGCCGAGGCCGTGGTGTTTGCCATGCTGGCCTCCTGGATCTTGTCCCGTACCCTGGTACCCACCCTGGCCATGTACTGGCTCAAACCGCATGGTCACGGGGCTCCCGGCCAGCACTGGGGTGCGCGCCTGCATCAGCGCTTTGAAAACGGTTTTCAGCGCATGCGCCAAGGGTATCACCGTCATCTGGAGCAAGTGCTGCGCAGCCGACCCAAACGCTTTCTATGGGTCAGTTACCTCCTGATCGCCCTCTCTTTGGGTCTGTTTCCCTGGATCGGCCAGGACTTTTTTCCGGAGGTGGATGCGGGCCAGATCAAGCTGCACCTGCGCGCCCCCACCGGCACCCGCATCGAGGACACCACCGCCTTGTGCGATGCCGTGGAACAGAACATCCGCCAACATCTGGGGCGTCAACTGGAGTCTCAGGTAGACGTGGTTGGCCTCCCCTACAGCGGGATCAACCTGTCCTACAGCACATCGGCACCCATTGGCTCGGCCGATGCCGATATTTTCATCACCCTGAAGAGCTCCCACACGCCTACCCCGCAACTGGTGCATGAACTCCGGCAACGTTTGCGCAGTGCCTTTCCAGGGGTGACCTTTGCGTTCCTGCCGGCCGATATCGTGAGCCAGATTCTCAACTTTGGCCTGCCTGCCCCACTGGACGTGCAGATCACGGGGTTGCGCCTGGCAGAAAACCAGGTGTTTGCCAATCAACTGCTCACCCAACTCAAAACCATCCCGGGGGCTACAGACCTGCGCATCCAGCAGCCCTTCGACAATCCCCAAATCGATGTCAATATCAATCGCGATCTGGCCCAAACCCTGGGTTTTACCGAACAGGACATCGCCACTAATCTCATGACCACTCTGTCGGGCAGTTTCCAGACCTCGCCCAGCTTCTGGACCAATCCCAAAAACGGCGTGCAGTACAACGTATCGGTGCAATCTCCCCAGTACCGCTTGCAATCCCTGGATGATCTGAAGCGTCTACCCATCACTGGCGCTGCCCCGGGGACACCGCCCCAACTGCTGGCCAATCTGGCCAGCTTTCAGCACAACGTGGGGCCGGGCGTGGTAAGCCATTACAACGTCAAACCGGTCATCGACATTTTTGGATCCGTGCAGGACACCGACCTGGGAACGGTGGCACACCAGATTCAACAGATCGTGGATCGCAATCACGACAAGCTGCCCAAGGGCACTCGAGTGATGGTGCGTGGCCAGGTGCAAACCATGCACGAGTCTTTCAGTAGCTTGATGTGGGGTTTGATGGGGGCCGTGGTCTTGGTATATCTGCTGATCGTCGTCAATTTCCAGTCGTGGCTGTATCCCCTGATCATTCTGGGTGCCCTGCCCGCGGCGTTGGCGGGCATGGTATGGATGTTGTTCCTGACCCATACCACCCTGTCGGTGCCTGCCCTGACCGGCGCCATCATGTGCATGGGCGTGGGCGCCGCCAACAGCATTCTGGTGGTGAGCTTTGCCAAGGAACGTCTCCAGGATGGGCTGTCTGCCCTGGAAGCCGCGCTGGAAGCAGGCAGTACCCGCCTGCGCCCGGTACTGATGACGGCTCTTGCCATGATCATCGGCATGTTGCCCATGGCTCTGGGTCTGGGCGAAGGGGGTGAGCAGAATGCTCCTCTGGGGCGTACCGTGATCGGCGGATTGATGCTCGCCACCCTGGCCACTTTGTGGCTGGTGCCCATCCTGTTTAGCTTGATCCCCTCCAACTCCCACTCCCGCACTCACGAGGTAACCCCATGAGCATCACCTGGAAATCGGCTGGATGGCTGCTGGGCCTGGGCGCATTGGCGGCCTGGGGCATCACCCAGCGCCTGCAGCAGCAGCAGGCTTTGGCTCAAGAAAGCTTGCAGATGCAACACTGGCAAGTAGCCACCCTCAAGCCCCATCTTCCACAGGAAGCCGGCTCCATCGTCTTGCCCGGGCAGTTGCAAGCCTGGACCGAAGCGCCCATCTACGCCCATAGCAGCGGTTTTCTGAAACACTGGAATGTGGACATCGGAACCCGGGTCAAGGCGGGACAACTCATCGCCGAATTGAGCACTCCGGATGTGGATGCCCAACTGCTTCAAGCTCAGGCGCAGCTGCGTCAGGCCCAGGCCGATGAGGAACTGGCGCGGGTCACTGCCGAGCGTTACGCCAAGCTATTGCCCACCCATACCGTATCCCCCCAGGACGTGGACAATCATCGTCTGGACGCGGCTTCCAAGCTGGCTGCGCTGGAATCAGCCCGTGCCAATCTGGATCGCTTGCGGGCCTTGGACCAATTCCGCCGCATCGAAGCCCCTGCTGATGGCGTTGTGACAGTACGCAATGTGGACGTGGGTACGTTGGTGGACAATGGCAGCGCCAATGGCAAAGCCACGGAACTTTTCCATCTGGCTGACATTCATCGTCTGCGCGTGTATGTACCCGTGCCAGAAGCAGAAGTCCCCCAATTGGATTTGTCCCAGAGCATCTATTTCACCCTGCCGGCACGGCCCGGCCAACATTGGAGCGCCACCCTGACCCATGGGTCTGGAGCCATCGATCCTGCCACGCATACGGAACTGCTGGAATTGCAACTGGACAATCCTGGCGGACTTCTCTTGCCCGGCAGCTATCTGGAAGCCCACTTTCAGATGCGTCCGGCCAACGGCGTACTGGTACTGCCTGCCAACACCCTGATCTTTCGCGCCACCGGCACCGCCGTGGCCACGGTGGACGAAGGCCATCGCGTGCACCTCAAACCGGTACAAGTGGGCCGTGATCTGGGAGACAACCTGGAAATTCTCAGCGGGATCAGCACGAACGATGCAGTGGTTCTCAGTCCGCCCGATTCTCTGGCCGAGGGCGATACGGTGGTCGCTCAACCCGCCAAGATCAACCCATGAAAACCGCGACACTACTGCGTCGTACCCTTTCACTGGGGCTGATGCTGATTCTGGAGAGTTGTTCTCTGGCACCCCAGTATCAACGTCCCGAGGTCCCGACCGCCACGCACTATCAGGAATCCAGCACGGGCCTGGACTGGGTGCCATTTCCCACCAGCCAACCCTCTCCCCCGTGGTGGCAAGCCTTGCACGACCCCATCCTGGACCATTTGGAACAGCAAGCCCAAAACGCCAATCAGGACCTTCAGGCTGCCCTGGCCCGTCTGCAACAAGGACGGGCACTGGCCCAGGCCCAATGGGCCAACCTGTGGCCCATGGTCAATGCCCAAGCCACCCACCAGGTCACGCAGATTTCCGAACACACCTCGGTTTTTCCGGTGCAGCAGTTTCCAGCCTATCAGACCAATCAGGTGCAGTTGCAGCTCAATTATGAGCTCGACTTGTGGGGAGGACTGCGCAACGCCGCGCGCCAGGCCGATGCCCTGACGCAGGCCAGCGCCGCCGACCTGGCCGCCCTGAGGCTCTCGGTACAAACAGACATCGCCCTGGATTATGAGGCCATCCGTGCGCTGGACCTGGAACTGGCCCAGACCCAGCGATTGCTGGACAATTGGACCACCAATCGCCAATACGTCAGCCAATTACGTGAGGGGGAAGAGGCTGCTTTGCCCGAACAGGCCCAAGCCGATTTGAACTGGCAGTCGGCCCAGGCACAACTGCATGAATTGCAGTTACAACGACGCCAACTGGTCCACGCACTGGCGCTCCTGACTGGAGCGAACCCAGATCAATTTCAACTGTCGCCCGACTCCCATTTCCAGGAGCTTCCCGCCGCACTTCGCCCCCAACCCGGGTTGCCCTCCACGCTCCTCACCAGACGCCCGGACATTGTCAGTGCCGAGCAGCATCTGCAGGCCGCCAATGCCGCCCTGGGGGTTGCCAAAAGCGCCTGGTTTCCCCAGTTCAACCTTACCGGCGGATTTGGCTACGGCAATACCGGCTACGGGCCGTTGGGCATTGCGCCTAATCGCATCTGGTCCTACGGCCCCAGCATGACCCTGCCGCTTTTCAACGGGGGACAGATCGCCGCCGCCAACGACCTGGCTCGTGCCCAATGGGACGAAAGCGTGGCGCGATACCGTCAGACGGTGCTCACTGCCTGGCGCGAAGTCGAGGATCAACTGACGGCACTGGATGAGCAATCGCGCGAACTGGAGCATCTTCGCGCTGCCGAGCAGGCCGCCCAACTAGCCCAGCAACAAGCGCAATTACGAGCCCAGACAGGCTTGACCAGCGCGCTGGATACCCTGCCCTTTGAGCGCACCGTGGCTCAACAACAGATCCTCCGGGTGCAACTGCAGCTGCGTTCGTTATCCGCCAGCTTATTACTGATCAAGGCGCTGGGGGGTGGCTGGCAATGACCCACTCTGTGCCCCGGCGCTGTTTGCGCGATCCAATTCGCGAGCAGCTCCTGTCGCGTATCCTGGAGGGCACCTATGCCCCCGGCTACCGCCTGATCGAGCTGGATCTGGCCGCCGAATTCGGGGTGAGCCAAAGCCCCATTCGCGAAGCCCTGCGCGAACTGGAAGCTATTGGCGTGGTGGATAGCCAACGCTATCGGGGCACGCGAGTCCGCACGCCCAACCCCCAGGAAATGCTGGAAGCCTATGCCCTGCGCGCCATTCTGGAACAACGCGCGGCCGAACTCTGCGTGCCCCTGAAGAAATCGGTTTTGGGGCAGTTGCGCCGCGAGCTGGAGGCGCTGCTCGAAACCGCTCAGGATCAAAAAGTGGCGCGTTACACGCGCCATGCCCTGAATTTTCACCGTCTCATCGTGCAGCATTCTGGCAACGGTCTGTTTCTGGACACCTGGGAGCGCTTGCAAACCCGTGCCGGATTGCCCTTTGCCGCGCTGCATCTGCGGCACCAGCTGTCTCGCTTTGCCCGCGCCCATGAACCCATCCTGGCCGCCCTGGAGGCGCAGGACGGCCAACAAGCCGGTTTGCTGTTGCGTCAGTTCATGGAACACACGGCTGCTGAAATTGGCCTTCAGACCCAAACCAGAAACCCGATGCATCCCAATTGAACAGGATTTTCCGGGAAAGCCTGCGGGATTATGATGCTCAAACCGTTTAACGAAGAGAGAGCCCCATGAAAACCACCCTTGCCACCTGCCTGCTAACCACCTGCCTGCTTGCCTCTGCTGCCGATGGAGTGCCTGCCCCCACGGCCGATTTCGTCCCAGAATCCATGCCCTACGATATCCCCTATGGCCCACCGATTTCTCTGGAAAGAGCTAATGCTGCCCTTGCCAGTGGAGTGCTCGAAGCCCAAAAACGGAATTGGAAACTTGATCTGGCCGTGGTGGATTCGGGCGGCAATCTAGTGGCTTTCAACCGCATGGATGGGGCCCAATTGGCATCCATCGCCATTTCCGAGCATAAAGCCCGAGCCGCAGTCCAGTACAGACGGGAAACCAAGGCCTTCGAGAAAGGTCTGAACCAGGATCATGCCCTGTCGATTCTCACCCTCGATGCCGTCATCGCCTTGCGCGGTGGCATTCCCATCATTGCCCAGGGACAGATCATCGGCGGTGTGGGCTGTTCTGGTGGCACCGGATCACAGGATGAAGTGGTATGCAAAGCCATGGTCGAGGCTCTACGCTAGCCGGCCATACCCGATTAGCCGAACTTTCCGTATTCGAGACTGCTATGCCAATGTTCACCAAAATCATCCTGTATACAAACAGCCAGGGTCGATCGCAATTTCGCACCGAGACGATCGAACTCACCGAAGGCACCCCGCAGGCCATGCTCTCCAAGTTACAACCCGCGTCGGGCTACCAATTGCGTTACAGTCCAGTGGGTTTTCGAAGCTCCTTCCACTGCACGACGATCCCTCAGTTTGTCTTCATCCTGGCAGGCGAGATGGAGATTGGCCTGCAAGATGGGTCGTCACAAATTTTCAAGGCAGGCCAGCACTTTTACTCTGCCGACCTGCTGCCCGAAGGAGCGATCTTCGATTCTTCCATTCACGGTCATTGGAGCCGTCAGGTTGGCGCAGAGCCTCTCATGACACTCTTCCTCCGAGCATGAACCTGCCGGCGCCAAAATCAGTTAGCCGAAGCGAACAGGACCAATGCTGCCTGACGTGCATGAAGAAACGTTCACGAGGATACCCCTGCAGCGTTTGAAGTCGTGCGAGTGGCTGAATGGCGCAGAAAATTCCCGTGTGGTTGCCGCAACAGAAGATAGGCTGCAGGGAGAATGAACATGGATAACAGCGGAGCTGTGAGCATGCCACCCACCATGGGGGCTGCAATCCGGCTCATGATTTCAGAACCCGTACCGCTGCCCCACAGGATCGGCATCAGCCCAGCCAAGATGACGGCAACGGTCATTGCCTTGGGGCGCACCCGCAGCACAGCACCTTCCCGGATAGCCTCCAAGAGCAGTTCGGGCGTTAGAGAAACGCCAGCTTGAAGCCGGCGTTCTAGCGCTTGGCGCAAATAGATCAGCATCACCACGCCGAATTCGGAGGAAACCCCGGCCAGTGCAATGAATCCAACACCAGTGGCAATCGACAGATTGTACTGCAAAGCGTATAGCAACCAAACGCCACCAGTCAGCGCAAAGGGCAGCGTGCCCATGATCAATATTGCTTCATCTGCACGTCGAAAGGTCAGGTAGAGTAATACGAAAATTGTCAGCAGCGTAGCCGGAACGACCACCTTGAGCCGTGCGTTGGCCCGCTCCATATATTCGAACTGACCAGAATAGGTCACGCTAACGCCAGGGATCAAACTGACCTGACGCGATACAGCTTGACGCAAATCTTGCGCGACGGAAGCCAAATCACGACCACGAACGTCCACATAGACCCAACTTGCAAGCCGGGCATTTTCACTTCGCAGCATGGGAGGGCCGTCAGCATAGCGCAAATGAGCCACGGTTCCCAAGGTGATCCAAGCCCCTGCTGGGGTCACAAGCGAAAGCTGCTGCAAGCGCTCCAGAGTATTTCGGTCATCCCGGGGGTAGCGCAGATTGATGGGATAACGGGCCGTGCCCTCCACAGTTGCGCCAATCGCCTCGCCGCCGATCAATGTGGAGATGCTTGCTTGCACATCGCCAATGTTAAGCCCATATCGTGCTGCTGCAGCCCGATCAATATCCACCGTGATGTAGCGGCCTCCGCTTACCCGTTCGGCAAAGGCTGAAGATACGCCGGGGACCGTTTTTGCCGCTTTCTCCACAGCGGTTGCCATTGCTTCGATGGCAGCCAGATCGGGGCCAGAAATTTTTATACCAATCGGACTTTTAATGCCAGTGGCCAACATGTCGATCCGGTTTCGGATTGGCGGCACCCATATGTTGGAGAGCCCCGGAACACGCACCACCCGATCCAGTTCGGCCACCAGTTTTTCGGGGGTCATTGCAGGACGCCATTGGTCCCTGGGTTTGAACTGAATCGTGGTTTCGAACATTTCCAGGGGTGCAGGATCGGTAGCCGTTTCGGCGCGACCCGCCTTACCGAAGACCCGCGCCACTTCTGGCACGGTTTTGATGAGGCGATCCGTTTGTTGCAGCAGCTCGGAGGCTTTCCCCGCGGATAATCCGGGCAACGCCGACGGCATGTACAAGACATCGCCTTCGTCCATGGGGGGTAGAAATTCCCCACCAAGGTGAGTGAGTGGCCAGGCCGTACTCATCAGCACCAGCAATGCGATGAACAGGGTTCTCCCGGGGTGGTCCAGGACTGCTTCGAGCAAGGGACGATATCCTGCAATCAGCCATCGGTTGATGGGATTTGCCTGTTCACTGGGGATTCGCCCTCGAATCCAGTAACCCATCAGGACGGGGATCAAGGTGACAGCCAGGACCGCAGCGCCAGCCATGGCGTAGCTTTTAGTGAAGGCCAGTGGGGCAAACAAACGTCCTTCTTGGGCTTCGAGGGTAAAGACCGGTAGAAACGACAAGGTGATGATGATCAGGCTAAAAAAGAGTGCCGGGCCCACCTCCACTGCCGCATCCGTCACCAACTGCCAGCGCGTTTGGTCATCCAGGCGCTGTTCCGGATGCAGTGCATGCCAACCCTCGATTTTCTTGTGGGCGTTTTCAATCATGACGACGGCCGCGTCCACCATGGCGCCCACTGCAATGGCGATTCCGCCCAAAGACATGATGTTGGCATTGATGCCCTGATGGCGCATGAGAATAAACGCGGTCAGTACCCCCAGGGGTAGCGAGATAATCGCCACCAGGGCGGAACGCAAATGCCAAAGAAACAGCCCGCAAACCAGTGCCACAACGATGAACTCTTCAATCAGTTTATGCTCCAGATGGTCCACGGCGCGATCAATGAGTTGACTGCGATCGTAGGTGGGCACAATTTCTACGCCGGATGGCAGGCTTGTTTGCAAAGTTTCCAGCTTTGTTTTGACGGCTGCGATGGCTTCCCGCGCATTTTTTCCAGAACGTAAAATCACCACGCCGCCTGCCACTTCCCCTTGCCCATCCAATTCGGCGATGCCCCGCCGCATTTCCGGACCGAGCTGAATTCTGGCCACATCTCCCAAGCGCACCGGCACGCCAGAACGGAAGGTTGCCAGCGGAATGTTGCGAAAATCATCCAACGACTTGAGATAGCCCGTAGCCCGCACCATGTATTCCGCTTCCCCCTGTTCCACCACGGCTCCACCAGCCTCTTGGTTGCCATTGCGCAAGGCCTGCTCGATCTGCTCCGGGGTAATACGATAGGCCGCGAGCTTGACGGGGTCTGGCACCACTTGATATTCGCGCACCATGCCGCCCACCGAAGCCACTTCAGCAACATTGGCCACGGTTTTCAACTCATACTTGAGAAACCAGTCCTGTAGGGACCGCAGTTCGGCCAAATCATGGCGTCCACTTCGATCCACCAGGGCATATTCGTAAATCCATCCCACCCCCGTGGCGTCCGGCCCCAAAGCCGAACGTGCGCCTGGAGGCAACCGGCCTTGCACCTGATTGAGATATTCCAGCACGCGCGAGCGCGCCCAATACAAGTCAGTGCCGTCTTCAAACAACACGTAGACGAATGAGTCTCCCAAAAACGAATACCCTCGAACGGTCTTGGCGCCTGGAACCGACAGCATGGTAGTAGCCAGCGGGTAAGTGACTTGATCTTCGATGATTTGCGGCGCCTGACCAGGCCAGGAAGTGCGAATGATGACTTGCACGTCCGAAAGATCGGGCAGCGCATCCACGGGCGTGGTGCGTACTGCCCAGATGCCCCAGGCAGTGAGAAATAGCGTAGCCAACAAAACCAAAAAACGGTTGCCGACGGACCAGCGGATGATCTGCGCAATCATTGGGGAGTCTCCGCTTTTTCCATACGCTCCAGCACGCCCTTGAGGCTTGCCTCGGAATCAATCATGAATTGACCCGACACCACCACCCGCTCGCCTGGGTGCAACCCCGAGAGAATTTCAGTCTTGCCGTTGCTCTCCCGACCAGTAGTCACCTGTACCGGAGTGAAATGCCCCCCATGGCCTGCCAGAATGACGACACTGCGTTGCCCGGTGGCAATGACGGCTTCTGTTGGAATCAGCAGTTGCGGGATGGCTCGAGTCTGCATCACATCAACCCGGGCATACATGCCAGGACGCAATTTACCCTGTGGATTGGGCCATTCGATGCGAACCCGCATGGTTCGCGTATCGCGATCCAAAACCGGTAACAAGGCGTTGACCTGGCCGGTAAAGGTTTCTCCCGGCCAACTCGTGAAGGTGGCATGGACCTTTTGCCCTATGGTCAAACTGCCAGCCTGTGCTTCTGGCACTTCAGCATCCAACCAAACACTGCCAAGGCCGTTGAGGCGCGCCAGGGTTTGTCCTGGCACAATGGTCATACCGGAGCGCACGCCCAACTCCTGCAGAACGCCACCCTGGGGTGTGGTAATCGTCACCACCGCCTCGGGGGATCCAGAATTTTCCAAATGCGTCACTTGTGCTTGCGTCATGCCCAACTGCAGCAAGCGCATCCGTGCTGCCGCGCTCAAACCGGCCTCTCCGGCTTGTCGTAAGGCGAGATACTCCTCCTGTGCTCCATACCATTCCGGTACCCGCACTTCTGCCAAGGAAGCACCTGCAGGAAGGATGTCGTTGGGTGCCCAGGAATGAACTTGCTCAACAATTCCCGCCGTGCGAGCCTGGACCACTGTCACTAGACGATCATTGAATGTCAGCGTGCCTACGGCCAGTATGGACTGCTCCAGCACCCCTTTCTCCACCGGCGCACTGCGCACACCCGTATTTTGCAACATGCGTGGGTCGATGCGCACTCCGGTACTGGTTTTGGTCTTGTTCTCCTCGCCATACATGGGCAACAGATCCATATCCATGAAAGGCGATTTGCCAGGTTTGTCGAAATGTTGGTCTGGCTTCATGGGGTCATACCAGTACAATACATGTCGTTCATTTGCGCTGGCGCTGGAATTGGCAACGGGCGCCTGCGTGGTGCGAGGAACCAGCGTATACCCTGCAATCGCTCCCAACAGGGCCAAGCCCACCCCGGCACCGAGTAACCCAAAAAATCTCATTTTGTTCACGGTTGGTTCTCCTCGGACAAATACCGAAGGTTCGTTTCGGCAATCGAACACTGCTCTTGCAGATCGATGCGCTTCATGTGGTTTTCCAGCAGGTCTCTACGCGCCTCCAGCACCGTCGTAAGTGGCTCTTTACCCGCCTTGTAGCCAGCCAGGGCCAACGCGAGCTTTTCTTGATTCAGAGGCAGCCATTCCTTGTCAACGCGCTCGATTTGACGGGTCAGTGCCATCTGTTCTGCCCACAGCCGTTCCAGTTCCACCGTATGCTGGCGAATCATGGTTTCCCGCTGTGCACTCACACGCTCCAACTCCTGACGGCGTGCAGCGATCTGGGGGTTTTGACGGGTACGGGAAAACACGGGCAAATCGAAGGTGAATTGCACCGACACCATGTCACCAAAGGCTGGCCCACGATGTTGATAATCCACTTCGACCCCCCAATCCGACTGTTTGGCTGCTTCCGCCATGGCCACTTCGGCCTGTGCTGATGCTTCCTGGGCGTTGAATACTGCGATGTCTGGGTGGCGCTCCAGGTCATGGCGCAGATGTTCCAAGTTGGGGACATAAACTGGAGGATCACCCGTCAGCGGCTCCTGGGCGGCTGACCCAACCCAGCGCGCGAGCTCGGCACGGGCAGCAGCAATGTCGCGCATCAGTCCATCTTGCCGGTCAGCCAATGTGGCGGCAGCCATCCGAGCCTGAAGGCTTTCGCTGGCTTTTCCCTGAGCAGCGGCCAGTCGTGATGCGGATGCGATGACTTGCAAGCGGTTTTCGGAGTCCAGCGTTTTCAACAAGGTACGCCGTTGCTCGGCGTAGAACACTCTGAGCCATGCGAGCTGTGCTTGACGACGGACATTCAATCGCTCGAAAGTGAGCTCCTGGTCCGCCTTGGCAACGCCGGCAGCAGCCAGACGACGAGCCGCTGTGCGCTTGTCACCGTTGGTGACCTCCTGCATCACCCCCACGCGCTGCATGGTCATGAAGTCACGCGTAGTGTTCCAGGCTTGAGAACCTTGGATGGGCATGTTGTCGACTCCCATCACAAGTTTTGGGTCTGGCAGTTCGCCGGCAGATTGCTGGGTTGCACGGGCTGCAGCCACGGAATGTTGGCGTGCTTGCAGCTCCGAGGCACGCGCTTCGGCCAGGTGGAGTGCCTCGTTATAGCTGAGCGCCGGAGCAGCGGTTGCCCATAACAGCAAAGGCAAGGCCAAAATGAGACGCCCGGGGACAATTACCATGGGGTAGGACATGAAAAGTTTTCTCCAATAAATGACGATGCAGCGCGTCATGCCGATACATGACGCGGCCAACACATCTAGAGAAAAGCATTAAATCCGGAAAATTTGGTACTGAATCCGTAACGGGGGAGAACCACCGGCCAATACGGCTAGCCGATCAAAACCCGCAGGTTGGAGCTTTGGCGTATCAAGGATTGGGCGAGGATTAGGAAACCATGCCACCAAGCCATATACCGGCATTTCCAGGGCGGTAGTATGGCTTAATTGGGCTGGCTGAGCGCAGTGGTCCTGACAGACTTTCGAGGTCGAATCCTTGCTCGGGTGCGGATGCATGTCGTTCCTATCCTGACAGTGCATCCCGGTTGAAGCAACGATTGCGGAAGCGTGATGCCCAAAAGCCTGCTTGGCGAAACTGCAAGCGTGCGCCGACACCGACAACTGCCCTAGCACCAACAGGATGCTGGCAATCAGTGATACCCAATAGCGGAAGGCTTGGCGGCTCTTGACATCCTCCCTGGCCTGAAGGCCGGAGATTCCTACTGCGCTCAGGCGTGGCATTGAGCCACCCCTGAGTCGCTTCGGTGGGTTCCTGCTGCTGGCGGCATGACTGCACCGCTCACTTCACAGGCGAACCGGGCGTGTCCCGCCCTTAAAACACAGTATAAAACCACAGGACGGCTACGCCGCCCGCGCTATAACCGGATCAACGCCTGCATGGATGCGGTGGGGTCAGGTCTGAACGATTATCGTCGCATCA
>DAIDLC010000011.1 GCA_027449685.1 Ferrovaceae bacterium | reverse complement strand
TTCATTCCGGGATACGTTCCCCATTTCTGCGCGGATTATTGCGGGATTCTTGCAGTGGAATAATCAGGGCCGCAACATCGTTGGTGACAAAGATATTGAACACCATCCGACCGAAGAGTTCACGACAGCCGGGCTTGATGGATTGCTCGTCCGTTCGGGCACGGATCACATCGGCAATTTCGGCATAGCTTTTGTTGCGCGACTCCGATTCGTGGCAGCCCAGCATGGTCAGGGCACTGACCATGTGATGCCGGTGCTGCACACCATCGACTAAGTGCCGATCGAAGCGCTGAATCAGCATGACAGTTGTGCCACCAATCGTCTCTGCCTTCACAACAGGAACATCCAGGCCAGCTGCAGCGGCCAATTGCAAGGTGGCGGACTCAATGGCGGGCACGTCGATCCGCTCGCCATGAGAACGAAACTTGGCCAACCAGAGCACGCCGGCATCATCTTCCACGCCGGCCTTGGGACGCATGCCGCCCAATTGGCTGCCCGCGAGAAAGATATCTTCCAACTGCGCCGGAATCGGCAAACCTTGCTCGATGCGATCTGCTGCCTCCATCAGATATTCGAGCCGATGAATGCTGTTGCGTACCAACACGGGAGAAGCATCAAGCGAACGGCGAATATCCAGCGCACCCACACGTTGGCTGCCCGCTTCCAGCAGATAGGTCGATTCCGAAAGGCTGTTCGGTGGCGCCTTCAGACGGGATTCGATCACACGCCGCCCCCAGGCATCCGGGGCAGCATCACGAATGCCTCCGAACAGGGTCAATCCTTCAATGGGGCACAGCTCCATGCCACGCACGGCGGCACGATCTGCGATCGGCAAACTGACGGGATCAATTGCAACCGCTTGCGGTCGATCGAGGTAGAGCGTTCCATACCTGAACCCCGAGGTCAGTACCTCGGTGCCCGTTTCGGTCATTGTCAGCAGCCCTGCAGGGACAAAGCGATCATCCAGATGGGCAAATACAGCAAGCGTTGTGGCCATCAGAAATCCAGTTCCTTCAGTTCTGCCTGGGAGAGCGTTCGAGCGCGCTTAGGCAGGCTTTCATGCTCCATCGACAACACGACAGGGTCATCGACCGTCAGGAGCGAAACCAATGTCTTGCCCGGAGCAATCGCATCCAGATACCTCACCACCTGACCGATGGATACCGACGCCGAGCCATTTTCAATCAAGGATGCCGTGGCTCGGGAAATACCAGCCCGACTTGCCGCCTCGGATTGCCGCACGCGACGAGCGATTCGTGCCTTGCTCAACCGCGAGCCTAGCTCCGCCAGTTGCGCCTTGAGCGCGGGTGGCATTGCCAAATTTTGGTCTATCTTCATTTTGTCTATTTGTCTATTAAAAATGACGCTAATCACATTGCGAAAACAATAACAGACAAATCGGCCAAAATCAATCAACATGTCTGTTATTTCATGCACAATTAGAGTATAGCCTGCTATAACGGACAAATAGACAAAGTCCCTTATCTCATGACGCAATAGACAGTTAGCCAGTGGTGGCTGCAATACCCGCCTGACTTAACCCAATGGGCCTCCTCGATTCCCGGGGCGATTCGGTATAAAGGCTACTGAGTTGCCAGTCGCGAAAGATTTGGGTGGGCCGGCTAGAATCGGGTAGGCTATGAATCTGGTTGAAATTTTGTGAAATCCAAGGAGACGGCTGGTGTTGAAATGTGTAAGGAGAGGATGGGCCGTTGTAGGTCTGCTGTGGTTTAGTGGTTCTGCTCAGGCCTTCTGGCTGTTGGGCTTTTCCACGGCGGATACGACTCCGGTGGGGGGCTTTTCTGCCATCGCTGGAACGGGCGGACAATATTCTTCCGTAGGTGCGCCGCGCCAGAGTAGCTTTACTCCGTTTCTTCCTCATGCGGGATTTCGCACTGGTTTGGCAGAGGACTGGGATATTGGCTATCGCTTGACCCAAGTGGCTTTGCCCTTTTCGAGCGTAGGGCCTTCCCTGGGAAGCGAGGTGGACGTCAAGCATCTGCTGACTGACCCATCCAGTTCCTGGAAAATGGCCTTGGTCGTGGGCATGGCCTATTCCTACTTGGAGATTTCCGGGCAGTCAAAAAATGCCTGGAGTCCGGGTGTGGATCTCATTGCCAGCCATGCCTTGTCCGATCGCTACACGCTCATCACGGAATTACGATACGTGTATACGGCCATTCCTTCCGCTGCGGGGGGCAGTAGCGCAAACAACCTGAATGCCACAGGAGTTGACATCGGAACCAAAGTGGCGCTCACGCCCAGCGTGGCACTCGTACCAGAAATCGGCTTGTTCGATTTCCGGGGAAGTCTCATGGGATATTCGGCGAATGGCTTGGCCTTTCAGTACGGAGCGGTGCTCTCGTTTCGGTTTTGAAGCGGGAAGGGTGTTTTGCTTTCCTGCTCCTGTGCGCCACCCCCAGAGCGTTGGCAATCACGATCCGGAAAGTCAGGGAGCAATCAATGGTAAAAGGAGTGGACGGGCAATGTAGGATGCGGCGGCGGGAGTGATGTGGGCATCATCCAAGGTTGTGATCTGCCCTTTACCATTTCCCACTCGAGTTAGGCAACCGGTCGAATTACACAGTGCGTCGTAGGCCGAGAAAAAATCAAGGCGTAATGTGGAAGCAACATTTTTGACGGTGGAATCGGCAATTGGGTGGGTTGCCAATCCAAAAGCGGTTATGCTCGGTAAGGTACTGTGAAATTTTTTGTAATACCGAAAATAGACACGCGGTAAAGAGCCTTGCCAGCGGGGGAAAATACCCACAATCTCGATATGTTGCACGCCGTCACGACGGAGTGTGTGAATGAGGTTGGGCAATTTATCCAGTGTGTTCTGGCTCCAGTTGGAAACTAGAATCACAGCGAATGGTTTTTCCCTCTGGATTGTGTTCAGAGCGCTTTCATTGGTCATTTTGCAGCGTTCAACTACAGCATCTTGAGGTAATAATGGCGGGCACCCAGATGCGGTTAGCTGTCCAAAGCGATAATCTGTAGGGCGCAGATATTCTGCCAAACCGGGAGCGAGTGAAGCGGCAAAGGAGTCCCCATAAACGATAACAAGCTTTCCTCTGCCGGATGGAATGCACTTGTCGCCAAAGTGATGTTCGTTGTCCAGCAAGAAACATTCGTGTTCACGCCAGCTGGTTTTTAAATCAAACCGTGTGTCAGTAAAATTGGATACGATATGTTTCACTCTGAAATCGAGCCCCCCACGTATAAAATCGTTATACCCAACGTACCCTACCATAAGCATCAATATGAAAAGAACGGATACTTTCGGGTAGAAGTGCTGGCCATTTCTGATCCTCTTTTCTATACCATGATAAGTGATTGAGGCAAAGACAAAGCTTGCAACAAGCAGCTCCAGTTTTTCTGGAAGTGAAATATCATCACCCTGCTCCAATCTGAAAATACTGATTAGAGGCCAATGCCACAAGTACAGTGGGTAACTAATCAAACCTATATAAGCCATAGGCCTGCATGAAAGTATTGATCTGTTTACCAAGGCTGATGGGGCGGAATGAATTACAAGGAATGTACCGCACACCGGAACCAATGCATAATAGTAGGGATATCGGAGCGTGTTGTTGAAAGCGATCATGGCTAAGAGCAATATTCCAAGACCCACTGCGGCTTGCAAGTTATTTGCTGTATCGTTTTTTGAAAAACCTTTTTTGAAATGTATATGGGCCGCCATAGCACCTACCATCAATTCCCAAAATCGACCGTAGGGCAAGTAGAAAGCCGCCATTTTATCTGATAGGGATAGCGCTATATTAGCCGCAAAAGACAGGACAAAAACCAGCAGGATCAGATTGATGTAGAGCTTGGTTTTTTTATGCAGCATCCACATCAGCAGGGGCCAGAAAATGTAAAATTGTTCTTCTACACCCAAAGACCACAAATGCAGCAAGGGTTTGAGTTCGGAGGCCGTGTCAAAATATCCATTCTCATGGTACAGAACGAAGTTGGTTATGAAGGCAGCACTCGAGGCAATATGTTTGCCCAGGGACATGTAATCTTCTGCTAATAGCTTGTTCCAGCCATACGCATAGCAGAAGGTCAGCACCAGGAGCAATGCCGGAAATATCCTTCTAATCCTTTTTGCATAGAAATCTAAAAAGGAGAATCGATTGCTTGTTATTTCCTTCAAAATGATCGACGTGATCAAATATCCGGAAATCACAAAAAACACATCAACGCCCACATATCCGCCTTGCAGCAGGCTGGGGAAATAATGAAACAGAACCACGGATAAAATGGCGATAGCCCTTAATCCATCGATATCCTTGCGGTATTGTTGATCTGTATTCAAAACGTTACCCTGTCCCCTACCTTCCAGACTCTTCTGCAGCAAATTGCATCCATCATGATTTCATTGGTTGTTACGGTGTTTATCTTGGTCTACCTGGGCATGATCATTGGGGGACTTCCTTTCCTGAAACTCGATCGAACCGGGGTCGCCCTGCTGGGGGTCATTGCGCGCCCCATCCCCGCTTGGGCGTGCCGATCGCGCTAGCCTCCTGGGTGATCAGTGCTGCGTATTTTTGGATGATGACCTAAAATGGGATTGCACAAACCAACCTTTCATTTGTTGTAGGGGAGTCATCGATGACCACTTTGGCTTTTGATGTGTATGGCACCTTGATCGACACGCAGGGTGTGAGCGTTACTCTGGAAAAATTTCTGGGAGAGAAGGCCTCTGCGTTCTCCAAAGCCTGGCGCGAAAAACAACTGGAGTATTCCTTCCGCCGTGGCTTGATGCAGAATTACGAAAACTTTTCCGTTTGTACACGCCATGCCCTGGATTATACCTGTGCCTTGTTCAATACCCCGCTTGGTCCGGCTGAAAAAAACCTGTTGCTGGAGACCTACCAATCCCTGCCGGCTTTTGAGGATGTGAAGGAAGGGCTGGCTCAAGCCAAACAAGCGGGGTTCCGGTTATTTGCATTTTCCAACGGCAGTTTTGATGCGGTGGATCAGTTGCTCACTAAGGCGGGTATTCGGGAAGCGTTCATCGATGTGGTGAGTGTAGATGAGATCAGGTCGTTCAAGCCCAACCCGGGGGCCTATTGCCATTTTTTAAGGCGCGCGGGTGCTGTGGGAAGTGACGCCTGGTTGATTTCAAGTAACCCTTTTGATGTGATTGGCGCCTTATCTGCTGGACTTCACGCCGCTTGGGTCCAACGCTCATCGCAGGCTTTGTTTGACCCCTGGGGGATCGAGCCCACGGTGACGGTACCCAGTCTGTTGCACCTGCCGCAGGAAATCCTGAAGCACCAGGAATGCGCTGATGGCTTACATGATGGTCCCTAGCGCCAAGGCACAACCACGAGTTGCCTGGACGGTACTTGCCAAGATGCGATGACCTCATCAGCCCCCAGGGTTTTCTCCCTGGTTTTCTTGACAGACCTCAATTTTTGTTCGGCCACGTGTCGCTAAAATGGATCTGATCCATCCAGCTCTGAAAAGGACTCCCATGAATCAGATCAGCGACTATTTGGCGGCCGAACATGGTCATTGTGATCAGGCCTTCATCGAAGCGGAGAGTGCGGTTGCCCAAGGCCAATGGGAGCAGACCAGGAAGCTCTGGCAACAATTTTGTTCCAGCACCCACCGCCATTTCGAGCGGGAAGAGCAAGTCTTGTTTCCGGCGTTTGAAGCGGCCACTGGACTGCGCTCTGGTCCAACAGAAATCATGCGCCAGGAGCACGAGCAGATGCGCCAGATTCTGCAAGTCTTGCAACAGGCACTGGCCCATCAGGATAAGGAAAAATTTCTTGGTGGCGCCGATACACTGTTGCCCCTTATGCAGCAACATAACCTGAAGGAAGAAAATATCCTGTATCGTATGGCAGATCAGGTGCTGGCCAGTGAAGCGCAATCGCTTCTGGAACACATGCAACTTCTGGACAGCGCGTGCTGATGTCGGCGGAAATTTTTCTCGATACCCGAGACCTCGAGCCCCCCGAACCCTTGGAACAGGTTCTGGAAGCCTTGTGTCGGTTGGGTAATCAGCAACGCATTCGCATGCTCAATCGACGCGAACCTTACCCTTTGTACACCATACTGGCGCGGGAAGGGTATTGCCATGAAACCCGATGTGTTCCCTCCGGAGATTTCGAAATTCTCATCTGGCTGGATAACAGCCGGAATTGACTGGTACTTTTCCGCATGATCCCCACTGGGTTATCTTTTCAGCAGGCCCCTCCCATTTCCGGCCCATTCCGTTTTTTTTTGACAGCCCCCTGGTTTCTTCTATGTGCTGCGGTGATGCTCATTGTGGTGGGTCCGGACTTGATGCGCTCGCGTCATGCGCCTGCCGCTTTGGCGGCAACCCATCTGCTCACGTTGGGTTTTACGTCCATGGTCATGGTGGGTGCCTTATTGCAACTCTTGCCGGTGCTGGCAGGTTTGGTGGTGCCGCGCCCTGTGCTGACCGCGCGCCTCATCCATTGGCCTCTCACGCTGGGGTCCATCAGCCTTGCCACCTCATTTCTTTGGTCCGAATCGTGGCTTCGGGTGTTTTGCGCGGGCAGTTTATGCATGGGGTTTGGCGTGCTGCTGGTTTCCTTCTGGCTTAGCCTGCGTCCAGCAAGCGCACCTAACGTCTTTTTGGGTACCCTGCGCCTTGCTCTGGTGGCTTTGGCACTCACCGTGGGAATGGGGCT
The DNA here is from genome assembly GCA_027449685.1 of Ferrovaceae bacterium. Classification (GTDB taxonomy): domain Bacteria; phylum Pseudomonadota; class Gammaproteobacteria; order Burkholderiales; family Ferrovaceae; genus JAJZHV01. Next base: position 47,404 of record DAIDLC010000011.1, on the reverse strand, counting down.
GACGTTGCTGATGATGCGCGATCATGGACTACCGATTTCCTACGCGCGTTGGGCAGACCTTCATCCACAATGGGGAATCGTTGCCTGGTCCACGTTTCTGGTCATGGGGGTCGCGTATGCATTGATCCCGCTATTTCTTTTGACTCCTGCCTATCCAAAGCGCATCGTGCGATTTCTCGTTCCTGGCCTGATGACTATTCTGGTACTCAAAACCCTGCTATCCGGAGGCTCGAATCCAGGGGTGGACCGTTTGGAGAGCGCTTGCAATGCCACCCTGGCTTTGGGGTGTATCCTGTTTTCCTGGATGACTTTGCGTCTTTTGGGGCGACGTAAGCGCAAAGTGATGGATGTGACCATTTATTTCTGGAATATTGGCCTGGTGGCGCTGCTGCTGGCGGGTGTCATTGGCTTGCTGCTTCCATGGGCTGCACAGGACAGGGCCGAAAACTTGCGCCTGACGATGGGAGTACTTCTGCTTCCCGGTTTTCTGATAGCCGTGATCCATGGCATGTTGTACAAAATCATTCCCTTCCTGACCTGGTTTCATCTGCAGTCGGCGTATCCGCGATCAGGAATCATCCCCAATGTACGTGAACTTCAAGCCCCCTATCGGGCAAAACCACAGGCAGCATTTTATGCGATCAGTTTGCTGTTCCTGGTATTGGCCTGCTGGTTTCCTTCCCTGTCTCGAGGGGCCGGCGTCTTGTGGGCGATGGATGCCTGGTGGTTAGGATCAAATCTGCTTGGTTCGGCCATGACCTATAAACGCGTACAAAAAATTGCCAGATCGCGGCCAACGGCATAATCTGTAACGATGAACGCATCTACGCACGTGCCAACCAAGATTCAGCAACTACTGGCGCAATCGGCGTTATTTCGGGAAATTTCTCCCGAAGAAATCGAACGCATCGCCCAGGGTTGCAGGGAGATTCGTGCACCCAAGGGAAGCATCCTGTTTCAAAAAGGGGATCAGTCCAACGGGTTTTATCTGGTGGTGTATGGACAGGTCAAGCTGACTTTTTTGTCGCGCACGGGCACCGAAAAAATTGTGGAGATCATTGCCGCCGGGCAAACGTTTGGCGAAGCGGTCATGTTTTTGGAACGACCTTACCCGGTCTATGCACAAACGCTGGAAGACAGCCTTCTGGTCCATGTGTCCAAAGCAGCTCTTTTCGAGGAAATTGAACACAACAAATTCTTCGCCTTGAAAATGCTGGCGGGTCTAAGTATTCGCCTGCATGGTCTGGTGAGTGACGTGGCCGCCTATTCGTTGAACACGGCTACCCAGCGCTTGATCGGCTTTTTGCTCTCTCAGGAAGATTCCGGGCAGACTGAAACGGGCTCTGTCAGGAGTATCCGTCTACCGGCTGCCAAGGCGGTCATTGCTTCACGCTTGAATATCTCACCCGAAACCTTCTCCAGAATGCTTCAGGAATTGGCTTCGCAGGGGTTGATTCAGGTGCAGGGCCGGGATATTGCCATCCTCGAACTTGAAAAGCTCTGCCGGTATGGCCATTGAGCCGATTTACTCCCAGGAAGGGTATTCGGGCAGCACTGATACAGCGCGGGGTCGGTCGATGCATCGTGAGGCCGGAGAGGTGTGCAACAAAGGCGCAAGAAAAAACCTACGCCGCGCGTTGCCGGCATGAAGGATTAGCGGCCACCGGAGGTGGGGGGCATCAGAGGAACCCTGCGCCAGGGTTGGGGGCATTGCGTGACCGTAGGGTAATAAGCGCCTGCCGAATCGCAATAGTAATAGAGCTGCGCTTCGGGTGCGGGGGCGCCGGGCGGGGCCATGGGTGCAACGACCGTTGTGCCCTGGGGCGACACGGGGGGCGCGGGTGGGGCCATCATTGGTGCCGGATAGACCGGGGTGACCACTGCCACGGGGGGGGTGTACACCACATTCGCCACGACCATCGGGTAAGGATAGATGGGGCGTTCGTAAAAATACCACACACCGCCTACAGCCCACCACCATCCCAATCGACCTTCATGCCATTCATGACGCCACACACCGCCGCGCCATAATTCCAGTTCATGGGGTCTGAAGCGACGCACGTCATGTTCCCGAAAGGGGTGCTCGTGGGGGCCATGGCGAAATTCATCGGCCTGCAGGAGGGAGACGCTCAACAGACTCAAGGCAAATACGGACCCCAGTGTCGGGAGTAATCGAGGAAGGAAGGGTTTTGGAAATAGGGTCATCATGATTTGATCAGAACCGGAGCCAGTGGATGATGGGAAATCTCGAAGCGATGTGGGCGCCATGAATTCTCTGGCGTTAGCCAGTGGTCTGGTTGTTGGGGGGGTATCCGGCCGCCTCCAGAGCTTTTGTCAATTCGGGAAGTGCATGAGAAGATTCAACCTGGACCTGTTTGCTGGCTAAATCAACCACCACCTGGGCTGCAGGGTCAACCCCTTGCAAGGCACGGGTGACGCGCCCCACACAATGGGCACAGTTCATGGCGGGGATATGATACTGGATCATGGGCTCTCCTTAAGCGAGGTGCAATTACTTTAAACCTTTTCACAGCCCGTCTGTCAAGGGGAGAGGGCCTGGGAAAAGAGCGACTTTTGGCCCTGCGACAGACTCGGGCCAGGATGGGGTCGTTGGTCTTTATCGCATGGGTTGCGGTTGGACCCTGTGTTTTTGATTTGGTTTAACGAGGCTCGAGCGCCACGTGCCAGTCTGGATGAACATGGAGAGTAACGATGGACCAGAACGTTGGCCAGTCTTCCCCTGTGCCGGAGCACACGGATTGGACTTTGCAGATTGAAGGGATGACCTGTGCCTCCTGCGTGGCGCATGTGGAAAAGGCGCTGCTGGCCGTGCCGGAGGTGAGCCATGCGAGTGTGAATCTGGCCACAGAGAAAGCCACGGTTACTTCCAAGATACCGCTTGCCTTTGAAGTCTTGCAAAAGGCCGTGGAAGACGCCGGCTATCAGGCACACCCCGAGCAACACCAGTCTGTAGAACAACGTCGAGACTCTGGTGCACACGACTGGTGGCGAGTCGGCATCGCGCTTCTGCTGTCCCTTCCTTTGGTCATTCCCATGCTGGGCCAGTTATGGAGACAGGACTGGAGTCTGCCCCCCTGGGTCCAGTTTGCCTTGGCAACTCCCGTACAGTTTTGGTTGGGGGCCCGTTTTTATCGTTCAGGTTGGCATGCGCTGCGCAGCGGAACAGGAAATATGGACCTGCTGGTGGCCCTGGGGACTAGCGCCGGTTTTGGTCTGAGTCTGTATCTGTGGTTGTTCCCAGGCACGTCCGGCATGCACAGGCACCTGTATTTTGAAGCTTCGGCACTGGTGATTTCTCTGGTGCTTTTAGGCAAGGCACTGGAATCCAGAGCCAAGCACCAGACCACTGCAGCGCTTCAGGCGCTTGCCAAGTTGCAACCAGACGTGGCCCGGGTGCGTCGGGATGGACAGGATCGGGAAGTGGCCATCAGTCAGGTTACGCTGGGGGACTGGGTGGTGGTGCGTCCTGGCGAGCGCTTGCCGGTGGATGGCGTGGTTCTGGAGGGCAGTAGTCTGGTGGATGAGTCCCTCATTACTGGAGAAAGCCAGCCCGTATTAAAGCAGCCGGGGAGTGCGGTGACCGGCGGCTCGGTCAACGCGGACGGGCTGCTCTTGGTGAACACCTTGGCGGTTGGAGCCGAAACGGCTCTGGCACGAATTATCCGCCTGGTAGAAACGGCACAGGCCAAGAAGGCGCCAATCCAGCGCCTGGTAGATCGGGTCAGCGCCGTGTTCGTGCCGGTCATTATCGTGCTGGCGGGGATCACCGGGGTGAGCTGGTGGATTCTCACCGGCAACGGCGAAGTGGCCATTCTGAACGCAGTGTCAGTATTGGTGATTGCCTGTCCCTGCGCCTTGGGTCTGGCAACGCCCACAGCCATGATGGTGGGCACAGGAGTAGCCGCTCGCCAAGGGATTCTGATCAAGGATGCGGAAGTGCTGGAAATTGCCCGCAACGTGCAAGTCGTGGTGTTCGATAAAACAGGAACCCTGACCGAAGGACAGCCCCGGTTAGTAGAGGCACAGGCACTGGTGGGAACCCGCACGACGCTACTGACGGACGCTGCCGCTCTGTTGGCAGGGAGCGAGCATCCCTTGGCGCGTGCGGTGCTCGAAGCTACCCGAGCGGAAGGGATGGTGCCCGATTTTGCCGGGCAGATTCGGGCCATTCCCGGCCGTGGTGTTGCGGGCCTACTCGGGTTGCGTGCGATGCGTCTAGGCAGTGCCTTGCTGATGCAGGAACTGGGGCTGGATCCCGATGCCCAGACCGGTGCCAACAGCCTGCGTGCCCAGGGTTTCACCCTGTCCTGGCTGGCCGATGTTTCTGGCTCCCCGCAGTTGCTGGGTTTTCTCGCTTTTCAGGATACGCTGCGTTCTGGTGCCGCGAGTGCCATTGCACAGATCCATGCCCAAGGCATTCGCTGCGTCATGGTTACGGGTGACCATCAAACGAGTGCGGAAATCATCGGCAAGCCCTTGGGGTTGGACGGGATTTACGCGCAGGTATTGCCTGAGGATAAAGTGCACATCGTGGAGCAACTGAAAGCCGAAGGGAACACGGTGGCCATGGTGGGCGATGGGGTCAATGACGCACCAGCGCTGGCTGCCGCGGATGTGGGGATGGCCCTGGCCATGGGAACCGATGTCGCCATGCATGCAGCTGGAATCACCCTGATGCGTGGCGACCCTGGGTTGGTGGCGGATGCCATCGACATTTCCCGGCGCACCTTTGCCAAAATTCGACAAAATCTATTTTGGGCTTTTGTCTATAACCTGCTGGGGGTCAGCTTGGCGGCATTTGGCGAGTTGACACCGGTAGTAGCCGGTGCGGCCATGGCGTTCAGCAGTTTTAGCGTCGTCACCAATGCCTTGCTGCTGCGTTACTGGCGCGGGAGTGCCTCTGCCCGACCGGCGTCGTGAGTGCAGCGCCCCCAAGGGCGCTGCACTAACAAACAGGGCTCAAGCCGCCTGTACCTGGATTTTTTTGGTCTGCGCATGCTCGGCTTTTGGAATGCGCAATTTTAAAACGCCGTGTTGAAATTCGGCTTGTATCTTGGTGCTGTCCAACTCTTTGGAGAGACTGAAAACCCGTCGGTAACGGGGCAGGGTCACTTCGGCGTGGGCCGATTCCATGGCTTCGGGCATTGTCAGCCCGAGAGTTCCCACCAGCGTCAGGGTTTCTCCATCCATATGAATATCCAGACTTTCCCGAGGAACTCCTGGAAGATCGGCAAGTAGTGTGATGCCGCTGGCGTCTTCGATGACTTCTACCAAGGCCTGCAACGTGGGTTCTTCCCGTGGAGGGGTCTTTTCAGAGGGCTTTTCCTGTTTGGTGACATTTTCGTTCATGAGAGGGTCTCCTTTGTGAGCATTATTGAACGCTGATTCGGCGGGGCTGCATGGCTTCCTTGCGAGCAATCCGGACGTGCAGAACACCATCACGACATACCGCACTGATCTGATTGGCATCCACATCATCTGGCAAACTGATGACCCGACGAAAACGCCCTGTAAAACGTTCCTGAATGTGTTTTGTGGCGCCCTGCGGAGCATCAGTGGACTTGCGCTCGCCGGCCACGGAGAGTGTGCCATTTTCCAGCTCCACATCGATCTCTGAAGGCTGCATGCCCGGAACGAACACATAAATTTCCACCGATTGGGGCGTCGTTCCAATATTCATGGCCGGATAGCCCCGACTGCTGCCCCGAATGCTGGGAGAGAGCCCCAGATTGCGATCCAACTCCTGCTGCATGCGTTCCAGTTCGGAAAAAATGTCTCGCGAAAAAAAGTTTTTGTATAGCATGATCCGTTCTCCTGTTGGTTTGGCAAATCCTTGACGGTCCTCTGGAAACAGGGGGGGCAGCCAAGTGCGCTTCACGCTTATAATGGGTTTGGCAAACGGGTTTTCAAGATCCTGGATGGGGGTTTTTAGCGAACTTGTACAGGGGGCTACAAAATCTGGCTGTCGAAGCTTGAAAAACATCATGCCCTACTCAATGTAGGAGCATTATCAACCCTGCGGCATATGAGCTCATGAATGTTGGATCGCGGATTACCTATCGGATTGCGCTGATTGTTGTGTCGTCAGGCTTGGTTTATCTCTTCTTTAACGGGATCGTTGCGCCCCGTTTCTCTTCACTGTGGCAAACACCAGGTGTTGTGCCGCGAACGGTTGTGGCGCGCGGAGAATTGGCCGCCGAAGAAAAAACCAATATCCAGATTTTTCAGAGCACCCGCAACTCCGTGGTCTTCATTTCCACGCAGGCCAGGGTGCAGGACTTCTGGACGCGCAACGTCTTTCTGGTTCCCCGGGGAACAGGCTCAGGGCTGATCTGGGACCAACAGGGACATGTGGTGACCAACTACCATGTCATTGACGGCGCCAGTGAGGCCACGGTGCGACTGGCAGACGGGCGCGATTACAAGGCCTCGTTGGTGGGGGCGAGTCCCGAAAACGATATTGCTGTGTTGAGAATTGGGGTTGCCATCAAGCCCCCCCCACCGGTTCCGCTGGGTACCAGTCACGATTTGCAGGTAGGGCAGCGGGTATTTGCCATCGGCAACCCCTTTGGCCTTGACTGGAGCATGACCAGTGGGATTGTTTCGGCGCTGGACCGCTCCTTGAACGAGGAGAACGGTCAGACCATCAACCACCTGATCCAGACGGACGCCGCCATCAATCCCGGAAACTCCGGGGGGCCCTTACTGGATTCTGCGGGGCGACTGATCGGCATCAATACGGCCATTTACAGTCCCAACGGGGCTTCTGTGGGGATTGGTTTTGCCGTTCCAGTGGATACACTCATGCAGGTGATTCCGCACTTGATTGCGGGAAGAAAAGAGCCACGCGGATGATAGTGGGCACTTGAGCAATACCGCCCGCCATCGCCCACGAGGCTCATGCAGGCTGGTTACTTGGGGTGCCAATCCCGGAATACATCGATATCGATGCCGTCAGGATTATTCAGTTGGCCAGGGCCATTGCCAGGATGGTCCGTTTCTCCATACTGCCAGATGATCTGTTTGCTTTGACGGTCGATGACGATGACCCGATGCCGATAATCATCGTTCAGAATGACGTCACCGTTGGGTAGTTCCTGGGCCAGCGAAGGGTGATTGAGCATGCCTTCGCCAGATTTCACGGCATAGTCCCAAGTGACCTTATGCAATTTGGGATCAAAGATGATGACCCGGCCAGGTTTGCTGTAATCTGCCACGATGACTTGCCCGTCATGCGTGGGCATGGCATCAGAAGGGTAGTGCATGCCAAAGGCCTGGGTTGCCCATACCACCTTGCCGTCGCGCGTCAACTGCGACACCCAGGCTCCGGTGATTTCGGTGAGCAGAATGTCCCCATTGCTCAGTTCGGTGGCCCCATTGGGCAGTCCCAGAAAATGGGGTGGATCATGCCGACAGTTGGCGTTTCTGCTCCAGGCCACACCCTTGGGCCCGGTCTTGCCCCACTGGGTTTTGATGGTGGAGGTTTCTTTGTCGATGAACAACACCCGACAGTTGCGGATGTCCGCCACCAGGATGGTGCCATCCTTCATGACATGCGTGTCGTCGGGAAAATTCATGTAGCCCGGTGCGCTGCCAGGAACATCGGCCACGCCATAACTCCAGATCAGTTCGCGTTTTTCATAGTCGATCAGGTGAATGTCCTGATTGTCTTCTTCGCTGATGGCCAAGGTTTTTCCGTCGGGTGAAAAATACACATCGTCGTTGTCGTGGTAGATTTTGAGGTTGGGCGAACCAAATTGCCACAAAATCTGTTTATTGGGGGCCACTTCAATCAACCGATTGTTGCGCCGGTCGGCAATCACCACGGGATAGGGCAGAGGTTTCCCCCAGGAGGGCGTGGGTTTGTCATGGTTTCCGGTAATTGGCGGGGGGGTGGACTGTGTGGGCTCGCTCGCTGCGGCCTGCACCTCATGGACCATGGCTAGCGCAGCCAGAAGACTGACCAGCAAAGCAATACGCCATTCAAAGCGGGGCAAGGGGTTGGAGTAAAACATGACAAGACCTCTAAAATCGGCAAAAGAAAATCAAAACCTCCATTCTCTCACGAGATCGCCCCCGGCGTCCTGCCGGGCGCTGCCCAGAGTGCATATGAAATTACTGAGGCAGAGCGCGAATGGCGGCAACCGAAGCACCCACGATGCGCTCAACGCCTATGCGTCCCAAGGCAGCGCTGGCTTGACGGGGGTCTCCGTGGACCCCTTTGGGGTGGTCGGGGCGTGCAGCGGCCAGTTCCTCTGCGCGAACCAAAGCGGGGTCTAGTGCCAGAGTCAAGGAGGTATCCAGCAGGCCCGCATGGGTGCCGATCTGGGCGGCGCTAAAACCCCGGGCCTTGAGATCCTGGGCAAAGGTTTGGTCCTGTGCTTCGAAGTATTCCGATAGCGCATACACGCGGCAGGAGGTATGTTTCATGGGCCCCTGATTCAAGCGTCGCGCAACGTTCTGGATCAGGGTTTGATAACCCCCATGATCGCCTAACAAAATGACGCGTCGAAACCCCTGTTGCGCCAAGCTTTGCACGGTTGCTTGCAAGAGCCCTTCGAAGACCTGGGGGGGGATGGTCAAGGTTCCGGTGTAGCGCATGTGAGCCGTGGGGGGGTTGATGTCCCCTTCTGGGACATAGGCCATGACCGGCGTGACAATGGTATTTCCCACTTGTTGCGCGATCATTTCGGCAAGAAGTCGCACGCGGACGTTATGTTTGCCCAGAACCATGTGGGCGCCGTTTTGTTCGGTTCCTCCCAGGGGGATGAGTGCGGTGGTGGATCCTGACTCGATGCGTTGACGCAATTCCGGGGAAGTGAGTTCCTCCAGTTCGTTGGTCGACGCTGGACCCAGAGGCGCGCCATGGATCTGTGGGGTAAACCATAGCCCGGAGCAAAGCGCCAGGCAGAGCAGCTGAATTTTAGTTGGTTTCAAAGACGACCTCGGGGTTTGTTCAAAGAGGTTGCTTTCACTGGTGGGATTGTTGGAGCTGGGCCAGGTCGCTCTGCACCTGTTCCGAGTGGTGATCGGCGTCTACCTGTGCGTACACCCGCTCGATGGTGCCCTCTGGGTTGATGAGGAAGGTATGACGTTTGGCCAGTTTGAAACCCAGTACATTGGTGAGAGATCCATACTGTGCTGCTACGATCCCGTCTGTATCCGCCAGCAAGGGAAAGGGTAAATGATGATTGCGTGCAAAATCCGCATGTTTGCTGGCCTCGTCGATGCTCACGCCCAGCACTTCGGCGTTCATTTTGCGGATCTTGAAAATATCGTCCCGAAAGGCACAGGCCTCGGTGGTGCATCCGGGGGTTTCATCCTTGGGATAAAAATACAGGACCAGCCATTTGCCTCGATAATCCTGCAAATGCTGGATTTTTCCGTTTTGGTCCATGAGCGCAAATTCGGGCGCCGGCTGCCCCACGCGAGGAATATCATTGGCCTGTACCCCTGTGGGAACCAGCCAAAGAGTCACCAGGGCAATGCCCGCTAAAGCAATGAGAAACCGCTGCATGACGAACCTCCTTGAAATCTTGAAAAAACCCTTGGGGCAAGGTAAACAACCCGACACAGTCCTGGAACATTCTACTGAAAGCACTTACGCTATGGTGCGGTACAAATGGCCCAAGGCGCCGTTCTTTTCCCCACAACATTCTACTGAAAGCACTCATGCTGTGGTGAGGGGTGGGGAGTCAAGGCGTCGTGCGGTAATACCCAGTCCCGTCACTTCCTGACAAAACTCCTTGCGGAGAATCACTGGAAGGCGTCGAACCACCTCAAATCCTGCGTGGGTCAGGGATCGCTCCAAAACCTTCCAATCGTGACGGTAACGTCCGCTGGGGGAAAGCGTATAGCCTTTAGCGCCGGCTCGCTGCGCAAACGAAGATTCTTCGGGCTCCCAGATTTCGATGGTGAAAGCCAGTAGCCCAGAGGGAACCAACGCTCCCGCAGCAGCCTGCAGGATAGGGGTCAAATCACCGCAATAAATCAAGATTTCCATGAGCAGGATCAAATCAAAACGCAACGGGCCATGAGTGAGGTAGTCAGTCAACTCGGCCGGTTCCAGTTGGTGATACTCGGGATGTGTCCGGGCTTGGTCTAGCATGCGAGGAGAAAGGTCAACCCCCACCAGATGGCGGGCATAGGGGGCCAGTACCGGGGCACAGAGCCCTGTCCCGCACCCACCATCCAGTATTACCAGCGTCGGCTCTTCGGACAGCAATCCCGTAATCAGACCTTTAGCCAGTTCGGGTCCACGATAATCCAGGCAATCGACGAGTTTATGGTCGAATTCGCTGGCCATTTCGTCAAAGAGCCTGACCACAAACGAATCCGGAGCCCGAGGGGGTACATTCTCTTGGGAACAGGCGGCCAGATAGTGGTGGGCAATGGCGTTGTCTGGATCTTGGGTTACCCATTCCCGGTACCATCGAGCCGCCTCTTCGATCAACCCCAGGCGATAGCAGGCAATTCCTAGCAGGCGCGGTGACTTTTCAAGAAAGGGTGGATGCAGATAGGCCTTGCAGGCGTAATAGGAGGCTTCTTCATCCCGTCCCTGAGAGCCGAGTAGAGTGGCCAGGTGCTGAGTGGCCGGGAAATTGTCCGGGTCCCGCTGCAGTGCGTTCAAAAAGGCAGATTCGGCGCCCTGCGGTTGCTGGGATTGCCACAAGGCCACGCCCAGATTGTTCCACACCATGGGTGGGGAGGGATCGAGTTGCAGGGCCAGTTCAAAAATTTTTACGGCCTTGTCGTATTGGTTCAAGGCGCAGAGGATGTTGCCTAAGTCATTGAAACGTGAGGCCTGGGAAGAGTCCGCCTGTAGGGCTTCCAGAATCAGATCGATTCCCTGCTCGGAACGCCCCATTTGATGAAACAGGATTCCCAGTTGATGTCGCGCCTGGACGTGTTCCGGGCACTGCGCCAGCACTTCGCGGTAGCCTTTCAGGGCAACTTCCTGTGCACCCTGTTGATGGGCCGCGTAAGCAGTTTCAAAGAGGGAGTCAATGTTCAAGTTGAGGTCCTCGACGTAAAAACAGGGAAGTGCTCTTGTATGAACCTGGATGAAACCAAAGGTTCGATGCCATGGTACTCCATTGGCCGGTTAGGATCCGCCTGATTTGCGAGGAGAAAACCTGCCAAATGCGTCAAGCGCTCTACGGGCTTGTTGAGCCTTGGACGGCAAGGCTGTTTGGGTTTTTTTGATCTATATCAATTTTTTTATGATGGCGCTACAATGTTTTTGTCGACAACAGGGAGTCCAGTATGAGCGCCGGCCGTTCTGGCCCCATCAGATGTTGACGACAAGGTGTTTTGACTCGGTCTTGGTGGTGTATTCACGAAGTGCTACCAAACTGGGTCACGGCCAATGAAAGATGGATCGATAACGTGACGGATGCACCGTCTAGACTCTAGAGGAGACTGAAATGGACATCGCGCTGATTGAGATTCTTTGTATTGTGGGTTTTGCCGTAATGGTGATCGTGCTGGATACCGCAAAGTGGCATAGTAGCCGCTAACCTCATGATTCTGTTTGTTTGATTTGAAGAACCGCGAGACTGAAGCCAAACCCTCCATAAGGAGGAGTGGTTTCGTTCTCGCGGGCGTTTTTGTTTTGGTCCCGGGGCATCTATGGGATCAAAATGCTTGAAACCACAAGTCTTTCATTGGAACCTGCAGTCCTTTTATTGGGAGGGGGCTGGTTTAAACGGTCAGTTTTTCTGTGGCGGCCCGCAAGGATGCGGACAGATGTTCCAACGACTGTGTCTCTGCCGAGATGTTTTCCAGTGCCCTGCGGTTGTCTGTGGCCATTCGATGGATGTTTTCCACCTGCCCCGCAATACCCTGACTGGCCGTTTGCTGTTGCTCGATGGCGTGGGTGATCTGGTCCACTCCCTCGTCGGACTGGTGTACCGCCTGATTGGAATCGCTCAGGGATTGGGCCACACTCTCCATGACGTCGTTGCCTTTTTGAAGCGCCAGCAGTCCCTGTCCGATGGCCTGTTCCACGCTGTGGGATTGTTGACTGATGGATTGGGTCACCGTATCGATCTCATTGGCTGCCGAGGCCGATTTTTCCGCCAACTTGCGCACCTCGTCCGCAACGACTGCAAATCCTCGGCCTTGTTCTCCGGCGCGTGCCGCCTCGATGGCTGCGTTCAAGGCCAGTAAATTGGTCTGTTCGGCAATATCCTTGACCTTCTGGGTCATTCCGGAAATGGATTGGGTACTGAGTACAAAGTCGTTGACCACTGCCTGGATGGTATCCACGGCGCCTTCCACGGTGCTCATTTCCCCAACCAACTCCGATAGCATGGCATTGCCTTGTTCGGTTCGTTTCAGGCTGAGCGCCGATATTTGACGCAAATCGGTGGCGTTGGTAGCCACACGATTCAATTCCTGATGCATGCGGTCAATGGCGTTCGCCGCCGTTGCTGCAATCTCGGATTGCTGCACCGAGCTTTGCTCCACCTGAGCGGACGATCTTTCCAAGGCCGTCGCAGCGTTACTCACTGCCCGGGTGGATTGCTTGAATTCGGCGATGAGCGTTCCCAGATCGTGGCGAATTTTTTCGCCACTGCGGGCAATTTGCCCCAACTCGCCAGCCAGATGGGTGTGGATGGGGTGTGTGAAATTACCTTGTGACAGAAACTCCAGGCTCGATACCAATTGGCGCGTCGGGCGCTCCAGAAAGTGGTGCAGCAGCCACAAATAAATGACGAATGCCAGCACAATGGCCACTCCAATGAGCGCCAGACTCAAACCAATACCCTCTTGGCCCTTGGCTGTTGCTGCTCGAGTCGCAGCTTCGGCCTGAGTCAGGAGGCCATCACGCACTTGGGCCAGCATCTGGGCGGCCTGCGGGACAGCCTCTTTTACCGGGCGGTCGCCGGCCATGCCGTCAAAATGGTTTTCGCGCAAAGCGGTTAGTCCGGCCCGGTAAGCCTGCCCCAGATGTTCATGCAGAGCGCTAAACCGTTGGACTCGGTGCAACGCTTCTTCCTGCCCTGGTCCTTGCCATTGGGCCATTAACAACTGGCTGATTTTCCGGACCGACTGCTCCTGGGTCAAAAAGTCCGCCCAGCATTGGTTCAGAGCCTCGGTTTGGGAACCATTCAGCACGACGCATTTCCACGCTTCACCCTGAGCGTTGAAGGCCGCTTGCAGGTTTCCTAACAGCCGCTCTTCCTTGAAATGGCTTCCCATGTCGGAATGCAAGTGCTGAATACTGTTCCAGCTCATCCAGAATCCCAGCAAGGTAGCCGCCAGGACCAGCATGGTACCGGTACCGGAGATGGACAGAAAGATCAGGCGCAGACTCAGGCTGTGTGGGGATGGTTTCATGAGGGCTCTCGCTGGGGGTTACGTACCAGTGGTCTTTTGTAATCAGAACGGATTAACAGGATTAACGACATTAATCACAATTTCTTGAAACGTATCTCGGGAATTTATGTCGATTGACCCTGATTCCATTGACCCTGATCAAGAAGAGAGCATACAGGGGAAGATCTTTCACATTGCCCGCAGCACAGCGCTTGCGCTCCTGATAGAATGAATGCCAGAGCATTGCAAGGCAAATCCCCTGAATACTTGTACAAGGAACGGATATGGAGAATGTGATTCCAGACGTGGCTCTGATCGACAACAGCGATGAACGAGCGCCACTGGTGCTGGTACTGGACTGCTCCGGCAGCATGGCGGAGGAAAACAAGATGGGCCTGCTCAACGAGGGGCTCGTCACCTTGGCCCAGGAGCTCAAAAGCGATCCGATCACAGCCCGTTGTGGAAGGGTGCTGGTCATTGCTTTTGGGGGGGATAATGATGTGGAAGTCATGGGGACATGGACGGACGCCATGGATTTTACTCCCCCCGAATTGGTGGCCGGGGGGTTGACGCCCATCGGAACAGCCATGAAGTTTGCTTTGGAAGAAATTGAAGCCCAGAAAGAACAAATGCGAGGTGCAGGGGTGCCCTATAAGCGACCCATCATCATGTTGCTGTCAGACGGCGAGCCCACCGACGATGATTGGCAACGGGTGGCTGCCGAATGTAAAAACGCCGAAACAGCCCATAAGGTCAATATCATGGCAATTGGCATTGGACAGCAGGCCAACCGGGACATCCTGGGCCAATTCAGTAACAAGGGAGCGCTCAATCTCAGCGGACTGAAATTCAAGGAACTGTTCGTTTGGCTAAGCCGTAGCGTGCGCGCGGTTTCCCAAGCCCCGGCAGGGGGGACGGTGCAGCTCAATCCAGTGGATAGCTGGGCCCAGATGTCTACTTGAGGGTCCTTCAACTTTTCAATCCAGCCCCGACTGTGCCTGCGACCTGCGCAAAAGGATGCCGCACAGGGGACGGCTGGTTTTTTGCGCTGCAATAATCGGTGCTTACGCGGTGCGGGATGCCCTGCACAACGATAACCGCCCCATCTTAACCCATTGAAGTGGGCTCCGCTTATGAGCTGGAAGATCGTGTCAGCCTCCGTGACGGGAAAGGGTCACCTGGATCAGAATCAACCTTGCCAAGACGCGCTGCACCATGCAGTGGTTCATGGGGTGTTACAGGCGGTGATTTGTGATGGGGCTGGCTCGGCTTCCCACAGTCAAACCGGGGCCACATTCATGAGCCAGCAGGTGGTTCGGGGGCTGTCGGCGTTGCTGGAGGCCAAAGAGTTGCCCTCCCTACAGCCCGCAAATCAAGACATTTTTACGAACGCCTTGCGCACCGTGATTGCCCATGCGCGGGATCAGCTCATGGCAACCCTGTCCCTTCCGGTGCCAGAGGATGCTTCTGCCTCGATTTCGGACCAGAACGCAGACCAGGGGCTTCCTGGGCGCGAAGGGTCGGTGCCAGCGGCCCAGCAACAGCAACAGCAACAGCAACAGCCGCAGATGGAGTCGACACAGGTCTCGCTACGTGACTTTGCCTGCACCCTGGTGGGTTGCGTGATAGCCGATGAAGGGGGATATTTTTTCCATATTGGAGATGGCTTTGCCATTCATCAGCAGTCCTCGGGACTGGCTCAACTCTCTTCGCCCGAAAATGGTGAGTATGCCGATGAGACCTATTTTGTCACGGATGACAACTGGCAGGAACATTTACGCATTACGCCGGTCGCACCGCTTGATGCAGACAGCTTTATTGGGTTGATGAGTGATGGCCCTGCACCCTTTGCAGTGAACAAAACGAAAACGGCTTTTTACTTGCCTTTCATCGAACCTGTGATGCGCTTTCTGCGTACAGTCCCCGAGGCTGAAGGTTGTCTGGCCTTGAAAAATTTGCTGGAAAATGAAAAAACGCATCGCATTACTGCGGATGACAAGAGTTTATTGCTGGTTTTCAAACCTTGAGCCCGACAATGTCGTGCACAGCTGGCCCGCTCCAGGCTTGAAGTCCTAATCCCTCCAGGGCAGATCCTGCCGTTCACATTCAACCTTCAAACCCTATGTCCTCCCTTTCTACACGATTGATCTGGCCCGGTGGATTGCGGGAAAAGGTGCGTCTGTTACCCACCGGCAAGTCCGGCGGTGCGGGAGAAATATTTCATATCGAGGGAAAACCCGGTTACGTGGCAAAAATCTATCATGCCAGCACCGACTTGGCACAGCGAGAAAAATACGCCCAAAAAATCACCTGGATGATCGACAACAAACCCGATTTGCCCGAAATTCCTCCGGGGCACGAAGCGGTGGTCCAATTGGCCTGGCCGGTGGCAGTCACCCAGGGTGCGCAAGGGTTTACGGGCTTTGTCATGGAAAAAATCGATTTTAGCCGAACCCTGGAACTGGACTACCTGTTGACGCGACGCCAGGCGGCACAAGAGGGTTTTCAGGCGGATTTCGGAAAACTGGTGGCCATCTCCTATAATCTGGCCTCTCTCATCAGCTGTCTGCATGGCAAAAAAATTGCGGTGGTTGATCTGAAGCCCATGAATCTGAAAGTCTATAAAAACGAGTTATTTGTTTCGATTCTGGATTGCGACGGATTTCGAATTTTTGCAGACAACTTCTCCTCGGAGGCGCCTCAAGTAACTCCAGAGTACCTGGCCCCCGAGTTCCACGACAAGGCGGTGTCTCATCCCGAAGCCCAAGATTGGTTTGCACTGGCCACGATTATTTTCAGACTGTTGAATTTTGGCGTGCATCCGTATGGAGGCATCTCCAAGAATGCCCATGGAGTTCCCAGCGAGTTGGCACAACGCATCAAATTGGGGCTCTACCCCTACGGGCGCATGCCCCATCGCACGGTCAAGGCGGTTCCGGCCAGCGTGCATGAGGCCTTCCCCGACAAATTGCGGGAATTGTTCGACCGCTCCTTCGACTGGTCTGTGTCCGGACGTCCCACGGCCGCGGAATGGATTGAAGTGCTGGGGGCGTATGCCAACAAACATACGGGTCTGATCCAGGCCTGCGCCAAAGGACATTTGCAGTTTGCCGGAAAGCCTTGTCCCAGTTGCTTGCGCGAGTCCATTTTGCAAAAACATCAAGCTACGGCCCGGCGCAAAACCATTACGCGCTTGGCGCTTTCTCCTGGAAAAACGCTTAGAAACGTGCAGCGCAGCATGACCCGGGTCCCCAGCAGTCCGTTTCAGGCCGGGCTGATCCAGGCCCAGGCTCAGAGCGCCCAGGCCCAACTGCCTTCTCTCACCCTGTTTGTCGAAACCTATCGGGCGCTGGTGGTGGAGGTACTCTGGATTGCCGGATTGGCGATTTCCTGGTGGTGGTTGAAATGAGGCGCACTATTTTCCCTTGGGCCTTTCTGCGCTCCATCGACCCCGCAGCGCGGGTGCTCATGACAACGTATATCCTGCTGGGGGTTGTGTCCCTGTGGTGGATTTACCGCCCTCCCGCCCAGGACTGGTATCGGGCCCTGATCGTCTGGCGTCCCACTATCCTCTACTGGGCCTTGGCCCTTAGTCTGGTCATTCCACCCTGGCTGCGGTGGGGCTATCCGGTCAAGTATATTCTGGGCCCGCATCTGCATCTGGCGGAAAAGGAATGGCTCTGGTTATGTCGTATTTTTGCCTTGGTGTATATCTTCTTGGGCAGTATCAACCTGGCTTTTGCCTATAAGGCTTCGCCCGGAGATTGGCTGGATTTCAAGGATGCCTGCATGATGAATCTGCTATTTCTGATTCTGCTACGCATCAATTTCGTCTGGTTGGGGATTCTCAAAAATATCGTGATGTTGATCTACGGGGTCTACAAACACGGGGCTTCCCATTTGCGACGCAAAGTCCCCTGAACACCTGTTCGCGCATTCTCTACCCGAGGCGCGTATCAAACCCGTTTCGAGCCAAGAGGGGGTTGGGCGGACCTCCAGCCTTTGATCAAGAGGCTTGAGGGGGAATGATTGCGCTGAGGGCGAGGGACTCCTTGGGCCCCCGATAGACCAATGCGGCATGCGTGTGGGCGCTGCCATGGGGTTGGCTTTGCCCCAAAGCGCTGCACCCAGAACCGTGATCCAATTGCGCGCGCGCTTCGGCCTGCTCCAGCGCGGCCAGTACCACAGCGTGATGCGGGCTTTTGGGGCATACCGGATCAGCCGTCTCGGCATCCTGTGTGAGCAGGTAGGCTTGGCAGCGACATCCTCCCAAATCCTTTTCCTTGTCCGGGCAGCTCCTGCAGGGTTCCTTCATCCAGCCCGTGCCGCGGTAGCGGTTGAATCCTGAAGATTCGTACCAGATCTGCTCGATGGAGCGGTCCCGGACATTGTCGAAGTTCAGTCCGGGCAGCATGCGCGCCGTGTGGCAGGGGAGTGCGACGCCATCAGGAGTAATGGTCAGAAAGACATTGCCCCAACCATTCATGCATTTTTTGGGTCGGGCTTCATGATAGTCGGGTGAGACGAAGAAGATACGCATCTGGTCTTTCAGGATCTTGCGCCAACGATCTGTCTCCGCTTCGGCGTGCAGCAGTTGCGCCCGGGTAGGAAGCAATTGGTCCCGATTCACGTGAGCCCAGGAATAGTATTGGGTATTGGCCAACTCCAGATATTCGGCGCCTAATTCATGGGCCATTTCGATGATACGGCCAATATGCTCGATATTCAACCGATGGATCACCACATTGACTACCATGGGCCAGCCGTGCTGCTTGATCAGTGCCGCAACCCGGTGTTTGAGCTGCCAGGTATGGGTGTTGGTCAACAAATCATTCACTTCCCGGGTGCTGTCCTGAAAGGACAACTGGATGTGGTCCAGTCCAGCGTCCTTCAAGCGCTGGGCGCGCGCTTCGGTCAGTCCCACTCCCGAAGTGATGAGGTTGGTGTAATACCCCAGCTTCCGGGCCTCCTGCACCAGGATTTCCAGATCTTCGCGCAATAGGGGTTCCCCCCCAGAAAAACCGCATTGCACCGCGCCAAGGGCCCGGGCTTCGTGCAGCACCCGAATCCACTGGGCTGTTTCCAGCTCCTGCGTGTGACGTGCAAAATCTACTGGGTTATAGCAAAAGGCGCAATGCAGGGGACAGCGATAGGTGAGTTCAGCCAATAACCACAGGGGTGGAGTGGGGCGCGTCAAGGTGTTGGCTGGTGCGGTCATGAAATACCTGGGGATGGGTTGGTCTGCCGGGGCGGATGAGGCTTTCGATAGCGAATGTTCAGGCACCGCTGTTCATGGAACCGGGGGCGTGGTGGGCGCTGGGCGCCAAACGATCCACCGTTGTTGCTGCGCTTGGCGTAAAAAATCGGTCACCTCGGGAGCCAATCCCTGGGCCTGAAAGGCCGTTTCCAGAGCGGCGATCAACGCGGACAAAGAATGACTGCCATCACAGCGTTGGAGAATTTCTCCGGCACTTTGATTTAATTTGACCATGCCTTCCGGATAGAGCAAAACGTGACTGTTCTGGGCCGGTTCCCACTGCAGGCGAAAGCCGGGCCCAATACAGGGATATTGTTCCTCATCCGGGTTAGGCACGCCCAGGTTTTGGGTGATGATCTCCGCGCCCTGCGGTGCATTCCCGTGGGAGGGAGCGCCGGGATTCATGGGGCAACGCCGTAATGTTGGCCCATGACGTCATTCATGGACCATAGAATATCCAGCTTGAATGTCAGGATCTGCAGAGCTCGTTCCTGTTGTGCGCGCGTGCGGAAGTGGTCCAGCGTGATGGCCAGTCCTTGCAATACGTCCCGTGGCGCCTGACTGGTGCGGTTGCGGAAGTACTGCAGCCCTTGGGGCTCGATCCAGGGGTAGTGCTCGGGCCAGGTGGCCAGACGTTCCCGATGGATCGCCGGGGCGAATAGTTCGGTCAAGGAAGAACAGACGGCCTCTTGCCAGGGTGCCTTGCGAGCAAAGTTGACATAAGCGTCTACGGCAAAGCGCACTCCGGGGAGCACGTGGCGTAAATCGGTTATTTCCTCGCGCGTCAAACCCACCGCCAAACCCAAACGAATCCAGGCCTCGATGCCGCCGGCATCGAATTGTTTGTCGCCCTGGGGCAGACCATACTCGAAGCCATCGTGATCCAGAATGCGCTGTACCCAGCCCCGCCGGACTTCACGATCCGGACAGTTGGCCATGATGGCGGCATCCTTGATGGGGATGGCGATCTGGTAGTAAAAACGATTGGCAACCCAACCCCGAATCTGCTCCGGGGCGGCCCGACCGGTATTGAGCATGACGTTGAAAGGGTGGTGGATGTGGTAGGCGGTACCTCGTTCGCGCAGGGCCTGCTCAAACTGGGTTCGGTCCCAGGGGGCGCGTTCGTCTTGCAGGGAGGGCATCTCCAGAAGGATATCGGATCGGATCATGAGGGCTGGATTCTTGTCAGTCAGAGTTGAATGTGCATGCCGTCCCAGGCTACTTCGATGCCCTGCGCCAGCAGCTGGGCGCGTTGCGGTGAGTTTTCGTCCAGGATGGGGTTGGTATTATTGATATGAATCAAGACTTTTCGAGTGGTTGCAGGAATGGTGGCCAGCCACTCCATCATGCCCCCCGGTCCGGTTTGGGGAAGGTGGCCAATGTCGCGGGCCGTTTTGGTCCCCAGTCCCAAATCCAGCATTTCCCGATCGGTCCAGAAGGTTCCATCCACCATGACGCACTGGACCTGACAGAGCACCTCATGCACGCGTTCATCCCAGGCACCCAGTCCTGGTGCGTAAAATAGTGATTTGCCGCAGTGCTGATCCGTGAGGATCAGACCGATGTTGTCACCGCACACCGGGTGCTCCCGATGGGGGGAATAAGGCGCGGCCTTGCTGCTCAAAGGAACGGCCTGGAAGGTCAGGCCCTGAACGCCGGCCACCGCAAACGCACTGCCATCCAGCGGAATCGAGCGGCGATCGATGCCGCAATAGTGGGACAGGACTTGCAATACCGGGTTACCCTGGGTCAAATCTTCAAACACGGGGTCGGTGCAATGCAGTGCCAGTGGGCGAGTGGACTCGCGCAGCATGTAGAGCCCGGTACTATGATCGATTTGGCCGTCTACCAGAATGACCCCGGCGATGCCGCTGTCACGCAAACCCTGACGCGGATGAAGTGCGGGGGTTTGCCGGATTTGTTCCAGAATGTCGGGGGAAGCATTCATCAGGGCCCACGCACCAGCGGGGTCGGTACAGGCGATGATGGAAGACTGGGTTCGATGGCGGATGGCCCGTGAGCCGGTCCGGTAGCCTGCACATTGGGGACAATTGCAGTTCCACTGGGGGAATCCCCCTCCAGCCGAAGAGCCGAGAACGATGATATGCATGGGTTGAGCTTCCGTCTGCGCCAATGTCTTGGTCAGACGGAAGGCTGGGATGACAACGTATTGCTTCGGTGGACTTAACGTGCAGCCACGTACATGGTGATTTCAAAACCAAAACGAAAATCACAAGCGGTTGGGGTTTGCCATTGCATGAGCGAATCTCCTAAATGAATTTAGTATGGTTACGCGCCGGAAAGCGCTGTACCGTGAAAGCTTCAGCTTGTAGCACCTGCCCGGGCCCAGCATACTGTGCACCTGTCAGGGGCTAGTTACCGACACCTCAAGAAAATTACCAAGATGTGGCTCAAGCATAACATCCGGTCTTTAAAAACGAACACTGAAGGTTTTGTTTCATGAAAATCATGAGGTGGCTGCGGCGTTTTTACGCCAGGCCTTTAACCATTCGCGCCCGCATCAATGGCATGTTGGCCCTGCTCATGGGCGTGTTTACGGCCTGCTTATGCTACTGGGAGCTGGAGGCTGCGCGCTTGATCATCCAACAGGATATCGACGTGGCCAATCGGATTACCATCCAGTTACTGGGGGTGCTGATTCAGGAGGAGCGGGTGAGTGGCCAAAGTCTTTCGCCAGTGGCTTTGGTTCGTTTTTTGGAGCAGGCCGGCGCGGTGCGGGTGCATGAAATCAAGCTGTTCAATCTTCAAGGGCAGTTGATTTATAGCGCTCCCGCCATTCCGGAGAGCGCCAATTCTTCCGTGCCGCGCTGGTTTGCGCGTTATGTCACTCAGGGCGTGGAACCGGTGGTGCTTGACTTGGCGCAAGCCCGGCTGCAACTGATACCAGACAGTTCGCGCTCCATCGAGGATGTGTGGCACGAGCTGCAAAATACCTTACAGTTGACGCTGGGGTTCATTCTACTGGTCAACGGATTGATGTTTTTCATGGTGGGTAGAATCCTGGCCCCCTTGCGGCAGTTGGTCGCAGCGCTGTCCCGTTTGGAACGGCTGGATTATCAGGTGCGCTTGCCCGAAAACCGCGAAGGGGAAATGGCCACCTTGTTTCATGCCTTCAATCGCATGGCGCAAGCCCTGGAAGAAAATTCCCATCTGCGTCAACAGGCGGCTCAAACCCGTCAACAGCTCCAGGAAAATCGCGCAGTGACGGCGCTGATCCAAAGTCATCTGGAAGAGGAGAGGCGCGCATTGGCGCGAGAATTGCACGACGAGTTAGGTCAATTACTTACTGCTGTGAGCACCATTGCCACCGCGATCAAGCAGCAAAGCTCTGCTGAACCTTCGGTCGTGGCCCAGCGAGCGGCAACCATTGTGGATTTGACCGCTCGCATGTACGATGCCATGCACCGCCTGGTGCGCGAGTTGCGCCCTCTGGCCTTGGATCAACTGGGTTTGGCGGATGCCTTGAGCGAGTTGGTGGGGATCACCAATCACGCGCAACAGACCTTGTCGGTCACGTTGCAATGCTCGGCGCTGGAATCCCTGCTGGACGAGCAGGTCCAGATTACGGCTTATCGCATCGTGCAGGAGGCCATCAACAATACCATGCGCCATGCCCGGGCTAGCCACATGAGCATTCGTTTGCAGGTTCAGCGGCAGGCCTCGGATAGCGTCCTGTGCATGTATGTGTCGGATAATGGCCAGGGCGTAGAGCTCGCCGCGCTGACCAATGCCCGTTTTGGGTTGCGTGGTATGCGTGAGCGCGTCCAGGGGCTGGGTGGACATTTTCAGGTATATAGTCAACCGGGACAAGGGTTTTCCATTGAGGTCACCTTGCCCGTAGAAGCGATGCAAGGACACCATGGAGTCACCAGAGATTAAAGTCATGTTGGTGGATGACCACGAAGTGGTCAGAATGGGGTTTCGACTCCTGCTGGAGGGGCATCCCGGCCTGCAAGTCTGTGCCGAAGCCGAAAGCGGTGAGCAGGCTTGTCGCCTGTATGCCCAGGCCCGCCCCGATGTGCTGGTGCTGGACCTGTCCATGGCCGGCATGGGGGGCATGGAAGCCCTGGGTCGAATCCTGGCCCACGACCCTTCAGCCCGGGTTCTCGTGCTTTCCGCCTTCGAAGATCTGATGCATCCCCGTCGTCTGATGCGGGCCGGTGCCCGGGGTTATCTCTCCAAACGCTGTGCAGCACAAGAACTCATTACCGCCATTTTGCAAATTGCGCGCGGTGACACATATCTGGACCCCCTGTTGCAACAGGCGCTGGAAAATCCTGAAAATCCAGGCACCAGTAACCCATTGGACCTGCTTTCGGAGCGGGAATTTGAAGTGTTCATGCAATTGGCTGCAGGAGCGACGGTCAACGATATTGCCGAAACCCTGTTTTTAAGCCCCCGCACCGTAGGAACCCACCTGTACAACATCAAGCAAAAGCTCGACGCAAAAAACCAGGCGGAACTTACCTTGATCGCTCTGCGTAATCAGCTTCTGGCCCCTTGATCTAAATCTGATCTAGCGTCCTTGGTTGGTGTGCAATGACTAAATGACTATACCCCAGCCCTTTTTGAAACGCCTGTTGCATTTTGGTACAGCGGGCCATGCCTTGTTCCGGCCGGGAAGAACAGTTACACCGCAGCGCCATAATTCATAAATATCATGAGATTGCAGGGTATCCCCCGGGTGATTGAATATCTGGCATGAGAATTGCTCTATGGTCTCCTGTCCGGCCGCCGTTGCGCTGTAAAACCGGTCCGGCGGGCGTTCATACAAATTTTAGGGGAGATTCCTTTACATGAAGAACAACTTCTGTCTGGCCCTGGTGGCCGCAGCCGTTTCTGTAGCCCTGTCTGCGCAAGCAGCCGATGTTACAGACAAAATGCTCCAATCAGCTTCCACCAACACCCATGAAGTTTTGAGCAGTGGCATGGGTTCGGAGGGGCAGCGCTTTAGCCCGCTCAAAGCCATCAATACCTCAACGGTGTCGCGGCTGGTGCCTGCCTGGACCATGTCTTTTGGCGGGGAAAAACAGCGGGGTCAGGAGTCCCAACCCTTGGTCCATAACGGTAAAATGTTTGTGACCGCTTCTTACTCCCGGATTTATGCCATCGATGTCAAAACCGGCACCAAGCTCTGGAAGTACGAAGAGCGCCTGCCCGAAGGGATCATGCCCTGCTGCGACGTGGTCAACCGCGGTGCTGCACTGTATGGCAACCTGGTCATTTTCGGTACGTTGGATGCCCACCTGATTGCCCTGGATCAAGATACCGGTAAAGTGGTCTGGAACGACAAGATCGACGACTACAAGGCCGGCTATTCCTTCTCTGGAGCCCCGTTGATTGCTGACGGACTGCTACTCACCGGGGTTTCCGGTGGTGAGTTCGGTGTGGTAGGGCGTGTGGAAGCACGCGATCCCATGACGGGCAAGATGGTCTGGGTGCGCCCCACGGTGGAAGGTCACATGGGTTACACCTTCGACAAGGATGGTAACAAGACAGAAAACGGCATGACGGGCACACTCAATGCCAGTTGGCCGGGTGAATTGTGGAAAACCGGTGGAGCCTCCACCTGGTTGGGCGGAACCTTCGATCCCAAAACCGGTTTGGCCTATTTTGGAACGGGTAATCCTGCCCCCTGGAATAGCCATCTGCGTCCTGGGGACAACCTCTACTCCTGCTCCACGCTGGCAATCGATCCCAAAACCGGCAAAATCGTTTGGCACTATCAAAACACCCCCAATGACGGCTGGGATTTCGACGGCGTCAACGAGTTTGTGACCTTCGACATGAATGGGCAGCGGGTGGGTGGCAAGGCGGACCGGAATGGCTTCTTCTATGTCAACGATGCCAAAACCGGCAAGTTGATCAACGCCTTCCCCTTCGTGCGTAAAATCACCTGGGCCAAGGGAATCGATCTGAAGACCGGCCGTCCCATCTATGTGGATGAAAGCCGTCCGGGCGATCCCGAAAAGTCGGCGGACAAGAAGAAAGGTTCTGTGGTTTTCTCCACACCGTCCTTCCTGGGTGGTAAAAATCAGATGCCCATGGCCTATAACCCCGGCACCGGTTACTTCTATGTGCCCGCCAATGAGTGGGGCATGGAAATCTGGAATGAGCCCATCAGCTACAAGAAAGGTGCGGCTTATCTGGGGGCTGGGTTTACCATCAAGACCCTCAATGATGACTATATTGGCGCCTTGCGCGCCATCGATCCCAAGAACGGCAAGATTGTCTGGGAAGACAAGAATGCGGCTCCCTTGTGGGGTGGTGTCCTGACCACGGGCGGTGGCTTGGTGTTCTACGGTACGCCAGAAGGCTTCCTCAAGGCGGTGGATGCCAAATCGGGCAAGGAATTGTGGAAATACCAGACGGGTTCGGGAATCGTGGCACCTCCCATTACCTGGGAAGATGGCGGTAGCCAGTACGTGGCAGTCGTCTCCGGTTGGGGTGGTGCTGTGCCCTTGTGGGGCGGGGATGTAGCCAAGAAGGTCAACATGCTCGAGCAAGGTGGCTCGGTGTGGGTGTTCAAACTCGCCGGAAAATAAATGCGGAATTTGCTCCAGTAACTCGGCACGCGATGTGCCCCTCAAACCGGCCTGCAAGGGCCGGTTTTTTTTGGTGGTGCGCCCGGCAGAGCGCACCCACGAGGTGCCGGAGTTTAGTCCGTGATGTGCCGGAGTTTAGTCCGCGTGCTGGAGTTTGCGGTAAATGGTATTGCGGGATATGCCTAATTGGCGGGCGGCTGCCGAAACATTGCCACCCAGTTTTTCGATGGTTTGGCGTATCACTTCCGACTCGATATGATCCATGCTGCGTGCATCCATATTCAGGGGGATGGGACTGGCCACTCCTTGGGGTGCTGGCAGGGCGGTGGAATAGGGGGATGAGGAGAGGGCGCCAGGCTCTGGCTGTGAACTTGCAGTGTCGCTTGTGTGAGAACGGTCTGGTTTGAATGTAAATTCATCCAGAAAATCTGCGGGTAGATGTTCCTTGCGCAGGATGCCATCGCTGTCCACCATTACCACGCTAGTGCGGATCACGTTGGTCATCTGGCGGATATTGCCCGGCCAGTCATGGCCCAAAAATATCTCGCGGACCTCTGGGGATAACTTGACGGGACATTGTCTGCACTCCACTTGCAAGATCTTGTTGACGATGATCTCCAGGTCACTACGTTCCCGCAGTGCCGGGAGCTTGACGACCAATCCATTGAGCCGGTAGTACAGGTCTTCGCGGAAAGTTTTGCTTAGCATCCGTTCGCGCAGGTTTTGGTGTGTGGCACAGATGACCATGACGTCCACCGGAAACAACTTGTTGCTCCCCAGGGGGGTAACCGAGCGTTCCTGGAGTACGCGCAGCAGGCGGGCTTGAAGACCCAAGGGCATATCGCCGATTTCATCCAGAAAAATAGTGCCGGTATGCGCCTGCAAAAACTTGCCCATACTGCCTTTTTTGCGTGCTCCGGTAAAAGCCCCGTCTTCGTAGCCAAAGAGTTCGGATTCGATGAGGTTTTCGGGGATGGAGGCACAGTTGACAGCAATGAAGGGCTTGTCGCTGCGGGCCGAATCATTGTGGATGGCGCGCGCCAGGATTTCCTTGCCAGTACCGGTTTCACCCAGAATCAGAATGGGTATGTCGCGATTCAATACCTTGCGGATTTTATGGATGTTATCCCGCATTTGTGGATGGCCGGTATCCAATTGCTCCAGATGGGCCCACGGACTTTTGCAGGCCGAACCGGAGCGGGCGCTGGGTGAGCCGGCGGGACGTGCCGTAGGAGTGCCCAGTTGGAAGTCCCGATTGTTGGGATTGATGCGCGCCTGGGCAAAGACCTGCAGGCCATTTCCCAAATGCAGCATGAGCAACTGTGGGTTGATTCCCCGATAGTGATCGTACAGCGAGGCCAGGGACAGACCAAATAGCGAGGTAAACGTGTGATTGCGGATGCTGGCAAAGTCGCCGCCTAGCAAGGAAATGGCCTTGCGGTTGGTCATGACGACGCGACCGGTGGCATCGAAGGAAATGATGCCTTCCATCATGGTGTTGATGAATTCGGGGCGCGAGTGAAAATACAGGACCACGGGCTGTTCCTGAAGCAGGGAGCGAAACACCTGGTCTTCGATCATTTCAGCCGAGAGACGCACCAGTGCCATGGTATGACCATGAAAACTTCCCCGATCCCCGGTCACATCCAGAATGCCGATCAATTTGCCCATGGGATCATGGATGGGTGAGGCCGAGCAGGTCAAAAAACGGTTGGCGCTAAGGAAATGTTCGTCCCCATGGACTGTCGTAGCCCGGTCTTCCACAATGGCGGTGCCAATGGCGTTGGTCCCTTTGCTCTCTTCCGACCAATTCACGCCCGGTGTAAGGGCCACGCGGGCCACGCGTTCCATGATGCTGGGGTCGCCCACGGAGTGGACGATGGTCCCTTCTGGGTCTGTGAGCAGTACGACACTATGGGTGTTGACGATTTGGTCGTGCAACATGGTCATGATGGGCAGCGCATGGGTGTGCAGTACCTGACTTTGGTCTAGTACCAGTTGCAGATTGTTGCGCGGAATGCGGCTGAAATCCGGCGCATAATGCTCGCGCAGACCATAGGATTCCGAACGCATGCGCGATTGCAGGATGATCTCCCGCCGCCCCTCTTGTTGCTCCAGAGT
This sequence comes from Ferrovaceae bacterium, assembly GCA_027449685.1. Lineage (GTDB taxonomy): Bacteria > Pseudomonadota > Gammaproteobacteria > Burkholderiales > Ferrovaceae > JAJZHV01. Next base: position 20,116 of record DAIDLC010000011.1, on the reverse strand, counting down.
GCCCATTGTTGTTCTCCTCCCCGAAATCCCTCCATATTGGCAGGGTGATGTTGCCCGGGTTGATTGCCCCAAAATGTTGCGGTTCTTATGTGGGCCCATGATACATGCAACTGTCACGCCTGTCACACAGTTGTATGATTACGACACAGGGAAGTTGTAAACAGGTGTAATCCCGTTGTAACCGGGGCAGTTTTGGTTTTGGCACGCGAATTGCTTTAATGCTGTCTCGTGAAGGAATAGTGAGTGATTGGTCAATCATTGAGGAAATTAAGGAGGATTGTTTCATGCGTGCCCTGTTTGGTTTATGTGTTGCTCTCGTACTCTCGATGCTGCTGCCGGTTTGGGCGGCAGCGCACGGAAATGTCACGCCCCAGGCGGTGGATACCACCGGTCTGCCGCCCCTGGGTTCGGAATGGCTGGATACCAACCCCTATAGCGGCAACCCCAAGGCTATAGCCATCGGGTCCTCTGCCTTCAATCAAAACTGCGCCCGTTGTCATGGGCTGGAGGCCATTTCCGGGGGAATTGCGCCGGATCTGCGCAAACTGGACAGCGATTGCCTGGCTCTGGCGGATCTCACCAAACGACAGGGGTGTTTTGACGACCATAATCAGTACTTTTTGACCTCCATCCGTCACGGCAAGGTGCGTAATGGCAATGTCTACATGCCCCCCTTCGAAGGCGTGTTCAGCCAGGAAGCCATGTGGGCCATCAAGTCCTATCTGGAAACCAAACGCATTGCCCAGTGACAAATCCGCAGACCTTCCGGTAACATCGCCAGTTCTAGCCAGGACACGGCAACCGACGCTCTCTATCATGTCCCGCATGTCGGGGCCAATGCAGTAAAGCGTTGGGTTGCTTTGTCCTGCGTTATTTTTCGCTGCCACTTCAAGGAGCCTTTCTCGATCATGCGGTTTATTTTGTGCGTTACATCGGTTCTTGTCCTTCTGCGTCGGGGCCTGTTGCGTGGTATCCCGATGCGGGTTGCGCCCCTGCTCCTGCTGCTGTTGGGGACCCTGCAGGCCCATGCCGATCTGGAGGATATCCAGAAGCGTGGGGCGCTCAAGGTAGGGGTTTACGAGGACTTCTGGCCTTGGGCTGACAAGAATGCTGGTCTGGATGTGGATATTGCTCAGGCCTTGGCACAACATCTGGGATTGCGTCTGGAGGTCATGCCCTTTGTGGCCAAGGATGATGTGGAAACCGATTTGCGCAACATGGTCACCAAAGGCACCTACATGGGGTATGGTCCTGCCGATGTCATGATGCATGTGCCGGTGGATTTGCGGCTCATGAAGGAAGTACCGGAGGCCGTCATCATTGCCCCGTATTTTCATGAACGCATCATGTACGGTTATGATACCGAAAAGATTCCCGATTTTGCAGGTCCCGAGAGTCTGGGTGGGGCCTATATCGGGGTTGTACGCTCGACCATCAGTGGTGTGGTGTTACTGGATCTGGACAAGGGTAAATACGTTTCCCAAATCAAGATTTACGACAATGCCGAGGCGCTCATGAAGGCCTTGAAAACCCATGAAGTGGCCGCCGTATTGGCGACTCGGGCCGAAATACAGGCCGGAGTGAGCGATGATTCCCGCTATCAGTTGCTTGAAGCCAATTTCCCCCAAATTCCCGGCAAGGGATGGACCGTGGGGTTGGCCCTGAAGGCCGACAATAAGGCGCTCGATCAGGCGGTGCAAAATGCCATGGAGCAAATGTTGACCTCGGGCGAAATGGCTGCTCTGTGCAAAAAGCGCGGCATCACCTTGGTCCAGCCTTGAAGGCGGGGCATCACGCAAAAAAAACGGCAACCCAGGTTGCCGTTTTTTTTGGGGGGGAATTGTTTTCCCGGCCCCCTGCACTGCAGAGCGGGGCTTAACCTAGCGGATCAGGAGAGCGCCGGCAAGCGGCTGAATTCCTCGTCTGAATACAGCCGTGAGCGGGTAATGAAACGCAGTCCGGAGGGGCGCTCCAGCGAGAACATTCCCCCACCGCCCGGTACCACATCGATGATCAGATGGGTATGCTCCCAGTATTCAAACTGGCTGCGGTGCATGTAAAAGGCGGCCCCGCCAATTTCTCCCAAACGCACATCGCTGTCGCCCACCATGAAATCATTCACCGAAAAGCACATGGGCGCGCTGCCATCGCAACACCCCCCGGATTGATGAAAGAGTAAATCCCCATGCTGGGCTTGCAAGGAATGGATGAGTTCCAGCGCAGCCGGGGTGGCCGAAACACGCGAAGCCACCGCGCTCTGGATGAGGGTGGGTGCGGCCGGGGTGGTGCTAACGGTTTGTGGTTCGGACACGGGGCAAGCCCTCCTGTAAGAATCATGCTAAAACCCCACGGCCTTGCAGGCCAAGGGATAGGGGTGTCACACACAGTGGACCGACGGGGCCACTCGTTCAATTTCCTGCTGTGGTATGTGGGGGTTGAAACAGTACTTTTCAAGCGTGTTGGTAAGTAAGACTCAAAACAAACAGGGAGGTTCCCCTCCCTGTTTGTTTGCAGATGGTGCAGTCGTGACGGCACGAGAGGCTATCTTACTGCATACAACACACACTACGTCTTACAGCGACTCACAAGCTTCTGACCTTAGAAGAAACCCAAGGCGTTAGGCGAGTAGGAGACCAAGAGGTTCTTGGTTTGCTGATAGTGATCCAGCATCATCTTGTGGGTTTCACGCCCGATGCCAGACTGTTTGTATCCGCCAAAGGCAGCGTGGGCCGGGTAAGCATGGTAGCAGTTGGTCCATACCCGACCAGCCTTGATGCCACGGCCCATGCGGAAGGCACGGCTGCCATCCCGGGACCAGACCCCGGCTCCCAAACCATACAGCGTGTCATTGGCGATGGCCAAGGCTTCGGCTTCATCCTTGAAGGTGGTTACCGACAGAACGGGCCCGAAAATTTCTTCCTGGAAAATGCGCATCTTGTTGTGACCCTTGAATACGGTGGGTTTCACATAGAAGCCGCCGGCCAGGTCGCCCGATTGCAGGTTGCGTTCGCCGCCGATCAGGCATTGAGCGCCTTCCTGTTTGCCCAGGTCGATGTAGGACAGGATTTTTTCCATTTGCTCGCTGGAAGCCTGAGCGCCCACCATGGTGCTGGATTCTAGCGGGTTACCCAGTTTGATGGCGCCCACGCGCTTCAGGCAGCGTTCCATGAAGGCATCGTAAATGGATTCCTGAATCAGGGCCCGGGAAGGACAGGTACACACTTCACCCTGGTTGAAGGCAAACAGCACCAATCCTTCGATGGCTTTGTCCAGGAAGGCATCGTCTGCGGCCATGACGTCTTCAAAGAACACATTGGGGCTTTTGCCACCCAGTTCCAGGGTGACCGGAATCAGGTTTTGCGAAGCGTATTGCATGATCAAACGGCCGGTGGTGGTTTCACCCGTGAAAGCGATCTTGGCAATGCGTGGGCTGGAGGCTAGCGGTTTGCCGGCTTCCAGGCCGAAGCCATTGACCACGTTGAGCACGCCGGGCGGCAACAAATCGGCAATGAAATCCATCATCACCATGATGGAAGCGGGTGTTTGCTCGGCGGGTTTGAGTACGACGCAATTGCCTGCAGCCAAGGCAGGGGCTAGCTTCCACACAGCCATCAGGATGGGGAAGTTCCAGGGAATGATCTGACCCACCACGCCCAAGGGTTCCTTGTAGTGATAGGCATAGGTCTCATGATCGATTTCGCTGATGGAGCCTTCCTCTGCGCGCAGACAGCCGGCAAAGTAGCGGAAATGATCTACAGCCAGGGGAATGTCGGCGGCCATGGTTTCGCGAATCGGCTTGCCGTTATCCAGAGTTTCTGCCAGGGCGATGGTGCTGAGGTTGGCTTCAACCCGATCGGCAATCTTTAGCAGAATGTTGGCCCGCTCCGTGGGGGACGTACGACCCCAGGCGTCTTTGGCGGCATGGGCGGCATCCAGTGCCAGGTTGATGTCCTTTTCGGTGGATCGGGCAATGTCGCACAGGGGCTTGTCGGTAATAGGGGTGGTATTGGTGAAATAGCGGCCTTCCACCGGAGCAACCCACTTGCCGCCGATGAAATTGTCATAGCGGGCCTTGAAGGGGTTTTGAACGGTGACGCCGTTAATGGTTATGCTGCTCATGCAGAATTCCTCCGATCATAAATGTGGGTGTGACAGCCAACGGACTGTGCCCCACTCATGTATGCAGAAATCGTGCCAGCAATGCAATCGGTTTAAAATCCGCGGCTTTGCCGAAGCGACAAAAAGTCATCAGGCGCTTTGTTTCAATTTGGAACAGCCGTTATATCACCTGTGTCAGGCGCTTGTGCGATCAGAAGGCATAGCTGGCGCTGGCGCCCAACATGGTGTTGCGCCCGGGAGCGGTTTCATAATAACGGCCAAAGGCATCACCGATGATCACACTGCCGGCGTACACTCGGTTGAAGAGGTTATCCACGCGGGCAAACTCCTTGAATTTCCAGCCATCATTCTCCTGATGCAACATAAAGCGCCAGTTGAACGTGGCGTAACCCGGGGCGGCCATCTGGGTGTTGGTATCTTCCACATACATATGGTCCCGGGCGGTGAATTCGGCGGCGGTTTCAGCACCCGAAAGCGGTTGCCAGGCCAATTCCGCATAGGCGGTTTTTTCGGCCACGCCTGGAATTTGACTCCCTGCGGGGATGATATGGTTGGTACTGCTAATCCCCACCCCGATGGTGTTGGTGCTGGCATTGGGATAGAAGGCATGCATCACGGTAAGGGACATCATGCCCTTGAGAGTGGGCGTGAATTGACTGTCCAGATTCCATTCCACCCCATCGCGTTGGGTATCGGCATTTTTGTAGGCTGCGGCCCCATTCACGTTCACATCCACCACGGCTTCGTTGCTGGCCAGAATGTGATAGAGCGCAAAGGTGGCATTGGTATTGTCATTGACCATGGACTTCAGGCCGGTTTCGTAATACTGGATGGTGGAGGCCTTGAGATTGAAGTTGAATCGATCTGCCACAGAGGCCGGGCCGCTGCGAGAATAAAACATCTCATCCATGGTGGGGGTTTCAAAGCCCTGGGAGGCGCTGATGTAATAATTGGTGCGCGCGTTGATCTTGTACAGGGCCGAAAGCATGGGGGTGGTGTGAGTAAAAACCAGATTACCACTGGCCGGGCCGGTGGCTGCGGCAGTGGTGAGCCCATTACTCATGCTGTTGTTGACATTGAAACTGACACGGGAATAGCGCAACCCCCCCGTCAATAGCCAGTTATCGATGGCCCATTCCGCCTGTACATACGGGTCTGTGCTCTGGGCGGTATCGGTTTCCTGACGCTTCTGGTTGCCAAATACGCCGCAGGTGGCGTTGACGCCGCAAGTGAGGGCGCCCGAAGTGACGCTGGTGGTAAAATTGGTAAATCCTCTGCGGTTATCCTGAAACTCATCGTTGTCCAGACCAGTGGTGACGGTCAGGGTGCTTTTTTCTCCCAGTTCCCGCACTGCAATCCAGCGGACGTTTTCGCCATAGAAATTGCGGGCGTAATCGATGACCCCTGCATTGCTGGCTAGTGAAGCGGTGGCAGACTGAAACTGGGTGACATGCCGGTTTCCGGTGTACAGCGTCATTTGCAGGTGATCTGCGCCAAAGGCCTGGTCGTAGGTCATTCCGCCCTGACTATGGATGATATCCTTGCGCGTGCCGTAGGCCGCAGCCAGATCAGGGTAGAAGGTATTGGGCCCCTGTTTGGCGGCTACGGGCCCATAGGGGTCGGAAGAAAATGCGGATTGGCTCAACCCCATGGGGTCTTGCGTGTCGTGTTGCTGATCTGCGTTGAACACAAAGGTCAGTTTTCCGTTGTCAGTGGGGTTGAGGGAAAACTTGGCCATCTGCTGATCCCGGTTGGCTTTGCTGTCGGGGCGATAGCCATCCGTATGAAAATGCGAACTGTCCACCAAGTAGCCCACGCCGCTTTGCGATCCCAGCACGTCATAATCGGTTTTCCAGGTATTGAAACTGCCGGCCTCCACCGAGGCGTCTGCGGTGGGGGGGCCGGAACCGTCGCGGGTGAAGAGTTGAATCACCCCCCCAGCCGAGTTGCCGTAAATCGCCGACATGGGGCCCTGCAAGACTTCGATGCGGGAGGCCTGATCCAGATTGAAGGTGGAGGTTTGTCCCTGGCCATCTGCCATGGTGGCTGGTATGCCGTCCGTATAGAGCTTGATGCTGCGGGTGCCAAAGGGCGAGCGAGCCCCAAAGCCGCGCGAAGAAATCTGCAGATCCTGGGCATAGTTATGGCGGTTTAATCCCTGCAGCCCCGCAATGCCATTCAAATCTTCGGTCAGATCCACGCGCGGTTGTCCATCCACGATCTGATTGCGTTCGATGACGCTCACCGAAGCGGCCACGTCCATGGGATCGTGGGGAACCCGCGTGCCGGTCACCACGATGGGGCGCAGACCATTAGGCCCATTTTCCGGGTTGGATGGCGGTGACGTCGGGCTTTGTGCGCTGGCCGAATCCTCTGGCGCAGAGGGGGGGGAAGCCCCTGCGCCCGAGGGAGCAGCCAAATTCTGCGCCCAGGTCCCGGTTCCCACTGACAGCAGCAGCGCAAGCGTGAGCGGGCGAAGTGGTGTTGGAAGACTATTTTTTTGTGCAGACATGCTGAATGTTCCTTGTCATAAATTTTTGCACACAGTACAGAAACTATTTCGTGCTTGTCTTGCGGAAAATCATGATTACCAGAGGCACAATGGTTGTGGCGGGGTGCTTTCATCCAGTGCGGGACAGAAGGAGCGGGGGGTCGTGGGGGCTAGGGGTGTCCTAGGGGTTGTCCCAAACTGCAACACCTGTTGTATTCCTGGTGATTGGCGACGGACTCAATGGCTTTGGCAAAATTCTGAAAGGTACAAAAACCACATGATTATTAAAGAATTATTAAAGTCGCATGAATTTTTCGTGAGAATGGCATGAATTATGCTCCTCGACTAGGCGCGGCCTGTGGGCTGTCACACTACGAATTTAACTTGACTCACAACGAGAGAATGTCCGGGAGGATTGACTTATGGGTAACAATAAAATGATGGTTTCTGCGTCTTCGAAGTCTGAGGGGAATGCATCCCAGGCCCTTCGCGGGGTGTTTGCTGGTCGTGTCACGCTGCTGGCGGCAACCGCCTTGCTGGCTGTTTCCGGTCTGGCACAAGCGGATGTCACCTTGTACGGAATTGCGGATATGTCAGCGGTATCTGTCTCCAACGCTGCAGGCAATGGCGCATCGGCGGGCACCACCGGTGGCAATGTCACCTCCATGGCCGATGGCATCTGGATGCCCAGCCTGCTGGGGATTAAGGGCAGCGAAGATCTGGGCAATGGCATGAAGGCCAACTTCAAGCTGGAAGGCGATCTGTCCCTCACCAATGGTCAGATGGGCCAATCCATTTATTTTCCGAAGGGTATGAACAATGGTAGCCCCATGTTTGATCGCTGGGCCATCGTGGGCCTGTCGGGCGCATTTGGTGAAGTGAATGCGGGGCAACAACTGGATCCCCTCTTCGTCCAGTCCTTCCTCAACGGCGCCCGTGTGGCCCATTCCGGCTCTCTGGCCCTGAATGGTCAGCTGGCCTACGGTTCGGGTGTTAACAACAATTCCATGGTGGGTGTGTTCACCAACGACATGATCACCTGGAAGAGCACCAAGTTTTATGACACCACGGTCCAATTGGGCTATGTATTTGGTGGCGCAGCCGGTACCATGGGCCCCAACTCGGGGTTCAATGCCCTGATCAACTATTCGGCCAATGGCTTGAACTTGAATGCCGGGTATGAGGTCATGCATCAAAGTAACTCCGGTACAAGCAATTTTACTTCATTGCCTAACGGCGCACCTTCATACGGCGCACCTTCACCTGTCGGACTAACAAACCCCTCAGCCGAAACACTCACCAAGGGCTTGGTGGGTGCCAAATATAACTGGAATGACTGGCTGTTTGCAGCCCAGGTCAACACCTTCAAGACCTCTGGTGTTCCCAATTGCACCGCGGGAGCAGGAGTAGTGGAAACCTCAATTCTTAACCCGGCCACCTGCGTGGATTCCACCGGCTACGAAGTGGGTCTGGGCTACAACTTCACCCCCAAACTCCAGGGCGTCGTCAACTACGTATCCATGAAGGATAACGTGAGCAATGTCACGCCTACCGTGTCTTCCATCAGTCTGAAGTACACCATGTCCAAGTCCACCAGCGTGTGGGTGTTGGCAGACCGTTCCGATGGCAAGGGAGTTGGTGGCTGGAACGCCCTGTATAACGATGGCGCTGCAAACGTGGCTGCTGTTGGAAATGCCGTGCAGAACGCCCTGGCCTTGGGGATGACGCACTCCTTCTGATTTTTTTGATCCCCTCAGACATGATCAGCCCCGCCGCAAGGCGGGGTCTTTTTATGTATGGCGCAGGGCGCTCCGGACGGAGCGCCCTGCGCTAATCCGCCAGTCCTCAGATGTGGGCATGATTTGTGCGTGTGCACCCTGAATGGGTACGCTGTTGTACCATATCGCCAAATTTTGCCATGCTCAATCGTCACATTATGATCCATTGCTTGCGTTTCTTTCTGCTCTTCTGCCTGCAGGCTAGTGTCCTGGCCGGTGAATTATCCCAGGCTGATATCGTGCAACGCTATAAGGACCGTGTGGCCCGGGAAGGGGCGGCCAGTGCCAGTGGCAGCGCCCTGCGCGTGGGAGAAAAGCTCAAGGACCCTCCCGTCTGGCCGCTCTATGATCAAGCCGCCCCGGGTAATACGCCCGTGGGCTATGTGTTTGAAACCGTGGATTTGGCCCCCATTCCGGGGTTTGAGGGAAGCCCCATCGATCTGCTGGTGGAACTGGATGCCAAAGGCAATTATCAGAATGTGGAGCTGGTGCATCAGCACGAGCCGGTTTTTCTCAGTGGTCTGGGACCGGGCCCCCTCATCGATTTTCTCAAACAATACGAAGGTGTTAACCTGGCCCAGGAGGTGACAGTGGCCAGCGGTTATGGTCACCAAAGCCGATCTGCCGGAGGGGGGTCCCATCGGGTGGTGGTGGACGGTGTGGCCAAAGCCACGGCTTCCATCCGGGTGGTCAATCAGACCATTCTCAATGCCGCCCTGGTGGTGGCGCGCGCCAAGCTGGGCTTTGCGCCCCGCAGCGGTTCGGCGTTGCCGGCCGTGTTGAAACCTGTGCCCTTTAGTCCCATGGACTTTCAGACCTTGCTCCAAAAAGGGTATATCCAGCATGTGGTGTTGACCAATGGGGATCTGGAGCACTTGTTTGCGGGAACGGACAACGCAGGGGAGGACGAAGAAGCCTTGCGCCATCCCCAGGATCTGTTCGTCGATTTTTATGTGGCCTATCTCAACGCGCCTCTGGTGGGCAAAAACCTGTTGGGCGAGGCTGGCTGGATGGCGCTGCAATCCACCCTGCAGGATGATCGCCCCGTCTTCTGGGTGGCCACGCGGGGGCGCTATCCCCTGGTGGATGCGGACTTCACCCCCGGAAGCGTCCCTCAACGCCTGGAGCTGACCCAAAATGGTCTGCCCTACGAGCTGCGTGATGCCAACATGGATGAAGCCAGAATCCCTCCTCTGGAGGGGTTGACTTCGGCCCTGATCGTGGCGGGTATTCCCCATAGTGGGCTGGACATGGGCCAGTCCATGACCTTCGATCTGACGGTAACCCGCACCCATGGGGCCATCATGTCCCAGATCACCAAAAAGCAGGTCACGCTGCGCTATACCCTGCCGGCCCGTTTGGTGGAATATCCGCCACAGCCCTTGCCGGAGTGGGTTCAGGCTTGGCAGGCGCGCTGGCCAGACCTGACGGTCATTGCTGTAGCCTTGCTCCTGCTGACAGCCGTGTTGCTGCGCCCCCGGGCCATCAGCCAAAACCCACGGCGACTCCAGGGGTTTCGTCTGGGGTTTTTGGCGTTTACGCTGGTTTATCTGGGGTGGCATGCCCAGGGGCAACTGTCCATCGTTCAGGTCACCGGAGCGGTAAAAACCCTCCATGCCGGTGGCAACCTCAGCAGTTTCCTCTACGACCCGGTGTCGCTGTTGCTCATTGGGTTTACCCTCATCAGTTGGTTCGTCTGGGGTCGCGGCACTTTTTGTGGCTGGCTGTGCCCTTTTGGCGCCCTGCAAGAGTTCGTGGGGGTTGCGGCGCAACGGGCGCGCTTGCCCCAGCGCCATCTGCCCGCCGCCTGGGTGCCGTGGCTGTCGCGTCTGCCCTTGCTGCTGTTGGGGGTTCTGGTCCTCAGCGCCTTTGCCTGGCCTACCCTGGCCGAGCGGGGAGTGGAGGTGGAGCCCTTCAAAACGGCCATTACCGTGGGTTTTCAGCGGGAATGGCCGTACCTGTTATGGGCACTCCTGATGCTGGGTGCAGGGGCCTTCGTCTACAAATTCTTTTGCCGCTTTCTGTGCCCCCTGGGGGCGCTCATGGCGTTGGGGGGGCGTTTGCGCCGCTGGAACTGGTTGCCACGGATTCCCGAGTGCGGCAAACCGTGCCAAAAATGCAAAAATATCTGCCAGTACCAGGCCATCAAACCCTCAGGGGAAATCACGTATACCGATTGTTTTCAGTGTCTGGATTGCGTGGGTGTCTTTCATGATGACCATCGCTGTTCCCCCAAGCTCCTCTACGCGCGTAAAGGAAAAACCATCCGCATTCGTAGCGTGGCTTCCCATGAATGACGCTGTCCCTCTCAAGAAACGCAATCGATCTCCCTGTGTTTCTTCTGGGCGCCTTGCGGTCGGAAGGGCCAATTACCACGCTCAATTGCAATCTGCTCAAGGAGTGTTATCGTGGCATTGATTCTGCAACGTCGTCGGTTTTTAACCCTGATGGCCCTGGGGGTAGGGATTCCACTCACGGCCCACTGGACGCGGCCTTCAGTGCAGATGGCCCTGTGGGAGGGCCAGGCTTTGGGTGCGCCCGCCACCATTCGGCTCTATCATCAGCAGGAGGGGCGCGCGCAGGCAGCTATTCATGCAGCTTTGGCAGAATTGGCGCGTCTGGAGTCTGTGTTTAGCTTGCAGCGCAGGGACAGTGCCTTGTCGCGGCTCAATCGAGACGGTGAACTCCATGGCGCCCCGCCCGATTTGATCCGCCTGTTGCAGCGCGCCCTGCATCTGGCGCGCTTGAGCAATGGCGTCTACGACCCCACGGTGCAGCCTCTGTGGACCTTGTATCAGAATCATTTCAGTCAACCCCATGCAGACCCGGCCGGTCCTTCCCCTGCAGCCCGGGAAGCGGCCTTGAGCTTGGTGAACTGGCAGGCCGTCAGGGTCGATTCCGAGCAGGGTCATATCCGTCTGCAGCAGCCCGGCATGGGTTTGACACTCAATGGTGGGGCGCAGGGTTATATCACCGATCGCGTGGCCGAGGTCTTGCGCGCCTATGGGTTTGACCGCATGTTGGTGGATATGGGGGAACCCCTGGCGCTCTCCCACAAACCCGATGGCACAGCCTGGCGCCTGGCGCTGGCCAATCCCGCCAACCCCGACGAAGCGCTGGACACCATCGAAGTGGTGGATCGGTGTGTGGCCACTTCGGGGGGCTATGGCACCGTGCTCGATCCCGCCGGACGCTTTACCCATATTTTCGACACGCGTACCGGGATGACTGCGCCCGCGTTGCAGGGGGTATCGGTGGTTGCACGCTCCGGGATGATCGCCGACGGACTATCCACGGCGCTGTTGATGGTGCCCGAAGCCCAACGACGGGACTTGTTGCGGGCAGCAGGCGGCGAGCAGGCTATTTTCGTCACACCGCAAGGCATTACGGCCCATCTGAGCGCTTGAACGCTAGGCTGGGCAGGGCGCTGCGCAAGATCCCAGGATGCTCAACCCCGGATGCGCAATATCCGAGCGGTCATTCTGCAATCAGGCTTTCCGGAACGAACCCAACCCGTAAGGCCCCCCAATGCTGACCCTGCACCTCGATGGGCATGGACAGATCACTCAAAATTTCTCCGGTGTCGCGCATGTAGGTCTGCAGCAGACAGGGTTGCGTGCTTTGTGCGGCACGAAATCCTGTGGGGTCATTAAAGATCCGCTTGTCCCGGCTATGCGTCAGATCCTGCTCCGCATGGCCTGTCAAAGGCTGGGAGTACTTGCTGTTATGCGTGGGTCCATAACCATTGACATCCACACAGAGGGCGAACGTGGCGCCCTTGGCCTGTTGCAGCAGCTCGTCGATGACGGGCTGGATGTGTCGTTCAAAATCCCGATCATAGCGCGTGCTGTATTTTTGCGGTTTGGTGTTGGGGATAGGGCGATATTCCCGGTCGAACACGGAGAGCCCCTGTTGCGCCATTTGCGCGATCATCCCCTGCAACCGGTCGCGATAGGACTTGACCAAATCCAGGTTGAAATCGAAATTTCCGGCTCCGATGCGAAATTGCGCCACCATCTCCTGGATTTTTTCGGTGGAAAGACGCAGGTGATTGGAGTTGTTCAACGATTCGGTCATGCTGGTGTTGATCTGCACCGCCATCTGCCGGATTTCGGTGACATGGGCGTGGGTTTGACTGTTGGCCTGGCTGATTTCGTTGGTGGCATTGGAAATGTGGCTTAATTGGTTGTCTGCTGCTTCAAAATCATGAACCATTTCCATGAAGAGTTTGGAGGCGGAGTGGATCAGGTTCTGAGCGGTTGCCTGTGCATCGTGAATGCTGCGACTTTCCACGGTGGTCTCCTCCACCAGATGCGTCACGGTGTTGATGCTGTGAGAAATTTCTTCTGTGGCCTCATGCACCCGTTCTGCCAGGCGACGAACTTCATCCGCCACTACGGCAAAGCCACGTCCCGCATCCCCCGCCCGGGCAGCCTCGATGGCGGCATTCAGCGCCAGCAAGTTGGTTTGATCCGATACTTCCCTGATCAGTTGGACGATATCGCGGATACTACTGGAGCTGGTTTTGAGTTCCTCCACCTTGAGGATGAAACGCTCCAATAGCTGCCCGATGGTATCGATTTGGGAGGAGGCGTGCTGCATTTCCAGTTCGGAGTGCCGGGATTTTTCCAGGTTGGAGGCCATGGCACTGGCAATGCTGTGGGTATGATCATCCACCTGTTGAATCACCTGTGTGGCGTTTTCACTGGCATCAAAAACCGACTGGGTCAACGTGTCCTGGTGAGAGGAAACTTTTGCCGTATTGTCAATCAGGTGACTGACGCGGGCCGACTCGGCGGCGATGTTGACCCCTTGGCGCCGGATACAACGGATGATTTCACGCAATTTGAACAGGAATTGGTTGAAGGCCTCCGACAAGACCCGAATTTCATCGTGCGTGGACAGCGGAAGATTACGCGTCAGGTCTCCTTCCCCCTTGCCCATTTCCTGGAGCAAGGCAACGATGCGGTTGACGGGCTTGACGATCAGATGACGCAAATACCAAATGATGAAGACCGTGCAAACCAGAGACATTAGAGTCAATCCCAGCATGCCCAGTTGGGTGGTTGCCATGGTTTGTTGCAGGCCCTGCTGGCTGGCTGGGGTGAGTGATGCCCCGACCAGTAGAGCCTCCATGCGACGGTTTTGCCAAAGCAGCAGGAACAGTCCCGCCAATTGAACTAAAAAGACCACCGCAAAGGCAGAGAGTTTTTTGGTCAGTGAATCCCAGAAGAGGATTTCAATCCGTTCATACCAATCCCGCCAACCATTCATGCTGACCTCCGGAAGATTACTTTGTGCGCACTGCAGCAACACACGTGCCACAGATGAACCTACTCTGTTTTATCGACCGGAATTGCCAAAAGTTAACCAGGAAGGCCTCTGAAAATAGTTTAGACTTTAAATAATTCAATTGGTTATAAGTGCGAGTTGACTGACCCAATACGCATACAGCCGATACAGGCGTGTTGCTTCTGTATCATTTTGGCACAGCGGTACAAGGGCCTTGGCAAGGGGGTCAGGCCATTGGATGATCTGTTGTTTCTGGTTTGCGCTTCTGTGGATTGAGAGGACTCGCCAAGCGTGTTACAGGCAATTGCTACTGGTGCACTGAAGAGCGTAAAAAGGACCTGTTCCCTGGGGCAGGGTACTTCCGACGAGTGCAAAACCGATGGTCTTACCATAAAAAAAGGACATGCCGAAATCAGCCGAGCCACTGGAGCCCGGGTCTACCACATCGTTGAAGGCGGCGTTGGCAGTAAAATCGAGAAGAGTGCTATCCAATACGCCAAATTCCACAGGCAGAGGGTTGGGGTTGGTGGGAGTAGCGGTATTGGAGGAGAGGGTGGCAGGGTAGGTGGTGTAAGAGCCCGGTGCATAATCACCGTTAGCGTTGAGCGTGAGGCCCGGCAGAGTGATGTAGTTGTACACCGATCCACTGTCGATAAAGGATTGGGGATAGGCCTGGCCTGCGATGGTGGCGGTGAAGTAGGTGGAGAGATCCGAGGGAATAATGCTGAAACCTGCCAGGCTGTTGTTGGTCTGGGTATTGAGGCCAAAGGTGAGCGTGCCGGTCACGCTGGATTGCCCGCTCACGGGAATGGCTGGAAATTGTAACAACACGCCATTATTGTCCAAAGAAAAAAAGGCTACCGGGTTGCTCACCTGACTGGAAAGCGGGAGATTGGTAGACGTACAACTTCCGGCACTACAGGTGTAGTAATACCCCTGATCCTGAATCAGGGGGCCGACACCCAGTATACCGTTGCCCCCAATGCTGGCCAGATTGCCGATGTCCGTGCCTGTGCCTGTGCAGGAAGCGGGAGCAGAGGGGAGAGCCGAATCAGCCACCAGTTGAACGGACACATTCTTGGCCAGTTCACCGTTCATTTGCAGGCTTGCCGTATACACACTGCCCCACATGAAGCCGCTGACAAAGGTGGCACATTCAGCTACCAGCGGTCCATTTTGAATGGCAGGGAGGTTTAGATTCGTGTTGACGGCACTGGCCAGCAGACGTAGTCCATACGATCCGGTATCCACCAGCACGTGATCGATGGTTTGACAAACCGCCGGTTGCGTACTGGCGTTACACAGATTGATAGTGACGAAGGGGGTGTTGGTACTGTAGGCGCCCAACGCGCTGGCGGCTGGGTTTTGCTCGATGGTGACATTCACCTGGTTGCTGGGAGCCCCCTGGGTGTTGGTGACGGGCAAGGTTTGGGAGA
Source organism: Ferrovaceae bacterium (assembly GCA_027449685.1). Lineage (GTDB taxonomy): Bacteria > Pseudomonadota > Gammaproteobacteria > Burkholderiales > Ferrovaceae > JAJZHV01. Next base: position 5,000 of record DAIDLC010000011.1, on the reverse strand, counting down.
AGGTGGCTGTGGCGTTGGAGCCGTTGGGCAGCGTGCTGGTGCTCCCGCCGTAATTGCCTGTCGTTGCGGACGTGTAGCCACCGGAGTAGCCCATGAAGCCCACATCTGCACCCCCACCGCCACACCCGGAGAGTAAAAGTAGGCAGGACAGAGGGAGGAGCAGCGCAACGGAAATGTTCTTCATGATGAGGGGGTCAGGGCTCGATGCCGAGGGTGGTCAGGTTAAGGCCTTGGGGTACCAGCGCAGGAAGATAGGCCCAGCCGGAATAAGCGCCCATGTGTCCGATGGTATGCGCCACCAGCCCTGCGGACTGTAATCGCAGGGGGGCATTCAAGCCTTGACGGGGACGTGCTCGGAGTGCCGCACTATAGCTGGGAAAGGAGGAGCCCAGAATGACCGAGAGATCAGGGATCATGGGGCCTTGCCAACTGAGGGCAAACACGGTGCCTTGGGCTGACCACTGGGTAACCGTAACCCCCTGGGGTGTGATCAGGGTTTGTGCGCGCACGCCGGTGGGGATTTGAGCGGCCAGGACACGAGAGGATGCCGATGGCTGAAGAGCGCCCTCGAGGGCTAAGTGCTGATCACTCCCGCCCAGCGCGGCACTCGCCAGAGGGGGGAATAACAACGTCCCGCTCAGGATGAGAAAAAAAACGGATTGGGTGCCAAAACTCAACCGGTGCTCCATGCGCGTGGCCTTTTCATTCCGGCAATTTTACAGGCTTGCTTCACATATCCATAGGGAAATAATCGAAACAAGGCATTACGATCTTCTCCGCGGGTTTCCGACAGATGGCGAATCACGAACCGAGCATCAGGGGCAACCTGATGGTCCGCATAGAACGCCCGCATGAAATATAACACGTCCCAGTGCATATCCGTGAGTTCGATCTGTTCGGCTGCGGCAAGTTCCCTGGCGATCGATTCCGTCCAGTGGTTGGGTTCGATCAGATAACCTTCCTCATCGGTGGGGGCAGAAAGCGTTGTGGGGTTCATGGTGTTTGCCTCGGTGAAGGGAAAAGACTTGGTTCGTCATTTTTATCATGAAGCGCTCTGACAATTCTCGGACTACGCCCAAAAACCCAAGGATCTACCGCTTTGGAGAGCGAGGGATCCCCGCAACGGGGGAGCCCATTGGGGGGGACTGTTCGATGGCACCTGTGTCAGGGTAGCCAGGGTAGGGGCTCTGGTCGTTGAATGGCTGTGACGATGGCCACGAACATATACCCTTTTCCCCAACGGGTTTTTACCAATTCTGCTTCCGAAAATTGGCGCAGTTTCTTGCGAATATTGAAGACCACGTTATCGATGGTGCGTTCGGTGATGTGAATATCCCGATCGTGAATGGATTCGAGCAGGAATTTTCGGGTGAGAAGTTTATTGTTGGAGCGGGCCAGACAATGCAAAACGTCAAAATCCCTGCCGGTCAATGGGATGCTCTCGTTGCCGCGATGAGCGACTTCGCGCGTCAAAGGATCCAGAGTGAATTCGTCAAAGGCCAGAAGATCTCGCATCGAATGCTGGGCATGCTGGGAAAGACGTTGAATCAGCCGCTTGGCCCGTACGATCAATTCCTTCGGGTCGGGTGGTTTGGAAAGACAGTCGTCTGCTCCCGACTGCAGGCCCACCAGACAATCTTCCTTGCCCTGCGTGCTGAGCATGATGAGGCCAAGCCCTGGAAAATGGGCGCGCGCATGCAGGATGAAATCCAGGCCATCCTCTTCCTTCAAATCCCGCGTTACGAAGGCGAGTTGAAACGGCATTTGATTCAATAATCTTTTCGCCTTGACGATGGAGTCACAGTAAAACATTTTAAAACCGTCGTTCTCCAGAGTGGGTCGTAACCGTCCAACAAGTGCAGGGTCGTCCTCCAGGAGAAGGGCGCGAAAGGGCATGGCTGGTCTCCACTAAAAAAAGTTCAGGTAGACTATCCAGACTGTTTCCATCTTACAATCCTGAAATTTGTAATCAAAAAGGAGTCGGGCATGTGCGCCACTCAAATCGATCCCCAGTTGCTGGCCATTTATCAACATAGCGACTATCGTGTATCTGTTGCAGGGCAAAATGATTTTCTATTGAAACCGGGATTTCCCTCACCAGAGTTACTCGGGGTGTACCAACGCTATGCCGTTTCGAGTGCTTGTTTCATCAGTGCCTACAACCCGCGCAGTGAGCCGCGTTCTCAGGACGAGAATGCGGCGGCGCAGCAGGCCCTGATCCAAGCTGTGGAAACGATGGGGTATGCGTTTCTGCATGGCATGGGTGAAGACTCCGAGGGTGGGTGTGCCGGCGAACCCTGTCTGCTGATCTTGGGAATTTCCCGGGATCAGTCCTTGAATCTAGGCACTCGGTTCGAACAAAATGCCTTGCTGTGGATGGAGGCGGATGCCATTGTGCAACTGCTGCTTCTGCGTTAACCCGAGAATGACATGGGGCCCCGCTGTGTGGGCACCATGGTTGACTGCACCCCGCCAAACAGGGAACCAACGGAATGGATCAGACTTCCCAAAACCGCGCCCAACAAGTGGCCCAAGCACTGCTGGAAGGCTTCAATCGACACTACCGTCTGTTTCGTGAGGCCAGTCAGAATGCCTCCAGATTATTTGATGATGGAGATTGGCAGGCGCTACAGCAGGTAGCCACCGAGCGCATCAGCTTTTATGATCAACGCGTCAACGAAGCGGTCTATCGGCTGGTGCATGAGTTTTCAGCAGATACCCTGGCCGACGAAGTCTGGCTGAAGATCAAACAGGAATATATCCTGCTGCTCACTGCCCACAAACAGCCCGAACTGGCCGAAAGTTTTTTCAATTCCGTCTGCTGCCAGATTCTGCATCGCGCGTATTACCATAACGCCTTCATTTTTGTGCGCCCCGGGGTCTCTACCGAGCATATCGATTCCGAGCCACCAGCCTATATCAGTTACTATCCCTTGCGGGATGGTTTGCGAAAAACCTTGCAAAGCGTCATTGCGGACAAAGGATTCAAACGTCCCTTTGCCAACCTGCGCCGCGATATCCGGCGCGTGTTGCGGATTTGGCGCATGCAGCTACCCTATCCCCTGGTGCTGGAAGCCAACCACCAAATTCAGGTGCTCAGTGGGGTCTTTTACCGCAACACCTCTGCCTACATCGTGGGCAAGATGATCAATGGGGGCCAGCAGTATCCTTTTGTGGTGGCCATCATGCACGAAGCCACAGGAAAATTGGCCGTTGATGCTTTGCTGCTGACGCGGGAGCAATTGGCCATTCTGGTCAATTCCAGTCGGGCCTATTTCATGGTGGACATGGAAGTGCCATCGGCCTATGTCAACTTTCTGCACAGCATGTTGCCAGAAAAAGCCAAGTCCGAGCTGTATAGCATCTTGGGGCTCTACAAACAGGGAAAGACGCTTTTTTATCGGGATTTTCTTCACCATCTCAAGCATTCCAGTGATGAGTTCATCATCGCGCCGGGAATTCGCGGCTTGGTCATGGCGGTATTTACCCTGCCCTCCTATCCTTATGTATTCAAGATCATCAAGGATGTGATCGCCCCGCCCAAGCAGATCAATCGTGATCAGGTCATGCAGAAATATCAATTGGTCAAGCATCATGATCGGGTAGGGCGCATGGCAGACACGCTGGAATACTCCGACGTACCGTTTCCGAAAGCCCGGTTCACCCAGGAGTTGCTGCAGGAATTGCGCACCTTGGCGCCCTCTTCCATCGAGGAATCAGAACATACGGTGCTGGTGCGTCATTTATATATCGAGCGACGCCTGGTACCGCTCAATCTGTACATGGACCGGGCCAACGATATGCAGATGGAGCGGGCCATCATCGAGTTCGGTAATGCGCTGAAGGAACTGGCTGCCGTGAATATATTTGCCGGAGATCTGCTCTTCAAGAATTTTGGTGTCACCCGTTTTGGGCGGGTGGTGTTCTACGACTACGATGAAATCGATTATCTCACGCACTGCCAGTTCAGAAAAATTCCGCCCCCACGCCACGAAGAAGACGAATTGGCCGCAGAACCCTGGTACTCGGTCAACCCAAATGACGTCTTTCCCGAAGAATTTGCCCATTTTCTGTTGATCAACCCGCGCATTCGCAAAACCTTCATGGCCTACCATGCGGATTTGCTGGATTACACCTGGTGGCAGCAGGTACAACGGCAGATCGCAGCAGGAAAGGTGGGTGATGTGATTCCTTACCCGCAAGCGCAACGCTTTCAGGAAATTTTCAAAGAGGGCGTCAGTGGCCTGCAGCGTGTGGTCAAACATGTTGTTCCAGAAGGGTTTTCAAGCCAATTGCAAGGTCACGTGGTCACCCGCAAACGCTTTCTTGGAAGATTTTCATTTGACAGCGACTAAAAACACCCCTATAGTGGCGGACTTCACACAGCGGACGCGGGGTGGAGCAGTCTGGCAGCTCGTCGGGCTCATAACCCGAAGGTCGTAGGTTCAAATCCTACCCCCGCAACCAGATGTGTTTGTTCTTTAAAAATAAGTTAATCGATAGGTGTGGGTGCTACGGGAGAAGAAATAAACGTAGTATCCACGGAAGGAATATCCGTCAAAGGATTTTTTTGAGTGGAGCCCTGAGAGGGGCAAACAGAGATTGAACTGAAGAGTTTGATCCTGGCTCAGATTGAACGCTGGCGGCATGCTTTACACATGCAAGTCGAACGGCAGCACGGGGGCAACCCTGGTGGCGAGTGGCGAACGGGTGAGTAACACATCGGAACGTATCCTTGAGTGGGGGATAACGCAGCGAAAGTTGTGCTAATACCGCATAAGCTCTGAGGAGGAAAGCGGGGGATCGAAAGACCTCGCGCTGGAGGGGCGGCCGATGTCCGATTAGCTAGTTGGTGAGGTAAGGGCTTACCAAGGCGACGATCGGTAGCTGGTCTGAGAGGATGATCAGCCACACTGGGACTGAGACACGGCCCAGACTCCTACGGGAGGCAGCAGTGGGGAATTTTGGACAATGGGGGCAACCCTGATCCAGCCATGCCG
>DAIDLC010000010.1 GCA_027449685.1 Ferrovaceae bacterium | reverse complement strand
GGGGAAGTCAGCCCATCTGTTCTGGACAAGATCGCTACGGCTTCCAACGAGCAGATTGAAGCCTGGCTGGATCGGGTGCTGGATGCCACCACCCTGGATGCAGTATTCGCCCATCCATCTCATTGAGAGTTGCAAATAAGCGAGAGTACCCTGCCTGACGGCAGGTTGATGCCGTTCATGACGGTGGGTGTGGTCGGCGCTACCCTCAATCCCTGCATCTTCGTATCATCACGGAGCCCCATATGCCCTGATCAAAATCAAAACAGACGGTAGCTGCCCCCGCCTCGGTAATAACTCATCCCGCCGCCTCAATTCCACGAAAATAAAAACCGATCAAAACCCGCCCCGATCGCGCGTAGCAGGTCTACTTCAAAATATGCGGATATTTTCAAGAAACAGTATTATTTTAACGCGTTACGACCATAGACTTGTGTGTTGGTAAAAATATATATTATTGATGGTGTTACGGACGTTTCTGGATGTTCTTGGAAGGGGGGATGGTGCCCGGGGCCGGACTCGAACCGGCACACTGTCGCCAGCGTCAGATTTTGAGTCTGATGCGTCTACCAATTTCGCCACCCGGGCTGTAACCGGTTATTATAGTCGAATTTTTATGTTGCGCACAGACGAATTTGACTTCGAATTGCCGCCCGAGTTGATTGCCCAAACGCCCCCGGCCCACCGTTCAGACAGTCGCCTGCTAATCGTGAACCGAACCGGGTTGCAGGACAGCCACTTTACGACATTCCCCGATTGGCTGGATCCAGGCGATGTGCTGGTGTTTAATGACACTCGGGTCATCAAGGCCCGCCTGTTTGGCCACAAACCCAGTGGCGGGCGGGTGGAATGCCTGGTAGAGCGCGTCTTGCCAGGGGCCCAGGCTTTGGTTCATTTGCGCAGCAGCCATGCCCCCCGTCCCAACACCACGGTCCTGTTTCAGGATGGCTGGTCCCTGTTGGTACTGGGGCGAGAGGCGGATCTGTTCCGTGTGCGCTTGCTGGCGCCTGGAGAGGATGGCGTAACTGCGTTGCACATTTCTCATGGGTCGCAGCCATTCCCGGATCTTCTGGCCTGGCTGGAACGTTATGGCCAGCTTCCGTTGCCGCCCTACATCGCGCATGCGCCCACGGCGCAAGACGAACAGCGCTATCAAACGGTTTATGCCAGCAAGGATGGGGCTGTAGCGGCACCCACGGCCGGCTTGCATTTTGATTCCTCCATGCTGGAACGGATTCGAGCCCGTGGTGTGGACATCGCCACCGTGACCTTGCATGTGGGGGCTGGTACGTTTCAGCCGGTACGTGCCGAATATGTGCAGCAGCATGTCATGCATGGCGAGTGGTATGACATTCCCCTGTCAACGGTGCAGGCCATTGCCCGAGCGCAGGCCCGGGGAGGGCGCGTCATTGCAGTGGGCACCACCAGCTTGCGGGCGTTAGAATCGAGTGCGGCACAAACGGGAGAGTTACAGGCGGGGTCGGGCGAAACGCACTTGTTCATTACTCCGGGTTACCAGTTTCGCGTTGTGCAGCGGCTGTTTACCAATTTTCATCTGCCCCGATCCACGCTCCTGATGCTGGTATCCGCCTTTGCCGGGCAGAAACGGGTACGGGAAGCCTATCAGCATGCCATCGATCAAGGCTATCGGTTTTTTAGTTACGGGGATGCCGTATTGATGGATTTGATGCCGGAAATACAGGCACCAGCCGCAGAGGAGTGAGCTGGCACACTATCCGGTTGTGGAGTGCCATTTGCTGTTCCGGTGACGTTTCTGGAACCAGATGGGTTGTTTTTTTGGCATGTGTACACCGAGAGCTCAGAACATTCATGAAATTTACCCTGTTACAGACCGATGGACTGGCTCGCAGAGGTCGCTTGGAACTGCCTCACGGAACGGTTCAAACCCCGGCCTTCATGCCGGTGGGGACCTATGGGTCAGTCAAGGGGTTAGCCCCCGACGAGCTGCATGCCCTGGGTGCTCACATCATTTTGGGCAACACCTTCCATCTCTGGTTGCGCCCTGGGTTGGAGGTGTTGGCGGCTCATGGGGGATTGCATCAATTCATGGGCTGGTCAGGACCCATCCTGACGGATTCTGGCGGATTTCAGGTGTTCAGTCTGGGGGCTTTGCGAAAAATTTCAGAGCAGGGTGTCACCTTTCGCTCGCCCATCAACGGCGACAAACTGTTCCTGACTCCAGAAGAATCCATGCGTATCCAGCGGGTACTCAATTCCGACATCGTCATGGCTTTCGATGAGTGCACGCCCTATCCGGCCGATCTGGCCACGGCGCGGGCTTCCATGGAATTGTCCTTACGCTGGGCGGAGCGTTCCCTGCAGGGCCATGCTGGTAACCCCAATGCCTTGTTTGGCATTGTGCAAGGCGGTATGCACGAGTCTTTGCGTGAGTTTTCTGCGCGCGCAATGACGGCCCTGGATTTTCCGGGGTATGCCTTGGGGGGGCTCTCCGTGGGCGAGCCTGCGGCGGATCGCGAACGGATTCTGGCGCATTCTCCGGCGCTTCTGCCGGCCCATAAGCCGCGCTATCTGATGGGCATGGGAACGCCCGAAGACATCGTGCTGGCGGTGTCCTGTGGTATCGACATGATGGATTGCGTCATGCCCACGCGCAATGCCCGCAATGGCTGGCTTTTTACCCGTTGGGGCAATATCAAGATTCGAAATGCGCGTTACAAAAATGATCTGCAACCGCTGGATGAAACCTGCTCCTGTTATACCTGCCAACGGTTTTCCCGGGCCTATCTGCACCATTTGCAGCAAACCCGGGAAATCCTGGGGGCCCGTCTGAACACCATTCATAATTTGCATTACTATCAGACCCTGATGGCGGAATTGCGGGAAGCCATTGAAAAGGGCCAATTCGAATCCTTCCGGGCGCAATTTTCCCGTGATCGGGCCTTGGCGTGTTAAAATCGCGCCGTTTGTCATGGGGAGAGTCTTTATGTTGATTGAAAACGCCTTTGCTGATGCAGGTGCCGCTGGTGCGACACCCGATCTGGGCATGAATTTGCTATTCATTGCGTTCATGTTTGCCGTGCTGTACTTCATGATGATCCGGCCGCAGCTCAAACGCCAAAAGGAGCAGAAAGCCATGCTCGAATCCCTGGGTAAGGGGGACGAAGTGGTGGTGGCAGGAATCGTGGGCAGGATCGTGGAACTGGACACTAACCTGGTACGCCTGGAAGTGGCCAAGGGAGTCACCATTCAGGTACAGCGGGGTGCCGTGGGTACTTTGCTGCCCAAGGGAACGATGCAGTAATTTGCAGAACTTTCCTGTGATTTTATTTCCGTTCTCCAATACCCCCCGGTTGCCTTCATGAACAAATTTCCGCTCTGGAAAAACAGTCTTATCGTTGTGGCCGTCCTGTTGGGGTTGCTTTTCACCCTGCCCAATTTTTTCGGGCAGTCTCCTGCGGTACAGATTTCAGCCCAAGGGGCAGGCGCGCACATGGATGGGGCCCTGCAGGGCTTGGTGGAGCAAACCCTACGGCAGGCGGGTGTGCCCTTCACCCGCCTTAGCCTGGATGAAAGCGGTTTACGGGTGCGCTTTGCCGACCCCGATACCCAGCTCAAGGCGCGCGATCTGCTGGATCATGCCCTGAATGTGGCGGATCAGTCTCCCAACTATGTCGTGGCCTTGAATCTGGTTCCCAATTCACCCCATTGGCTGACCAGAGTGGGGGCTTTGCCCATGTATTTGGGCCTGGATCTTTCCGGGGGCGTGCATTTTCTGCTCCAGGTGGACATGAAGGCAGCTGTCGTTCGTCGTCTGGAAGGCTATGCCTCGGAAATGCGCTCTACGTTGCGCGACAAGCGCGTGTTTTATGACGGCATTGCACGCGATGGCAACCGTGTGGTCTTGCATTTTCACGATCAGGCCACGCGTCAGGCGGCTCATCAGGCACTGGATGATACGTTTCACGATCTGATGATGAGCGATGAGGGCAGTGGCACCGATCTGCAGATCACCGTTGCGCTCAAACAAACCGCGTTGACCACTATCCAGGATCAGGCCCTGAAGCAGAATATTCTGGCTTTACGCAATCGGGTCAATGAACTGGGGGCCAAGGAACCCATCATTCAGCAACAGGGTTCGGACCGCATCATCGTCGAATTACCCGGCGTGCAGGACACCGCCAAGGCGAAGGACATCATTGGACGTACGGCAACCCTGGAAATCCATCTGGTGGATGAAGAGCATCCCGCGCCCACTTCGCTCACCGAGGTGCCGCCCTTTGGCTCGGAGCTGGTTTTGGAACGCGATGGAGCGCCCGTGTTTGTAAAAAAACAGGTGGTGCTCAACGGTGATGTGATTACCGATGCCGGTGCCGGATTCGATTCCCAAAGCAATCGCCCCTCTGTCAATATCAGCATGGATAGCAAAGGCGCGCGCGTCATTCGTGAGGTGTCGCGCGAAAACATCAAAAAGCGCATGGCCATTTTGCTGATCGAAAAAAATCGTACCGAAGCCATCAGTGTGGCCACGATTCAGGATGAACTAGGCGCCCGTTTTCAGATCACGGGTTTGCGCAGTCCCAAGGAGGCCAACGACCTGGCCTTGCTGCTGCGCGCTGGTGCTCTGGCGGCTCCCATGGACTTTCTGGAGGAGCGTACGGTGGGTCCCAGTCTGGGAGCTGAAAATATTGCCCGCGGCTTTCATTCCACCTGGATTGGTTTTGCCGCCATTGCACTGTTCATGATCGTCTATTATCTCCTGTTCGGCATGATTTCCGTGGCGTCTCTGGCCATCAATGTTCTGCTGCTGGTGGGATTGTTATCCCTGTTGCAGGCCACGCTCACCCTGCCCGGGATGGCAGGGATTGCCCTCACGGTGGGGATGGCCATCGACGCCAACGTGCTCATCAACGAGCGCATTCGGGAGGAATTGCGTAACGGCAATTCTCCTGGGGCAGCCATTCATGCGGGTTATGACCGGGCCTTTGGGACGATCATGGATTCCAATGTCACCACGGGCATTGCCGGCATGGCCTTGTTTGCTTTTGGTTCCGGCCCGGTCAAAGGGTTTGCCGTAGTGTTGGTGCTGGGTATCCTCACTTCCATGTTTAGTGCCGTGCTGGTGTCCCGTTCCCTGGTGAATCTGGTCTACGGTTACCGGCGTAAAATTGACAAGCTATCCATCGGTAACGTGGATTGGCATAACAAGACCCGTTGAGAGCACCCCTTCATGGAATTTTTCCGGATCCGTCAAGATATTCCCTTCATGAGTTGGGGGCGCTTTACCACGGCCATTTCCTTGCTCACGTTTCTTCTGGCGATTTTTTTTCTCATCACTCGCGGGCTCAATTTTTCTGTGGATTTCACGGGGGGCACCGTACTGGAAGTGAATACGGCGGGTGCGGCGGATGTGGGAAAAATGCGCTCGGCCCTGGAGGGGCTGGGCTTTCCGGAAGCCAATGTGCAAAACTTTGGCACCTCTCACGATGTGCTGATTCGTTTGCCGCTCAAGCAGGGATTGACCAGCGCGGGGTTGTCGGATCGCGTCATGACGGCTTTGCGTCAGCAGGACCCGAGTGCTCAAATGCGTCGGGTAGAATTCGTAGGACCTCAGGTGGGGGACGAATTGGTCAAGGATGGTTCGGCCGCATTGCTGTTCGTCTCCTTGGGCATTGTCGTCTACCTGTCGTTACGCTTTAAATGGCGTCCTGCTGTAGCCACGATCGTGGCCAACCTGCACGACGTGGTCATCATTCTTGGTTTTTTTGCGTTCTTTCAGTGGGAGTTTTCCCTTTCCGTGCTGGCTGCGGTGTTGGCCATTCTGGGATACTCTGTCAATGAGTCGGTGGTGGTGTTTGACCGGGTCCGAGAAAATTTTCGCAAGATGCGTGGGGCTTCGGTATCCAAAGTCATCGACAACGCCATTACCCGTACCATGAGTCGCACCATCATCACTCACGGGTGTACTCAGCTGATGGTGACTTCCATGCTGTTTTTTGGGGGTGAAGCGCTGCATTACTTTGCCCTGGCGTTGACCATCGGCATCATCTTCGGTATTTATTCCTCGGTTCTGGTGGCAAGCCCCATTGCCATGTGGCTGGGGATGAGCCGAGCTGATTTTGTGCGTTCCGATAAAAAGCCTGCTACGCAACACGAAGGTGTGTGAGCTTTCAAGCCCGGTTGGCCCACTTCCATTCTTGGGCTTTTGCCGTCATTCCCTGTCTTCCCCAGGAACCGATCTGGTATGCGGTAGTGGTGGAATATCTTGCATCGAGGTCCGCCGCTCATGCTGGAACTGATTCATTGGCTGGGGCAATTGGACCAGCATTTGCTGGAGCTTAGTCAACAGCAGGGCTCGCTCGCCTATGTCATTTTATTTTTGATCATTTTCAGCGAAACGGGCTTGATAGTCGCCCCCTTTCTGCCGGGAGATACCCTCTTGTTCGTAGCCGGGGCTGTGACGGCGGCTCAGGGAGGAAATTCTCTCGCCGCCCATGGGGCGCTCGGATTCAGCCTGCCCTTGTTGCTCCCCAGTCTTACCCTGGCGGCGTTTTTGGGCAATCAGTTGAATTTTCAGATTGGACGTTGGGTAGGGCCGCGCGTGTTTCATTGGGAACGTTCCCGTCTGCTCAACCCGCGCCATCTGGCAGAAGCTCACGCATTTTATGAACGCCATGGAGGAAAAACCGTCATTCTGTCGCGTTTTATGCCCATCATTCGTACCTATGCACCTTTCGTTGCGGGGGTAGGAGCCATGTCTGGTTCCCGTTTTATGGTGTTCAATGCGCTGGGGGCTGTGCTTTGGGTGGGAAGTCTGCTGCTCAGTGGGTTTTTTTTCGGCAATATTCCGTTCATCAAGGGCAACTTGACCCTCATCATTCTGGGTATCGTCGTGGTGAGCCTGCTCCCGGTAGTATGGGCGTTTGTGCGCCGTCGCCTCACACCGCATTGAAGCGCGGTATGGATAGGTAGCGATAGGCGGAGCATCTGAAAAGTGCTGGGCGTGTCCATCACGACGTTGCGTCGATGGGAAGCCGAAGGAAAACTGATACCGAAGCGCAAGGCGAAACGGCAGCAGCGGTGTGATCTTGCCAAGCGGGTCACACCCCTCGAGGGCATGGCAGGTCTTTTGGGGGAGAGCCCGCGACTTACTGGGATGCGGGGTGTTCCGTCCCGATGTGGCGTGCCAGTGGCTCGGCCAGTCCCGTGTAGGTGGCCGGGGTCAGTTCCAGCAGGCGTTGCTTGTCTTCTGCGGGTAAATCCAGCCCGGCAATGAATTCCCGAATCAGGGTTTGATCGATGCGTTTGCCCCGCGTCAGTTCCTTGAGGTGGTCGTAAGCATTGGCAATGCCTGTTTTGCGCATCACGGTCTGGATGGGCTCTGCCAGGACTTCCCAGGCGTGGTCCAGATCCTGCTGCAGTCGCATGGGATCGGCTTCCAGTTTGCCCAGGCCTTTCAGGCAGGTATCCCAAGCCAGCAGACTATGCCCCAACCCTACCCCCAGGTTACGCAAGACGGTGGAGTCGGTGAGATCCCGCTGCCAACGGGAAACCGGAAGTTTTTCGGCCAGATGTTGCAACAGGGCATTGGCCATCCCCAGATTGCCTTCGGAGTTTTCGAAATCGATGGGGTTTACCTTGTGCGGCATGGTGGATGAGCCCACCTCTCCTGCCTGGGGCTTTTGCCGGAAGTAACCGAGTGAAATATAACCCCATAAGTCCCGGTTCAGGTCGATCAAAATGGTATTGATGCGACAGAAGGCGTGCATCAACTCGGCGATGGAGTCGTGAGGTTCGATCTGGGTGGTATAGGGATTGAAACCCAGCCCCAGGGATTCCACGAAGTGGCGGCTAAGGGAGGGCCAATCCACATGGGGGAAAGCACAGAGATGGGCATTGTAGTTGCCCACAGCACCATTGAATTTACCCAGTAGCACGATCTGACTCAGGCCCTTGCGCTGGCGTTCCAAACGCGCTACTACGTTGGCCAGTTCCTTACCCAAGGTGGTGGGTGTGGCCGTTTGACCGTGGGTGCGCGCCAACATGGGAACGGCTGCCAATTGGTGGGCCATGGTCGTCAAACGCTGCAGCAAGGCATCTAGGGCGGGCAACAGCACGGTGTGACAGGCTCCGGAGAGCATCAGCGCATGGGACAGGTTATTGATGTCTTCTGACGTACAGCCAAAGTGAATGAATTCAGCCGCCGCCACGACTTCCTGATTGCTGGAGAGTTTTTCTCGCAACCAGTATTCCAGGGCTTTTACATCATGATTCGTACGCTCCTCGATGGCCTTGATCTGGGCAGCGTCACTTTCGGTAAAATGGTGGACCAGTAGGTCCAGTTGTTCCTGGGTGTCCTTCGAGAACGGGGGCAGTTGCGGGATGTTCGGGTGATCGGCCAATGTCTTTAGCCAGGCCACTTCCACCAGAGTGCGAAAACGGATCAGGGCATATTCGCTGAAGAACGGACGCAGGGCGTGTACCCGCTTGCTGTATCGGCCATCGAGGGGAGAAAGGGCGGTAAGGGAAGCGATTGGCATGACTGACCCTGACGAACGAACCAAAGGCGGAATTCTACCGTAAATCACCCCGCTCGGTGAGCCCCTTACAGGAATGAAGGCGTGTAAATTGTAGTCAGATGTATAATCCTCCCTTCTTTGACGGAGAGAAATGCATGAAATTACTTGGAACCATCACCAGTCCCTATGTGCGCAAGGTGCGCGTTTGTTTGCTGGAAAAGGACGTGGCCTTTGAGTGGGAGGCCGATAGTCTGCTGGGCACGCCCCCGCTGATCGAGACATACAATCCGTTGGGCAAGGTGCCAGTTCTCGTCCTGGACGACGGATTTTGCCTGATGGATTCCCAGGTGATTACCGAATTTGTGGATACCTTGGCGCCGTCCCCCCAGATGCTGCCAGCAGATTTGCGGGCACGCATGGCTGTACGGCGCTGGGAAGCCTTGACGGACGGCCTGGTGGATGCGGGGGCCTCTGTGGTGCTGGAATGGCGTCGTCCCGAAAACGAACGCAGCCCCGCCTGGATCGAACGCCAACGCGCCAAGATGGATCGCACGCTGGCCTATCTGGAGCAGGCCCTGGGGGAGCGGCGCTGGTGTACGGCCGAACAGATGAATCTGGCCGACATCGCCACGGCTACCAGTTTATTGTGGATCGACTTTCGTTTTCCCGATTTACCCTGGCGTCAGCGTCACCCCCATTTATCCCGCCTGGTGGATACCTTGGCCCAGCGCCCCGCGTTTCAGGCGACGCGGCCTAATCCCTGAAGCCGCCAGTGCTTCATTCCGAGGCGGCGATGATGCCTCCACCCAAACACACCTCACCCTGATAAATCACGGCGGATTGACCCGGGGTGACCGCCCATTGAGGGTGGTCAAACCGGAGTTTCAGGTGCTGGGGGGAAGATGACTCCAGCGTGCAGGGAGCGTCACTTTGGCGATACCGGTTTTTGGCGCCGAATCGTCTCTCTGGCGCCGGTGGGGCCCCTGCAATCCAGCTCAGTTGTTCCACCTGAACCGACTGACTGTACAGGGCCGGATGGTCGTGACCCTGCACCACGGTCAGGAGGTTGTGCTGCAGGTCTTTGGCGGCGACAAACCAGGGTTCTCCCGGACCACCAATGCCCAGTCCCTGACGCTGTCCCAAGGTGTAATACATCAACCCCTGATGCGTGCCCATGACCTGACCGGTGGGAGTTTGCATCAATCCGGGAGTGATGGGCAGATAGCGTTGCAGAAACTGACGAAAAGGGCGTTCGCCGATAAAGCAAATGCCGGTGCTGTCCTTTTTGGTAGCCGTGGGAAGTCCGGCTTGCCGGGCCAGGGCCCGAACCGCAGATTTTTGCAACGCGCCCACGGGAAACAAAGTGCGCGCCAGTTGCTGTTGATTGAGGCGGTACAAAAAGTAGCTCTGATCCTTACCGGGATCCAGTCCGCGCAGCAACTGGACTCCTGCGGGTCCATGGCGCAGCCGCGCATAATGCCCCGTGGCAATGAAGTCGGCCCCCAGAGTCATGGCATGGTCCAGAAACGCCTTGAATTTGATTTCGGAATTGCACAGGATGTCCGGGTTGGGGGTGCGTCCGGCCTGATATTCGGACAGAAAGTTTTGGAACACCCGTTCCCGGTATTCGGCAGAAAAATTCACGGACTCGATTTCGATGTCCAGGATATCAGCCACGGCCACGGCGTCGATCAGGTCCTCGCGAGCGCGGCACTGCGTATCGACTTCATCTTCCCAGTTTTTCATGAACAGGCCCACGACTTCATAGCCCTGCTCCTTGAGCAACAGGGCGGCTACCGATGAATCCACGCCACCGGAGAGTCCTACCACGACCCGTTGTTTTGTGCTGTTCATTGGTGTGTAACGCTGTAGGGGAAATGAACCATGAAAAAAGGCAGGGGCCTGGCCCCTGCCTTTTGCCCATCAGAAAAAACTTAGTTGGCAGCAGGGGCCTTCTTGGCGTGCTTTTTGCTGTGTTTTTTATGCTTTTTGGCAGGGGCTTTTTCAGCCGCAGGGGCTGCAGCGGGTTCTGCCATGGGGGAAGCCGCCGGTTTGCTGGCAGGGGCGGGTGCATCTGCAGCAGATGCGGTGAAGGTGACAGCAGCAAAAGATGTAGCGATCAATACAGACAGCAATTTCGACATGGTTGCATCCTCAAAAAACGTCATTGGGTAAGTGGGTTCAGTACACTCCGGCCATTTCATTCGCCGTGAGCCAGTAACGCAAACCCCGGCCAAGAGGTTGACCCAGCCTAGCGAATAAATTCATAGCCGGGTAGCGTCAGAAACTCTACAAAATCCTCTGCCGTGGTGAGTTGATCGAACATGCTGGCTGCGGCCAGATACTCACCTGCCGCAAACTGTTTGGCTCCCAGCTCATCCCGGATCTTCTGCAACTCGTCTGGAATCAGGGCACGGAACATTTCTACGGTGACCTTGCGCCCGTCGTCCAGTATGCCGTGCGGGCTGCGGATCCATTGCCAGATCTGGGCCCGGGAAATTTCTGCCGTAGCGGCATCCTCCATCAGATGATGGATGGGAACACAACCCGTGCCGGCTAGCCAGGACCCCAGATACTGCAGTCCAATGTTGATATTCATGCGCAAGCCTTGCTCGGTAATGGGCGCCCGGGGGGCAAAGTCCAGCAGGTCGGCAACTGTCGTGTGCACATCTTCCCGTTGCCGGCTGATCTGGTTAGGGGTTGGCATGAGTCGATCGAAGATTTCGCGGGCCACGCTGACCAACCCGGGGTGTGCCACCCAGGTGCCATCATAGCCATCGGTGGCTTCCCGGGTTTTGTCCTCGCGGACCTTGGCCATGGCTTTCTCGTTGGCCTCGGGATTGTTCTTGATGGGGATTTGCGCGGCCATACCCCCCATGGCGAAGGTGCCGCGTTTGTGGCAGGTCTTGACCAATAGCAGGGCGTAGGCGCGCATGAAAGGGGCTGTCATGGTGACCACATTGCGATCTGCCAAAATGAAGTTGGGATCTTTACGGAATTTTTTGATGCAGCTGAAAATATAATCCCAACGACCCGAGTTGAGTCCCACACTATGGTCACGCAGTTCGTACAGAATTTCTTCCATTTCGAAGGTGGCCAATACGGTCTCGATCAGGACCGTGGCGCGGATGGTGCCTAGCGGAATATCCAAGGCCTGTTGCGCGGCCACGAAAATGTCATTCCACAGACGCGCTTCCAGATGGCTTTCCATCTTGGGCAAATAAAAGTAGGGCGCGCTGCCTTTGCTCTGCAGGGTTCGGGCATTATGAAAAAAATACAGGGCAAAATCGAACAGGCTACCGGATATGGGTTTGCCATCCTGCAGCACATGCTTTTCGTTCAGGTGCCAGCCGCGTGGACGCACCATCAGCTTGGCGGGATGGTCGTTCAGGGCATATACCTTCCCTTCGGGGCTGGTAAAACCAATGCTGCCGTTGACCGCATCGCGGATATTGATCTGCCCTTGTACCGAGTTTTCCCAGGTGGGGGTGGTGGAATCCTCGAAATCCGCCATGAATACGCTGGTGCCAGAATTGAGGGCGTTGATAACCATCTTGCGGTCTGTAGGGCCGGTGATTTCTACGCGGCGATCCTGCAAATCGGCGGGCGGGGGCGCAACGCGCCAGTTGCCAGAGCGAATGGCCGCAGTTTCGGGAAGAAAGTCCGGGCGCATGCCTTGGTCGAACTGAGCCTGGCGTTGCTTGCGACGTTCCAGTAGTTCCTGGCGTCGTGGTTCGAAAGTACGACACAGCTGGGCCAGAAAATCCAGGGCCTCAGGGCTTAGGATCTGGTCGAAACCTTCATGCACAGGGGCTGTCAGTGTGAGCCCCGCGGAGGAATGTGTTGCATTCATGAGCGCCTCGAATAGAAAATTGATGCACGGCGATATTAACGGTTTTGCGTGTCATGGGGATAAAAATTTTCCAGCATGACGCTTGCAGAATAAAAATCCCGCCCCCCGGAGGGGGCGGGGCCACCAAACGAGCGGCGGCAGGGGGGGTCAATGAAACTGTTCTTCTTCCGTCGAGCCAGTGAGGGCAGTGGTGGAGGAGGTGCCGCCCTGGATGACCTGGGTGACTTCGTCGAAGTAGCCGGTACCCACTTCGCGTTGATGGCGAGTGGCGGTGTAGCCGATTTTTTCTGAGGCAAACTCTGCTTCCTGCAGTTTGACGTAGGCAGTCATGCCTTCTCGGGCGTAGCCGTGGGCCAGTTCGTACATGCCATGATTCAAGGCATGGAAGCCGGCCAGGGTAATGAACTGGAACTTGTACCCCATGGCACCCAACTCGCGCTGGAATTTGGCGATGGTGCTGTCGTCCAGATGCTTTTTCCAGTTGAAGGACGGAGAACAATTGTAGGCCAGCATTTTGTTGGGATACTGAGCGCGAATGGCTTCGGCAAATTTGCGGGCAAATTCCAGATCGGGCTTGCCCGTTTCGCACCACACCATATCCGCCACTTCAGCGTAGGCCAGGCCACGCGCAATGGAGGATTCCAGGCCGTTGCGTACCCGGTAAAAGCCCTCGGCTGTGCGTTCGCCCGTGCAGAAGGGCTGATCCCGGGGGTCCACATCAGAGGTGAGCAGGTTGGCGGCTTCCGCATCGGTGCGGGCCAACAGGACGGTGGGAACGCCCATGATGTCGGCTGCAAAGCGGGCGGCCACCAATTTTTGCACGGCTTCTTGGGTGGGAACCAACACTTTGCCACCCAGGTGTCCGCATTTTTTGGCTGCGGCCAGTTGATCTTCGAAGTGAACGCCCGCGGCCCCGGCCTCGATCATGGCTTTCATCAATTCGTGCGCGTTGAGGACGCCACCAAAACCGGCCTCGGCATCGGCAACGATGGGGGCAAACCAGTCGACATTATGATTGCCTTCGGCCCAGTGCAACTGATCGG
This sequence comes from Ferrovaceae bacterium, assembly GCA_027449685.1. Classification (GTDB taxonomy): domain Bacteria; phylum Pseudomonadota; class Gammaproteobacteria; order Burkholderiales; family Ferrovaceae; genus JAJZHV01. Next base: position 50,444 of record DAIDLC010000010.1, on the reverse strand, counting down.
CACGGCGCAAGGTGTTGTTGATGCGACGCACGACGGTGGGGACGGAACTGACGGCGTACAAGGATTGATCGGGATACATCTGCAGGGAATCATTGGCATCCCCGGCCACTTGCCAACCCGACAGGTAAATGGCTTTGAGTCCGGCTTTCACCTGCTGCATGGCCTGATTGCCGGTGAGCGCGCCTAACGCATTGACAAAAGGCTCGTTGTTGCACAGGGACCAGAGTTTTTCTGCGCCACGGCGGGCCAGAGTGTACTCGATCGGCAGGCTGCCGCGCAAACGGACCACGTCTTCGGCGCCATAGGGGCGTTTGACGCCATTCCAGCGCGGATTCTCGGCCCAGTCTTTCTTCAATGCTGCAATTTCCTGTTCTACACTCATGGTGATCTCCAAAAAGGGGGTATAAAAGGGGTACGCCTCTGTCATTCCTGCTCTAGGGGTTTGACACGTTGCGCTGTGACAAGCAGGCCATCGCCATCTGCGTATAGCCAGTGTCCGGGTTTGAACGTCACCCCTGCAAAAGTCACCGGTAAATCAGCCGCACCCTCGCCCTTCTTTACAGACTTGCGAGGGTGCGTACCGATAGCCTGAACCCCGAGGGGCATGGTACGGATGGCCTGGGAGTCACGAATGCAGCCATAAATGACGACTCCTGCCCAGCCGTGCCGTACACCCAAGGAGGCCAGTTGGTCACCCAGCAGGGCGCAACGGAGGGATCCGCCTCCGTCAACCACTAGTACGCGCCCATAGCCTGGGGTTTCAAGTGCGGCGCGAACCAGAGTGTTATCTTCAAAAAGTTTCAATGTGGCGATTTGCCCATGGAAGCTAGCCGTGCCACCATAGTTCATGAACAATGGGTCTGCCACGCAAGCGCTGTCACCCAATTGGTCGCAAATATCTGATGTCATGAGGCTCATGGCCGGCTCCTGTATAGGGTGTGACGGGGAGGGATATTTTCCGCTATCGCACACATGAGTTATGATATATCATATATAAGACATAGGACACAAGCATAATTTTTCATAGGAGGTGAAAATCGTCATGTATCAACATATCAAAGTTCCCGCGCAAGGGGATAAAATCGTCGTTAAATCAGATGGTTCCTTAAATGTACCAGATCAACCCATCATTCCCTATCTGGAAGGGGACGGTACCGGAGTGGATATCACTCCGGTCATGAAAGAGGTCGTGGATGCGGCTGTAACCCATGCCTATGGGGGGCAACGTCGTATTTCATGGATGGAGGTGTATGCCGGAGAAAAATCGGTACGGGTCTACGGGGACAATGTGTGGCTGCCCGAGGAAACCCTGCATGCGGTGCGCGACTTCGTCGTTTCCATCAAAGGTCCTCTAACCACGCCGGTGGGTGGGGGGATACGCTCCATCAACGTAGCCTTGCGCCAGCAACTGGACCTGTATGTGTGTCTGCGTCCAGTGCGCTGGTTTACCGGCGTTCCCAGTCCGGTTCGCGAGCCCCATAAAACCGATATGGTCATTTTCCGGGAAAACGCCGAAGACATCTACGCAGGGATCGAATGGGAAGCCAACACGCCCGAGGCCCGCAAGGTCATCGACTTTTTGCAAAAGGAAATGAAGGTTACGGCGATCCGCTTTCCACTGACCTCGGGAATTGGCATCAAGCCCGTGTCGCAGGAGGGAACCGAGCGCCTGATGCGTAAAGCGGTGCAATATGCCCTGAATAATGGCCGCAAGTCGGTCACGATCGTGCATAAGGGCAACATCATGAAATACACCGAAGGGGCCTTCAAGAACTGGGCCTACGATCTGTGCCGTCGGGAATTTGGTGCCGAGCTGATCGATGGGGGACCCTGGATGCAATTGCCTGGCGGGATAGTCATCAAGGATGTGATTGCCGATGCCTTTTTGCAGCAAATTTTGCTGCGACCCAGCGAGTACGACGTGATCGCCACCATGAATCTCAACGGGGATTATATTTCCGATGCCCTGGCCGCTCAAGTGGGGGGGATCGGGATTGCGCCGGGAGCCAATTTGTCGGATACGGTGGCCATGTTCGAAGCCACTCATGGCACTGCCCCCAAGTATGCGGGCAAGGATTACGTCAACCCGGGCTCGCTCATTCTTTCTGCCGAAATGATGTTACGCCACATGGGATGGGTGGAAGCAGCAGACAGCATCATTCATGCCATGGAGCGGGCCATTGCGGCCAAGACGGTCACTTATGACTTTGCACGCTTGATGGAAGGGGCGACCCAGGTGAGTTGCTCCGGCTTTGGCAAGGAATTGATCAAGCACCTGTAAGTCTGGCCATTGCCCCCGCCGCACCGCGGGCCGGGGGCAATAAAAAGCCCCCTGCCTGGGCAGGGGGCTAATCATGGTGTTCACCGCTACCGGAGAGCAACATGCCGGTTCCCACGTGAGCAGGAACCTGGAATCCTTAAGCGGATTGAATATTGGAAGCCTGCTTGCCCTTGGGGCCTTGCGTGACTTCGAAGGTGACCTTTTGGCCTTCCTTCAGGGTTTTGAAACCACCCATTTGAATAGCGGAGAAATGGGCGAAAAGATCTTCGCTGCCATCATCCGGGGTAATGAATCCATAACCTTTGGAATCGTTGAACCACTTGACTGTACCTGTTGCCATTGTTTGCTTTCCTGTCATTTAAAAAGGGCCTATCACCCGAAACGGTTTGAGTATCAAGGCCAGCAAACGGCAATACCGGTGATGCAGACTGCTTGTACCAAACACTAGTGCACCTTTTACGCGAGTTTTACCCCAAAAGTCAAGTGGTTAAAGCGCTTGAGGCCGAATATTTTCAATATGAACGTCTAAAAGGGGTAAAAAAGAGGGCTAAATCGGCTCTTGTGAATTGCCCAACCCAGGCACAATAGATTTCAAAGCGCTTGCCAAAAACCAGAAATTGTTTAGACTGGAACCATAGGGTGGAAGTGGAGGTCCACCTGGTCGAGAGGACCGCGACTTCCTTGATTTGTAATTGCAACACGGACCGACGCGCATGGCACACCGAAATCTGGCAGAAGTCGATCGCGAAAAGCAACGCACCCGGGTGAAACCGCCTTCGCTTTTCAATGTCATACTGCTGAACGATGATTTCACGCCGATGGAATTTGTGGTCAGGGTGCTGCAGCAATTCTTTTTTATGGAACACGAGACCGCAATTCAGATCATGCTGGAGGTTCATACCCGGGGACGGAGTATTTGTGGCGTTTACCCCCGTGATGTGGCAGCTACCAAAGTGGAACACGTGACGAGCTTTGCACGACAGCATCAGCATCCACTGCAATGTGTGATGGAGGAAAATGGAACATGATTGCTCAGGAACTTGAAGTCAGCTTGCATATGGCCTTTGTGGAAGCCCGGCAGAAGCGCCACGAATTCATTACCGTGGAACATCTGCTCTTGGCCCTCATGGATAATCCCTCTGCCATCGACGTGCTGCGTGCCTGTGGGGCCAATGTGGAGGTGCTGCGCAAGGAATTGAGCACCTTCATCAAGGACCATACCCCACGGGTTCCGGGAGAGGGCGACGTGGACACCCAGCCTACGCTGGGATTTCAGCGGGTCATCCAGCGTGCCATCTTGCATGTGCAGTCCTCGGGCAAAAAGGAAGTCACCGGGGCCAATGTTCTGGTGGCCATTTTTGGAGAAAAAGACTCCCATGCCGTGTACTTTCTGAATCAGCAAAGTGTTACCCGGTTGGATATGGTCAATTATATTGCCCATGGCATCAGCAAACAGCCTCAGGGCCCCGCGCGCGAAGAGGCCCACTCCGAGGGCGAGGCTGACGCGCAGGCGGGTGGTGCGCTGCAAAGCTATACCCTCAACCTCAACGTGCAGGTTGCTGCAGGTAAAATAGACCCGCTCATTGGGCGCGACCGGGAAGTTGAGCGTGTCATCCAGATTCTTTGTCGGCGACGTAAAAACAACCCCCTGCTGGTGGGCGAAGCGGGTGTGGGCAAAACCGCCATCGCGGAAGGACTGGCTTCCCGGATCGTGGGGGGGGACATTCCCGAGGTTTTATCCAGGTCTGTGGTGTACTCTTTGGACATGGGGGCCTTGCTGGCAGGAACCAAATATCGTGGTGATTTCGAGCAACGTCTGAAGGCCGTCCTCAAACAATTACAGGAAGATCCTTCCAGCATTCTGTTCATTGACGAGATCCACACACTCATTGGGGCCGGGGCCGCATCGGGGGGCACGCTGGATGCCTCCAACCTGCTCAAGCCGGCCTTGTCCCGGGGCAGCCTGCGCTGTATTGGTGCCACTACCTATAACGAATATCGCGGCATTTTCGAAAAAGATCACGCGCTCTCCCGCCGTTTCCAGAAAATCGATGTGGTGGAACCCACCATCGAAGAAACCGTCCAGATTTTGCGGGGTCTCAAGTCGCGTTTCGAGTCCCATCATGGGGTACGCTACACCGAGTCGGCCCTGTCCAGTGCCGCCGAGTTGTCGGCGCGCTTCATCAATGACCGGCATTTGCCGGACAAGGCCATCGATGTCATCGACGAGGCCGGCGCAGCCCAGAGGATTCTGCCCAAGTCCAAACAGCGCAAGGTGATTGGCAAGAGCGACATCGAAGACATTGTGGCCAAGATCGCCCGGATTCCGGCGCGCAATGTGTCCAGCACTGACCGCAATGCGCTCAAAACCCTGGATCGTGATCTGAAGGCCGTGGTGTTTGGGCAAGACAAGGCCATCGATGCCCTCGCGGCGGCCATCAAGATGGCCCGTAGCGGTTTGGGAAACCCCCAAAAGCCCATCGGCTCGTTTCTGTTTTCCGGCCCCACTGGGGTGGGTAAGACCGAAGTGGCGCGTCAGTTGGCCTATACCCTTGGCGTGGAACTACTGCGTTTTGACATGTCCGAGTACATGGAGCCTCACGCCGTATCACGCCTGATTGGCTCACCACCGGGCTATGTGGGGTTTGAACAAGGGGGATTGCTTACCGAAGCCATTACCAAACAGCCCTATTCGGTCCTGTTGCTGGATGAAATCGAAAAAGCCCATCCGGACATCTACAACATCCTGCTACAGGTCATGGATCACGGTACCCTGACGGATAACAATGGGCGCAAGGCAGATTTTCGTAACACCGTCATCATCATGACCACCAACGCGGGCGCGGACAGCTTGACCAAAACCGGCATTGGTTTCATGCACGCCGAACGTCAGGGAGACGAAATGCGGGAAATCAAGCGCCTGTTTTCGCCCGAGTTTCGTAATCGGCTGGATGCCATCATTTCCTTTACTGCGCTGGATCCTCAGGTCATTTTGCAGGTGGTGGACAAATTCCTCATGCAATTGGAGTTGCAACTGCATGAAAAACGCGTGGAGGCCACCTTCACCGAAGCTTTGCGTCGTTATCTGGCAGAGAAAGGCTTCGATCCGCTCATGGGCGCTCGTCCCATGGCGCGACTGATTCAGGATTCCATCCGCCGGGCCTTGGCCGACGAGTTACTCTTTGGGCGTCTGGCCTCAGGAGGGAAGGTGGTGATCGATGTGGATGAAGATCAAAAGATCCTTTTGGGTTTTGATGAACCGGCCCTGGCTCCATCCACTGCGCCAGCCTGATTAGGTTTAGGCCACACGGGGGATTGAATTTTCCAGGCCTCCCCAACCCGGTTGGGCAGAAAATTAGCGCTCAAACAGCCATGGGGGCTGTAAGCGCCGGGTGGTGTTGATAATTTTCCAATACAAAATCTTCGGGTTGCACTTGTTCCAACCATTCGGGTGCAAATACGCCGGTTTCCGCATAGGCCGGTATGCGGGGGGACAGGGTCAGGGTGGGGGCAGGGTAGGGCGTGCGGCGTAATTGCTCGCGCAACATCTCCAGATGATTTTCGTAAATATGGGCATCCCCGATGAAGTACGTGAACCAGCGCGCGCTGTAGCCGGTCAGTCTGCTCACCAGATGTAACAACGCAGCCCCCTCCGTCAGATTGAAGGGAGCGCCCAGGCCCATGTCATTGCTGCGCACATACAGGCACAAAGACAGTTCACGAGTGCCAGGATTGGCCAGGAACTGGTACAGCAGGTGACAAGGCGGCAGCGCCATTTCCTCCAGTTGCGCCCAATTCCATCCATGAAACAGAATGCGCCGGCTTCCCGGGTCGTGCAGCAGCGTATCCAGGCACAGCCGCAACTGGTCGATGGCCTTGTACAGCAGGTGGTGGGGACCTGCTTCTCCCCTTGGCCCCTGGTTGACCAGGCCCAGATCGTGGTAGCCGCGCGCCAAGGCATCGGCCAGGCGTTCACCCGCTTGCGGATGGTGCTGCGCAATCAGTTTGTAAGCCGGCCATTGCCGCCATTGTGCGCCATAAACCGGCCCCAGATCATCTTCCCCCTGGCGCCAGGGGTTGGCCAGCCAGGCCGGGTTCTGGTTGGCATTCAGATCCCATACCTTGCTCCCCAGGGTACGGAAGGCTGCGGCATTGCGCTGGCCGCGTAAAAAACCCAGCAGTTCTCCCACGGCGCTCTTGAAAGCAAGTTTTTTGGTGGTGAGTGCCGGGAAGCCTTGCTGTAGGTCGATTTTCATCATGGCCCCCGGAATGCTGAGGGTCCTGATGCCAGTGCGATTGTCCTGCCACTGGCCGTGATCCAGAATCTGCTGGATCAACTCAAGATATTGTTTCATGTGTCTGGGACTCGAACACTGGTGTGTATGGCAAGATGCCCGATCGACAGGGGGTGCCGGTTGCATGATACCATTCCCGTCCTGGGCCGCAACATCGGGCAGTGCTGCAGCGTGGTTTGCATTCTAGCGTCGGTCTTCCTTCAGGGTTCCTCATTATGCCGCTTGCACCAGCCTCTTTCTCAGCCACTCAGGTGACATTGGCCACACTGGCTCCCTTGAAGGGATCGTGGGATACCTGGATGTCACAAGAAGTGAGCCATCTGTTGGTGGTCCTGACAGACCCCGCTCTGCCGACTTTGCCGGCCCGGGTTCCCGGAGCGACCACCTTGAAAACCATCCTGCAACGTTCGGGAGAGGAACTGGCTTCTTTGGCACGGCAGCCGCAACAAGGGTTGCTGCCATCGGGGATGTTGACCAGCTGGATTTGGCTGGACCCTGGCCGGACGGTATTCGAGCATCATCAACTCTTGAGTAAGGCGCTTGCCGGTTTGCTAGGCGAGTACCCAAAAACGCTAGGTGTTGCACTGCAAGGGGCTCATGCCCAAAGGATTGCCGGGCGTGCGGCTTACGTTTGCTGGCTGCATGGCGTGCGCTTGCCCTCTCACAAAAAGAAACAGCAACCACCGCTGCAACGCTTGTTGTTGGGGGGGTGTGTGCTTCCCGACCAAGGCGTGGAGGCGGCGCGCTCAGTGGCGCATGCCAATACGCTGGCGCGGGCGCTGACGGTGTTGCCTCCCAATCAGCTGACGCCGGGGCAGTATCGCCAGCAGCTGCGCGCCCTGGCGCGTCAGCAGTCCTGGAGTTTGACCGAATGGAACGAAGAGCGCCTTGGGCGCCTGGGGGCAGGGGCCTTTCTGGCGGTGGCCCAGGGTAGTGCCACCCGGGATGCGGCCATCGTCCGCTTGCGTTATCGGGGCGTGCGAGCGCACCGACAGGTGGCCGTGGTGGGCAAAGGAATTTGCTTCGACAGCGGGGGGCATAATCTGAAACCGGCTCGTTACATGTACAACATGCACGAAGACATGAACGGCTCGGCCGTGGCGCTGGGGCTGTTATGGGCGGTCACGCGACTGCGCTTGCCGCTCCAACTGGATTGCTGGCTGGCACTGGCGCAAAATCACATTGGCCCCCGGGCCTACAGGCAAAACGAAGTCGTGCAAGCCTTGGATGGAACCAGTATCGAAATCGTGCATACGGATGCCGAGGGGCGGCTGGTATTGGCGGACGCGCTCAGTTTGGCCGTGCGTGACAAGCCGCAACTGGTGATGGATTTTGCCACCCTAACCGGTAGCATGCACACGGCCCTGGGTAGTCGCCATAGTGGCCTGTTTGCTTCGCATCCTTCCTTGGCCCAGGAGGCGGTGGCGGTGGGTGCGATGGTTGGTGAGCGGGTCGTGGCTTTCCCCATGAGTGCTGACTACGACGAGGCGCTGGAAAGCAAGGTGGCTGATGTCAAACAGTGCACCCTGGAGGGCGAAGCGGATCATATTCTTGCGGCGCGATTCCTGTCTCGTTTCGTGGGCGAAACGCCCTGGCTGCACATGGATCTCTCCGCAGCGCGTCATGAAGGGGGGTTGGGGGCCGTGGGGACGGACGTGACGGGATTTGGTGTGAATTGGGGGGTGCATTTTCTGGACAACTGGCTGAAAAATCCGTTATAATCTGGCGGTTGAAGAAATCCGGTTTTTGTCACACGTGGGCCTCGGGCCCTTTTTTTATTGGCGCAGATATCAGCGCAGGTGCGTGCCGAGGGGGCGGCCACTTCCCCAAAGTCGCTCAAGGCAATGAGGCAAACAGATGGATGTCATGGCATTGATCGAAAAAACCGTGACCGGTTTGGGCTATGAGTTCGTGGATTTCGAACGGGCCGGACGGGGATTGTTGCGGGTGTTCATCGACAAGGCCGAAGGGGTGGGTGTGGACGACTGCGTGGCGGTGAGCAATCAGCTCACGCGTCTCATGGCGGTAGAAGGGGTGGATTACGACCGTCTGGAGGTTTCTTCCCCCGGTCTGGACCGACCGTTGCGCCGGCGTGAGGATTTTACCCGCTTCATGGGAAAGGAAATCAAGTTGCGGGTGCGACTACCTCGGTCTGGACGACGCAATTTTGTGGGCCGCATCGTTTCGGTATCCGAATCAGCGGTGCAATTAGTGGGGGAAGGGGAAGAAATCCTGACGGTGGAATGGAACGATATCGATCGTGCCAACCTCGTTCCCGAGTTTTGACTGGAGACTGAATTATGAGCAAGGAAGTGCTGATGCTGGTGGATGCGCTGGCCCGTGAAAAGAGTGTCGATCCCGACATCGTCTTCACGGCGCTGGAGCTTGCCTTGGCCTCTGCAACACGGAAAAAACACGGAAATGACGAGATGGATGTGCGGGTGCATATCGATCGCGACACGGGCCACTTTACTTCTTACCAGTTATGGCGGGTGGTGGAAGATGCCCAATGGCTTTCCGAGTTTCAGGAACTGCCCTTGTCCGAAGCGCTAAAACGCAATCCCGAAGCCAAAGCCGGGGATGTGGTGGAAGAATTTCTGGAACCCGTGGACTTTGGTCGCATTGGGGCGCAAGCAGCCAAGCAGGTCATTTTCCAGAAAATTCGCGATGCCGAGCGCGAACAGATTCTAAACGACTTTCTGGAGCGCAAGGAAAGTCTCGTCACCGGAACGGTCAAGCGTCTGGATCGCGGCAATGCCATCATCGAATCCGGTCGCATCGAAGCCCTGTTGCCCCGCGATCAGATGATTCAGCGGGAAAACCTGCGTTCTGGTGATCGGGTGCGGGGCTATTTGTCACGTGTGGAGCGCGGAGGTCGTGGACCGCAATTGATTCTTTCCCGCATCGTGCCCGAATTCATCGTCAAACTCTTCGAACTGGAAGTCCCTGAAATCGAGGAAGGCTTGCTGGAAATCAAATCGGCGGCGCGTGACCCCGGGGTGCGCGCCAAGATTGCCGTCAAATCCAACGACCGGCGTCTGGACCCCATTGGCACCTGTGTGGGGATGCGGGGCTCCAGGGTTCAAGCTGTCACCTCGGAACTGGGTGGCGAACGGGTGGATATCATTCTCTGGTCTGAAGATCCGGCCCAGTTCGTCATCAATGCCTTGGCCCCCGCTGAAGTCAACTCGATTCGGGTGGACGAAGAGGCCCACAGCATGGACGTGGTGGTGGATGAGGAACAATTGGCGCAGGCCATCGGACGCAATGGCCAAAACGTGCGTCTGGCTTCCGAATTGACGGGTTGGACGCTCAATATCATGACCGAAGGGCAAGCCCAGGAAAAAGACCAGGCCGAATCCTCCAAGATTCGTTCCTTGTTCGTACAGCGTCTGGACGTGGACGAGGAAGTGGCCGACATCCTGATTCAGGAGGGATTCAGTTCTCTCGAGGAAGTGGCCTACGTTCCCAAAAACGAAATGCTGGAGATCGACTCCTTTGACGAGGAGACCGTGAACGAGTTGCGCAGTCGGGCCCGCAATGCGCTGCTGACCGAGGCTATTGCTTCCGAGGAACAGGTGGAGCATGCGGCGGAAGACTTGCAAAGCATGGCAGGAATGGATTCGGAAACGGCTTTGTTGCTGGCCTCCAAGGGCGTGAAGACGGTTCAGGATTTGGCAGATCTGGCAGTGGATGAATTGTCCGAACTAACAGGTATCGATGCAGAGCGGGCCACATCACTCATCATGACGGCCCGTGCGCCGTTATTTGAATGAGGTAGCGGAGAATCGGAATGACAAATGCAACAGTGGCTGATTTGGCGTTGGAGTTGAAAGTGACTCCCGAAACGCTGCTGGTCCAACTACGGGCCGCAGGACTGAACAAAACGGCGGTTCGTGATGAGATCAGCGAAAGGGACAAGACCCAGTTGCTGGATCACTTGCGCGAACAGCACGGACGTTCCGAGCCCAAAACCCGAATTACCCTGACACGTCGGGAAACCAGCGAAATCAAGAAATCCGACAGTAATACCGGCCGTGCGCGCACCATTCAGGTGGAAGTGCGCAAAAAACGGGTGTTGGTCAAACGGGACCCACAAGATCCGGGGCCAATCGCCGAAGTCCGGGGTCCCGAGTTGACCGAGATTTTGCCGCCGGTTGACTCCGATGGGCCCGGCCAGGACGCTGACGCACCGGAATCATCGGTTCAGCTTCCAGAACCGGTTACGGCAGACTTGCACACCGAGTCACCCGTGGCAGAGCCTGCCGATTTGGTCGCTGCTCCGGCCGCTCACAACGAAGCCGCCGAAGTGCTGGCAGAGACGCTGCCTCTTGCGGATGCGGAAAACTCTGCGACCGAGTCGTTGCCGTCCAAGACACTGCCCGATTCGGTTCCCACCGATCAGAGCGGGCCCACAGCGGCTACCGAGCCCGATGAATCCGCGCAGACTACCCCTGTAGCGGCTCCTGCCTCACGCGCCGAAGGCCGGACAGGGCGCCCGGTCTTGAGTGCCCCCACCATCGATGAGGCCCAACGTCAATTACGTGAACAGGAAGCGCGGCGGCAGGCAGAACTGCGCGCCCGCCAAGCGGCTGACGTGCAAGATAAACTGGCGCGGGCACGGGCCAAGAAGGAAAGCGAGGAAAAAGCCCTGGCCGCGCAGCAGGCAGCGGCCTTGAAGGCCCAGCAGGACAAGGATGGGGTGGCCACCAAGAAGGTTGAAAAATCCGATAAATCGGGCACCTTGCATCGCCCGGCAACCCCGCCCCGGGCGCCGGATCATGCGGCAGCCAAAAAGGCCGGCAAGAAAGCCGATAAGCCCACCACCTGGATCGATGATGGCAATAAACGGCGTGGCCTGAAAACGCGCGGGGATACGCAACCCAATGCCGCTTGGCGTGATCCCAAAGCACGCCACGGGCGCAACAAACAGGACGCAACTTCGGCTGCAGCCCATGGGTTTTCTGCGCCCACCGAACCCATGGTGCATGAGGTTCTGGTACCAGAAACCATCACGGTGGCGGCACTGGCCCAAAAAATGGCCGTGAAAGCGGCCGAAGTGATCAAGACACTCATGAAAATGGGCATGATGGTCACCATCAACCAAGTGCTGGATCAAGAAACGGCCATGATCGTGGTGGAAGAGTTGGGACATGTGGCACGGCAAGCCAAGCTGGATGATCCCGAGGCGTTGCTGGCCGAAACCGGCGGCGATCATGTGGACGCCATCCTGGAGCCACGGGCGCCAGTGGTTACCGTGATGGGTCACGTGGATCATGGCAAAACCTCCCTGCTCGACTATATTCGCCGAACCCGGGTAGCCAGTGGCGAAGCCGGTGGCATTACCCAGCACATTGGGGCCTATCACGTGGAAACCGACCGGGGCATGGTCACTTTCCTCGATACGCCGGGCCATGAGGCCTTTACCGCCATGCGTGCGCGCGGCGCCAAGGTCACCGATATCGTGATTCTGGTGGTGGCAGCCGACGACGGGGTCATGCCCCAGACCATCGAGGCCATCCATCACACCAAGGCGGCCCAGGTCCCTGTGGTGGTGGCTGTAAACAAAATCGATAAACCGGAAGCCAACTTCGAACGTATCAAGAGCGAAATGGTGGCCCATGGCATCCTGCCCGAAGAATATGGGGGCGACGCCCAGTTTGTGCAGGTTTCTGCCAAGACCGGGCAAGGGATCGATGCGCTGCTGGAGTCGGTACTGTTGCAAGCCGAAGTTCTGGAGCTCAAGGCGGCGCGCAATACCCCCGCCAAGGGCATCGTGATCGAGGCGCGTCTGGATAAAGGACGGGGGCCGGTGGCTACCTTGCTGGTGCAATCAGGAACTTTGCGGCGCGGTGATATGGTATTGGCAGGATCGGCCTTCGGGCGCGTGCGGGCCATGTTGGACGAAGCCGGTCACCCGATCGACGAAGCCGGTCCCTCCATCCCCGTGGAAATTCAGGGATTGACCGAAGTGCCCGTGGCCGGAGAAGACGCCATGGTGCTCAACGACGAACGCAAGGCGCGTGAGATTGCCCTGTTCCGTCAGGGTAAGTTCCGCGATGTGAAGCTGGCCAAGCAGCAGGCCGCCAAACTGGAAAACGTCTTTGAGCAGATGACGGAGGGCGAGGTAAAAACGCTCTCGCTCATCATCAAGGCCGATGTGCAGGGTTCCTACGAGGCTCTCAGCCAGTCCCTTCTCAAATTGTCCACCGACGAGGTCAAGGTCAACATCGTTCATTCTGCTGTGGGCGGGATCACCGAGTCGGATATCAACCTGGCTTTGGCCTCCAAGGCGGTCGTCATTGGCTTCAACACCCGCGCCGATGCCACGGCGCGCAAGCTGATTTCAGCCACGGGTGTGGACGTGCGCTACTATGACATCATCTATAACGTGGTGGACGATGTCAAAGCCGCCTTATCCGGACTGTTGTCACCCGATCGCAAGGAAAACATTACCGGCCTGGTGGAAATTCGCGAGGTTTTCCGCATTTCCAAGGTGGGTGCCGTTGCGGGCTGTTATGTCCTGGAAGGGTTCATCAAACGCGGTGCCGGAGTGCGCCTGTTACGGGATCAGGTGGTTATTTATACCGGCGAACTGGACTCCCTCAAACGGTTCAAGGATGATGTACGCGAGGTCAAGGCTGGTTTTGAATGCGGTTTGTCACTCAAAAACTACAACGATCTCATGGTGGGCGACAAGCTGGAAGTCTTCGAGGTGGTGGAAGTGGTGCGTTCCCTCTGATGACGGCTGCCTTTCAACGTAGTCGGCGCATTGCCGACCAGCTGCAGAAGGAGCTGGCAGATCTGTTGCGCCGCGAATTCAAGGACCCCCGTCTGGGCATGGTTACCCTGACCGAGGTGCAAGTGTCGGCCGATTATTCTCACGCCAAAATCTACGTCAGTTCGCTGCTCGGGGCAGAGTCTTTGCAACAGTCTCTGCAGGCCCTGCAAGAGGGGGCGCCGTTTTTGCGGCGACAGTTGGGACGGCGCATGCGACTTCGTACCATGCCCCAATTGCACTTTATCGAAGATCATCTGCCTGATCGGGCCTTGGCCTTGACCAACCTGATCGATGAAGCCATTGCTGCGGATGCCCATCACCCCGCCCAGTCCTGAAGCGACGCCACCCGTTCGGATCAAGCGACGTCCCATTTCCGGGGTGTTATTGCTGGATAAGCCGTTGGGCCTCTCTTCCAACACGGCCCTGCAACGGGTGCGTTATCTGTTTGCCGCGCTCAAAGCCGGGCATACGGGCACTCTCGATCCTCTGGCCAGTGGCCTGCTACCCATCTGCCTGGGCCAGGCCACACGGTTTTCTGCTGTGGTGCTGGAGGCTCCCAAAACCTATGAGGCACAACTTCGCCTGGGTTATACCAGCAGCACCGGAGATGGTGAGGGTTTGATCCAGCAAGGCCAATCCTATCGGGGAGATGCGCGCCATTTACACCAGGTGTTACAGGGTTTTGTGGGGGAACAACAGCAGGCCCCACCCATGCATTCGGCGCTCAAGCATCAGGGGCAACCGCTTTATCGCTACGCCCGGGCCGGGATTGAAATCGAACGACCGATGCGCTCCATCCGGGTGTATGCATTACGCCAGCTGGACTGGCAAGGCGAGTTTCTCAGCGTGTCGGTACAAGTGAGCAAGGGCACTTATATTCGTGTGCTGGCTCAGGATATTGGCGTGGCCTTGGGGTGTGGTGCGTATCTCAGCGGCCTGCGGCGCACGGCCAGTGGCCCCTACCAGGTGGCGCAGGCCTATACCCTGGAGCAACTGGCGCAGTACTCTCTGGCACAACGTGATGCCTGTTTGTTGGCATCAGACTCCCTGTTGCAGGAAATTCCCGCGGTCGAACTGGAACAACCGTCAGCCCGTTTGTTGGGCCACGGACAAAGTGTGCCCCTGCCCGAGTGGGAGCTGCGCCAGAGCACCGATCCGGGAGCGCGTCCCGGTTCGACGAAACCGCTGTCGAGCGGTCAAATCTTGCGGCTCTATGGGCCGGATCGCCGGTTTTTGGGGCTGGGAGAGTGGCACGCTGGGGTGCTGCGTCCCACCCGATTGATGTCTGAAGGAGGAATGCCATGCGACAAGCTCCCTTGAGTGCCCATGCCCCCCTGTCCCCCAATCGTTTCACGGCTGGAGATTGGCGTGCCGTAGGGAGTTTATTGCCCTATTTGATGGAATTCAAAGGACGCGTGTTGCTGGCGTTCGTTTTTTTGGTGTTGGCCAAACTGGCCAATGTGGGTGTGCCATTGGCCTTGAAAGCCATCATCGATCAATTGGCGCCCAGCAAGGCGCCCTTGATGGTGCCGGTCATGCTGGTGGCTGCTTACGGGACCTTGCGTTTTTCCACCACGCTGTTCAACGAGTTGCGTGATGGGGTCTTTGCCAAGGTCACGCAACGTTCCATCCGGCGCATTGCCTTGTCAGTGTTTCGCCATTTGCATGGCTTGAATTTGCGCTTTCATCTGGAACGTCAAACCGGAGGGATGTCGCGGGACATCGAACGAGGTACGCGCGGTATCGAGAGCCTGATGCGCTTTACCCTGTTCAGTATCGTTCCCACTCTGGTGGAAATGACGCTGGTGGGGATCATTCTAGCCTGGAAATACGACGGCTGGTTTGCCTTGATCACCGTACTGACGCTGGTGGTGTACATCACGCTCACGGTCGTCATCACCGAATGGCGTACGGCATTTCGCAAACGCATGAACGAACTGGATTCCCGTGCCAACGCCAGGGCGATCGACAGTCTGCTCAATTATGAAACGGTCAAATATTTTGGAAACGAGGAGTGGGAGGCGCGCCGTTATGACGACAACTTGGCCAAATGGGAGCAGGCCTCGGTCAAGAGCCAGACTTCATTGGCGGCATTGAATGCCGTTCAGAGTCTCATCATCGGGATCGGTTCGGTGGCACTCATGCTGCGCGCGGCCCAAGGGGTGGCGGCGGGGCATTTGACGGTGGGCGATCTGGTCTTGATCAATGCGCTGTTGTTGCAACTGTATATTCCCCTCAACTTTCTGGGGGTCATTTATCGGGAGATCAAGCAGGCACTGGCGGATATGGAGCGGATGTTCCGTCTGCTTTCCGTCAACGGCGAAATCCTGGATCGTCCGGATGCCGTTCCCCTGGTGGTGGGGTTGGGAGAGGTGCAATTCGAGGGGGTGGACTTTGCCTACGATGAACGGCGCGCCATTCTCAAACAGGTCAGTTTCCGGATTCCCGCCGGCCAGAAGTTGGCTGTCGTGGGCTCTAGTGGGGCCGGAAAATCAACCCTGTCGCGCTTGCTCTTTCGTTTTTATGACGTGGGGGCCGGACGGATTCTCATCAACGGCATCGATGTGCGTGCGGTGAGCCAGAATTCCTTACGCGCGGCCATCGGCATCGTGCCCCAGGATACGGTCCTGTTCAACGACACCATTTACTACAATATTGCCTACGGGCGCCCGGATGCCAGTCGCGAAGCGGTCCTGGAAGCGGCACGTGCTGCCCATATTCACGATTTCATCCAGTCTTTGCCCGATGGCTATGAGACCATGGTGGGAGAACGGGGTTTGAAGCTTTCCGGGGGTGAAAAACAGCGGGTGGCCATTGCCCGAACCTTGCTCAAGAATCCGCAAATCCTGGTGTTTGACGAGGCTACGTCGGCGCTGGATACCCGCTCCGAAAAAAGCATCCAGGAGGAATTGAACACGATTGCCCGGCAGCACACCACGCTGGTCATTGCCCATCGCCTGTCCACGGTGGTGGATGCGGACCAGATTCTGGTCATGGAGCAAGGGAGCATTGTGGAACGTGGCACCCATACGGCCTTGCTGGAGGCTGGGGGCCATTATGCCCAGATGTGGGCCCTGCAACAGCAGCAGCAACCCGAATAAAACTCGCACTGGCCCAGGGTCCTGTCATGAAACGGTCATCGTGACCCATTGAATTCATGAAGAAAAAGATATTAATTGCGTAACAAGCTGATTTTATTGTATCGTTATCCCTATTCGAAGGTGGGGACGGGTATGAAGCGCAGCAATTACAGTGCAGTCATTGTGGGTCTGTTGGCCATGATGGGATTACTTCTCTTCTCATCCGGGGCACAGGCGGCCCGGCATCATCGCCACCCGCATCATTTTCAACGCAGTGCGGCCCAGAACTTCGATCCTGCCCACATGGCCCTGTTGTCCAGTACCGCCTTGGTGGTGGATCAGAGCACCGGTCAAGTGGTGTATTCCAAAAACCCGGAACTGGTTCATCCCATTGCCTCCATCACCAAGTTGATGACGGCCTTGGTGGTTCTGGAATCCGGTCAGGCGCTGGATGAAACCTTGGCCGTAGAGTCCGCAGATGTGGACATGCTGCGCTTCAGCCGCTCGCATTTGCGCGTGGGGGCACGGGCCTCACGCCTGAATTTCCTGCGCATGGCTCTGATCGCTTCAGAAAATCGTGCGGCAGCGGCTCTGGGGCGGTCCTTTCCTGGTGGGCGCGCGGCCTTTGTTGCCCGTATGAACGAACAGGCTCAGCGCTTGGGCATGAAAGATACGCATTTTGAAGACTCCACGGGACTGAGCAGCAATAATGTCTCCACCGCCCACGATTTGGCCTTGTTGGTGGCTACTGCCGTTAAAATTCCCCTGATCCACGAAATCACCACTACGGCCAGCGCCGAAATTCCTGTGGGTTTTGGTGGACACACAGTGAGTTTTCGCAATACCAATCCCCTGGTTTCAACGCAGTCTGGTTGGGATATCGGTTTGTCCAAAACCGGATTCATCAACGAGTCGGGGCAATGTCTAGTGATGCAGGCCACCATCAACGCTCATCCCATGGTCATCGTTCTGCTCGACTCCCACGGTCATCATGCCCGTATCAATGATGCAAACCGGGTACGACGCTGGCTTGAGGCCAGAAGCCAGTCCACGGTGGGGCAGCTTTAAGCAGCTTCCCAAGTCCTGTTGCCTGTCTGCGCTGTGCCCCGGGATGGATCAGCCCCGGGGTTTTGATCGTCACACGGTTTTTCTTTCTGTCTGCTGGTTGCCTTGCATGTGGCGTTTGGAGTGGACTCGACCCCACGCATGGCCTCGTGAATCAGCGCAGTTCCAACAAGTCCACATCAAACACCAGCGTGGCATTGGGTGGAATCACGTTGCCCGCGCCCTGGCTTCCGTATCCCATGGTAGGTGGAATGACCAATGTGCGTTTGGACCCTACAGTCATTCCCACCAATCCTTCGTCCCAGCCACGAATCACTCGCCCAGCCCCCAGCATGAAAGAAAAGGGCTCCCCCCGATCCACCGAACTGTCAAATTTCTGCCCTTTGTTTCCGGGCGCTGTAGGGTCATACAACCACCCCGTGTAATGCACAACCACAATATTGCCGCGTTTGGCAGCAGGTCCTTTGCCTTTGACGGTATCGGTCATGGTCATTCCATTGAGAGTCATTACGGAGCCCTGCTGGACGGGGGTCATGGGTTCGGCCTGGACACTGCAGGCCAGTAGCCCCGTCAGCAACAGGACGGGGAATGCGGGGATTCGCTTCATCAGGACGTCTCCAAGGGTTGAATGTTTCGATACACGGGATTATAGAGCAGTAGGCGGCAATTTGCTCTGGATGGGCTCTGTCAGAGGCAATTGCCGAATCCGGGTCCATTCCTTTTCCAGCCGTTTGACCGAAATGGGGTAGGGGGTTTTAAGAATCTGGGCAAATAAGGACACACGTAATTCTTCCAGCATCCAGCCAAAGGCTTCCAGATGGGGATTCATTCCCTGCGCACAGCGTTGCAGCCAAGGGGATTCCAGTGCCGCGAGTTGACGTTGTTTATCCAGATCGCCCGCAAGGTCCCGGGGAAGTTTTTCCAGGCGCAGGTGAATAGCCCTCAGGTAGCGGGCAAAATGCTTGAGCTGAGACAGCGGAGTCCTTTGAATGAAATCCACTGGCATCAAATGCCGCATCTGCTGCAGCATGTTGTCCCGGGCAGAGGCTTGGGATGGGGCTGAGGACTGGCGAAGTTGTGCCATCAATTCCTGCCAGGTCTGAAGCAGCGGGGTGACGGTTTGATTCAACTCAAGGATTTTTGCTGCCAGTGCCGGGCGTACCTGTTGGGCGAGTATTTCAAACTCGCTGCGCCGGCGAACTGGAGGTGTGTCGGAGGAAACCAGTTCTTGCAGTGCGCGCTCTGTCAAAGCGTGCTTGAAGCGTTCCTGTGCACTCGGTGCCTCATTCATGGCGCGCGCTGGGGATTTCTCTTCCAGCCTTTGTAACAAGGCGGCATAGCGTAGGGTGTTGGTGGTCAGATCCGGCAAGGTTCGGGTGCAAGCCCTGAGGGTTGCCTGTAATTCCAGGTGCAGTAAGCGGCGAAGTCCTTGAAGGCTTTGCTCTCGGGCAACGTGTGGATCGTCGCTGAGTTGCAGGGCCACGCTTTGGCCTTCATCCACCAGCGTGGGGTAAACCTGAAGCACCAAGCCACGCCGGGTAATGGTCAGGGACTCGGGCAGATCCTCCAGATCCCAGCCGGTCAATCCCGAACGCGTCAAGGTTTGGGTAGCGGTTTGCTGTAATAGATTCCGGGCCTGTGCGCCCCAACGCTGTTGCAGCGCCCACAAGTCGCGTCCGCAGTCCAGTTCTTGCCCCGTTTCGTCCAGGATGCGCAAGTTGAAACGAAGGTGGGGAGGCGGTAGGATCCAATCTTCTGGCTCCACCCGAAGCCCGGTCCGGGCTTCGATAAAGCGGGTCAATGCCTGAGTCAAGGTGTGGGTGGCAGGGTTCGGAGCCTGTTCCAAAAACTGGGTGATGAACTGGGGCAGGGGGACCAGTTCACGCCGGATGCGCTGTGCTAGTCCCTTTAGCAGTAGGGTGATTTTGTCACGGATCATGCCTGGCACCAGCCAGTCCAGAACGCTACCCTGCAACTGGCCCAGCAATTCCAGCGGAAATTCCAGTGTGACCCCATCCAGAACATGTCCGGGTTCAAAGCGGTAGCGCAAGCGCAAGGTGTGTTCGTGGAGTTGGTAGGTGTCGGGATATAAGGTGGTATTCAAATGCGCCGCAGCGTGGCGCATGAGACGCGCGCGTTGCATGAACAGATGCTTTGGCTGTTCCTTTTCGGTGTGACGGCGCCACTTTTCAAAGCGTTCTCCACTCCAGATGTCAGGCGGGAGTAAAGCGTCATAAAACCCGATCAAGGTGTCTTCATCCACCAGCACGTCCTGACGGCGCCCCTTATGCTCCAGCGTTTCTATTTCCTGCACCAGGCGTTGATTATGAATCCAGAAAGGCGCCTGCGTGCGATACTCTCCCAAAACCAGAGCATGGCGGATGAACAGGCGTCGGGCTGCGGCGGCGTCTACCGGGCCGAGTCGCACCCGGCGTTTGGCCACGATAGGGAGACCGTAGAGGGTGACTTTTTCGTAAATGTTGGCCTGAGCTGATTTCTCGTCCCAAAAGGGGTCGAAATAACTGCGGCGTAGCAGGTGGGTGGCACAACTTTCAATCCAGGCTGGATCGATCCGTGCCAAGGTGCGTGCATACAGTCGTGTGGTTTCCGTCAGCTCTGCGGCCATTACCCACTGCGCCTTGCGCTTGAACCGCGTCGAACCAGGATTGATCCAAAAACGAATACCGCGCGGTCCTTGATAATCTTCTCCTTCTGGGCTGCGCCACCCCACGTGTCCCAACAAGCCCGTAAGCAGGGCGCGGTGAATGGAATCGGGGGGAGATGGTTCGGTATTCAGCCGAAACCCCATTTGCGATACCAGGCTACGGAGTTGGGCATGGGTATCACGCCATTCCCGCAATCGATACCAGGAAAGAAATTGCTCCTGGCACCAATGGGCGAATTTTCTTCCGGATTTTTTATGCGTCATGGCCTCTTGCACCTGATGCCACAAAGCGAGCCAGGGCAAGAACTCTGAATGCTCATGCTGAAAACGGGCATGCTGTTGGTCGGCCAAGGCCCGTTGCTCGGCAGGGCGTTCCCGTGGGTCCTGGCTGGACAGGGCCGCAGTGATGATTAGCATCTCCTGCAAACAGTCTTGTTCGCGGGCTGCCAAGAGCATTCTGCCAACTCGTGGGTCCACGGGCAGGCGCGCCAATTCGTGCCCCAAGGTCGTCAAATGACGTTGCCCATCCAGGGCCCCCAGCTCGTGGAGCAGTTGATATCCGTCATCGATGGCACGCGGCGATGGGGGGTCCAGAAAAGGAAATTGTTCCACTTCTCCCAACCCCAAGGCACTCATTTTAAGAATGACTGCAGCCAGGGAGGTACGCAGAATTTCGGGCGTGGTATACGCGCTGCGCGCGGCGAAATCCTGTTCATCATACAACCGGATACAAATGCCACTGGCCACCCGGCCACAACGGCCCGCGCGCTGTTGTGCCGCCGCCCGGGAGATTTTTTCAATCTGCAGCTGGGTGACCTTATGGCGCACGCTATAGCGGCTGACCCGGGCCAGCCCGGTATCTACCACGTAGCGGATTCCGGGTACGGTAAGAGAGGTTTCGGCTACATTGGTGGCGAGGACGATGCGCCGTCCCCCCTCGGGTTTGAAGACGCGTTCCTGCTGGGCAAAGGACTGGCGCGCAAATAATGCCAGAATCTCGGTATGGGGTGGATGGTGTTTGCGCAGGGATTCGGCGGCTTCCCTGATTTCGCGTTCGCCCGGTAAAAATACCAGAATGTCCCCGGCATGACGTTGTTGGGTCAATTCGTCTACGGCCTCCAGCAAGGCTTGCTGGGGGTCCTGGGCATTGCTCTGGAGCATATCCCTGCTGGGCGCCTGGAGTGGGCGCCAGCGGATTTCCACGGGATAGGAGCGGCCCGATACTTCGATGACCGGAGCCTGGTTGAAATGCCGTGAGAAGCGCTCGGATTCCAGCGTGGCTGAGGTAATGATCAGCCTGAGATCAGGGCGTTGTCCCAGGATGCGGCGCAGGTAGCCCAACAGAAAGTCGATGTTCAAACTGCGCTCGTGGGCTTCGTCGATGATCAGGGTATCGTAACGTCGCAGCAGAGGGTCGTGATGGATTTCGGCCAGCAGGATACCGTCGGTCATGACCTTGATCTGGGTGTGTTCGGAGATCTGATCATGAAAGCGTACCTGATAGCCAACCTTCTGGCCCAAAGGGGTGTCCAGCTCTTGGGCCAGACGCTGGGCCACACTCCGGGCGGCAATGCGGCGGGGTTGCGTGCAACCGATCAGTTTTTCTTGACCGCGACCCAGGGCCAGGCAGAATTTGGGGATTTGGGTTGTTTTTCCGGACCCGGTTTCACCGCAAATAATCAGGGTCTGGTGGGCGGCGATCGCCCGTTGAATGTCTTGTTGCAGAGCATGAATCGGCAAACTGCCATCGAAGAGAAGGGCTGCTGCAGGCGCTGCGCTACTCGTGGGTAACATAAAGAGGGTTTAGCGTTCAAATAACTGAAAGCGTTCTCCAAGGTCGCCATTGCGCGCTCCGCTCCAGCGTAAATGCCAGCCCGCCGGCACGACGAAGCTTTCTTCTGGACGGGATTGCACCAGCCACAGGTTGCAGCGCGCATGGGGGTCACGTTCCAAAGCTTGGGTACGCAGGTTCAGGTAATAATACAACAGACCCCGCTGCGGTTCACCCAGGCCACTGCTTGCAATGCAATTGAAGTGTGCGGGTAGGGCACGTTGTAAGGTGTGCATCATGGGGGCGTAACCGCGTGAGGCCTCCACATAGGGTAGCCAGAGGGTCATGACCAGAATCCAGGATACCGTCATCCCCACCGTCCAATTGATGACGGCGCGGCGTGGAGAGGGGCGGGAATGCAGGATCGTGAGTAGCCAGAGCAGGGTGATGGCGAGCGCGAGGGCAAACTGGATCCAATGAAACCGGGTTTGAAAACCTGGTAACTGGTGATCCAGCCACTGCACAATGGACGTGGGTTGGCCAACTAGTTGCGCCACCCAACCCAGCCAAAGCACACCGGTCAGCAAGCCAAAGGTGAGCGTGCCAAACCAGTCCAGGGCTGCACTGGCACCACGTTTTAATTGATCGATGCCGCCTGCCGCCAGCAGGGACAAGGGAAGTAGCAGGGGGAGGGCATTACTTTCCCGGGGCGCGGTACAAGTGCCTAACACGGGAATCCAGATCAGCAGGCAAAGCAGTAGCCAGCGTGTAGCCGGAGTCCAGAGTCCTCGTTGGCCACTGCTCCACAGGCCGGCTAAAGCCAGCGGCGTGGCTGGCCAGGCAAACCAGGTGATGACGCCCAGATAATAGGCGGGCAGGGCTTCGGGATCGAGCCACCGAGCCGGTTGCAACAGCGGTTGCAGCAGCAAGGGTTCCCAGCGTGCAAAGGCATGGGGATCTTGAAGATACAGCAAAACGGGCCAGGCTGCCATGGCTGGCAGAGCCGTCATGAGCCAGCACAACAGGTAACGCAGGGGATGAGCTGGTCGGTACGCGGGAATCAGCAGGGGGGTCAAAATCAATGGCGGCAACAGCAGTCCCAAGGCCAGCAGGCCTTGAGACATGAAGGCCATTCCCAGGCCCAGACCGCCCAGGAGTCCCGCCGCGGCAGAGCGGGTTCGGGCCCAGGGGATGGCGGCCAGCGCCCAACTCACGCCGGCTAGCCAGGCCAGGTGAGCGCTCATTTCATGCGCCCGAATCACCAGACCCACGCTACCAATGAAGATCAGGATGGCTGCGCGTGGTGCCCGTGAGCCAAACAGGGCGTTGGCACCGATGGCCAAACCCAGAAAGGTGAGCAGCATGAACAAACCACTAGCCAGACGGGCCGCATCATGATCCGGCAGGAAGCTTTGCAGGGATTTGGCCAACAGGGCAGCCACCCAGTAGAACAGGGGCGGGTGACTGAGGTAAGGAACGCCGGCAAGATCGGGAGAGAGCCAGTCGCTGCCATGCAACAGACCGTGCACAATGCCCTGGCTGACCGCCTCATCGTATTTCCAGGGGGTGTGTCCGGTGAGTCCGGGAAGTAGCCAACCCAGACAAATCAAAACAAACAGGAAAATTTTTAACGGCGTGGGCTGGCCGTCGAAGCGCAGGTCCTTGCCAGATGACAGCAGCGATGACAAAAGGCGCTACTCCCCGAAAAAAGCAAAGGCAGCGCAAACGCTGCCCAAGCGCAGATGTTTTGGAGCGAGCCTACTTACGTGCGTATTTTTGACGGAATTTTTCCACACGGCCAGCAGTATCCACGATTTTTTGTTTGCCGGTGTAAAACGGATGGCAAGCGGAACAAACTTCCACAGAGAGAGCGGGTTTGCCCAATGTGGAGCGCGTGACAAAGGTGTTGCCGCAGCTGCAGGTGACCGTAAGTTCGTTATAGGCGGGGTGAATATCAGCTTTCATGACCGTTCCTGAAAAAAATAGGGCGCCGGGGTATACGGCGCTTAGCCTTCAATTATGGCTGAATCCGCAGCGATTTGCAACTTCTGTGCAGGTTACCCGCGCCGCATGGAATCAAAAAAATCCGCATTGTTTTTTGTGGCCTTGATCTTGTCCAGCAGAAATTCGATGGCTTCCAGTTCATCCATGGGGTAGAGCAGTTTACGCAGGACCCAGATTTTTTGCAGCACATCGGCCTTGATCAGCAGCTCTTCCCGGCGCGTTCCAGAACGGTTGACGTTGATGGCGGGATAGATGCGTTTTTCAGCCATGCGTCGATCCAGATGGATTTCCATGTTGCCCGTACCCTTGAATTCCTCATAGATGACATCATCCATGCGTGAACCCGTGTCCACCAGTGCGGTGGCGATGATGGTGAGTGAGCCGCCTTCTTCGATATTTCGTGCCGCTCCAAAAAAACGTTTGGGCCGTTGCAAGGCGTTGGCGTCCACCCCGCCGGTCAACACCTTGCCAGAGGCGGGAACGACCGTGTTGTAGGCGCGCGCCAGACGGGTGATGGAGTCCAGCAAAATGACCACATCGCGTTTGTGTTCTACTAGGCGCTTGGCTTTTTCGATCACCATTTCGGCCACTTGCACGTGGCGTGTGGCGGGCTCGTCGAAGGTAGAGGAAACCACCTCACCTTTGACCGAGCGTTGCATTTCAGTCACTTCCTCGGGGCGCTCGTCAATGAGTAGCACGATCAGGTGTGCTTTGGGAGCATTGACCGAGATGGAGTGAGCAATGTGTTGCAACATCACGGTTTTGCCGCTTTTGGGGCTGGCCACCAGCAACCCGCGCTGGCCTTTGCCAATGGGGGCAATGATGTCGATCACGCGCCCCGTGATGTTCTCTTCCGCCCGGATTTCGCGCTCTAGCACCAGGGCTTCTGTGGGGAAAAGCGGCGTCAGGTTTTCAAACAGGATCTTGTTCTTGGAGTTTTCAGGGGGTTCACCGTTGACCGAATCCACCTTTACCAAGGCAAAGTAGCGTTCCCCATCCTTGGGTGTTCTGATTTCCCCTTGAATACTGTCCCCGGTATGTAAATTGAAGCGGCGGATCTGGGAGGGGCTGATGTAGATATCGTCAGGGCTGGCAAGGTAAGACGTTTCGGGGGAGCGTAGAAAGCCGAAGCCATCTTGGAGTACTTCCAGGGTTCCTTCGCCATAAATGCTTTCCCCGCGTTTGGCCTGATTTTTGAGCAAGGCAAAAATCAGTTCTTGCTTGCGCATGCGGTTAGCGCCTTCAATTTCGTTTTTTGTAGCCATTTCTACCAGTTCGGTCACATGGTAGGTTTTGAGATCGGATAGATGCATGAAAATTAAGTCAACCAGAGAAGTGGATGGATCGGTGTGGGGGTGAGTACGTTGGAAGTAACGGAGGCCCCGAGGGGTGGGACAAGGAACAACTGCGCCGCCGTGTCAGATGCGGCGCAGGGTAACGTGTTCAGAGGTGGCTGTCAATAAAGGCGCTCAATTGTGATTTGGACAAGGCGCCCACCTTGGTGGCTTCCACATTGCCATTCTTGAAAAGAAGCAAGGTGGGAATTCCCCGCACGCCATATTTTCTGGCCATTTCTGGGTTATCGTCCACATTGAGTTTGGCCACTTTCAAGCGCCCGTCATAGTCGCGGGAAACCTCTTCCAGAATGGGGGCGATCAGTTTGCAGGGACCGCACCATTCAGCCCAGAAATCTAGCAAAACGGGTGTGGAGGACTGCAGGACATCGGCATCAAAGGAGCGGTCGGTGACGTGTTGAATGTTTTCGATCATGGGATTCCTCAAATCTACCAGCAGGGGCTGGAGTGGTTTCAGCTAAGATGACTGCGAGATGATGGGTTGGTCTTTTGGTCTCAATGGGTTGGAAAGAGCTTGTGCGCCTTGGCGCCATCATGAGGGTACGCGTTGGAATCTGCTTTGCCACCAGCGAACCCGAGCCTGAACAGGCCATGTTTGTAGGCGCATGCTATCACAAAATTGCCTTGCGGGGGGAAAACACTTTGCTGCTAAAATGGACGTTTCGCCAAACGCGCGCAGGCGTACAGTTGCAGGGGTACGGTTCTGGATGCGCCGTGAGGCCGCCAATGGAACAGGCCCTTGCCTACCGCATTTAGTATCACCTTTGGAGGTGTTGCCCCATGACCTATGTGGTTACAGAGTCTTGCATCCGGTGCAAGTATACCGATTGTGTGGATGTTTGTCCGGTAGATTGCTTTCGTGAAGGTCCTAATTTTCTGGTCATCGATCCAGAGGAATGCATCGATTGCACCCTATGCGTGGCAGAATGTCCGGCAGAAGCCATTTTCGCCGAGGATGACGTGCCCGAAAATCAGCGCGCCTTCATTGCCTTGAATGCCGAACTGTGCAAACTGTGGCAACCCATTACGGAACGCATCGAGCCGCCAGCCGATGCAGATGAGTGGAAAGACGTCAAATCCAAGGCCCATCTGCTCAAACGCTAAGCATTCCGGCGCATGGCCATGGCTCTTCAAGTGCTTGGCGCTGTTGAGGAGCAGGCTGACAGTGTTGCACTTTTTCCGCATTACCCAGCGCTGACCCGTGCTGAAATGGAGGCTCGCTTTCGAAGGAGTCTTCCATGGGATTTTTCACATTTGGCATGCCCGCCCGTCGCGCCCGATCGCGGCGTTCGTCCAAGGGCGCCTTACCGCAGGAAACACCGCCCGCTGTTTCGCCCCACCCCGAAAAAGTCTGGTTTGAAGCCCACGGTATTCCCGTGGTGGAGCGTAATCGCTATTTTCTATTGACGCTGGGGCTTTCTCTGGCATTGATCATGGCGTGCGGAGCCTTGGTGATGATGGCGCCGCTCAAGACCGTGGTGCCCTTCGTGCTGGAAAAGGTGGATGGGGGTGCGGTTATTCCGGCACCCATGAATGCCCAGCAATACCAACCGGGCGAAGCGGAAATCAGGTATTTCATTGCCCAGTGGGTGCGGCAGCTGCTGACCATCGACCCGCATTTGACCGAGCAGTACCTGTCGGAAGCCTATCGATTGACCCGGGGCAAGGCCACAGTAGAGTTTACCGACTGGGTACAGCGCACCCAACCCATGGGCGAACTCAAAAAAGATCCCACCCTCACGCGCACGGTATCCATTTCCAGTGTCTCTCTGATTCAGGATCAGGTGGCCTTGGTGCGCGTAACCACCGAACGTCGCAACGTGGGAAACCCCGGTGCCAATCGGGAAAAATTCATTTTGACCATTCATTTCACCACTCTGGTACCAAAAACCGAATCCGAGTTACTCAGTAATCCGGCAGGGCTATTCGTGACTCACTTTCTCGTCAACACGGACATGGAAAAATGAACAGGATGAATGTGAAAGAATTCGCTGTGGTTCTGATCCTGCTAAGCCTCATGATCTCCGGGGCCGGGGCCCAAGCGGAGGGAGAAACTCGGGGTGGCGGTGATCCACGCCTGGTCAGTTTTACCTATGATGCGGATACCACCTACACCATTTTGGCCATTCCCGGCGTTCCTACCGATATCCAGTTGGCTCCCGGAGAAAAAATTACGGGTTTTGCTCTGGGGGATACCATCCAGTGGGTGGTGGAAGAGTTGCCCGGGCATGTCTTCATCAAACCCATCAAACCGGAACTGTTTACCGCTGGAACGCTGGTTACAGATCGGCGCGTCTATCAGTTGGTATTTCGCAGCACGACCTTGCAGGGGCACTGGATGCAAAAAGTGTCCTGGCGCGAGCCCCCAACCTCGCTGACGACCCCGCTGGTTGGGGCTATGGCGCCAGAATCAGGCAAGGGCCCTGAAGTGTTGTCCCCGGCTACGCGTCATTGCGACTATGACATCGAGGGGGAAGCAGATTTCAAACCCCTGAGCGTGTGTGATGACGGACGGTTTACCTGGATTCAAATGAGCTCTCCCCAAGCCCTGCCCGCTTTGTTCCGGGTAGATGACAAGGAGGCGGTGTTGGTGAATTACATCATTCAGGGCAACTACTTCATGGTGCAGCGCCTGATGCCCGAGATTCTGCTCAAACTTGGCAATGCGGAAGTGCGGATAACCCGGAGAAAATCCTGATGAAGGGTGCTTGGGAGGAGGCTGATCAGGTACGCGTCAATGGGCGCCCGGTGGGTAAAATTCGGCGTAACCTGCATTTTTGGGTGGCTGCTGGTCTGGGTGTGGGGGTGCTGGTGGGTTTTGGTTTTCAAGGAATGCTCACCCGGGTCGATGCCCATCCTGCCAATCAACCGGCCCCCGAGGATAATCCTGTGGTATTGGGCCAGGAACCTTCATTGACCGGGTTGAAACAGGAACTGATGCGCCAGCAACAAGCCCAGAATGGCCCCGAGCCTGCGCCCGATCCAGTCTTGCAGGAAGACCATGAAACGCAAAGCGCTCTGCACCAATTGGAAGAACAAAAAAAAGGGGCTCTGGTGGCTGCCAGTCCCATGCTGGCCATTGGCCGAGGGGGGCAAGCAGTGCCCACACCCGTTCACGCCTCTGGGCCATCCATGGCAGTGGCCCCAGAGCATGCAGTGGGTGAGCGCAGCACCATGCTGCAACAGGGTGCGCATCGCCTGTCCCAGGGTGCCCTGGACAATACCCCTGCAGGGGCCGGTCAACTGCTGCCGGTCAATGCGGCCCTCACTCAGAATGTACTGAGTCGCTTACCCGCGGGACTATCGGCGGTCCCTGCGGGCTTGGGTGAGGTCCAAAACAATCAGGAAGGCAGCCGGCGCTTCACAGGCAAGGATGCCCCGCCCGACAAATCGCCCCTGACGCCCGTGAAGCCAGCCAGTCCCTATCTGGTGCTGGAGGGAAATCTGATCCCGTCTGTCTTGTTGACTCAAATCAATAGTGATTTGCCTGGCATGCTCACGGCTCAGGTTACTGAGGACGTGTACGACTCCATACACGGCAGTTTTTTGGCCATTCCCAAGGGCAGTCGCGTCATTGGTGCCTATGGCTCGCATGTGGTGGCGGGGCAGGAGCGTATCATGGCCTCCTTTCACCGTCTGATTCTGCCTTCTGGAGAGAGTTTTAATCTGGATGATATGCAGGCGGCCGACCCCAGCGGGCAATCCGGTCTGAAGGATGAAGTGGACAATCGGTTCTGGACCCGACTAGGCGGCCAATTCATGACGGCGGGTTTGGCCCGGATCATCGAACAGCCCGGAGGGGGTGTCATGGTGATGGGAGGAATGGGGAATAGTCTGATGGGCGATGCGGCCGGGCAAATTCTAGTGGATAGTGCCCGTGTGGGGTTTGCGGCCAACGCGGCGGTAGGGCCGGTGATTATCATCAAACGCGGTTTTCCCTTCGTCATCATGGTTAACCGGGACATGGATTTTTCCAGTCTGCATCCTTGATGCCATGAGCCATCGAGCAAGGATGGGCGGTTGGATGCGCGGTCAGGATGAGGCAGGTTGGGCAGCTGTTAGTCCACCTTCATGGGCAGGATGACCATGAACAGGCCTTGCAAGTGCAATACCCGTTGCATGGTGAGAGCGGTTTGGTTATGCAGGATACGCGTTAGCCAATTATCATGGACGAAAATCAGTTTGCTGGCAAAAAAGACGCAATCAGGAAATTCTTCCCGCACTAAAAGTGCTAGTTTGGTCAGTTCTGCCACACGATCCGTACCGAAAGATTCATAGGATTTTGCGGCGATGCCGTTGCCATGACAAAAATTGACATAGTAATCGCAAGCAGAATGAACCTTTTCTTGCAGTCCTTCGAGGGAGCCCTCGCCGCCATAACTTTGGGTATCCACCGCCCCGACGCTAAGGAAGATGAAGTTTTTGAACACCCCGGGGAACAGGCGCTGCACCCATAAAATGGTATGCATGCCGGCACCCCGGGATTGACTGATCATGAAAACCGCCGTTTGTGCCAAAGGGTCCAGGGCGGGTGGATTAGCCACGGCTTGGGCGGGTAGATGCGCGAGTAGGGCATCGGCCTTGGCCATCTGCATTTCGGTTTCCCGATAGTGAGCACGAATCAGCAAACAGACACCAATGACCGAACTGGTGATGACGACCGTCACCCAGCCACCTTCAAAGAACTTTTCAAACAAGGTGACCATCAGGATGCTGCACGTTACGGTAAACCCCACCAGCGACAGCAGCAGGCGAGGAAGCCACCAGGGTTGCTGGGCCCGATGGCGCCACCAGTAGATGCATAGTCCCAGCAGTGACATGGAAAAAGTCAGGAACACATTGATGCTGTAGAGCACGGCCAGCAAATCCACAACGCCTCGGCTCCATAGCAAAATCAGGATGGCAGCCAATCCCATCATCAAAATGCCGTGTTTGGTGACCAGGCGGCTGGAAAGCGAGCTGAATTGTGTAGGAGCCCAGCCATCGCTGGCCATGTTGGCCAGTACTGCGGGTCCACCCAGCAGCCCGGTATTAGCTGCTACGTAGAGCAACGCTCCTTCCAGCATCAGGGTGATGGTGAGGAGCCAAAAGGAGAGTCCGGGGCCTAATCCGAGGGACTGGATTACGGAACGGAAGGCCACCGCGTTGAGCGTTTCGCCGGTACTGGAGGGGACCGCATGCCAAAGCAGGTAAATCAGAATGATCCCGCCCGCGGTAAACGCCAGGGAGGAGGCCATGTAAAACATGGTGATTTTCCCGGTGTGTACCCGTGGTTCCTTGAGGGAATTGATATTGTTGGACACCGCCTCGATCCCGGTATAGGTTCCGCCGCCCAAAGAGTAGGCGCGCAAAAACAGGGAAGCGACGAATACCCAACCCATCTGGCCCGCAAGGGAAGAGGTTTCATGGAGTGTCTGGCCCACAATGGTCGGGAGTTCCGAGCCACGGACGCCTACGCCGTAGAGAATGATGAAAACGTGAGAGATGACAAACCCCACGAAGATCGGGGTCAGAATGGTGATGCTTTCCTTCATTCCCCGTAGATTCAAGATGATCAGCAGCAGAGTCAATCCCAATTCGGTGGCGAGCTTATAAGGTTGCCAACTTACCGGGCAGGCGCTAAAGACGGCGTCGACGCCACTGGCCACCGAGATGGCGATGGTGAGAACATAATCCACGATCAACGCGGCCCCACTGACCAGCCCCGCGTGCGGGCCGATGAGTTGGGTGGCAACTTTATATCCTCCGCCCCCGCTGGGGAAGAGTTCGATGACCTGGTTGTAGGCTACAGAAATCAGGAAGACCGTCAGTGCCGTGGCCAGCGCCAAATACAGGCTCAGGCTGGTATGGGTTCCCAAGGCCTTGAAGGCTTCTTCCGGACCATAGGCCGAAGACGACAAACCATCCGCACCTAGTCCCACCCAGGCAAAAAAAGCGATGAGGGCAATATGCTGGCGGGTTTCTGGTGCCAGCGGATCACGCGGGGGGCCAAACAGCACCCCGCTGATCTTTCCAAGGAGACATTGGCTCATGTGCGCTTGGGACTAGACACTGGAAGGGAGTGGTTTTTCTGGATCCAGGCCGTATTTTCTGATGGCTTCCAGCGCCACGTCTGCGCTTAGCGTGCCATCGGCCGCCAGAGCCTGCAACGCAGCCAGGGTGACATAATGACGGTCCACCTCGAAGAAGTGGCGCAGCTTGGCACGCGTGTCCGAACGTCCGAAGCCGTCGGTTCCCAAGGTGACGTAAGTGCGGGGAACGAAGGCGCGGATTTGCTCGGTAAAGGTTTTGATGTAGTCGGTGGCGGCAATGACCGGGCCCATGGTGGGGGCCAGACATTGCTCGACCCAAGACTGACGAGCCGGTTGGCCCGGATGATGGCGATTCCAGCGGGCGCAGGCCTGTCCGTCACGGGCCAGTTCGTTAAAGCTGGGAGCGCTCCACACGTTACTCGTAACCCCCCAGTCCTGTTCCAGCAGGGTTGCCGCTGCCAGTACTTCGCGCAGGATGGTCCCGGAACCCATGAGTTGCACCACCGGCCCCTTGGTGTCGGCCTTTTGCTGCAGCAGATACATCCCTTTGATGATGCCCTCCTGGGCACCGGCAGGCATTGCCGGGTGGGTGTAATTCTCGTTCATGGTGGTGATGTAGTAGAACACGTTCTGTTGTTCCACAAACATGCGCTGCAGGCCGTTTTGAATGATCACCGCCAACTCGTACGAAAATGTGGGGTCATAGGAGAGGCAATTGGGAATGAAAGAGGCGTGGACCTGACTGTGACCATCCTGATGCTGCAGTCCTTCCCCATTGAGCGTGGTTCGCCCGGCCGTGCCCCCGATGAGAAAGCCGCGACATTGCATGTCCCCTGCAGCCCAGGCCAAATCCCCCACGCGCTGGAAGCCGAACATGGAATAGAAGATGTAGAAGGGGATGGTGCTGACCCCGTGGGAGGCGTAGGAAGTGCCCGCCGCAATCCAGGAAGAAAACGCCCCGGCTTCATTGATCCCCTCTTGCAAGATCTGTCCATTCACGTCCTCGCGATAGTACATGAGTTGATCGTGATCCTGGGGTTGGTAGAGTTGTCCTACCGAAGAATAGATTCCCAGGCTGCGGAACATGCCTTCCATGCCAAAAGTACGCGATTCGTCGGGAACGATGGGCACGATGCGCTTGGCCAATTCCTTGTCGCGTGTCAAGGTGGTGAGAATCCGTACGAAGGCCATGGTGGTGGACAATTCCCGTTCTCCGGTACTTTCCAGCAGCGTCTGAAAGGCGCCGAGTTCGGGAATGGGCAGAGGATCCACCCGGGAAGTTCGCACGGGCAGATAACCGCCCAGGCTTTCGCGCCGTTGCCTGAGGTAGGTGATTTCCGGGCTGTCTTCCGCAGGGCGATAAAACGGGGTTTCACTCAGGAGTTCGTCGGAAATGGGAATATTGAAACGATTACGGAATTGTTTGAGGGCACTTTCCCCCATTTTTTTCTGGGAATGGGTAATGTTTTGCCCCTCTCCAGCCTCGCCCATGCCATAGCCCTTGATGGTTTTGGCCAGGATGACGGTGGGTTGACCGGTGTGACGCACTGCCGCCAGATAGGCGTTATACACTTTATAGGGGTCGTGACCTCCCCGATTGAGGCGCCAAATCTCGTCATCCGACATGTTGGCCACCAGTCGCGCCAGTTCCGGGTATTTTCCAAAAAAATGCTTGCGCACGTAAGCGCCATCATGGGCCTTCATGCTCTGGTATTCTCCATCCACCACTTCCATCATGCGCTGATGCAACAACCCGTTATGGTCTTTGGCTAACAGGGGATCCCATTGCCGGCCCCAGATGACCTTGATGACATTCCAGCCGGCCCCGCGGAAGTCTGCTTCCAGTTCCTGGATGATTTTACCGTTGCCCCGGACCGGGCCGTCCAGGCGTTGCAGATTACAGTTCACTACAAAAATCAGATTGTCCAGACGTTCCCGAGCTGCCAAAGAAATAGCACCCAGTGACTCGGGTTCGTCCATTTCTCCGTCACCCATGAAAGCCCAGACCTTGCGTCCGTCCACCTTGGCCAGTCCACGGTTTTGCAGGTATTTCATGAAGCGAGCCTGATAAATGGACATGAGCGGGCCCAGTCCCATGGAGACGGTGGGCATTTGCCAGAAATCGGGCATCAACCAGGGATGGGGATAGCTGGAGAGGCCCTTCCCGTCCACCTCCTGGCGGAAGTTGCTCAGTTGTTCTTCTGAAATGCGGCCTTCCAGAAAGGCGCGCGCGTAAATTCCTGGGGCCGAATGCCCCTGCAGGTAGAGCAGATCTCCGCCATGCTCGGGTGTGGGGGCATGAAAGAAATGGTCGAAACCCACGTCGTACAGGGTGGCTGCGGACTGGAAGCTGGCAATGTGGCCGCCCAGTTCGCTCGAATTCCGATTGGCCCGAACCACCATGGCCATGGCGTTCCAGCGGATCAGGGAGCGAATCCGGTGTTCCATTTCAGGGTCTCCGGGAACCGGGACTTCCATGGCGGTGGGAATGGTATTGAGATAAGCCGTGTTGGCGCTATAGGGCAGGAATGCTCCCGAGCGTCTGGCTTTGTCGATCAATTGTTCCAGAAGGAAATGAGCGCGTTCGGGGCCTTCCAGGGCCAGTACGCTTTCGAGAGCTTCCAGCCATTCCTGGGTTTCTTGCTTGTCATTATCGGGCAGAGCGGACATACCATTTACCTCGCGATCAGCGTTTGTTCAAGTGTAAGGAAAACGTCATCGGGATCACCAATGAGCGTGCTAATATTACTCCGATATCTTCCCAACAAGCCAGCATTCTAAGGAAAAGTCCCATGTCACAACCCCACGAAATTCTGCTTTCCCTAGGCAAGAATCTGGATCCAGTACGCTGTGCCGTGGTTCATCCCTGTAGTCTGGAAGCCTTGCAAAGTGCTCTGGAGGCCAGGGATAACGGTCTGGTGGACCCCGTTCTGGTGGGGCCCGATGAACGGATTCGCGCCTTGGCACAAGGGCATGGACTGGATTTGACGGGGTTGGAAATCGTTTCGGCTCCCTACAGTCAAGCCTCGGCCGAAATGGCTGTGGAAATGGCCGTTGCGGGCAAGGTGGAGGCTCTGATGAAGGGGAGTCTGCATACGGACGAAATGATGCACGCGGCGCTGATCAATCGTGACTTCAAAACCAAGCATCGCCTGTCTCATGTCTATCGGTTTGAAGTACCGTTGTACAACAAGCCCCTCCTGCTGAGCGATGCCGTGCTCAATATTCGCCCCACACTGGCCGAGAAGGTGGATATTGTGCAAAACGCCATCAATCTGTCCGAGATCCTGGGGGTTTTCAGGCCTCAAGTGGCGCTTTTGTCGGCCATTGAATCGGTCAATCCGGAGCTTCCCTCCACGCTGGATGCGGCTGCCTTGTGCAAGATGGCCGAACGGGGTCAGATTACCGGGGCGGTTCTGGATGGCCCCCTGGCTTTTGATAGCGCCATTTCCAAAGAGGCGGCCTTCATCAAACATATCCAGTCAGATATGCCCGGAAACACCGACATTCTCATCGTGCCCGATCTGGAGTCGGGTAACATGCTGGCCAAACAGCTGGAGTATCTGGCCAACGCCACAGCCAGCGGGGTCGTGGTGGGCGGACAAGTTCCCATCGCTCTCACGGGAAGCGCCGATGGCTTGGCTTCCCGTATCGGCTCGGCCTTGTTGGCCAAGCTCATTGCCCACCGTCAGCGCCGCCCACGGGGTTGAGCGTTGGAAGAAACAAGGAAACCGCAAACCATGATGCCTCCGTCTTCATCCCTCGCAAGTGTCAAAGAGCCCCTGGAGGAAGGGGCGCCGGCGGGTGTTTTGTCCGTCAACGTGGGCTCTTCCAGTCTCAAATTTGCTTTTTATCCCGTGCGTCAGGGCGAGGTGTTTCCGGCGGTGGAGGTGGGGACATTGGAAGGCCTGGAAACCGGAGAAGCCGCCTTTGAAGCGTCCCTGAAGTCCCTGTTGCAGCGCCTGGGTGCCGAACATACGCTGGAGCATGTGCGGGCAGTGGCCCACCGGGTGGTGCACGGGGGCGGGGTATACGCAGGTAGTGTGCTGGCTACTGATGAGGTGTTGCAGGGTTTGGCGCGTTTCAATCCCCTGGCGCCCCTACATCAACCCCATAATCTGGCCGGTGTGGAACGCTTTCGTGCGGCCTTGCCTGGGGTGCCTCAGGTCATTTGTTTCGACACCGCCTTTCATCAGGAGATTGCTCCCACCGAAACCCATTTTGCCCTGCCCGACCATCTTCTGGATCAAGGCATTCGTCGTTACGGCTTTCACGGGCTGTCCTATCAGCATGTTTGTTACATGCTGGAGTCCCGCTCGCAAGCGGCGCAGGGGCGTGTGCTGATGGCGCATCTGGGGAACGGGGCCAGTCTTTGTGCGGCGCGCGCAGGGAAGAGTTGCGCTACCACCATGGGGTTCACGGCCCTGGATGGTTTGATGATGGGAACGCGCAGTGGTTCTCTGGATCCGGGCGTGGTGCTTTACCTGCTGGCGCAGGGTTGGAGCGCAGCGCAAATCGAACACTTGCTGTATCGGGAATCGGGGTTGTTGGGCGTATCGGGTTTGTCCTCGGATATGCGCGTGTTGCGTGCCAGCGACGATGCCCGGGCGCGCTTTGCCATCGAGGTCTTCACGGCCCGCGTCATTCGCGAATCCGGCGCCTTGATTGCAGTTTTAAGAGGGCTCGATGTTCTGGTGTTTACCGGTGGCATTGGCGAGCATGATGTTCAATTGCGCCAGGATGTGGCGCAGGGACTGGCCTGGCTAGGCGTGGAACTGGATCATCAGGCCAATCAGGCCGCCCGGGGACAAGACATCAGGGCCATTCATGGTGCCCACAGTGCCGTGGAGGTGTGGGTGATTCCGGCAGACGAAGGACGGGCCACGGCGCGCGAAGCTGTGCAATTACTCGGACTTTGAAAGGCGGCAGGTTTTTTGAAGGCGCAACGATGTTTTCAAGTCGTTCGAAAGCTCCTGTTTTATCGTTTCCCGGTGTGCAGTGTACAAGTAACCGATGATTTTGGAAGGGCGTTACTGGCCGTCATCGGGTAAATCAGCGTTTCCTAGTCTTTGGATTTCTTTTTTTCCTTTGGTATCAGCAATTTCTTCAGTTCTCCGATCTGGGATTCGATGCTGGACTTTTGATAAAAATCCCCGTCACCGCTTTTCAGGGCAATCTGGAGCTGATCCAGCGCCGCCGAGGGATTGTCCAGCAACAGATAGGCTTGTGCCAAGGCCTGATGACTGGGTAATTCCTTGTTCTGTTGCGCGTAGGCGCGTGCCTGCAGACTGTACAG
Organism: Ferrovaceae bacterium; assembly: GCA_027449685.1. Taxonomy (GTDB): domain Bacteria; phylum Pseudomonadota; class Gammaproteobacteria; order Burkholderiales; family Ferrovaceae; genus JAJZHV01. Next base: position 13,819 of record DAIDLC010000010.1, on the reverse strand, counting down.
GTGGGCGTCGGCATGGTTGAAGAGCATGCGATTGGAGATGGCCTCCAGGGCATCGTTTTCTTGATGGGAGTCCAATAGGGTCTGGATATACCCGTAGTTGAGCGCTCGCTGGTCGGGATAGCGTTGCAGGGCTTTGCGATACAACCCCAAAGCGCGGTTCAAATGTCCCTGATCGTGCACGATCTGGGCTTGCAGACTGTCGAACAAGGCATTGGGTTGCGAATTTTCCATGACGGCGGTGAGCAGACTGGAGGCGGCATCCAGTTGGCCGTTGCGCCACAGGGCTACCGCCTTGCCATACAGCAGGGGGCGATCCTCGGGCCGTTTGATATCCAGTTGATGCTCCTGGTAATAATGCAGCGCTTCTCGGGGAGTGCCCACCAAAGCGGCAATCCTGGCCCGGATCAATTGAAAATCCGGACGATCCTGCACCTGACGATAGGGCACGTTTTGCAAGCGATCCTGGATTTCGGCCAGACGCTCGGTGGTCAAGGGGTGGGTTTTAAGGTAGGCCGGAGAAGTGCCCTCATAAAAACGACCATAACGCTGTAATTTGCTGAAAAAGGTGGACATGGCCCGGGGGTCGTAACCTGATTTCAGCAAGCGTTGAATGCCCAGACGATCTGCTTCGCGTTCGTTTTCTCGGGTAAAGTTCAATTGCGATTGCACCATCCCGGCTTGCGCCCCCACGATCGCTCCCATACTGGCATCGGGGCTACTACGCGCCGCCAGGATGGCTGCGGCCATGGCGGCAAGCGACAAGGGCATGTTGCGACTCTGGGCTTCCATCATGCGCGCAATATGATGCTGGGTGACGTGAGAAATTTCATGGCCCAGCACGGAAGCCAGTTCCGATTCATTTTCAGCGGCCAGCATCAGGCCCGTATGGACCCCGATATACCCGCCGGGAAGCGCAAAGGCATTGAGGGTAGGGTCCTGAATCAGAAAAAACTCGAATTGTTGGCCCCCCAGGTCATCGCTTACTGTGAGCAAACGATTGCCCACGCTGTTGAGAAAATCCACGCTTTCCGGATCGTTGAAATAGGAGCTGTCCGAGCGAATGTCCTGCATGACCTGATGGCCCAGGGCCTTTTCATCCTGGCTGGAAAACACAGCCGCCGAACTGTCACCCAGGTCGGGTAGTTCGTAAGCGAACCCCTGCCCCAACAGGCAGGAGATCATCATGAACAAGGCAAGTTTACGCATGGCCGTATCATACCCCGAAAGCCTCTTGCTATCCTCAAGCGCCAGTGCCAGACTGTCCTCTTTGGAGGTTACAGCGGGAATTTCGTTCATGCCGAGTCATTTCAATCATTTCGACGCCCAAGGACAGGCCCACATGGTAGATGTGGCAGACAAGGCGGAAACTCATCGTGTGGCTCGCGCCAGCGGTTGCATCCGAATGCAACCGGAAACCCTGCAGATGATCAAGCATGGGGCGTCTAAAAAAGGCGATGTGCTGGGAATCGCCCGTTTGGCGGCTATTCAGGCCTCCAAGAAAACGGCGGATCTGATACCCCTGTGTCATCCCGTGGCCCTCACCCGCGTAGCCGTGGAATTTACCGTGGACCCCAAACAGAATCATGTGCTGTGTACAGTTACCACCGAATCAGTAGGGCGTACCGGAGTGGAAATGGAAGCGTTGACTGGGGTCCAGATGGGGCTGCTGACCATCTACGATATGTGCAAATCAGTGGATCGTGCCATGAGCATTACCGATATCCGGTTACTGGAAAAATCCGGGGGCAAGACGGGTCATTGGGTCTGGGCACCCGCATCCACCACCGGCACACAGTAACGCCCAGCAGGCGCGGATTTAATCGCTTCCTGGTCAAGTACCGTTCAAATCGCTCGTTGTTTTATTGCTGGGGTGGTATTGATCCAGCCAGCAAACAGTATGACTTTCTTTGACCAGTACTTTGTTCGTCACAGGGCAAGCAGGTCATTGGTTAATAGTATTTGCTGGCCGGATCAATAGTAATTGTCGTATCCGTGATCAGCGCATCCCTAATGACCGGACTCAAGCCCTGAATTCACGCTCAGGGACTGCAGATGGGACAGCTGTTGTTCCAGTTCCGCCAGAGTGGATGTAAAGCGCGCCAGACGCTCCTTTTCCTGAACCACCACCGCTTCGGGAGCGCGTTCCACAAATTTGGGATTGGTCAATTTGGCCTGACATTTGACTTGCTCTTCGCGAATCTTATCCCGTTGGCGTTGTAGTCGTTGTTGTTCTGTGGCCAGGTCTATGGCCACAATGAGCATCAGGCGCACGTCATCCACCACGGCCACAGGGGTTGTACTTTGTGGGGGTTCCTGGGCGCAAATTTCCACCGAAGAAAGACGCGCCAGAAATTGCAGATAATCTTCCAGACCGTGCAGGTTGGCTTCATGGGAAAAGATGCGCAGGGGCACACGTTCGGCTGGCGACAGATGCATTTCAGAACGCAGGGTTCGGCACGCGTTGACCAATGCTTTCAAACGCTCGATTTGGGCTGTGGCCTCAGAGTCCACACGCTCCCTCTGGGGACGGGGGTAGGGCTGCAGCATCAGACTGGGGCCGGTTTTTCCCGCCAAAGGAGCCACTTGCTGCCATAGGGCTTCGGTAATGAAGGGAATCAGGGGGTGGGCCAGGCGCAGGGTGGTTTCCAATACACGCACCAGAGTGCGCCGCGTACCCCGCTGCACGTCGGGGTTGCTATCGGTCAATTGGGTTTTAGCCAGCTCCAGATACCAGTCACAATATTCATCCCATAGAAATTCATAGAGTGCGCGCGCAGCCAGGTCGAAGCGGTAAGTTCGAAAGGCTTCGTGCAGTGCAGTTTCGGCTTCCTGCAAGCGGCTCACGATCCAGCGATCTGCCACCGACAGGGTATAACGCGCCTCTGTCTCCAGGGCGCAATCTTGCCCCTGAACATTCATCAAAACGTAACGCGTGGCGTTCCAGAGTTTGTTGCAGAAATTGCGATAACCTTCGCAGCGCTGCAGATCAAACTTGATATCGCGACCGTGGGTTGCCAGGCTGGCAAAGGTAAAACGCAAGGCGTCGGTGCCAAAACTGGGAATGCCGCGCGGGTACTCCTGACGTGTGCTTTTTTCGATGGCTGCAGCTTGTTTGGGGTCCATCAGATGGCTGGTGCGCTTTTGGACCAACGCTTCCAGATCGACGCCGTCGATCAAATCGATGGGGTCCAGAACGTTACCCTTGGACTTGCTCATTTTCTGCCCGTGCGCATCGCGCACCAAGCCGGTGACGTAGACTTCACGAAAGGGGACTTGGCCGGTGAAGTGATGCGTCATCATTACCATGCGCGCCACCCAGAAAAAAATGATATCGAACCCCGTAACCAGTACGCTGGAGGGCAGGAAGGTTTGCAACTCGGGGGTTTGTGCGGGCCAACCCAGCGTGGAGAAGGGCCAGAGGGCCGAGGAAAACCAGGTATCCAGAACATCTTCGTCCTGCTGCAGGGTTTTCCCAAGCGCCAGTTGTTCGGCCTCTTGCCGGGTTTCGGCCACATACACCTGACCCGCTTCGTCATACCAGGCGGGTATGCGATGTCCCCACCACAGTTGACGGGATATGCACCAGTCCTGGATGTTGTTCATCCAGTGCGCGTAGGTGCTGGTCCAGTTTTCTGGAACGAACTGAATTTGGTGTGTATCTACCAGGCGTAAAGCTTCGCGGGCCATTTCCTGGGTGGAAACGAACCACTGATCGGAGAGCATGGGTTCGATGACCTGCTGGGTTCGGTCACCGCGCGGGACCATCAAGGTATGCGCTTCGGTGCGCTCCAGTAACCCCTGGGCTCGCAAGTCTTCCAAAACCCGGGCGCGCGCTGCGAAGCGTTCCAGGCCCCGATAGGCCACAGGGGCTTCGTCATGGATATGGGCACTGAGGGTGAATATCGAGCGTAGCGGCAACTGGTGTCTTTGCCCTACTTGATAATCATTGAAATCATGGGCCGGGGTGATCTTGACGCAACCCGTTCCAAATGCCGGATCCACGTAGTCGTCTGCAATGATGGGAATGGTGCGCCCGGTCAAGGGCAATTGCACTTGCTGTCCCACCAGATGGCGATAGCGCGCATCTTCGGGGTGCACTGCAACGGCTTCATCACCCAGCAGGGTTTCGGGGCGCGTGGTGGCAACCACCAGATAGCCGGAGCCATCCTCCAAGGGATAACGGATGTGCCAGAGGTGACCTTGTTCTTCCTGAGAGACCACTTCCAGATCCGAGACGGCGGTTTGTAGCACCGGGTCCCAGTTCACCAGCCGTTTGCCCCGGTAAATCAGCCCCTCACGATAAAGTTGCACAAACACCCGGGCCACGGCCTGGCTCAATCCCTGGTCCATGGTAAAACGTTCTCGGGTCCAGTCGCAGGAACTTCCCAGGCGGCGCATTTGGCGGGTAATGGTGGAACCCGAGTGCTCCTTCCATTCCCATACTCTTTCCAGAAAAGCCTCGCGACCCATGGCTCGGCGTTCCAGCCCCTGGGCTTCCAGTTGGCGTTCCACAACGATCTGGGTGGCGATTCCTGCGTGGTCGGTTCCAGCCTGCCACAGGACGTTATCGCCCATCATGCGGCGATAGCGCACCAGGCTATCCATCAAGGTATGCTGGAATGCATGGCCCATGTGCAGGGTTCCCGTCACGTTGGGGGGTGGGAGCAAAATACAGTAAGCGGGCGCATCAGGGGCCATGGAGGCTTTGAAGTAGCCACGATTTTCCCACTCGGCGTACCAATGAGATTCGATGGGGTGGGGATCAAAACTTTTTTCGAGGTCCATGGAGGGGCTATTTGGGAGCAAGGTTGTGGGAGTGAATGTCGAATCCGCGATCACGATAGTAGACATAGCGTTCGCGTGCTTGCTGGCGATCGAGATCATCCAGACCGACGATTTCCACCAAACGCTCAAAGCGGGTGAAAAACGGGGGGCGCAAGGGATGCAAGTTGATCAGCAGCTGATGGCTGAAGGGCTCCTGATCCAACCCATCGATGATGATGGGGGTTTCCGGACAGAGGGGGCTGTCAGAACAACAATGGGGGATGAAACCCGCCTCGGGGTGGGACCATAACCGTCGATCCAGATCCTGCGCCAAGGCAGGGGTTTCGGTGCGGATCCAGATCTGCATGCTCTGACCCCAGGCCTTTTTGACCAGCTTCAGGACGACCGGCATTTTGTCCGTTACATGGGTATAAAAATCAATCCGGGTCACAGGTCCGTCAGCGCGCGCATTGTTGCATCAGATAGTGGCAAAATAGTTTCACGGGACGCCCCGTGGCGCCTTTTTCCTTGCCGGCGCGATAGGCCACTCCGGCAATGTCCAGGTGAGCCCAGCGCATGGTTTTGGTGAAATTGGCCAAAAAACAGGCGGCGGTGATGCTGCCGCCAGGGCGGCCCGCCACGTTGGCCAGATCAGCAAAATTGGACTTCAATCCTTCCTGATACTCTTCCCACAGGGGCAAGGGCCAGGCCCGGTCTCCCGTGGCGTTACCCGCGGCTTGCAACTCGGCCAGCAGGCTATCATCATTGGCAAACAAGCCGGTGGCTTCATGCCCCAAGGCAATCACACAGGCACCGGTCAGTGTGGCCACATCGATCAAGGTTGCGGGTTCAAAACGTTGGGCATAGGTCAGGGCATCGCATAAAATCAGGCGCCCTTCGGCATCCGTATTGAGAATTTCAATGGTTTTTCCCGACATGCTGCGCACGATATCGCCAGGGCGCGTGGCATTTCCGTCGGGCATGTTTTCGCAGGTGGGAACAAGCCCGATCACATTGATGGGCAAGCGCATTTCGGCAACGGCTTGCAGGGTGCCGAACACGCTGGCGGCTCCACACATGTCAAACTTCATTTCATCCATGTCAGGGGCAGGCTTCAGAGAAATTCCCCCGGTGTCGAAGGTAATTCCCTTGCCTACCAGCACCACGGGCTTTTTCTTTTTATCTGTGCCCTGATAATGCATGGCAATCAGTTTGGGCGGCTGCCGACTACCAGCGGATACGGCCAGTAGGGCGCCCATGCCCAACTTTTCCATATCACTGCGTTCCAGGACATCCACCTTCAGTTTCCATTCTTTACCCATTGCTTTGGCGCGCTCGGCCAGATAAGTGGGGGTACAGAGGTTGGGTGGCAGATTGGCCAGATCGCGGGCCACATCCTGGCCATTGGCAATGGCACTGGAACGTTGCAGCAACGTGTGCAGCGCAGCCGGTTTGAGAGCGGGGGAGGGGGGCAACAGGATTTCCGTGAGCGTGCAGGGGGGATCCTGCTGGTCTGCCACGCGCGTGATGCGATAGGCCGTTTCACGCGCTACCCATACCAGTTGTTCCAGTTTCCAGGCCTCATCCCGCCCCTTGACCGGAACTTCCGCCAGGCAAAACAGGGCGCTGGTGGCTCCAGTGCCGTCCAAAGCCGTGACGGCACTGCGCACCAGCGTGCGAAACTCGCGCTCTTCCAAGGCTTTTCCTGGGCCGGCAGACACGAGCAGTACACGGGCTGCGGCAACGCCAGTTAGATGGTGTAACAACAAGGTTTTGCCCGCTTTGGCCGGAAGGTCTCCTTGTTTGAGCAGGTGGCTCAAAGCCTGTGCGCTGGCTTGATCCACGGCCTTGGCGCTCGGTGTCAGTTTTTTCCCCTCTACGATGCCGACCACGAGACATCCGCTGCGAACCTTGTCGATGGATTGATTTTTTATGCTAAATTCCACGTGTGGACTCTCCGGGTGATGGGTTGGTGGGCACCGGAGCATTGCTCAAGCGGTTATCTGGTGCGCAATGTTCGAGTGCTGGAATGTCGAAAATATTGTTGCGGGAGTGCAGATCCTGCGGGCGACTCCGACAAAATGGAAATGAAAACGGAAATTATCACGGTAAATCCCGTCAAAAGTCAAAGTTCAGGCGGTCCTGGTGATTTTTAGTCGTGCTTTGCGCAGGGAATTTACCCGCGCAGCCTTGATGGCCTTGCTGGTGCTCATGTCCATCTTGCTCACGGTAACGGTGGTGAAATTGCTGGGAATGGCGGCCGGTGGGGCCTTGTCCAGCGATGCCGTCGTGGCCATGCTGGCCTTTGGCGCGCTCACCTATCTGCCGGTCATTTTGTCGGCTTCGGTGTTTACTGCACTGCTCATCTCGCTCAGTCGGGCCTATCGCGATTCCGAAATGATCATCTGGTTGAGTTCCGGGATCAGTCTATCCCGCTTTGGCTGGCCCGTATTGCGCTTTGCGCTCCCCATGGCCCTGGTCGTGGCCCTCATGAGCCTGCTGGTTTCCCCATGGGCCATTGGCAAGCGCTCAGAGTATCAAACCCGGCTGGATAGTCGGGATGAAACGGCTCAAATCACCCCCGGGGTGTTTCGCGAGTCACGCCAGTCTGATCAGGTGTTTTTTGTGGATACCCTGAGCACCAACAAGAACACCGTCTCCAACGTGTTTGTGCAGTCGGTCCAGGAGCATAAAGTGGGTGTGATTGCGGCTGACAAGGGGTACGCCACCACCTATCCCAATGGCGATCGTTTCATCGTGTTGCTGCGAGGGCGGCGCTACGAGGGCGAACCCGGTACCAAAAATTATACCTTGGTAGACTTTGATCAGGCGGAGCTGCGCATCGATCAAAAAGGGGTTAGCGCTGCAGCACTCTCGGTGAAATCCATGAGTTTACCTCAGCTGTTCAACCATCCCAGTTTGGACGGTTGGGGAGAAATTCATTGGCGGATCGGCCTACCGGTGAGCCTGCTGGTGCTCTCGTTGTTTTCCATTCCCCTGTCGTATGTCAATGCGCGCGGTGGACGCTCCACCAACATGATCTTTGCCTTACTGACCTACATGGTTTACTACAACACCATGAGTATTGCTCAAGCCTGGGTAGTGCAAGGCCGCCTTTCCCCGGCGGTGGGGATTTGGCCGGTCCACCTGACGTTTCTGGTTCTGGCCCTGTTGCTGCTCAAACGCCGGCAATGGGTCTTTTCTTTGCGTTGGGCCATGCAACAATGGCGGCAGCGTGGCACTTCTGCCAAGTCAAGCACTACACACGCGCCTTGAAGGCGTGCAAAGGTTTCGCCATCGCGCCGTACTTTCCAAAAAGGCAAGCGCATTGTCACTCTATCGGGTGTGAAATGGCCGGGATTTTGAGAGGGTTTGCGACGTTTTTGCAATTTACTCCGAAAACCCGCGCGAACTCGGCTATAATGTCCACCCTTCGGAGAGGTGGATGAGCGGTTTAAGTCGCACGCCTGGAAAGCGTGTTTAGGGTAATACCCTAACGCGGGTTCGAATCCCGCCCTCTCCGCCAGATAAATCTATAACAGATTGATTCAGTTCGGTAATTTTCGAAGTCAAAAAATCAACCCACCAATGAACCCACCATTAAGCTTGCGCTAGGGCAGGATTATTTGAGACTGCCGAGATGGAAAACAGGTTTTTTTGCAGAAAATCCGGGTAATGGTGGGCTGAGGTTTTGCATCCCCAAAGGGCTCTCCCAACCCTTCACCAATGTCCCCCTTTATGTCAGGGCGCCCAGTAGATAGGTGGGGGGGAGGAAAATCGCGTGCGGTACAAAAATGTGATTTCCCCCGTTCACATTTTTTTGAAAAATTTGACTCATCGACCTGCCAGAAAATAATCGCTGCTTCCTTAAAGCTTCAAACAATTTGTTCTGCACTCATGCCGCATCCTGTTTGCGCAGCTCATCTGCTGTAATTCGCACCAGCTTGTTGTCTTTCATGATGACAATCGCCGTATTGGTGAGAATGGCCTGTTCACGTGCCAAGCGTGCAGCACGACGTATGGCAGCCAGAGACCCCACGATATCTTTGTCTTTTGACTGGTCAATATCTTTCCCGCGCATCATTGCCCACCCCATTCAATCAATACCGGTTCATCACCGGAGTTATCGAACAGCGCCCACGCATCGACCGCATCACGATAGCGTGGTTCGAAATTTTCTCGACCGGCTTCAAATCGACGACGAATCACAGCTTCTGGAATGTCATGGCCACCTTGTCTCACCCGCTCGGCGACCCGTGCAATCGCCATTTCCACGTTCGACAGGCTCAGAAAAAACAGGCTGACATGATAGCACAGGCTGCGCCAGTTCCTGATCTGGCGCAAATACACCAGACCAGACAACGTTGTTTCAAAGGCAAAACTGTCTCCACGGCCAGCGCATTCCGCAATTTCCTTCAGCATCAATCGACCGGCTTTGAATGCTTCCGCTTCAGGCATGAATGGCGACAAACCAGCCGGCGTTTTTCGGGATAATTGTCGTGTCGATTCACCGCATTTCCATTCTATCCACAAAACTGCTGGATGCAAAATTCTGGTTTACCCCAGACCTGACTTGCCCACCGCCGTGCGCGTTCGTCGTGTGCGACGCTCACGCCCGTGGACAAGTCTGATGATCGCGAGTCACTCCAACCATTACGCGGCCTTTTCCATTCCACAGTCGCTTTCTGGATTCAGTTGCACCTGGTGCCACGATGGTTGTTTTTTTGGGCCTCGTTCATCATCACCCGGTAAAAGGACGACTTCGATGCAACATAGATCCCCTTGTCGGCCAGACGGGGGGCCCCAGTAACACTCAAGCGATTACTGTGCATCACCCGAGTCAACTTCCATGAGCAAAAGCAACTCAATTTCCGTAAACCCAGCGTGGGGGACACATCCTGCATGGCTCGAATTTCTCCACCAGACACCAACACTTCACAGTGGCGTATCATGAGCCAAATCACCCGGTGAATCACGATTCAGTGCGAGAGACAACACATGCCCCTGTTTGGCCAAAAACCCGTCCCGACCGCCCACATCGTGCCCAGTGGCACGGTGCCCTTAAACAAGGATCAGAAGACCTTCAACAGCCTGATCAAGAAGATCGAGGCGCGCCGGTCCCGCCTGGGCGAGTGGGAAGCCATCCTGCCGGTGTTCCGGCAGACCTACGCCAGCGATCTCTTGCCGTTACAGGAGCAATGCCTGGATCTCAAATGGCAACTCGTCCAGGGTCTGGATGCGGCCCATGATGTGAAGGGCGTCACAAAAGGCGAGAAGCGCAAACTGGCGGTGCTGATCGTGGACCTGGCCGAAGACGTGCTGGCGCACAGGGACCATGGCGAACTCAAGGACCTGTTCAACAAGCACAGCCAGTCGGATTACGACGAGGATGAGGCAGCGCGCATGGATGGCATGAAAGCCATGCTGGAGAGCGCGCTGGGCATAGATTTGGGCGACGACTTGGACATGAGTTCGCCGGAGGACGTCCTGAAGCGCGTCGAGAGCCATGTCTGGGCACAACAGGAGGCGTATGCCGAGAACGAGGTGAGCCGCAAGAAATCTCGCCGGGAGGAAGCGTGTGTGGCCCGCCAGGAGGCCGAGGAGAAACAGCTCAGCCAGTCCATCCAGGAGGTGTTCCGCAAGCTGGCCAGCGCACTTCACCCTGATCGGGAGCCGGACCCGGTGGAAAGGACGCGCAAGACCGCCCTGATGCAACGGGCCAACCAAGCCTACGAGAAGGGTAACCTGCTGCAACTGCTGGAACTGCAACTCGAACTGGAGCACATCGACCAGGCCTACCTGGCTGCCATCCGTCCCGGGCGCCTGAAGCACTACATCAAGATCCTGAGGGGGCAATTGGGCGACTTGGACATGGAAATTCAGCGCGTCGAAGAACAGCTCATGATCGAGTTCGGTTTGCCCCCCTTCGAGACGCTTCACCCCAAGGGCTTGCTGCCCACGCTGCAGCAGGACATGGCCACCTGCCGCGGACAGATCGCCGAACTGCACGAGCAGATCGAGACCGCTGCCGACCCGAAACGACTCAAGGCCTGGCTGAAAACCGTCTCCCTCCGGCGCCAGACCTACCCTGACTTCGACATGCCGTTCTGATCACAGCCATTGATCTATCATATCATGTGGGTATATGATGCACAAATGGAAACGCCCGAACATACGCTGGAATGGTTGCTGGATTACGATGGAAGGCAGCACTTTTTCGCTAGTGGACATTTCCTGAAATTCGAGATCAGGATGGTTGAGCACTCAGACAAAGTGCCCCACGGAATTGCCTATTCTTTCAGCTTCCACGATCCAGAAGGAACAAGGCTGCTGGGCTTCGACAATGCTCACCCATTGCCATTTGTAGGTGGAAAATATGTAAAGGCCAAACCGGAAGCTGACCACTGGCATAGAACGGTTAACGATGAAGGACGCCCGTATGCCTTCGTATCGGCAGCAAAATTGCTCGAAGATTTTTTTACTGAAGTTGATAAGCTTTGTGCAGTTCAAGGCATTTCAACTGAGGTGGTGGAAGACAAGGAGACATGATTATGAAAATGAAAATCCAATCCATGCAGGACCTGAAAAAGGAAATGCTGTCTGTCGCGCGCGGTGAGCGCAATGCTCCTGCCGATGTCGCCCAAGTTTCTTTTGAGTCTGTAGAGGCCGTGATTCGGGTGCTGACGCCAGAAAACCGTTTCCTGCTCGCCACCATAGACCAAAAGAAACCTGCTTCCGTGGCAGACCTAGCAAAGCTCGTGAAACGCGCAGAACCCAACGTCAGCCGCACATTGGGCAAGCTTGAGGCACTGGGCTTTGTTCGCCTGCGTCCCGGTGCAGGCAAAGCCAAGATACCAGAAGTAGCCATTCATCACCTGACGGTGGATATGGACATCTGTTCACAGCAGGACAAGGTGGCGGTCGCTTAACCTAGCTAAGCGCTGCCCCCGGCACGCCATTTTACTCCAATTTGCCAACCAACCATTCGTTGAAAACTCCGGTTGTCAACAGCAAGTTGAATTTGGCTACCTGGCAGCAGTTTGAAATTCCAATGGCTGTTTGATTTCGCAAGTCGGCCAGTCAGGCCAGGTGGTTATCCAAGCCACAGAACCAGGGCTACTTTCATGGGGCGGAGCATGTGGCCTGGATGCGCCAATGGCGGGAAGCCTGTTTTGACCGGATTTGCATGACAAGGTCAACTACGGGCGAATGCGAGTAAAGGGGCAATGTCGCGGCGGTCTGCGGCTTGCAGGGCGGCGATGTAGTTCTTGCGGGTGTCGTTGGCATCGACCAGGCCATGGCTGCCCCAGGTAAATCGTGGCTTGCCGAGGCGCTCGATGAGCAGGTCGGCCATCAGGCGCGCATGACGGCCATTGCCGTTTGGGAACGAGTGAATGGCGACCAGGCGGTGATGGAAGCGGATGGCGATTTCGTCTGGCGGATAGCTGGCGTGCTCGATCTGGAAGTGGGTGTCGTCGAGCAGCTTTTTGAGTTCGACGCCGATCTTGAGCCAGTCGACGCCGATATTTTTGTCGGACTTGCGGAAGTCACCAGCCCACTTCCAGGTTTCGCCGAACATCTGCTTATGCAACTGACGCAGGAATGCCTCGTTGAGGATTTCCTTGCGCTGTTTGCGTGCCCAGTTCTCGCCTTGGACGATGTTGAGTTGCTCCCACTCATTCAACTCGCCCTGCGTAGTGATGTGGCTGGGAATCAGACTGGCGAGTTCGTCGCCATCCAGCGGCGTGACACCTGGCGGAAAGTCGAGGTTGATTGCCATGCCTACTTGCCGTCCCCTCGCCACAATGAGCGACGCGAGCCTTTGAGCAGGGTCTCGGCCAGCGCGCGCGTCTGCGCCTCGACGGCCTCGGGTGAGGTCGACTGGGCTTCCAGTGCCATGGTGTGGCTGACGGCGGCCATCTGCTGGCGTGCCAAGCCCAGGGCGCGGCTCTCCAGGGTATCGACCAGGCTCTGCTGGGGTACCAGGGCGTATTGCAATTCGCAGCCCATCGCTTCGGCGGCACGGCGCAAGGTGGCTAGGGTGATCCGATCTTCTGCCTCGGAGAGTTCCATGCGGCTGACCGTGGGGACGCCCACCCCCAGGCGACGTGCGAGTTCTACGGCAGTCATGCCGAGTGCCTCGCGGATCGCCCTGATCCACCCCGACGCGGGACGCTGCGGCAGACTGGCGCTGCGCCAGCGGGTCAGTGCCGTGTCGAGTTGGCGCAGCTTGAGGTCGGAAAAGCTGGTTTTCATGACATTGCACCTTAATGCAAAATAACGTTTCTATATATTGCATTAAGGTGCAATTTTTGTAAATCGTTATTTGCACTGTAGCGCAACATCCGAGTTGTACCGGCCCGTCGGATAGCTTGGCCAGCTGCAGCGTGAGTAATACTCGGCGTAGGGATTGAGCAGCACGATACGTTGTCTAGGTAGAGGCTAAGCATGCTGCTTACCGCTGGAGCGACAGGCTCAGGTATATATCAGTCCAAGTCATACCAGACGCCACCCGCCGTGCTCGCACATGACAGCAAGGATGCTGCCTTTGATCGATCCGTCATAAACGCGCTACTATCCACAAAAACCTAATAAAAGTTTCCAATGCAATTGTTCTTACAACATTTTTTTCAGATCCGGGGACGCCACCTCGTCGAGATGACGGAAGGCGGAGGCGATCGCTTCGATTTCCCGGCCCGCAACACCATAGCTTTCGAAGCGAACTTTCCACTCGCGTACGACACGCCAGATCCGATCGATGATTTCCAGGGCGTCCTGCCGGGTTATGCCAAATCTCGCATAAGCTGACAATGCGTTATCCAGCGTTGCCAATCGCCCCTTTTGGCCGACACTGAGGTGCAGATGACGCTCGGTTGCCAGCATTGGGCGCGGCATCACATCGTACAAGGGTGATAGCCGCCATGAACGTGTTGCCGATTCAAAAAGAAAGGCGTGGTTACGCAGATGATCGTCGTCGTTTGTTGTCTCTCGCACTGAATCGTGATCCACCGGCTGATTTGGCTCATGATACGCCACCGTGAGTGGATGGTGCCTG
>DAIDLC010000009.1 GCA_027449685.1 Ferrovaceae bacterium | reverse complement strand
GACGGCGCAGCACTGATTCTCACGCCAATCGTCATGGCCATGCTGTTGGCACTGGGGTTCAGTCCGGCGGCCACGCTCGCGTTCGTCATGGCAGCGGGTTTCATCGCAGATGCAGCCAGCCTGCCGCTCGTCGTATCCAACCTGGTCAACATCGTCTCTGCCGACTTTTTCAAAATCGGGTTCAATGACTACGCTGCGGTGATGGTTCCGGTGAATATTGTCGCCATCATTGCTTCTCTGGTCGTACTCTCAATCTATTTTCGCCGCAGTATCCCCGCACACTACGACGTGAATCAGTTGAAACAGCCGAATGAGGCCATTCGCGATGCGGCAACGTTCCGTTTCGGCTGGGTGGTTCTTGTCCTGCTGTTGGTCGGATTCTTCGGCCTTGAGCCGCTAGGCGTGCCGGTTAGCGCAGTGGCTGGCGCAGGGGCCTTGCTGTTGCTCGCAGTCGCTGCGCGAGGGCATGTCATCAGCACTCGCAAAGTGATCCGTGAAGCGCCTTGGCAAATTGTCGTCTTCTCGCTGGGAATGTATCTCGTGGTCTATGGGTTGCGTAACCAAGGCCTGACCGAGCACATCGCAAGGCTGCTGGATTACTTCGCACAAGGCGGCGTATGGGGAGCCACGTTTGGAACAGGCTTCCTCACTGCGCTGCTGTCTTCGGCCATGAACAACATGCCTACGGTACTGGTGGGCGCACTTTCCATTGATGCCACAAGTGCAACCGGCGTGGTGAAAGAGGCAATGATCTATGCCAACGTGATCGGCAGTGACTTAGGGCCGAAGATCACCCCTATTGGCTCGCTAGCGACGCTGCTCTGGCTGCATGTACTGGCGCGCAAGGGAATGACGATCACTTGGGGGTATTACTTCAAGGTGGGCATTGTGCTAACCGTCCCCGTACTCGCGGCGACCCTGGCTGCGCTGGCACTGCGCCTGAGTCTCGCCTGATGCGGGCGGTGCTCTGCTCGAAGACATACAGAATTGATCCATCCTTGCCATAGGCTCGGCAAATTGCATCTGTAGCACGGAGCAAGAGGGACTGAGACTCCTTTTTGCTTATTAGCTGATCCTTAGCGTGCTTTATTTTCCGTTTTCTGAAACGACCCCTTGCAGGAAATGGGTGGTTGGAAATCTTCGGAGATGGTGAGGCGGTACGCGCACCTGGCCCCTGCGCAAATGGCGAAGCATGCTGAAGTGATTGGAAATCTTCTTTGCGGCACAAATACGGCACAAAGCCAGAAATAAAAAAGGGCTTGCATCGCTGCAAACCCTTTATCTATTTGGCTCCCCGACCTGGGCTCGAACCAGGGACCTGCGGATTAACAGTCCGTCGCTCTACCGACTGAGCTATCGAGGAATCGTAATCCAGGATTCTAACTTTCCTCATTTCCGGGGTCAAGAAAATTGTGAATCAGAATCCTCTCAACCGAAATGCTCCCTGGGGCATCCACTGGTTGGGATGCCGCAGTGCCATGACAGCGAAGTGCTCAGGGAAGAGCGCCAAAAATTGAGCGCTGTGGGCATTAGCGAGCCTGCACGGCAGTAAAACGCTCCAGGGTCTGGAACAGTTGGACCTGCTGGATGGGTTTGGTTAAAAATTCATCCATCCCGGCCTCCAGACAGCGCGTTCGGTCTTCGGCAAAACCGTCCGCCGTCAAGGCCACGATGGGAACGCGGGCCTGGTGTTGGCGCTGCTCCCACAAGCGAATTTCCCGGCTGGCCGTAAAACCGTCCATCACAGGCATTTGCACATCCATCAACACGATGTGGGGATTCAGACCGGCCTGGATCTGTTCCAGCGCCTTCAGGCCATTTTCTACTTCCACCACGCGATAGCCGGCCCGGGTGAGCAACACATGCACCAGGCGACGGTTGACCGCATTGTCATCCACCAGCAGAACCAGCCGCTCAGCGGACGGCGCTGCATTTTCAGTGGGAGGCAAAGCCGGGTCGCTGATGGCCTGCGTTGGCGCTTCCGCTGGTGCCTGGTCGCAGCGCTCCAGCCAGGCCGTAAACCAGAAGCTGGAGCCTTGCCCCTCCTGGCTTTCCACCCCCACGGAACCTTGATACATGCGCGCCAATTGAGCCACGATGGAAAGTCCCAGACCTGTCCCTCCATACTGGCGGGTAATGGAATTGTCCGCCTGCGAGAAGGGCTTGAACAACAGGGAGAGTTTTTCCTGGGCGATGCCGATTCCCGTATCCGTGACGCGAAATTCCAGGAGGGTGTGCTGGGATTTCCGCTGCCGCTCAGTCACGGCCAGGGTGATAGTACCTTGGGTGGTAAACTTCAGGGCATTGTTTACCAGATTGAACAGCATTTGTCGCAGCCGCAGGGCATCCCCCCACCAGTACTGTCCAAGAGCCTCTCGAAGCGGCTGCACCACGAGCCGAATGCCCTTGGCCTGAGCACCCGCCTCAAACAGCAACAGGGCCTGCTGCAACACCTCTTCAATCAAAAATGGTGCGCGTTCCAGGGCGAATTCGCCCGATTCGGCCTTGGATAAATCCAGCAGGTCGTTGAGCAAGCTGAGCAAGGATTGTCCCGAAGACAGAATGGTCTTGATGAATTCCAGGCGCTCGGATGGGGTGATATCCTGGCGTAACAGCAGTTGCGCCATGCCGAGAATGCCGTTCATGGGCGTGCGAATTTCGTGGGACATGATGGCCAGAAACCGGGACTTGGCCTGATTGGCCTCCTCTGCCACCTGCCGCGCTCGAATCAGTTTTTCTTCGGCAGATTTCAGGGTGCTGATGTCTACCACGGCCCAGATGGATTCTTCAGCGCGCAGCCGGGCTCCGGAAATATCAAACCAGCCCAGCGTTCCATCCCGGCGCACAAACTGCAGTTGGGTTCGGAATAGTCGTCCTTCCTGAATCACCGGGTAGGCGAGCTGCTCAAAGCGTTGATGATCTGCAGTGCTGGGGTAGATCAGGGCCGTAGGCTGCTGCGCCATTTCCTCTGGTGAGTACCCCAGCATGTGGGCAATGGCATGATTGGCCCACACCAGATGCCGATCCCGGATCATGGCGATTCCCACCACTTCGCTATTGAGGATGGCCTGCTGTTCTTCCAGCAAACTGGTGAGCTTGCTTTGTGCAGCCTGACGTTCGGTGATATCCACCCCCACGCTGATGAGAAACTGAGGGACGCCCGACTTGTCGTTCAATACACTATGGGTCCAGTCCAGCAGCCGCTCTTGTTGCTGGCGATCTATCCAGTGAGCCATCTGGGGCATGGAAAAATGGCCTTGCATGCTTGCGGTGAATTGCTCTCGAAGCGCTAACTGTTCCCTTTCGGGAAAAAATTGCAACCAGAACCAGGGGGCATTGACGGTTTCCAGATAACGACCAGTAAATTCGGTGGCCGCCTGATTGAAGCGGACGATATGACCCTCGCGGTGAATCACCAGACCGATACTGCCCAGATTGTCAAACAGGGTGGTACTGAAACGGCGTTCACGATCCAGGTCGGTGGTGCGTTGCTTCACGATCTGTTCGGCTTGCACCAGATGGTTGGCCTTTTGCCGCAAGTAAATCGCCCAGATGAGTGACAGAAACAACCCGAGCACCAGGGTAATGTCACTGGCCTCATGGTGTGCCTGAAAGGCCTGGAGGTTGGCCGGAGTAGTCACCACAGTCCAGCGTCTGCCCCCCACACTCAAGAATCGGGTGTAGTGCAAGCCGGTTTGGAGGCTTTCGGGCGAGTCCGGTTGCCCCTGGGCAGAGTACAGCAGGCGCATACCTGGGGCAGCAGAAGCATCAAACAAGGCTAATCGCAAGGGGGAGACGCTGGCAAGCTGCTTGCCATTTTCCACCAGATCGCCAATCCGAAAAACCCCCAGGACAAATCCCAGCAGGCGCGAAGAGGAGAGCCCCTCTGGAGGCCGCACGGCTCCTCTGAACACGGGGCGAAAGACCAGAAACCCGAACTGGTTGCCATGTTCCTGAACCAGTTTGATGCGTTCGGTGGCCAGCAGTTGGCCCGTGGCGCCCGAACGTTCCATGGTGGTTTTGCGCGAGGCACTGGAGCTCAGGTCATAACCGAAGGCCGCATCGTTGCCGGCCATGGGTTCGAGGTAGGTGACTGGAAAATAATCCGGGCGTGCCGTGGCAGGAATCAAGGTTCCCTGCGCATCACGTTGTGTTATTTCGAATTGGGGAAACCCGCTGCGGCGCATCTGGGCCACGAATCCTTCCCGTTGCGCCTGAAACAGGTGAGGGGCCCATTCCAGCGCCTGGATGGGGGTATCCTTGGCCAGCAGCCCGTTAGCCAAGCGCCTGAATTCCTGGCGATCAATTTGGGGGTCGACGTCGTAAAAGGCACCCACCGCCAGTAAATCGTCCAGAGCCCGTTTGACCCGCATTTCAAATCGGTCCACCACATCGATGGATTCAGCTTGAAACTGTGCCTGCACTTCCCGTGCCTCGTACTGGCGCAAAGCCATCACCGCGGTCAGGGTAAGCACGCTTCCCAAAACGAGCCACCCCAGCCAGAAGGCGCTAAGCGATGTACGCGCAGAGATCAGGGCACGAGTACCTGGGAGGCAGGGGGAGCAACGCGCCGACTTCTACGCGGCCGGCGCACTGAGAACTTGTGCGATAGCCTCCACCACGTGGGGTAAATTACGGGTGTTGAGAGCGGCCACGCAAATTCGACCGGAATCCACGGCATAGATGGAAAACTTCTGCTTGAGGCGGGTCACTTGGGGCAAGGTGAGGCCAGAGAAGGAAAACATGCCGTTTTGTTGCGCCACGAAACCAAAATCCTGCTGTGGCAGGCGCTTCTTGAGTTGTTCCACCAGGCTTTGGCGCATGGATTTGATGCGGTTGCGCATGGCCCCTAGCTCTTCTTCCCACTGGGTGCGCAAGGCTGGCGTGGTCAATACGGTAGAGACGATCTGTGCGCCATGGCTGGGGGGGTTGGAATAGTTGGTGCGGATGACCCGTTTGAGTTGGGATAAAGCCCGTTGTGCCTCGTCGCGCGAGTCGGTGACCAGGTTGAACGCACCAATACGTTCGCCATACAGGGAAAAGGACTTGGAAAAAGAATTGGCCACCAGAACTGGCCCCCCAGCCGAGGCAAAGCGCCGCACAACCGCACCATCCTCGGCAATGGAACGGGAAAACCCCTGGTAGGCCAGATCCAGGAAAGGGACCAACTGGCGTTGTTGCATCAGTTCAATCACCTGAGTCCATTGGTCTTCATCCAGATCAACCCCACTGGGATTGTGGCAGCAGGCATGCAGGACGATGACGGTGCCTGCGGGAGCCCCATCCAGTGCGGCCAGCAGGTTGGCAAACTGCAGCCCATGGGTGGCGGCATGGTAGTAGGGGTAGGTTTTGACCGTAAACCCCGCGGCTTCAAACAGGGCTCGGTGATTTTCCCAACTGGGATCAGAAATCCAGACTTCGGCCCGGGGGTTGAAGCGTTTTAAAAAATCGGCGCCAATTTTAAGACCACCTGTGCCACCCAGGGATTGTATGGTCAATATCCGGCCTTCCGTGACTGCCGGGGTATCGGCTCCAAATACCAGTTCCTGGACGGAGCGGTCGTAAGTGGCCAACCCTTCGATGGGCAGGTAGCTGCGCGCAGCCGCACGCTGGTGGATAAGACTTTCAGCCTGGCGCACGCATTCCAGCAGAGGAACCTTGCCTTGCTCGTCGGTATATACCCCAACGCCGAGATTGACTTTGGCCGGGTTGGTGTCCGCGTTATAGGCCTCGGTGATGCCCAGTATGGGGTCACGGGGGGCCATCTCGATGGCGTTCAGAAAAGATGTGGGGTTCATGGAAAGTCCTGGGTGTGGAATCAACAAAATCAATCAAATGGGGAGTTTCGTGCCGGGTCATTGGTTGGTATGGGCACTGTTCAGTGCGTGGAATCCATGTCATTATCCACTTTGGATGACCCGTGTGCGCAGGCCATGGCCCTTGCCCCCGTCACACCCCCCTGCATGCGTTGTGACGAACATCAACCAACCCCGATTCAACCCTGTATTCTACCCAAGACGCCAATCTCCCCACAAGATGCCCTGCGTACATTCCTGTTGACCTAGCGCCCCCTTACCCTCGTGATCGTTACTTTTCCCCATAGCCCTTACCGCCTGCATTGCCCCTTCGAGCCGGCCGGCGATCAACCGCAAGCCATTGCCGCTTTGGTGCAAGGCCTGTCCGATGGCTTGCAGTACCAGACCTTGCTGGGAGTGACCGGCTCGGGTAAAACCTTCACCATGGCCAATGTCATCGCCCGCCTGGGGCGGCCCGCCATGGTCATGGCCCCCAATAAAACCCTGGCTGCTCAGCTCTACGCCGAACTGCGGGAGTTTTTGCCGGAAAACGCGGTGGAGTATTTCGTGTCCTATTACGATTATTATCAGCCGGAGGCGTATGTGCCGGCGCGTGATCTGTATATCGAAAAGGACTCGAGCATCAATGAGCATATCGAACAGATGCGTCTGTCGGCCACCAAATCGCTCCTGGAACGTGCAGATTGCGTGATCGTGGGAACGGTGTCTGCCATCTACGGCATTGGGGATTTGCAGGAATATCACCGCATGATTTTGCATCTGCGGGAAAACGAGCGTCTGGATCAGCGCGCCATCATTTCCCGCTTGACGCTCATGCAATACACGCGCAACGAACTGGAGTTCAAGCGTGGAGTATTTCGGGTGCGTGGTGAGGTCATCGACATCTTTCCGGCCGAAAACAGCGAGTGGGCCTTGCGCGTTACCCTGTTTGACGATGAAATCGAAACCCTGATGCTCTTCGACCCCCTCACGGGAAAAATCCAGCAACGCCTGGGGCGGTTTACCGTTTTTCCTTCCAGCCATTACGTCACTCCCCGCGAGACGGTCCTGCAGGCCATGGAGGCCATCAAACTCGAATTGGCCCAGCGCATGGATTTCTTTGCGCAGGCCCACAAACTGGTGGAATTGCAACGCATCGAACAGCGTACCCGCCATGATCTGGAAATGCTGGATCAGATTGGCTTCTGCAAAGGCATCGAAAACTACACCCGCCATCTCTCGCGTCGTGCCGCCGGCGAGCCTCCCCCCACCCTGATCGAGTATTTGCCCTCCAACGCGTTGATGTTCCTGGACGAATCCCATGTCACCATTCCTCAAATCGGGGGCATGTACAAGGGGGATCGGTCGCGCAAGGAAAACCTGGTCAATTACGGTTTTCGCCTGCCTTCGGCCCTGGATAACCGGCCCTTACGGTTCGATGAATTCGAACGCATGATGCCGCAGACGATTTTTATTTCCGCCACACCCGCCACCTACGAGGCTCAGCACGCTGGTCAGGTGGTGGAGCAATTGGTGCGCCCCACCGGTTTGGTGGATCCGGTGTTGCTGGTGCGCCCGGCCCGCACCCAGGTGGATGATCTCCTGTCTGCAGCCCGCGAGCGGATTGCCCTGGGGGAACGGGTGCTGGTTACCACCCTGACCAAACGCATGGCAGAAGATCTTACCGACTATCTGGATGAACACGGCTTGAAGGTGCGCTATTTGCATTCCGATGTGGATACCGTGGAGCGGGTGGAAATCATCCGTGACCTGCGTTTGGGCAAGTTCGACATTCTGGTGGGCATCAACTTGTTGCGCGAGGGCCTGGATATTCCCGAGGTCTCTCTGGTGGCCATTCTGGATGCGGACAAGGAAGGCTTTTTGCGCTCGGCCCGCTCGCTGATTCAAACCATAGGACGCGCCGCCCGGCACATTCATGGCACGGCCATTTTATACGCCGACAAAATGACCGATTCCATGGCCCAGGCCATGCAGGAGACCGAACGGCGCCGCACCCTGCAAACCCGCTTCAACGCGTCCCAGGGCATTACCCCGCGCGGCATCAATAAAGAAATCAAGTCTCTCATCGAGGGCATCTACGAACCCGAGCCACTGGCCCACAAGCCGACCATATCAACGGCCGAGACCCAGGTGGCGCATCTGAATGAAAAACAGTTGGGCCAACTGCTCAAACAGCTGGAAAAAGAGATGCTGGAGGCTGCGGCCAATCTGGATTTTGAACAGGCCGCCCAAAAGCGCGACGCCATCAAAGCCATCCGTACCGTGCTACTGGGCTAGGCGAAGATTTTTCCGGGATTCATCAGTCCCAAGGGGTCCAGCACTTGCTTGAGCTGGCGCATCAAGGCCAGTTCCAGCGGATCTTTATAGCGCAGTAATTCACCCGTTTTGAGCTGGCCGATCCCATGCTCGGCGCTGATGCTGCCTTCCAGAGCCATGACCTGATCGTGCACGATGCGATTGACAGCGGCGGTTTGATCGATGAATGCGGCATTTTCCAGGCTATCCGGTTTGGAGAGGTTGAAATGCAGATTGCCATCTCCCACATGCCCAAAACAGACCAGACGAATGCCGGGAAACTGCTGGGTGAGTAGCGTGCTGGTGCGGTGAATGAATGCGGGAATGTGGCTTACGGGCACGCTGATGTCGTGTTTGATGCTCACGCCCTCCAGGCGCTGGGCCTCGGAAATCTGCTCCCGCAAATGCCACAGGGCTTGCGCCTGGGCCAGGCTCTGTGCCAGGTTGGCATCAGTGATCAGGGCACGTTCCCAGGCCTCCTCCAGAACCAGGGTCAACCGGGGTTCCAGGGGTTGCGGGTCCACATCATCCAGTTGCAGCAGTACGGCCCAGGGCGTGGGTTGTTCCAAGGGAGGACGGGTTTGGGGTAAATGCTTCAATACCAGATCCAGGGCAGTTTGGGAGATGAGTTCAAAACTGGAGATGCGCTCGCCCAGGGCCTCTTGCAGAAACCGTAGCAGAGTAACGGCCTGCTGCGGCGTGGCCACGGCCACCCAGGCCGTGGCATGGGCCCGGGGTTGTGGAAACAGACGCACGGTGGCAGCAGTAATCACGCCCAGGGTGCCTTCAGCCCCAATGAACCACTGCTTGAGGTCATAGCCGGTGTTGTCCTTGCGCAGGGCACGCAAACCGGACCACAGTCGGCCATCGGGCAAAACCACCTCCAGCCCCAATACCAGGGAGCGCATATTGCCATAGCGCAATACGGCGGTCCCGCCAGCATTGGTGGAAATGATTCCTCCCACCTGCGCGCTGCCTTCCGAGGCAATACTCAGGGGAAACAGGAACCCGGCCTGGGCCGCCTGCTGCTGGAGGGTAGCCAACAACATGCCCGCTTCGCAGGTCAGCGTGCCGTTGGCAGCGTCCAGCGCGCGACAACTCTGCATGCGCGAGAGATTCAGAATGAGTTCATTGCCCTGGGGGCCGGGAACACTACCCCCGCATAAACTGGTATTCCCCGACTGGGGGACCACCGGTACGCGATAGGCCTGACAGCAGCGCATGACGGCCACGGTTTCGGCCGTACTCTGGGGCATGGCCAGAAGTTGGGCGCGACCCACGTAGCGCCCGCGCCAGTCCCGGTTATGGGCGGCCAGAAGGAGCGGGTCGGCGACCAGTCCCACAGGGCCCAGAATTTGGCGCAAGGCCACGTCGAAGGGCATCATGATCGCTGGGTGTGCAGTGCGGCCACCGTGGCATCGATCAATTGGCGCGCAATGCTGATGGGCGGTGACAAAGGTGGCAGGGCATGGCTGGGAAACCAGCGGGCATCCTCGATTTCCTCGGGCTGCAACACCAGGCTGCCCGCGGCATACTGACAGGTGAAGGCCACCATGAGGGAATGGGGAAAGGGCCAGGATTGGCTGCCAAAGTAACGCAGATTTTCCACCTCCAGCCCCACTTCTTCACGCACCTCACGGCGCAGGGCTTGCTCCAGGGATTCGCCCGGTTCACAAAAACCTGCCAGGGCACTGTAGATGCCCGGTTGAAAATGCGGGCCACGGGCCAATAACAACTCTTGGCCACGAATGACCAGAGCCATGATGGCGGGGGAAATGCGAGGATAACTGGTGTAGCCACAGGCTGGGCAAGAACGGGCCAAGGCTGGCTGACGTTCGGTAGCCTGCCCACAACGGCCGCAAAACCGATGCGAGCGGTTCCATTCCAGCAGTTGAGCCACCCGACCGATCCGGGCAAACAAAGCCTCGTCCAGGGCCCCAAACAGGCCGCGCAGAGAGAGGAAGGAAAACCCGGGGGGCTCGGGCGTTGCAGCCTCTACCTCCAGCACGGCATAGGTGCAGCCCTGATGTTCGAAGCGGAATTCGTCGTGCACCACGGCCTGCGCCTGCAGCGTACCTAGCGCCACAGCATCGGGCCAAAAAATGTGTTGTTCGGCGCGCCGAAACAGCAGCAGATGGGTACGAAACACCAACGTGATCATGGCCTTGGCTACGCGTCCTTGAGCGCAGAATCATCCTGGGGGAGTGCGTCTGGGCTGTTGGTCCCGGCGCCTGGACCCGCTGGCTCCTGCACGGGTATCAGGTCTACGCTGGCCAGCCAAGGAGCGGCACTGCCATCGGCAGGTGCCCGCCAATCCCCTCGGGGCGAGAGAGAACCTCCCGAACCCACCTTGGGCGCATTGGCCATGCAACTGCGCTTGAACTGACTGTTTTGAAAGAATCGGGTCACAAACAGGCGCATCCAGTGACGCACCATAGATAGCGAATAGACTGCTTCTTCCTGTCCAGAAGCGCCACCCCAGGCACACCAGGCCAGGAAACCCACCCGATAGGGGGTAAAACCGAAACGCAACAGGTGATACAGATGGAAATCCTGCAGGGCATAAGGGCCCACGCTATCTTCCGTGCGTTGCAGGGGTTGTTCGTCATTGCCGGGAATCAGCTCGGGGGAAATATCATTGCACAGCACCCGAGTGAGCGCCTCCCGTGCTTGTGGTGGCAAGGTCCCGGTATCTCGAACCCAGGCAATCAGGTACTGGATCAGGGTTTTGGGAACACTGGCGTTGACATGGTAATGCGCCATGTGGTCCCCCACCCCATAAGTCGACCAACCCAGGGCTACTTCACTCAAATCGCTGGTGCCCACCACCAGGGCCTGGTGCAAGTTGGCCAGGCGGAACAGATGACTGGTGCGTTCTCCAGCCTGCACGTTTTCGAAGGTGATGTCATACACGGGGTGCCCTGCATGAAAGGGATGTCCGATGTCCTTGAACATTTGCAGACAACTGGGGCGGATGTCGATTTCCTGGGGCTCGATGTCCAGGGTGCGCATCAAGGTATGAGCCAATTGCAAGGTTTGCGGCGAGGTGGCAAAACCGGGCAGGGTATAAGCCAGTAACGCGCTGCGGGGGAGCTGTAATTGTTCCAGCACCTGCAAACACACCAGTAACGCGTGGGTGGAATCCAGGCCACCAGAAACTCCCAATACCAGGCGCTTCAGTCCTGTGGCGCGCAAGCGCGTAGCCAGGCCTTGTACCTGAATCTGGAACACTTCGCTGCAGCGCTCGTCGCGCAGGTGCGCCTTTTCTGGCACGTACGGATAACGGGCCGGCGCAAGGAACAACGGCAGAATCGGGCGTGTGCAGAGAGGTAATTCGAAGGGTACAACCTGCCAGGAACCGGCATGGGGGGTGTGGTGCTGCGCATTCACCCCAAACGTGTTTTGCCGCATGCGTTCCTGATGCAGACGCAGCAGATCGATATCCGCCAGGATGCACTGTGATGCCGTGTGATAGCGCTGGCTTTGGGCCTTGATCTCGCCATGATCAGCAATCAGGCCATGGCCATCCCAGGCCAGATCGGTGGTGGATTCTCCGACACCGGCTGCGCTGTATAAATAGGCGCTCAAACAGCGGGCCGACTGGCTGGCGACCAGTTGTTGCCGATAATCAGCCTTGCCGATGCTGGCATTGGAAGCCGAAGGATTGAGTATCAGCGTGGCCCCCGCCAGTGCGGCGTAACTGGAGGGAGGGATGGGGACCCATAAATCTTCGCAAATTTCGGCCGCAAGGGTCAGCAAGGGTTGTTGGTTGGCACGAAACAACAGGCGGGTTCCAAAGGGTATCGGAGCTTGGCCGGGCCACAGGACCTGAGTGCTTGGGGCCAGGGGCGAAGCGCCGCAAAACTGGCGTCCTTCGTAAAACTCCCGATAATTGGGGATATGGGTTTTGGGAACGAAACCCAAAATCCTTCCCGCGCAGATCAGGGCGCATACATTGTACAGCGCGCCTTCGTAACGCAGCGGCAGCCCAACCGCCGCCACTACGGGCAGCGAACGCGTGGCCTGTACCACCAGGTCCAAAGCCTGCCGTGCACCTTGCAACAGGGCTTCTTGCTGGAACAGGTCGTCACAGCTATATCCGGTCAACCCCAGCTCGGGAAACAGAACCAGGCAAGCCCCATCTGCCGAGGCTGCACCCAGGAGTCGACAGGTTTCCCGAGCGTTCCAGAGCGGATCGGCCACACGGACCCGGGGAATGGCCACGGCTACCCGGATGAAATCGTGGTGATACAGGTTGAAAAACGATTGCTCGGCGCCTTGCCCAAAGTGGCCGGTAGCCGTCGAAGTAGTCCCTGGGGAAAAAAGGTTCATGGGGAAGGGACCGAGGAAGTCAGTTGCGTCGCTGGGCTGGTTTGCGTGAGGGGGTCCTGGGTTGGATCCCAACCGCCGCCCAAGGCCGTGACGAGCTGTACGTGCGCCACAAACTGACGGCTGCGCAGGGCGATTTCGGTAAGCTGATTGGAAAGCAATACGGTTTGCGCAGTCAGTACGTTCAAATAACCCACCGTCCCCTGGCGATATTGATCGTCGGTGAGCCGCAGGGTTTGATCGGCGGCCTGAACGGCTTGCTGCTGCACACCCAGCTCGCTGGATAAAATGGATGCAGCGGCCAGATTGTCCTCCACATTCTGAATGGCTTCCAGCACGATTTCCCGATAATTGGCCACGGCCTGATCATAACTGGCACGGGCCTGGTCCAAAGCCGCAGCGCGAAGCCCGCCGTCAAACAGGGGCAATTGTATTTGGGGCGCGAAAGCCCACATGCTGTTGGGTTGCGATACCAGATTATTGTACGCCCGGTTTTGATACCCCAGATTACCGCCAATTGTGACGGTGGGAAAGAAGGCGGCCTGGGCCACCCCAATTTGGGCGCTGGCCGAAGCGGCACTGCGTTCCGCCGAGGCGATATCGGGGCGTCGTTCCAGCAAGACGGAAGGAACCGTCAGGGGAACAGGTGGTGGGGCTTGATTCAGAGGCATGGGGGGAAGGTGAAACCCCGATGCCGGCTCGCCCACCAACACGGCGATGGCATGTTCCAGCTGGGCCCGTTGTACCCCCACATCCAGCAGTTGCGCCTGCACCGAGCGCAATTGGGTTTCGGCCTGCAGGATATCGGTGCGTGCCGCCACGCCCTGATCGAAGCGACTTTGGGTTAAATCGAGAAAACGCTTGTCGGCTAACACCGTGTCTGCCAGCAGTTGGCGCTGGGTATCATCGGCGCGCAGCTGAAAATAATCGGCGGCCAGTTGGGTTTGCAAGGTCAGGCGCGTAGCTGCCAACTGGCCGGCGCTGGCCTGTAGACTGGCCACATTGGACTCGATGCCGCGCCGAATGGCCCCCCACAGATCGGGTTCCCAGCTGGCTTGCAAGTCGGTGAGATAATTGTCATACACCAGCCCTTGGGCCAGGCCAATGGCGCCGGCCGATGCACGATTTCGGGTTTTGTCGGCGTTGAGATTGACTGTGGGGAAAAGCCCGGCCTGGGCACTATCCACCAGGGCGCGGGCCTGACGCAAAGCCGCCTCGCGCTGCGCCAGGGTCTGGTTGGCGGGAGCCACCCGGGCTTCCAGCTGATCCAGTTGGGGATCCTTGAACAAGCGCCACCAATCGGGAGGGATTTGCGCGTCCTGCGCTTGGGCCACTTTCCACCCGGGGGGTACGTTGAAGGTGGCTGGTGTGGGGGCTTGCGGTCGCACATAATCCGGGCCCACGCTGCAACCGGTCAGCAGCAAGGCCAGCAGCAGGGCACCCGGGACCGCCAGTGTTGCAAGGCGCGAAGCGGAATATTCAGGAAGAAGCGGCAGTTTCATGGGCGCGAGCAAAGGGTTTGATGTGAAAGCGGGCCAACAGGGCATGGCGAAAGCGATCAAGATACACATAGACCACCGGCGTGGTGTAGAGTGTCAGCACTTGGCTTACCGCCAAACCACCCAAAATCGAGACCCCCAAGGGACGACGCAGCTCCGAACCCACCCCCCAGCCGGTTGCCAGCGGTAATGCACCCAGCATGGCCGCAGCCGTGGTCATGAGAATCGGTCTGAAGCGCTTGTCACAGGCCTGCAGGATGGCCTGTTCGGGCGACAGACCGCGTTCGCGTTCAGCCTGCAGGGCAAAATCAATCATCATGATGGCGTTTTTCTTGACGATGCCAATGAGCAATATAACTCCAATCAAGGCCATCAGGTTGAAATCCATGTGGCTGAGCAACAGGGCCAGAACGGCTCCTACACCCGCCGAGGGAAGCGTGGACAAAATCGTGAGCGGGTGCACCAGACTTTCGTACAAAATCCCCAGCACGATGTACACCACGCCCAAGGCGGCCAGTACCAGTAAGGGTTGATTGGACAAGGAGGCCTTGAACACTTTTGCCGTTCCTTGAAAACCACCCTGAATCGATGCCGGGACCTTCAGTTGCAGAAAGGCATCGTGGATGGCTTGGGTGGCCTGGCCCAACGAAACCCCGATGGGCAGATTGAAGGTGATGGTGCTGGCCGGGAATTGGCCCTGATGATTGACCGAGAGGGCCGAGTTTCCCGGGGTGAAATGGGCAATGGCCGAAAGCGGTACCATGGCCCCCTGGGTTCCGGTGATGTAAGTCTGGTCCAGCATTTGACTGCTCTGCACATAGTCTTGCCCGGCTTCCAGGACCACACGATATTGGTTGAGCGGGTTATAAATGGTGGAAATGAGCCGTTGGCCATATAAATCGTTGAGTACCTGATCCAGCGCCAAGGGGCTGATCCCCAGGCGTGCCGCGCTGTCCCGATCGATGCTGAGGGTCGTGTTCAGGCCCTTGTCCTGCTGGTCGGTATTCACATCCACCAGTTGCGGCAATTTAGCCAGGGCGGCCCGGATTTTGGGCTCCCAACGGCGCAATTCTTCCAGCTCATTGCCCTGCAGGGTGTATTGATACTGGGCATTGCCCATGCGCCCACCAAAACGTAAATCCTGAACCACCTGAAAATAAAGCGTTGCTCCCGCAACCCGGGCCAGTTTTTTGCGCAACCGCGCCATGACTTCGTCGGCACTGACCTGGCGCACTTCGGGGGGCTTGAGCACCACGAATACATTGGCGGCATTGCGGGATTCCCCGCCAGTAAAGCCGATTACCTCTTCGGCAGCGGGATCGGCGCGACAGATGGCCACGAATTCGGTCAGTTTCTGGCGCATGGACTGAAAGGAAATACTTTGATCCGCTTGCACCCGCCCGATTAGGCGGCCCGTATCCTGTTGCGGAAAAAAACCTTTGGGAACAATGGTAAAAAGATATACATTCAAGCCAATGGTGAGCATTAGCAGCGCCATGATCCAGCGTCGGTGCTGGATGGTCCAGGACAGGGAGCGGGTGTAGCGTGCGTGCAGACCATCCAGCGCCAGGCGCACCTGGGAAAGAGAGCGCCCCAGCATGTGAGCAATGGTTTTTACCAAGGCCTGCAAGGGTCGGGGCATGGTCGTGAACAACCGGGCGCGGAAACAGGAAGGCCTTGGGGCGGGGGAGGCCTCGGGTACCCCTGGACGCGAACGCAATAAACGCGCACACATCATCGGGGTGGTGGTCAAGGACACCAGCAAGGAAACCAGCACGGCAACCGACAAAGTGAGCGCAAATTCCCGAAACATGCGCCCCACCAAACCGCCCATGAAAAGGAGTGGGACGAACACCGCCACGAGCGACAAACTGATGGAAATGACCGTGAAGCTTACCTCACGCGCCCCCACCAAAGCGGCCTGAAGCGGTGCTTTTCCCTCTTCGATATGCCGCGATATATTCTCCAGAATGACGATGGCATCATCCACTACAAAGCCTGTGGCCACCGTCAGCGCCATGAGGGATAGATTATCCAGGCTGAAGTGGAATAAAAACATGACTCCAAAGGTGGCAATGAGCGACACCGGCACGGCAATGGCCGGAATCAGGGCCGCATGGCTTTCGCGCAAAAACAGGAAAACCACCAGAATCACCAGGGCCGTGGAAATGGCCAGGGTTTTTTCCACATCATGCAAGGAAGCGCGAATGGACGGCGTGCGGTCCATCACCACTTTCAGATCGATGGCGCTGGGAAT
This sequence comes from Ferrovaceae bacterium, assembly GCA_027449685.1. GTDB lineage: Bacteria > Pseudomonadota > Gammaproteobacteria > Burkholderiales > Ferrovaceae > JAJZHV01. The sequence continues at coordinate 89,763 of DAIDLC010000009.1, read as the reverse complement.
GGAGGCTTGCAGGCGTGGCACCAGAGCGGTGACCCGATCCACCGTTTCGATGATGTTGGCGTTGGGTTGGCGGCTGACGATCAACAAAATGGCGCGGCGGTCATTGGATATTCCCAGATTCCGCAAGTCCTGGATGGAGTCCTGAACTTCGGCCACATCCGAGAGGCGGATTGGCGCACCGTTGCGCCAGGCCAGAATCAAGGGGCGGTAGTCCTGGGCTTTCATGGCCTGATCGTTATCCTGAATTTGCCAGCGGGTGCTGGCGTCCTCGAAGAAGCCCTTGGGGCGATTGGCGTTGGTGTTGGCAATGGCGCTGCGCACCGATTCCAGGCCCAGACCGTAGCGATTGAGAGAAGGCGGGCTGAGTTCCACCCGAACCGCCGGCAGTGAACTGCCCCCCACCAGCACCTGTCCCACGCCGTCCACCTGGGACAGCCGTTGCGCCACCACGGTGGAGGCGGCATCGTAGATATCCCCCGGGCTCATGGTGGAGGAGGTGAGCGACATGATGACGATGGGCGCGTCGGCCGGATTGATTTTGCGATAGATGGGGTTGAAGGGCAGGTTGGAAGGCAGCAAGGTGCGGGCGGCATTGATGGCCGCCATGACATCCCGGGCGGCGCCATCGATGTTGCGGTCCAGATCAAACACCAGGCTGAGTGAGGTGGTTCCGGTAGTGCTGCTGGAGGTGACCTCTTCCACACCGGCAATGCGACCGACCGCGCGTTCCAGGGGCGTGGCGATGGTGGAGGCCATGGTTTCCGGGCTGGCACCCGGCAAAGAAACCTGCAGGTTGATGGCGGGAAAATCCACTTGAGGCAAGGGGGCAACAGGCAGCAACAGGAAGCCCACCATGCCGGCTAGCGTAATGGCCGCCGTCAATAACGTCGTGGCAACGGGACGCCGGATGAAAACCGAGGTAAAACTCATGGAGCGCGAAACCGGGAGGCCAACCGATCCATGGCCAGATAGATGACGGGTGTGGTGAACAGTGTCAACAGCTGGCTGGCCAGCAACCCTCCGGCCAGCGTCAATCCCAGAGGCCGGCGCAGTTCAGCTCCGATCCCATGGCTCCAGATCAGTGGCAGAGCGGCAAAGAAAGCCGAGAGAGTGGTCATTAAAATGGGTCTGAAGCGCAGCAGACAGGCCTGGCGGATGGCGGCCAAGGCGCTCAAGCCCTCCTGACGCTGAGCTTCTAGCGCGAAATCGATCATCATGATGGCGTTTTTCTTGACGATGCCGATGAGCAGGATGATACCGATGATCCCCAGAATACCCAGATCATTATGCGACAAGCGCAAGGCCAGCAGGGCACCGACGCCGGCGGAGGGTAAGGTGGATAAAATGGTGAGGGGATGGATGTAGCTCTCGTAGAGCACTCCCAGCACGATGTACATGGTGATGACTGCGGCCAGAATCAGCAGCAGGGTTGAAGAGAGTGACTTTTCGTATGCCCGGGCAGCTCCTTGAAAACGTGCCTCGATGCTCAGAGGCATGCTCATCTGTGCCATGACCTGGCGAATGGCGTCCACCCCCTGACCCAGGGAAGTGCCTGGCGTCAAGTTGAAGGAAATGGTGGCCGAGGGAAACTGGCCTTGATGATTGATGGTCAAGGGGCCCAGGCGTTCGGAAAAATGGGCCAACTGGCTCAAGGGCACCTGGGCGTTATTGGCGCCAGAGACATACAAGGCGTCCAGTTGCTGGGGATGCTGGCGGAAATCGGGGAGTGTTTCCAGTACCACGCGGTATTGGTTGGATTGGGTGAAAATCGTGGAAACCAGGCGCTGACCGTAGGCGTCGTAGAGAACATTGTCGATGGCTGCCACAGTAACGCCCAAGCGCGCTGCGTTGTCGCGATCGATATCCAGATAGACACGGCGCCCCTCATCCTGCACGTCGCTGGCCACATCCTTCAATTCGGGACGTTCGTTCAAACGCTCGACCAGGCGCGGGGTCCACTGAGAAATATCAGCGGAGCGGGCACTTTTGAGGGTCATTTGATATTGCGTTCGACTCAGCGTGTCTTCGATGGTGAGGTCCTGTACGGGTTGCAAAAACACCCGAATCCCCTGCACCTGTTGCAAAGACTGGTTTAACCGTCCCATGACCTGTTCGAGGGAACCATCGGCACCGCGTTCGGACAAGGGCTTCAAACCGATCAGCAAACGTCCGCTGTTGATGGTGGTGTTGACGCCATCCACGCCAATGAAGGAAGACAGGCTCTGAACGGCTGGGTCCTGCAGGATCTGCCGAGCCACCTGCTGTTGGCGCTGGGCCATGCCGGCAAAGGAGATGCTTTGGGGCGCGTCGGTCATGGCCTGCAGGATGCCTGTGTCCTGAGCCGGGAAAAACCCCTTGGGAATGTCCATATACAACACGGCAGTGAGAACAAAGGTACCTAGCGCCACCCAAAGGGTTTTGCCCTGATGGGCCAGTACCACATCCAGCGCGCGGGCATACCCTGCGATCAATCGATCCAACAACTGTTGCAGGCGCTGGCCCCAGCCGTGCGCCGCATCTTGATGGTGCTTGAGAAGGCGGGCGCACATCATGGGGGTCAAGGTCAGGGATACCAGAGCGGAAATGAGAATGGAAACCGCTAGCGTGATGGCAAATTCCCGAAAAAGTCGCCCAATGACATCCGACATGAAGAGCAGGGGAATGAGTACCGCAATCAGGGAAAAGGTCAGGGAAATGATGGTGAATCCAATTTGCCGCGCGCCTTTGAGGGCGGCCTGCAGGGGGGATTCACCCTGTTCCAGGTAACGGGAAATATTTTCGATCATGACAATGGCGTCATCCACTACAAAGCCGGTGGCAATGGTGAGCGCCATGAGGGTGAGGTTATTGATACTGAAATCGGCCAGATACATGACCCCCAGGGTGCCAATGAGGGAAACCGGTACGGCAATGCTGGGGATGAGTGTGGCCGGCAGGTTGCGCAAAAACAGGAAAATCACCATGACCACCAGGGCAATGGCCAGCAGCAGTTCAAACTGGATTTCGTGTACCGAAGCACGAATCGTGGTGGTGCGATCCACCAGCAGGTCGATGCGCACGCTTTGAGGGAGTGACTGTTGCAGTTGCGGGAGTAGTTCCTTGACGCGGTTGGACACGTCGATGACATTGGCCCCGGGTTGCCGCTGAATATTCACAATGACGGCAGGGGTGTCGTTTTTCCAGGCGGCCAGATGGGCGTCTTCGCTGCTTTCCGACACCTGTGCCACATCGCCCACCCGCACGGGCGCGCCATTTTGCCAGGTAATGATGATTTGCCGATAGTCCTCGGCCTGGCGGATCTGATCGTTGGCTTCCAATACGGTCGAACGCTGTGGGCCGTCAAAACTGCCTTTGGGCAGGTTCACATTATTGTTGACGATGGCCGTGCGCACATCCTCCAAACCCAGATTGCGCACTGCCACGGCTCCGGGGTTGACCTGAATGCGCACGGCCGGACGCAATCCCCCCCCCATGCTCACCATGCCCACGCCGGGGAGTTGGGAAATTTTTTGCACCAAGCGGGTGTCTACCCAGTCTTGCAGGCGGGGCAGGGTCATGTGATCGGCAGTCACGGCCAGGGTCAGTACCGGGGCATCGGCCGGATTGACCTTGTTGTACAGGGGGGGCATGGGCAAATCGGTGGGCAAAAAGGTGCCGGCGGCATTGATGGCCTCCTGCACCTGCTGTTCCGCCACATCCAGGGACATGCTCAAGGCAAACTGCAGGGTAATGACCGAAGCCCCCCCCGAACTGGTGGAGTTCATCTGGGTCAGCCCCGGCATTTGGCCAAACTGGCGTTCCAGCGGAGCGGTGACCATGGAGGTCATGACTTCCGGGCCAGCGCCGGGGTAGAGCGTGGTGACCTCGATGGTGGGGTAGTCCACTTCCGGCAAAGCCGACAGCGGTAACAGGCGCCAGGCAATGAGCCCAGTGAGCACCATGGCCAACATCAACAACGCCGTGGCTACCGGGCGCTCGATAAACACACGGGAAAAACTCAAGGTTGCGTGCTCACACCGTTGTCCCGGGGGGAGACGCTGACCGTGACGCCTTCACGCAGGTTATCCACCCCATCCGTCACCACCTGTTGGCCCGCCTCGAGCCCAGACAAAATGGCCACCCGGTCACCATCGCGTGGCCCCACCTTGAGCGCATGCACCGAGACCCGTTGCCCGGCACCGACGACATAGGCATAAGGACCTTGATTCCCTTGCTGCACGGCTGCCGCTGGAATCCACAGGGTGTTGGGCAAGGTGTGGACGCGAATGCGCGCATTCACGAATTGGTTGGGAAAGAGCTGCTCGTCCTTGTTGGGGAATTCGGCGCGCAACTTGACCATGCCGGTGGTGACATCCACCTGATTATCGATGGTCATCAGATGGCCCAGTGCCAGTCGTTGGGTGTTGCTGCGATCCCAGGCCTCCACCAGCAGCCCGCCGGGGGTTTTCAGACCCGCCAGAAGATCGGGCAGGGCGTCTTGAGGCAAGGGAAAAATCACCGTAATGGGAGAAAGTTGCGTCAACACCACCATGCCCGTGGTGTCGGCCGCATGGACGATATTGCCGGGGTCCACCAGGCGCAATCCCAAACGCCCCGATACGGGGGCAATGATGCGGCAATACACTAACTGCAGGCGCGCATTATCCACCTGTCCCTGATCCGAAAGCACCGAGGCCTGGTATTGGGCAACCAAAGCCACCTGGGTGTCCAGTTGTTGTTGCGGCACTGCTCCGGTAGTAACCAGCACCTGGTAGCGCTTGAGATCCAGGCGGGCATTGTCCAGCAGGGCCTGATCATGTGCCAGTTGGCCCTGGGCCTGCTCCAGCTGTACCTGAAACGGACGCGGATCGAGTTCGGCCAGCAGGTCACCGGCCTTCACCTTTTGCCCTTCCGTATAGTGAACTTTCATCATTTCACCGTCCACGCGGGAATGCAGGGTGACGGTATAGACGGGGGTGACCGTACCCAAGCCCGTCATCCACACGGGAAAATCGGTGGTTTTAACCGTGGCAATGGACACGGGGGCGCTTCGGCCAGGTCCCCCCCCGTGGGTGGGCGTGGCGCCGGCCCGAGACCCGGGAGGGCTTGCCGTGCCGGTGGTGCCACCCGGCGGTTGCAACTGGCGATAGAGCAGCCCCCCTACAGCCAGGGCCAGCAACAGTAACAGGCCCTTGCGTGCGGGCCTGCCAGAGAAAAACTTCATGTCATGGTCCTCGCGTTACGCGCCGCTGACAGAGCGACTGGCCGGTTGGGTCAAACGAAAATCCTGCATGAGCGGTGCGGCAGGCAAAGTGAAAGCCACAGGCCCATCCGGTTCGGCATGAATGAACTGCCAAGCCCAGGCATCCTGACGGTTTTCACTCAAGGCCTTGGGAGTTCCCTGACTGACGATTACACCCTCGGACAGCAGATAGATCCTGTCCACCACCTTGAGAGACTCGCTGATATCGTAGGTAACAACCAGGGATGTGATGCCCGCCGAGTCATTTAGTTCCCGGATCAGGCGCGCCACGGCGTTGAGTGAAATGGGATCGAGGCCGGCAAAGGGTTCGTCATAAATGGTGACGCTGGGGTCCATGGCAATGGCGCGCGCCAGGCAGACCCGGCGGTTCATGCCCCCGGATAATTCGGTGGGGAACAAATCCCGGGCACCACGCAATCCCACGGCCTGCAGTTTCATCAGCACCAGGTCGCGAATCATGGATTCGGGCAAATGCGTATGCTCACGCAAGGGGAAGGCTATATTATCAAACACGCTCAGATCGCTGAACAACCCCCCCATCTGGAACATCATGCCCATTTCCCGGCGCATTTGATACAACTGGCGGTCATTCATGGTATGCACCACGCGACCCTTGAAACGCACGGCGCCTCGTTGGGGACGCAGTTGTCCGGCAATCAGTTTGAGCAGGGTGGTTTTTCCACAGCCACTGGTGCCAAGAATGGCGGAAATTTTTCCGCTCTCCAGGGTCAGGTTGACCCCTTTCAGAACCGGACGATTACCGTAACTAAACCATAAATCATCCAGTTCAATGACCGTTTCACCCATAACTCCCAATCTCCTGAAAGGACTACACGCCGGATCGACACAGCATCATGAATCATTCTAATGGAGTTCGAGCACATCCAGCCAGATTTGCGCAAGCCGCTGATCCGGGGTGCGCGTGCGCGTACGTTACCTCAAAATCTCGTGAACGGCCGGCAGGTGTGGCAGAAATGGCTCATTCGCATTAGAATGGAAGAATTGGCCTGTATTCCAAGCTGGGTAATGCAAACCTGATACATTTTGACGTTATTCGGGTGATGCAGGTAACCGCGATGCTGCGCCGCGACAAAATGGCGCGACTGGTGGAATCCAGGGCAACGACGCGACTTGCGGGCATGATCAACCGGCTGTGCAGGAACGACAGTGAGCGTAATGGACCACGACCTAGAACCCCATCGCCAAGAGCAAACACAGCATGGTGCCGCACCCCTGGCATTGCTGCAAATGGTGTCGCTGGCTTATCTCCCGATCTCGCGTGGGCAACTTTTGCAATGCCTGGAACTGGCACAGCTCCGTGATGAACAGGGTGCCCCCTGGAGCAGTGCCTCTTTGGCGCAAGCCATCGATGCCTTGGTGGCTGTAGGCGAACTGCAAACTCAGGGAACCAAGCTGTGTTGTGAGCCACTCAAGGCCGAAAGTCTGGCGCGCCAACTGTTGGGGAGCGAGCAGGTCGAGCCCATGGTCAACGCCATTCGCAGCGTCTTCAAAATAGCTGACTATCGGTATGGCTATTTTGTACGCCAATTCAATGAAGGCGTTCGGGATCTGCGTCTGGCCTTGTATGCCGGTCGGTTTGACGATTTCAGCAAATTGGCACAGACCATACAAAGCTACTTTTCCACTGAGTGGCGCTCCAAAAACCCCTACCTCACTCTGTTCGACAATCCGTTTCAGGGGGCTCAACTGGATCGCTTGCCAACGGATATTTCTCTGACGGTGGCAGCCACGTTGCTGGCTGTCAGGCTCAACCGCCTGGAATCCTGTGCCGGCCCCATGAGTTGGTTGCGCGACCGTGCCCGTATGGCCCCTGAAGAACAACGACCGTGGTTCGCCACCATCCTGTGCGAGCCCATGATCTTGCGCGGTCATATCGACGATGCCATCCAGCTGTCACGACTCTGCAGCAGCACCTCAGTCAGCTCCGTACAAGGACTGGCGCTGGTTCTTCGGGGTCAAATGGCCGAGGCCTTGAAGACCTTCGACACCTTTTTGAAGGAGAGTAAAAAAACTCAGGATTTACGCAAGCTGGGTATGGCCGGTTGGAGCGGCATGGCTTATGTCATAGCCTTGATAGCCAGCGGCGATCCCAAACAACTGGAACGGGCTTCCAATCATATCGCCGCCGTCATGAAGGGCGGCTCACCCATTCTGTCGGTGTATGCCTGCCTGGGGCATGTGGCCCGGGCCACCCAATCGGTGGAAGCGGCGGCAACTGGCGAGGAGCAGCGCACCGAAGCCGTCTTGGAGCGTGATTTTCATGGGGCCTTGTTTCGCGCTCTGTCCAGTTGGTGGATCGATGGTGCGGGCGAGCGGGTGGATTTGGAGCGCATGCAACAGTTGGCGCGTAAAGCCGAGTCTCAGGGATATCGCTGGATCGCCGCCGAAGCTCTGGAACTGCTGGGAAGAATGAATCTACCCAGTTGTGCCGAGCGGGCACAACGCTATCACTACGAAATGGGCACCACCACCCTGCTGGATGCGATTCGTCGTCAACCCTTGTGGGAACGGGCCTTGGGGGCGCTGGATCGACTCAAAAATGACTTCGATCAGGTTTCGCCTTCGACGCGCAACACGCGCTTTGCCTGGTTTTTAACCCCGGCGTTGGACAGTGGTCAATGTTTGCTGGAAGCCCGGGAACAAAAGCGCGGGCCGGGGCAGGCCTGGAATCTGGGCAAGACCGTTACCATCAACCGTATGCTCACCGCACAACAGGATCTGGAAGGGCTGACCGATCAGGACCGGGCGGTCATTGCCATGATTCGTCAGCTGGATGCCTCCAAACGGGGAGGGGAACGCCGTGTGGAATGTATGGCCGCCATCGCCTTGCTGGTGGATCACCCGCACTTGTTTTGGGCGCATGAACCCAAGCAGTCGGTGCAGTTGCTGCAAGGTCAGCCCGAAATCATTTTAAGCCGGGAACGCCATCAGTTTCATCTGCGACTATATCCCAACTTTGGTGAGCAAAGCCGCTATCTGCTGATGCGTGAAACGCGCCATCGTCTAAGAATTTACGAACTGGGGAGCGATCAGGAAAGGGTCTTGCGCATCATTGGCAATGAAGGGCTGTTTTTTCCCAGAGCGGCCGAGGAACGTCTGAAAAAAACCATGGAGTCCTTGTCGCAGCGCTTTTGTGTACGCTCCGACATTGGCGGGGGCAACATCGAGTTTTTGCCGGCCTCCGATCAGGTGCAGGCACTGCTGTCCCCCGCCCCACAGGGATTGGAGCTGGAACTCATGGTCTATCCCCAAGGGGATCGGGGGGCGGCCTTTACGCCCGGGTATGGGCCCGAATTTCTGGGCGAACCTACCTGGGATGGCGTCATTCAACGGGGCGTGCTGCGGGATCTGGCCGCAGAACGGGCTACGGCCGAGCAGATCTTCCAGGTGTGCCGCTCCTGGATCAAGCCCGCCGAGCATCCCTATCACGGCCACAGCATCAACCCGGCTTCGGCCTGCGAACTCCTCATTGCCTTGCGTCAAATGGAACCACAAGTACAGTTGCGATGGCCCCAGGGTGAGGTCATCAAAATTCGCGGTGAGGCCCAGAGCCATCAACTGGCGCTGCAAATCGAGTCCCAGGGAGAGTGGCTGCAGGTCAATGGCAACGTGGTGGTAGACCAGGATATGGTAGTGGCCCTGCGGGACTTGATGCAAGCTGCGGCAACGCCGGGCACCCGTTTTGTGGTCTTGAAGGATGGGCAATATCTGGCTCTGAGTGAACAACTGCTGCAACGGGTGCGCGATCTGGGCGGACTCTCCGAACTCGATGACCAATTGATCCGGGTTCACGCCTTGGCTGCCGATCAATTGGCAAAGATCGTGACCGACAATGAGGGCACCGTCACAGACCCGGGCTGGCGGGCCCTCCTGGAACGGCGCGAAGCCTTGACGCTGTGGCATCCGGATATCCCCAAAACCTTGAACGCCACCTTGCGGGACTACCAAATTGCAGGTTTTCAATGGCTGGTGCGCCATGCCCAGTCAGGCGCAGGTGCTTGCCTGGCGGACGACATGGGGTTGGGCAAAACGCTGCAAACCCTGTGCTTGTTGCTCTATCGGGCAAGCCTGGGGCCTGCACTGGTAGTGGCTCCCACCTCGGTTTGCGGCAATTGGGAAAGCGAGGCGGCCAAATTTGCGCCCTCCCTGAAGGTTCGCTGGATCACCAATGGATTGCGCGAGCAGCGTGCCTTCGAGGCCGATGCCCAGGATCTGGTGATCATGAGTTATACCCTCTTTCAGCAGGAAACCGAATCCCTGGCAGAAATCGAGTGGGCCACGGTGGTGCTGGATGAAGCCCAGGCCATCAAGAACGCCGGCACCAAACGTTCCCAGGCGGCCATGAAGATCAACGCCCAATTTCGCATGATCACCACGGGTACCCCCATCGAAAACCATCTGGGTGAACTCTGGAACCTGTTTCGTTTCATCAATCCCGGTCTGCTCGGGTCATTGGATTCCTTCACCAATCGCTACGCCATACCCATCGAGAAAAACGCCGATGCCGAAGCGCGCGAGCGCCTGCGCCGCCTCATTCAACCCTTCGTGCTGCGCCGGACCAAATCCCAGGTGCTCTCGGAACTACCGCAACGCACCGAGGTCACCTTGACCCTGGATCTCAACCCTCAGGAACGTGCCATGTATGAAGCCGTCCGGCTGGAGGCGCTGGAAAGCGTGACCATTTCGGGGGAAGACCAACCCAATCGAATTCGGGTGCTCGCGGGCATCATGAAACTCCGCCGGGCCTGCTGTCATGGCTCGCTCATTTTGTCGGATCGTACCTGGGCCTCTGGAAAGATCACAGCGCTGCTGGACATTGTGGAGGAACTGCGGGAAAGCGGTCACCGGGCGCTGGTGTTCAGCCAGTTCGTAGATTTTCTGCAAATCATTCGTAATGCATTGAATGAGCAGAGCATTCACTACCAATATCTGGATGGGTCAACGCCTTCCGCCGAACGCTCGCGGCGGGTTAAGGCGTTTCAGGAGGGAGAAGGGGACCTGTTTCTCATCAGCCTGAAAGCGGGGGGGGTGGGGCTCAATCTCACGGGCGCAGATTACGTGATCCACATGGACCCATGGTGGAACCCGGCCGTGGAGGACCAAGCCTCGGATCGGGCCCATCGCATTGGCCAAACCCGGCCGGTTACGGTCTACCGGCTGATTTCACGGGACACCATCGAAGAAAAGATCGTGGCCCTGCATGAACGCAAGCGCAATCTGGCAGATAGTCTGCTTAGTGGAGCCGGGGAGACCAGCACCATTTCCACCGAGGAATTGATCTGTTTGTTGCAGGAATCTCAGCAGTAACAGAGGTAATGGAGCAATACGTACCGAAAGGGCCATGAGCCCCTTCGGAGTGTGAATGGGCTAGTTGTGCAAGGGTTTGTAGCGTAAGCGCTTGGGCCGCGCGCCTTCCTCACCCAGACGTTTGCGCTTATCTGCCTCGTATTCCTGATAATTTCCAGCAAAAAATACCACCTGCGAATCCCCTTCAAAAGCCATGATGTGGGTGGCAATACGGTCTAGAAACCAGCGGTCATGGGAAATAACCATGACGCACCCGGCAAACTCCAGCAGCGCGTCTTCCAGAGCGCGCAAGGTTTCCACGTCCAGATCGTTGGAGGGTTCGTCCAGCAACAAGACGTTGCCCCCCTTGATCAGGGTTTTGGCCAAATGCAAACGGCCGCGTTCGCCACCGGACAGATTTCCTACCAGTTTTTGTTGATCACTCCCCTTGAAGTTGAAACGGCCGATGTAGGCTCGGGAGGGAGTTTCGTAACGACCCACGGTCAAAATATCCGCCCCGCCAGAAACCTCTTCCCACACCGTCTTGGTGTTGTCCAGAGTATCCCGGGATTGATCCACAAAGGACAGTTGAACCGTGGAGCCCACGGTGATGGTGCCGGAATCCGGCTGTTGCTGCCCGGTAATCATGCGAAAGAGCGTCGATTTACCCGCGCCGTTGGGGCCAATGATCCCCACAATGGCGCCCGCAGGGATGCTGAAACTCACTTGATCCAACAGCAGACGGTCGCCAAAGGCTTTGGTTACCTGATCGAAAGCGATGACATTGCCACCCAGACGCTCGCCCACAGGGATGAAGATTTCCAGCGTTTCATTGCGCTTTTGATATTCCTGAGAGCTCAATTCATCGAAGCGGGCCAAACGGGCTTTGGATTTGGCTTGGCGACCCTTGGGATTTTGACGCACCCACTCCAGTTCCTTGAGGATGGCCTTTTGGCGGGCAGATTCCTGAGACTCCTCCTGCTTGAGGCGTTCTTCCTTTTGTTCCAGCCAGGAGCTGTAATTTCCTTTCCAGGGGATACCATGACCACGATCCAGTTCGAGAATCCATTCGGCGGCATTGTCCAGAAAATAGCGATCGTGGGTAACGGCCACCACCGTTCCGGGAAAGCGTTGCAAAAATTGCTCCAGCCAATCCACGCTTTCAGCATCCAGGTGATTGGTGGGCTCATCCAGCAGCAGCATATCGGGACGTGAAATAAGTAATTGACACAAGGCCACACGCCGTTTTTCACCGCCGGAAAGTTGCCCGATGACGGCATCCCAAGGGGGTAAACGCAAGGCATCGGCCGCCACTTCCATCTGCAAATCGGTACTGTGACCATCCGTCGCACTGAGGATGGCTTCCAAACGCGCCTGTTCACTGGCCAGGGCATCGAAATCAGCGTCGGGTTCGGCATAAGCGGCGTACACGGCCTCCAGGGCTGCGCGCGCCTGGATGACGTCACCCAAGCCCTGTTCCACTGCGGCACGCACGGTAATGGACGCATCCAGGGCAGGCTCCTGGGGCAAATAGCCAATGGTCAGATTGGCCATGGGGATGGCCTCGCCCTCGATGTCCTTGTCCAGGCCAGCCATGATCTTGAGAAGGGTGGACTTGCCCGAGCCATTCAACCCCAATACGCCGATTTTGGCTCCCGGGAAAAAACTGAGGGAGATATTTTTGAGAATTTGCCGCTTGGGAGGAACGATTTTGCCCACGCGATTGAGGGAGAAAACATATTGCGCCATGATGTGCAGGGACCAATAAGGAAAAAATGTGAGAGTACCAGAGCAGGGCAGGGGCTGTACATGAAATGCAAGGAACTCTGCTTGCGGGTTCCCCTCAAACGCATCAACAGCACTATAATCCACAGTGAAAGCAGGTACTGCCTATCCATTAAGGAGAGATTCATCGCATGAACAACATCCTCAAAAACAAACCCCTCCTGCTGTTCGTCGCCGTCGCTTTGGGTGGTCTGGCCGTTCAGGGCTGCTCTACTCCCGGTATTGGTGGTTCGGACTATACCTACGGTCAGGTCAGGGGCGAACAATCGGTACGCATCGGAACCGTAGAAAGCATCCGCCGGGTCAAAATCCAGTCTGGCGAGCCAGGCTTGGTAGGCACTCTGGGTGGTGCCGTGGCCGGCGCAGCCCTGGGCCATACCGTGGGCGAAGGCAATGGCTCGGTGGCCGCGACCTTGCTGGGAACCCTGGCGGGCGGCGCTGCAGGTCAGGCCCTGGAAGGAGCCACCAGTGAGAAGGACGGGGTGGAACTGACAGTCCGTCTGGATAATGGGTACGTCATTGCGGTCACTCAAGGGCTGGATGAGGAGTTCCGGGTGGGAGATCGGGTACAGGTGTTGGGTGGAGCCGGTGCCACCCGGGTGACTCGACTGGATCCCGCCTCCAACTTGAATTATATGCGTCCCATGGGGCCTGGCGGCGCACCGGCTCCTGCCTCCGTGCCGCCGCGCAATGCGCCGCCACCACCCTCTGAAGGCGCTGCACCCCCTGCGGCCCCATCGCCGGATAAACTGCTGTACTACTGTCCCGACAGCAATGCCTATTACCCGGCCGTGCCCAGTTGCAAGTCGCCCTGGATGAAAGTGCTCAAGTAACTCCCGCGGGCTTATTCACTGCCGCCACGACAGCTTATCGTAGCGGTATTGTGCGGTTCTGCGCGCTTTTACTCAGCACACCCCAAGGTTTTCGTCCCTGCGAGCCTTGGGGTTTTTTTGTGGGCGTATCATTTAACATAATATAAATTATACGCATTGTGATGGCGCCCATGGCAGGGGGGCCAAGCTTTGCCGCTGCGGGCCTATCTTTGTTAGAATGCGCAGATTCGTCCCGTCGGGCTTTCCCATCTCCACATAAAGCGACAACCATGATCATTGTTACAGGCGGTGCTGGGTTCATTGGTTCTAATTTCATTTTGGACTGGGTGGCTCACACGGATGAACCACTCATCAATCTGGACTGTTTGACCTACGCCGGTAACCCGGAAAATTTATCCAGCCTGTCAGATCATCCCCAGTACCGGTTTGTGCAGGGCGATATTGGCGACGCAGCCCTTTGGCAGTCGCTTCTTACGCGCTATCAACCCCGTGCGGTGATCAATTTCGCCGCAGAAAGTCACGTGGATCGCTCCATTCATGGTCCGGCAGCCTTCATCCAGACTAATATGCTGGGAACGTTTTCCCTGCTGGAGTCGGTACGTTCTTGGTGGAGCGCCCTGCCTGCGCAGCAAAAATCAGCTTTTCGTTTGTTGCATGTATCCACCGATGAAGTGTATGGATCGCTATCGCCCACTGAGCCTCCTTTTACCGAATCCACCCCGTACGCCCCCAATAGTCCCTACTCGGCATCCAAGGCTGCCTCTGATCATCTGGTCCGGGCATGGCATCATACCTATGGATTACCGGTGCTCACCACGAATTGTTCCAATAATTACGGGCCTTATCAGTTTCCCGAAAAATTGATACCCCTCATGATCCACCAGGCTTTGCAAGGCAAACCCTTACCGGTGTATGGCGATGGCGCAAATGTGCGCGACTGGCTTTATGTCACTGATCATTGTCAGGCCATCCGGCGGGTATTGCAGGAGGGCGTGGTGGGAGAAACCTACAATATAGGCGGCAATAGCGAACGCACCAACTTGCAGGTGGTGCATGCCCTTTGTGAAACGCTTAACGCCCTACAACCCAGGCCTGATGCGCAGGGGTATCAGGCCCTGATTCACTTTGTAACCGACCGACCAGGGCATGACCGGCGCTATGCCATCGATGCCAGCAAAATTCAACGCACCTTGAACTGGCGTCCCTCGGAAAGTTTTGAATCCGGTTTGAAAAAAACCATCACTTGGTACTTGGAGCATACCCAGTGGACCGAACGTGTGGTCAATGGGGCTTATCGGGCCTGGATGGATACCAATTACAATCAACGCACTGCCACTTCCTGAGGCCCTCCCCATGAGAAAAGGCATCATTCTGGCCGGGGGTTCTGGCACCCGGTTGTACCCCGTCACTCAGGTAGTTTCCAAGCAGTTGTTGCCGGTGTACGACAAACCCATGATTTATTACCCGCTGTCCACCCTCATGCTGGCGGGAATTCAGGACATTCTGGTCATCTCCACCCCCGCGGACACGCCGCGCTTCGAGCAACTGCTTGGAACAGGCAGCCACTGGGGTCTGAACATTCAGTATGCGGTCCAGCCTTCTCCCGATGGCCTGGCCCAGGCGTTTTTGATTGGCCGGGAATTTATTGGTGATAACCCTTCAGCCCTGGTGTTGGGTGACAACATTTTTTACGGACACGATTTTTCCAGCATGCTGGAACGGGCACATTCGCAGCCCAGTGGCGCGACGATCTTTGCTTATGCGGTCAACGATCCGGAACGTTATGGGGTTGCCGAATTCGATCCCGCCGGTCGGGTCATTTCCCTGGAAGAAAAGCCCCAAAAACCCCGCTCTCGTTATGCTGTGACGGGTCTGTATTTTTATGATCAGCAAGTCTGTGATCTGGCAGCCCGGCTGAAACCCTCCCCCCGGGGCGAGCTGGAAATTACCGATCTTAATCGCCTCTATCTGGATATGGGGCTCCTACAAGTGCAGCGTATGGGCCGTGGCTTCGCTTGGCTGGATACTGGAACGCACGAGTCTCTGCTGGAGGCCGCGCAATATATTCAGACGGTGGAAAAACGCCAGGGGCTGAAAATTGCCTGTCCGGAAGAGATCGCTTATCGCAAGGGCCTGATTTCTGGTCCCGAACTGGAACAACTGGCGCTGCGCATGAAAAACAATGGCTACGGCCAGTACTTATTGCGCATTCTCAATGAAACGCTCTAAAGGATCGTTGACGCTGCAGGCCACTGGTCGGTGATTTAGCTCCAATCCACTTTACCACCAAAAAAGTAGCCTTGTCCGCGTACCGAACGGATCAGGGTCTCCGCCCCATGGTACGCCTTGAGCTTTTTTCGAAGTTTGGCCACCATTACGTCGATGGAGCGATCCATGTCATGTAAGGCCCGTCCACAAACCATAACCGCCAGTTTTTCGCGGGATAGGACTTCGTTGGCGGCTTCGATCAGGCACAATAGCAACTGAAATTCACGCCCCGTCAGTCCGACGATATTGTCTTCCCTCCACAACAGCCGTCGATGCTGGCGATCCAGGGTAAACTGCGAAAAGCGCACATAAGGGGTCTGCTTATTTGTGAGCGTGAAGCGGTATCTCTCTTGCATGCGTCTTAATTTGGCCATCAGTTCCCGCGCATCCAGCGGTTTGCACAGACAGTCGTCTGCCCCCCATTCGATGGGCAAGGCACGGTCTTCTTTTGCGCCCGTTTCCCGTAATACCATGATGGATACGTGCGGATCCTGCTCACGCACCATACGCAGAAAGGCCATGTCCTCTGGGGTGACCTCTTTCCCCATATCCATCAACACCAGCGGGATTTTTTGATGGGACATCCAGAAGGTTGCATCAGGAAGGGTTTTGCAGAGGGTTATTTCGAACCCGAGATTTTGCAACACGGGGTGCAGTGATTGAGACCATTGGTTGTTTTTTTGTATAACGAGAATGCGTGCAGGCAGATTCATTGTCATTTATGCGCTATCAAGCCCATTACCGTGTAGGGCGATCCCGTGAGATACACCATCAATGTTTATCAAAACGATCAAGGAAATTGAATATATAAATATTATGGGGATCATTTTTAATTATGTGTTTCCAAATATTTCAGGATATTTTCCCTCCTCGTCTGGAGCTAATCCATCTTTTGCGGGGTCATTGCCCGTGTTCCCCTGCGGTCTGGCCTTTGGAATGAATGTCCCGAATGCTTTCTGGTATAGTACCAAGTCGCATTTTTCAACTTCCGGGCAAGAGGTCTGATTCTGAAGAGCTTTGATGTATTAGTGATTGGTAGTGGTCTTGCCGGCGCAACGGCCGCTCTACGATTGGCCGAACAGCGACGCGTGGCGGTCATCACCAAGCGCTCTCTGGAAGACGGGGCTAGTGTCTGGGCTCAGGGGGGAATTGCGGCGGTGTTGGGGGAGCAGGATAGTTTTCAGTCCCATGTGGAAGACACCCTGAATGCCGGTGCCGGTCTGTGTGATCCTGAGGCGACCCGTTTCATTGTGGAACATGCCCCCAGGGCCATTGCCTGGCTGAGCGAGCAAGGTGTGCCCTTTACCCTGGAAGACGGCCAATTACACCTGACTCGGGAAGGTGGCCATAGCCACCGGCGCATCGTGCATGCAGCCGATGCCACCGGTGCGGCCGTTCAGCACCAGCTTTATCCGCGCATGAAGGCTCATCCCAATATTACGCTGCTGGATCACCATATGCTGGTGGATTTGATCACCAGCCAGAAATTGCACTTGTCTGGACGAAGCTGCCTGGGCGTTTATGTGCTGAACGAATTGACCGACGAGATTGAAACCATCGCCGCAACGCACACCCTTCTGGCCACGGGTGGAGCGGGTAAGGTCTACCTCTACACCACCAATCCCGATACCGCGACCGGAGATGGCATCGCTGCTGCCTGGCGTGCGGGCTGCCGTATCGCCAACATGGAATTCATCCAGTTTCATCCCACTTGCTTGTACCATCCACACGCCAAATCCTTCCTGATTTCCGAGGCAGTGCGCGGTGAAGGGGGAATTCTGCGTTTGCCTTCGGGAGAGCGCTTCATGCCCGATCATGACCCGCGCGCAGAATTGGCGCCGCGTGATATCGTGGCTCGGGCCATCGACTTCGAAATGAAACGCCAGGGGCTGGATTGCGTCTTTCTGGATATCACCCATAAGGGCAAGTCCTTCATTACCGAACATTTCCCCACGATCTATCAACGGTGTCTGGAACTGGGTATCGACATGGCGACGGATCCCATTCCCGTGGTACCGGCAGCCCATTATACCTGCGGCGGAATTCTGACCGATCTGCAGGGGAAAACCGACCTGGAGCGGCTCTACGCCATAGGCGAGACCGCTTGCACCGGGTTACATGGCGCCAACCGGCTGGCTAGCAATTCCCTGCTGGAATGTCTGGTGATGGCCACCATGGCCAGTCGCCATATCCTGGAACAGCCTGTGCAACCCCCCCACGCTCTGCCCCTTTGGGACAGCAGCCAAGTAACCGATGCGGACGAGGAAATCGTCATTTCCCATAATTGGGACGAACTGCGTCGCTTCATGTGGGACTACGTGGGAATCGTGCGCACCGACAAGCGCCTGGAACGTGCGGCCCATCGCCTGCGTTTGCTATCGGAAGAAATTCGGGAATTTTATGCCAATTTTCATGTAAGCCGCGATTTGCTGGAACTGCGCAATCTGGTCATGGTATCGGACCTGATCGTGCGCTCGGCTCAAGCGCGCCATGAAAGTCGTGGCCTGCATTTTAGTCGCGACTATCCCTTTACCCTGGACCAGGCCCTCCCAACCATCTGCCCTGGCCTGATCCCCGAGGGCTGACGGCCCCGGAGCCCTTCGGCCGCCCCCCGGAATACGGCTGGGGGTCAGGCCGCACCAATGCCCGGCACGATGCCGCTGGTCTGGGCACCGACCGCTTGGGTAGTGCTTGCTCGTTGGGCCGTAAAATCCAACATCCGCTGGATGGGGATCTGGGCGCGTTGGGCCAGTTCCGGGCTCACTGTGATGACCTGATTGCGGGTGATGAGGGTCTGGAGCAAATTTTCCAGACCATTCATGGCCATCCAGGGGCAATGGGCACAGCTGCGGCAGGTGGCGCTGGACCCGGCCGTGGGGGCTTCGAGAAAGGTTTTCTGCGGATTTTGTTGTCGCAGCCGGTGCATCATGCCGTTATCAGTGGCCACAATGAAGGTTTGTGCCGAGCGCTGTTGGGCGGCCTTGAGGATGGCTGAGGTAGAGCCCACCACATCCGCCAAGGCAATCACGGCTGCTGGCGACTCGGGGTGCACCAACACCTCTGCTTCGGGATATTGATGCTTGAGGGCTTCAAGCTCCTGGGCCTTGAATTCGTCATGCACGATGCAAGAACCTTCCCACAGCAACAGGTCGGCCCCGGTTTGCTGCTGGACATAGCGCCCCAGGTGCTTGTCGGGCCCCCACAGGATTTTATGCCCCTGTTGATGGAGATGGGCCACGATATCCACGGCGCAGCCCGAAGTAACCACCCAGTCTGCACGGGCCTTCACTGCGGCACTGGTATTGGCATAGACCACGACCTGACGCTGCGGGTGCTGGTCGCAAAAGGCGCCAAACGCTTCCAGCGGACAACCCAGATCCAGAGAACAGGTGGCATCGAGATGGGGCATCAATACGGTTTTTTCCGGGGATAGAATTTTGGCGGTTTCACCCATGAACCGAACGCCGGCCACCACGAGCGTCTGGGCCGGGTGATTTTTGCCAAAACGGGCCATTTCCAGCGAGTCTGCCACCAACCCGCCACAGGACTCGGCCAGATCCTGCAAGTCAGGATGCACGTAGTAGTGCGAAACCAGTACCGCGTTTTGACGCTGCAGTTCCTCCCGAATCAGAGATTTCAACTGGGCCCGTCGAGCGGGCGCAGGTTCTTCGGGAATCTGGGCCCAGGCATGGCGCACATCACAGGCGCCTGGCTGTTCATATTCGACATTAACGGTCAATGACATCCTGTTGTTCCCAATGGGTTAAACGATATTCAAAAGATGTGATTTCAGGAGCTTTGCACGCGCAGGGAATAGTCGGTGGCGCGCACATCCTTGGTCAGAGCCCCCACCGAGATACGATCCACGCCAGTGGCTGCAATGGCACGGACCGTATCCAGCGTCACCCCACCCGAGACCTCCAGTACGGCCCGTCCCTGGGTCATTTGCACGGCCTGTACATGCTGCTGCGTGGTCATATTGTCCAACAACAGCATGGGAACACCCAAATCCAGTGCCTGGCGCACCTGCTCCAGCGTCTCCACTTCCAGTTGGATGAACTGCCCCACCTGAGTGGCGGCACAGGCTCTTTGATAGGCCGGTTCCAGACCGCCCGCCGCAGCGATGTGATTTTCCTTGATGAGGATGGCGTCGTATAGTCCCAGGCGATGATTTTTTCCACCGCCCACACGCACTGCATACTTTTGCGCCAGGCGCAAACCGGGTAGGGTTTTGCGGGTATCCACTATCTGTGCGGGATACCCATGAACCGCTGTCACGAAGCGCTGGGTTTGCGTGGCTACGCCAGACAGGGTTTGTAAAAAATTAAGTGCTGTGCGCTCGCCACTGAGCAGAGCCCGCGCCCTCCCCCGCACCTGCACGATGCTCGTGCCCGCTTCCAGCCACTGCCCTTCCCGGGCCGCCCAAAGCACTTCCACCTGTGGGTCCAGATGCCGAAACACCGCCTCAAACCAGGGCGTGCCGCACAGAACCGCGTTTTCGCGCAGGGTCACCAAGGCTTGTGCGGTTCGATCCTGAGCAATCAATGCGGCACTCAAATCACCCGTTCCCAGATCTTCCTCCAGCGCCTTCTGTACCTGAGATTCCCACTCTGATGGCAGAGAGAACGAAAAAGTTTCATCCATTTTGTTAAGATCCTGTCAAAAGCAGCACAATTCCTGCTAACATAATATCCTGCTGCAGCGCAATATTGCATTGATTCGTCTTATGCTGCCTTGTGATTTTCAAGAGCCCGTCTCCGTAAAAACCGGCTTTTGCAACCAGATTAGGAATCCAGACATGCTTCGAACCTTGTTGAAAGCCAAATTGCATCGGGTTACCGTCACTCAGTCCGAACTCGGCTATGAGGGCTCCTGTGCCATCGACGAAGATCTGCTCGAAGCAGCGGATATCGTGGAGTATCAACAAATCGACATCTACAATGTCAACAATGGAGACCGCTTCACCACCTATGCCATTCGCGGTCAGCGCGGTTCGGGCATGATATCGGTCAACGGCGCGGCGGCGCGCAAAGCCCAGGTGGGAGACATTCTGATCATTGCCACCTATGCCCAATACACCGAAGAAGAACTGCGCGGTTTTGAACCCCGGTTAATTTATGTGGATGGGCACAATCGCATCAAACGCCAAGGTTTCAAAATACCCTTGCAGTCCGTTTAACGGCTTCTTCCCAAGCAGGCCCAGGCGTTCGACACGGCCGCGTCACAGGGCAGCAGTCAGCGCCGGCACAAGCGTGTGCAGGTCCCCCACCAACCCATAGTCGGCCACGCCAAAGATGGGGGCATCCGGGTCTTTGTTGATGGCCACGATCACCCGCGAGGATTTCATGCCGGCCAGGTGCTGGATGGCCCCTGAAATACCAATGGCGAGGTAGAGGTCTGGGGCAACGATCTTGCCGGTTTGCCCTACCTGGTAATCGTTGGAGACGTAACCAGAGTCAACCGCCGCGCGCGAAGCGCCCAAGGCAGCATTGAGCTTGTCTGCCAAGGGTTCTAGAAGCGCCTGATAGTTTTCGGCACTGCCCAGGCCGCGCCCCCCCGAAACCACCACCCGGGCTGCTTCCAGTTCGGGGCGCGAAGAGTGTGTGAGCGTAAGCCCGGTTCTGTGCGTCAGCCGGGAATCGGGTACCCCGGGCCGCTGCAGCACTGGTGCGGCCCCTCCGGTTTCTGGAACCGCCTCGAAGGCACTGGGACGCACGGTTACCACCTTGATGGGATCCGAGGAGCGCAGCGTCGCCCAAAGGCTTCCGGCATAAATCGGACGTGTGAAGGTGTCTGGTCCATCCACGCGAATGATGTCGGAAATCTGTGCCACATCCAGTAACGCGGCCAAACGTGGGGTCCAGTTTTTACCAAAAGCCGTGGCGGGTGCAAGGATGTGGGTATATTCCGCAGCCAGGGTGGCAACCAGTTGAGCCAGATTCTCGGCCCCCCCCTCGGCCAAGGACGCCTCTTCGCAGTGCAGGACCTGTTCAACACCGGGAAGTTGGCTCGCACTGGCCACCACGCTTTCACAGCCAAAACCAGCTATCAGCACATGTATCGCACCACCCAGAGCCTGGGCAGCCGAGAGCACATGGCGCGTGGCCGCTTTCAAATGTAGGTTGTCGTGTTCTGCAATCACCAATATCTGTGTCATGTCGGCCTCATATCACCTTGACTTCGTTTTTCAATTTGTCCACCAGTTGCGCTACGTCTGACACCAGCACTCCGCCTTTGCGGGGTGGAGGTTCGGCTACGCGCAGCAATTGCAGCCGGGGGGTGACGTCTACCCCCAGCGCCTGAGGGGTGAGTGTTTCCAGGGGTTTTTTCTTGGCCTTCATGATATTGGGTAACGTGGCATAGCGCGGCTCATTCAGACGCAGATCGGTGGTAATCACGGCCGGCAAAGCAACGGAAAGGGTTTCCAGACCGCCGTCGATTTCTCGGGTCACCTCTACCCGGGAAGCACCGGGCGTGAAATCGAGGCGCGAAGCAAAGGTGGCTTGCGCCCAACCCAGGAGGGCAGCCAGCATTTGCCCCGTTTGATTGGAGTCGTCATCGATGGCCTGTTTGCCACAAATCACCAGCCCCGGCTGTTCGCGCAAGATCAGCTGGCGCAATAACTTGGCCACGGCCAGTGGCTCCAGTTCCATATCGGTCTGGACCAGGATGGAACGGTCTGCACCCAGCGCCATGGCCGTGCGCAAGGTTTCCTGGCAGGCTGTCACGCCACAGGATACTGCAATGATTTCCGCCGCATGGCCCGCTTCCTTCAAGCGCAGCGCCGCTTCCACAGCGATTTCATCAAAGGGGTTCATGGACATTTTCAAGCCGGATAGCTCTACTGCCGAGCCCTCGGCATTGGCCCTGGCCTTGATGTTATAGTCCAACACGCGTTTTACGGGTACCAACACTTTCATGCTTCTGTCACCTCATCATCAACAAAGCGGCGCTTCAAATCCGCTCAAATAAACCGGCAATTCCCTGACCCATTCCCACACAAAGCGTGACCAGGGCATAGCGTCCCTTGGTGCGCTGCAATCCGTGCAAAGCGGTCGTGGTACGAATGGCCCCAGAGGCACCCAAAGGATGGCCTAGGGCGATGGCCCCACCCAGCGGATTGAGCTTGTCGGGATCGAAGGCCAGAAACTTCTGCACCGCCAGTACCTGCGCAGCAAAAGCTTCGTTCAGCTCGATCCAGTCCAGGTGTTCCGTCTTGATTCCCGCACGATGGAGCAAAGGGGGTACCGCTTTTACAGGTCCGATGCCCATGATCTCGGGCTCAACCCCCACGCTATTGAAGCCTACGACGCGCGCCAGGGGCGTCAAACCGAATTGCTTGATGGCTTGCGCACTGGCAAGGATCAGGGCGGCGGCACCATCCGAGGTTTGACTGCTGTTACCAGCGGTAACCGAGCCCTTGGGATGAAAAGCCGGCTTGAGTTTGGCAAGGCCCGCCAAGGAAGTGTCGGCGCGTGGACCTTCGTCTTGTGTTACCGTGTGATGGGTCAGGAGGACGGCTCCCGAGGTGCCATCCGGATCGTGACGCGTGAGTTCGAAGGGTGAGATTTCGGCGTCAAACCACCGTTGGGCCTGGGCCCGCAGTGCGCGCTGATGGGACTCATAGGCAAAGGCGTCTTGTTCTTCACGGGTGATGTTCCACTGATGAGCTACCTTTTCCGCCGTGGTTCCCATGCCATAGGCCAAACCCAGATGGGCCTTGGAGGCAAAAACCAACGGATTGGGTGCGGGATTGAACCCTCCCATGGGAATACGACTCATGGATTCCACCCCGCCGGCCAGCATGACCTGGGCCTCGCCCACGCGGATGCGATCGGCCGCAATCTGAATGGCCGATAACCCGGAGGCGCAAAACCGGTTGACCGTCATGCCCGCCGTGGAAATGGGCAAGCCGGCTAGAAGAGCCGCCGAGCGTGCCATATTCAGGCCCTGTTCGCCCTCGGGCATGGCACACCCCACGATGACGTCCTCGATGGCTTGCGGGTCCAGGGTTGGGGTTTGTTTCAAGACTGCACGCAGAGCGGCAATCAGCAAATCGTCCGGACGGACGTGCCTAAACATGCCGCGACCCGAACGGCCAACCGGGGTGCGCGTGGCTGCGACCACAAACACGTCATTCATCATGGTTCTCCTTAATTGCGGCGTGGTTTGCCAGTTTCCAGCAGGATTTGAATGCGCTCCCGGCTCTTGGCAAGGCTCATGAGTGCTCCGAAATTTTTGCGCTCCAGGGCCAAAAGGGATTCCTCGGTAAGGGTCGTACCAGCATCCACATCACCCCCGCAAAGAACATCGGCGATGGCCGTACCAATCACCACATCGTGATCGGTTAACAGGCCAGTGGCATTGAACTGCACCAATGCCCCTTGCAAAACGGCTTTCCCCTCGCGTCCTGCTACCGGGAAAGGCAATTGCAGTGGGGGGCGATAACCGGACTCAGCCAGTGCCCGGACCTGGGCCAAGGCCACATGAAGGAGTTCGTCCGGATGGGCAACGATCAGGTCACCAGGTTGCATCCATCCCGCCTGACGCGCTTCCAGAGCACTGGTGGTGATGTCCGAGCGCATGACGCGTGCAAAGGACTCCTTGAGGTAGCGAATCACTTCTTGCGGCGTTTGCATGAAAAGAGCCATCTCACCGGCTTGACGCGCCAATGTGGTCAGCCCTCCAGCGCCAGGGAGCAAACCCACATTCACTTCCACCAATCCCACGTAGGTTTCCAGATGCGCCACGCGCCGATCGCAGTGAATGAAGGCCTCGCAGCCACCTCCCAAGGCGTAACCGCGCGCTGCCGCAACCGTGGGAATGCTGGAATAACGCAGCCGGCGCATCACGTCCTGAAAAAACTTTTCTTCGGCAACGAAACCATCCAGTCCATGCTGGGCATAGGTCACCAGAAAACCGGAAAGGTCTCCTCCTGCCGAGAAAGGTTCGCCCGGTCCCCACAGGACGAGTCCCTGGAAGTCCGATTCTGCGGCGCTGAGGGCTCGATCCAGAGCGAGCAGGGCTCCGGCATTGAAAGTACGCATCTTGGTTTTGAGGGTGGCGATGAGAAACGTATCGTCTAGCGTCCAGGCCCGCAGAAAGTCATCTTCGAAGACCGTCGTGCCTGCCTGCTGCGGGTTGGCCACGGGCGTACCCACGACTGTTTCCGGAAACAGTTGCCGTTGATGCACGGGTAGTTCATGGCGTGCCACCCACTGCCCGGACCCGGCATCCCAGGAGCCTTGTGGCTGATGAACCCCTTCGCGTCCATCGAACACCCAAGCGGGCAAAGGTGTCATTACCAGCGCCAAACCAGCGTCGATGTCTTCCTGGATCCATTGGGCAACGGTGCGCCATCCAGCCTGTTGCCAGGTTTCGAAGGGCCCTTCCTTCCAGCCAAAGCCCCAGCGCATGGCCATGTCGATATCCCGCGCACTGTGCGCAATGGTGCCTAAATGAACTGCGCAATAGTGAAATATGTCGCGATACAGGGCCCACACAAATCGGGCCTGAGGGTGGTCGCTGGCACGCAGTGCCGCCAGGCGTTCGGCTGGTTTGAGCTTGAGCAGAGCGGTTACTGCGGGGTCGGCCTTGCCCACCGCAGGAACGTATTCCCCCGTGCTCTCCTCCAAACGCAAAATGTCGCGTCCCACTTTCTTGTAGAACCCCACACCGCTCTTGGCACCCAGGGCACCCGCGGCAATCAGGCGCTCCACCACTTCGGGGGTTGCATAGCAGGGGTGAAAAGGATCCCGGGGCAGTTGTTCCTGCAATGTGCCTACCACATGCATGAGCGTATCCAAACCCACCACATCGGCCGTGCGATAAGTGCCGGAACTGGCGCGACCTAGTTTGCGTCCCGTGAGGTCATCCACCACGTCCAGAGTGAGCTGTTGTTTGCGTGCTTCGATGAGGGCAAAGAGCAGGCTTGCCACACCCACACGATTGGCCACAAAGTTGGGGGTGTCCAGCGCCCGCACCACCTGTTTGCCCAGAGTGCTGGTGGCAAAGGTTTCGAGTTGGTCCACCACTTCAAGGTTGGTATGCGGTGTGGGAATCAGCTCCATCAGGCTCATGTAACGGGGAGGATTGAAGAAATGCACCCCGCAAAAACGCGGTCGCAGGGCCGCAGGCAAAGCAGCAGACAAGGTGGTGAGAGAAAGGCCGGAAGTATTGGACGCCAACAGGGTATGTTCGGCAATGAAGGGGGCAATGCGCTGGTACAGGGCTGTTTTCCAATCCATGCGTTCGGCAATGGCCTCGATGATCAGATCGCACTGGGCGAGTTGTGGCAGATGATCCTCATAATTTTTGGCCTGGATGGCCTCCACGCGCGAGGCAAGGGCCAACGGCGCCGGTTTGATTTTTGCCAGATGTTCCAGCGCCCGGCGCGTGATGGCATCGTGCGCATCCGGTCCGGGCAAATCGTAGAGGAGGACGGGAACATTCAAATTGGCCAGGTGGGCAGCAATCTGTGCTCCCATGACCCCTGCGCCCAAAACGGCCACCTTGCGAATGATGAATCGACTCATGTTGAGAACTCCCTAGAATGCTTTGCCGTTTTTGTTCATTTCTGCTGACTGCACCAGAATACCCGATGATTTTACTCTTTCTGCGTGAGCAGATGTAATCCCGATCCGGCAAAGAAATGCTCCGGGGGGCCTGTCTGGTGACGGGAAGAATGGATTACAGTCCGTGATAGATAAAGTCTATCAAATAGATTAAATCAATCAATTGGATTGTATGACCTGCTCTGGTTATAGTGATCTTACCCGATCGCTGCATGGGATCGATCATTCACTCAAGGAGATTGTCATGCTGAAGAATCACGAAGGTAAACCCGTTCCTCAAGTAACCTTTCGCATCCGGGAAGAAAACGACTGGGCTACCCTCAGTACCGACGATTTGTTCAAGAACAAGACCGTCGTAGTTTTTTCATTGCCCGGGGCCTTTACCCCCACCTGCTCTTCCACCCACCTGCCGCGTTACAACGAGCTGGCCCCAGCCTTTATCGCCAACGGGGTT
Organism: Ferrovaceae bacterium; assembly: GCA_027449685.1. Lineage (GTDB taxonomy): Bacteria > Pseudomonadota > Gammaproteobacteria > Burkholderiales > Ferrovaceae > JAJZHV01. The sequence goes on along the minus strand of DAIDLC010000009.1, from coordinate 63,300 downwards.
GATCAAATCCTCTGCATCTCGGTCAATGATCCATTCGTCATGAACGAATGGGCCAAAGATCAGGAGGCCGATCAAATCCGCCTCATTCCCGACGGTAATGGCACGTTCACAGAGGGCATGAACATGCTGGTGGATAAATCGGATCTGGGTTTTGGCAAGCGCTCCTGGCGTTACTCCATGTTGGTCAAGAATGGCATAGTGGTCAAGCAATTCATCGAACCCGAAGTAGCGGGCGATCCGTTTGAGGTGTCCGACGCGGATACGATGCTGGCCTATATCAACCCGCAGGCGGCCAAGCCCGACCAGGTGGCAGTGCTGACCCGCGACGGCTGTCCCCATTGCGCGCGCGCCAAGTCCTTGCTCAGTGCCCACGGCTTTGCCTATACCGAGATCCCCCTGGTGCACCAGCAACGGAGTCGGGTTGTAGGTGCCATTACTGGACGGGGCACGGTTCCTCAAGTGTTCATCAATGGCACGCTCATCGGTGGAGCCGACGAGCTGGAACGCTGGCTCGAAGACCGTGAGGCCACTGCAGTGCTCGGCGCAGTCTGAACCCGCGCCATCGACCGATTGTTCAGGAGAACCGCACATGCGTCATTTACAGGTGCAACAGGTGGTCATCGGAGCCGGCACCGCCGGCCTGGCGGCCTATCGTGCCATAGAGGCCAGCGGCCAATCCGTGCTGCTCATCGAAGGGGGAGTGCATGGCACGACTTGCGCGCGCGTGGGTTGCATGCCCAGCAAACTACTTATTGCAGCGGCCGAGGCCGCTCATGGGGTAACCCGGTGGGGCCCCTTTGGTTTGCGCCTGGAGGGGCGTTTGCAGGTGGATGGGGCCGCCGTGATGGCCCGGGTCCAGCGGGAGCGTGATCGCTTCGTGGGTTTCGTGCTGGAAGGAGTCGAGCGCATCCCAAGCGCCAATCGATTGACGGGTTACGCCCGCTTCACGGCACCGGGACAATTGGTGGTGGATGACCACAGCCGGGTGGATTTTCAAACCGCCGTCATTGCCACCGGTTCGAGTGCGCAGATTCCTGATTTTCTTCACCCCTTTCGGGATCGGGTAGTGATCAATGATGACATCTTTGCCTGGACCGATCTGCCGCGTTCGGTTGCGGTGTTTGGCACTGGCGTCATTGGCCTGGAACTGGGACAAGCGCTGCAGCGCCTGGGGGTGAAAGTGCACCTGTTTGGGCGCGGAGGCCGGGTCGGTCCCTTGACCGACCCGCTGTTGCAAGCCGAAGCCCAGGCTTGTTTGGCTGCAGAACTACCGCTCATCCATGACCCAAAGGCCCTGCGTCTGTCCCGGCACAATCAGGGTGTGCGTATCGAATGGCAACGACCGTCTCTTCCAGAGGATCCCCATTCCTGCGGGAGCCCCCCGGAATCCATCGTCGTGGAATGGATCGTGGCGGCCACTGGCCGGCGTCCCAACCTGGATTCACTGGGTCTTGAAACGCTGGGGCTAGCCTTGGATTCTCGGGGTGTACCCAAATTCGATCGCAGCACCTTGCAATGCGGTTCGCATCCCCTCTTCATTGCGGGAGATGCCAATCAGGATCTGCCCTTGCTGCACGAGGCGGCCGATGAAGGACGCATCGCCGGAGAAAATGCCGCAAGCTATCCTTTGATCAAGCAGGGTTTGCGTCGCTCCCCCCTGGCCATTGTGTTTTCCGACCCGCAAATGGCCACCGTGGGGACAACCTGGCAACACTGCCCCCATGCGTCCATGGTCACCGGCCAGGTGTCCTTTGCCGACCAAGGGCGCAGTCGGGTGATGCTGCGCCATCGTGGTTTGCTGCACGTGTATGCCGCACGGGAGGATGGTCGATTATTGGGTGCGGAAATGATCGGCCCGGAAGCCGAACATTTGGCGCATTTGTTGGCGTGGGCGCATCAACTGCAACTGACGATCCCCCAAATACTCGAGCTGCCGTTTTATCATCCGGTGGTGGAGGAAGGGCTGCGCACAGCCCTGCGGGATGCTGCCAGCCAGTTGCGTACTCAGGCGTTGCCCGCCGCCCCAATCCCGGCAGCCCAAAGAGACCTTTCAGTGAGCCTGTGATCCCTGCATGGGGCTATTCATGGGCCCGTCCATGGACATGCCGGGGGGCATGCCCCCCGGCCCCGACGCAGACAGTACACTGCGCACGGGAAGCGAGAGGGTGAGTGTCCCGGCTTTTTCAAAGACCAACTGCACGGGTACCCGGTCGCCCTCCTTCAAAGGATGTTTTAGGTCCTGCAACATGAGATGGATGCCACCGGGTTTCATGTCCAGTTGACCACCGGCCGGCACCAGAAGGCGCGCTTCCCGCTGCATATGGGCCATTCCCTGCTGCATGTGGCTGGAATGCAGGTCGACGGATGCAGCCACAGGACTGTGGGCACCAATCAAGATATCATCGGTTGAACCGTGGTTATGGATGCTGATATAAGCGGCTCCCACGGTCTGACCCGGCACGCTGGCTCGCACGTAGGCATCAGAAAATTCGAAAGGGCTTGGGCGATCCGGGGCAGCCACAACCGTCATGGTAATCGATGCCAGCAGGAGCGCAAACAGATACTGAAAGGGATGAAACGACATGGATGACCTCCGATAGAATAGGTGTGTAAGCCTGAGAGCAGTGCTTCGGGCAGAATATCAGGGCTGGACCAGCAGTGGGGTCACGACACGCTCCAGCGCGGCCTCGTCCAGGCCGTCGTCGCCTCCATCCCAGCTATCCTGACGCAATACCCCATGGCGGTCAATGACAAAGGTAAGAGGAATCCGCCAGATCCGCCCAAAGGATTGGAAGTCGGAGTTCTGGTACCAGGCTACAGGGTAACTATATTTCGCCGCCATCTGTTGCATCTTGGGCAGGTCTTCCTCCCCGTCCATGGAAACCATCAAAATTTCCAGTCCCTGACGGCGGTGTTTTTGATAATAACGTTCCATGGCGGGCATTTCAGTTCGACAGGGAATGCACCAGGTGGCCCAGAAATGAAGCAGTACCACGTTGCCCCGTTCCTGGTCAGAGGACAGCATGTGCCCGTTCGGTAATCGGGCCTGATAGGCCGGAGCGGCTTGCCCCACCTCCAGGGCCCAGGCGTTTGTGGCCAACAGAATACAGAGCGTCCCTCCCAGCACTCTGGTAAGTTCGTGAAGTGTCATGCCGTTCTCCCTGTGGCGCGATTAAAGGATCTCATTCCTGGGCTGGGGCCTCTGGGTTGGAAAGCATGGTTACCCCGCGCAGCCTGACCGCACCAAGTGCCTGGGTGAGCGCTTCCAGTGCTGCCAGCCGGGTATAACTTTTGCGCCAGGCCATACCGATGCGACGGTGCGGAACGGGTGGCGTGAAGGCAATCGTGTGCAGCAGCGGACTGCGATACTTCTCACTGTTGGCACTGGCGGGCAACACGGTGATCCCCATGCCCGAGGCCACCATGTTACGCAAGGTTTCCAGACTGTTCCCTTGCTGGATCAGGGCTTGTTTACCGCCCAACTCCGGGCAGGACTCTACCACCTGGGTACTGAAGCAATGCACGGAAGGCAAGAGCAAGACCGTTTCCTGGGCCAACTCCTGCGAGGTCACACAGCTGCGCTGACTCCAGGGATGCCCCTGGGGCACGACAACCTCGAAGGCTTCCTGGTACAGGCCACGGGTTTGGATCCCGGCCACTTCGAAAGGTAAGGCCACCAAGGCCACGTCCACCTCCCCCTGTTTGAGATGTTCTTCTAACTGAGCGGTTGTGGATTCCTCCACCAGCAGCGGCATGTTAGGCGCGATGGGATGCAATTGAGTCACCAGATCGGGCAACAGATAGGGGCCCACGGTATGGATGACTCCCAGCTTGAGGGTTCCCGCCAGGGGGTCCGCCCCTTCCCGCGCCATACGCTTCAACGCTTCGGCCTGTTCCAGAATCAGCGCGGCCTGTGCAATCAATTGCTGCCCGATTGGAGTGGGAACCACCTCGGTGCGTGAGCGCTCGAATAAACGCACCCCCAACTCTTCCTCCAGTTTCTGGATGGCATTGGACAAGGCGGGTTGAGTGACGAAACAGTGTTCGGCGGCCTTTCTGAAATGACGCAGATGCGCCACTGCCACCACGAAACGCAATTCGTTGAGCGTCACGCCGGTTGCCTATCTATGCCGGGCTGGTTTTTTCATGACATACACCAGCGGGATGAAGGCCAGGAATAAAAAAGCCAGCAAGCGGAAATTATCCAGAAAGGCCAGGGAGGCTGCCTGTTGCTGAAGGGACTGCATGAGCACGGCTTGGGCCTTGGTGAGGGCTTCTCCGGTCGTCACTCCCTGGGCCATGAGGGACTGAGCCAAGGTGTTGAGCGTGTCTTGGGTGCGACTGGAAAAGGCCGTCACATGCGCCACCAGATCCACCTGATGGCGTTGGGTTCCCTGAGTCAACCAGGTTTGCATGAGCGAAATACCAAAACTGCCCCCCAGATTTCGGGATAAATTGATGATGGCCGAGGCATTACTACTTTTGGCCATGGGAATGTTGGCAAAGGCAATGGTATTGAGCGGAACGAACAAGAACCCCAGGCCCACCCCCTGAATGACACGCAAAGTGGCCAAGGAGGCATAATCCGCTTGCAGGTCGGTACGGGACAACAAAAACAGGGCCAGGGCATTGGTCAGCACCCCGAAAGTAATCATGTGACGGACATCCACCCGATTGACCAACATGCCAATGAAGGGCATGAAGCACAGGACGGCAATTCCGCCGGGGGAAAGCAGCATGCCCGCATCCATGGCCGAGTAACCCATGAGGGTTTGCACCAGCAGGGGCAACAACACCGTACTGCCAAATAGCACAAAGCCCAGTAGAAACATGAGAATGTTGCTGAACAGAAAATTTTTGTCGCGCAACAGGCGGATATCCACCATGGGGTCTTTCTGCCGCAACTCCCACCAGGGAAGCAGCAGCAAAGCCGTAGAGGAGATGGCGGCCAGCGTCACAATGAAATGAGAATCAAACCAGTCCTCCTGCTGCCCTTTGTCCAAAAAAATCTGGAGTGCACCAAAGCCTAATGTCAGCAGAACAAACCCCAGGTAATCCACCTTGAATCCCCGGGCTTTCTGCGCTAGACGTTGGGCGGTAAACTGGGGAGGATCGAATACCAGGCGCGAAGTAAAATACAAGGAAACGAAACCAACGGGAACATTGATGAGAAAAATCCAGCGCCAGTTGAAGCTGTCCGTGATCCACCCACCCACCGTAGGACCGATGGCGGGAGCCAGCACCGTAGTCAAACCATACACCGCAAAGGCCATGCCGCGCTGGGCGGGCGGGAAAGTATCGGACAAAATGGCCTGGGAACTGGGCTGCAATCCGCCGCCCCCCATCCCCTGCAGGGTACGAAATACGATCAACATGAACAGGTTGGGTGCCAGTCCACACAGCAGGGAACTGGCCGTAAACAGCGTGACGCACAGCATGTAAAAGCGGCGTCTTCCAAGCAAGCTGGACATCCAGCCGCTGATGGGCAACACGATGGCGTTGGCAACCATGTAAGAGGTCAATACCCAGGTGGCTTCATCCTCGCCTGCGCCCAGATCGCCGGCAATATGGCGCAAGGCCACATTGGCAATGGAAATATCCAGCACTTCCATGAAGGTTGTCAAAGCCACTGTTACCGCCACCATCCAGGGATTGAGTGGTTCGCCCCGCGCGTTATGGGGGGGCGCAAAGGTGGCGGCAGGGGGCTGTGGCCCAAGACTCATTGCAGTTGCACCTGGGGTTCTACGGACATGCCGGGAACCAGCGCGAGCAGATCTTGTGGGGGTTCATCAAACAGGATCTTGACGGGAACGCGTTGCACCACCTTGACATAGTTGCCACTGGCGTTTTCTGGGGGCAGCAGACTGAAACGCGCACCCGTGCCCGGTTGAATGCTGTCCACGTGGGCATGCCAGATGCGCCCGGGAAAAGCATCCACTTTAACCTTGACCGCTTGACCGGGACGCATGCGAGCCAGTTGCGTTTCCTTGAAATTGGCCACCACCCAGGGAGCGCCATACACGATGGCCATGACCGGCGGGCCTGGTTGAATCAACTGCCCCTGGAATAGGGATTTACGTGCCACACGCCCGGCCACCGGTGCAACCAGATGGGTATAGGACAATTCCAGCAGCGCTTGATCCAAAGCAGCCTGAGCCTCCTGTACCGACGCTGCTCCGCCAGCCACTTGCGCCTGTTTGAGCGCCACCTGCCGTGGCCCGGAGCGGGCTTCGGCAACGCGTGCCTGGGCTTGCTCAACCAGAGCCTGGGCTGCGCTGACCGCACGTTGTGCCGCCTGAGCCTGAGCCTGAGCCGTCTTGTCGGCGGCGAGAACCTGATCCAGTCTTTGCCGTGAAATTTCATCCTTTTTGAACAGGGTTTGATAGCGCAGCACATCCTGCTGGGTCAATTGTGCTTGCGCCTCTGCCGCCCGATCCTGGGCTTCGGCCTGAGCCGCGGTGGAACGGGCGGCATCCAGGGCGCTGCGGGCCTGATCCAGGCCGGTTTCGGTGACCGTGGTGGTGACGGAAAGATCTTGCTGCTCGGCGCCGTGGCGGTGTCTGGCTGCTTCCAGAACGGCTTGCGCCTGGGCAACCCGCAAGGCATAGTCACGGGCATCGATCTCTGCCAATACCTCGCCCTGTTTGACCCACTGATTGTCGTTCACCAATACTTTTGCCACGTATCCGCCCACATGGGGGCTGATTTGTACCACGTTGGATTCGATGAAGGCATCGTCGGTGGATTCCTCATTGCGGGTCAAAAACCAGAACAGAAAAATCGCCACTACAATGAGTAACACGGCCAGCATTCCCAAGCGTTGCAAACGGGTTTTGCGGCGCTTTGCCATATCCGGATCCGCATGGGGTGGTGCCGTAGCCACAGTCGCTGGCGTGCTTGATTCGCTCATGGGGTTTACTCGCTATCCGTTAGGGGGTTGCATAGTCCAGCCGGCCCAGGGCCAGATCCAGGTTGATGCGCGCCATGCGCCAAGCCGCTTCGGCGTCGATCCAGGTGCTGCGTGCGCTGGCGAGATTCGTCTGCGCGTCCACCAACTCCAGATTGTCTGCTACCCCGCTGGAGAAACGATCCTGGGCCTGTTCTTCCAAACGCAAGGCCAGCGTGAGGCCGGTTTGAGCCGTCTGCATCTGCTCCTGGCTGGTTTGCACCGAAATAAGCGCCAGACGCACGTCTTCTTCCACCTGCTGGCGGGTATCCTGCAAGGCGAGTTCGGCCTGCCGTTCGCGGCTATGGGCCGCATCCTCACGGGCATTCATGGCTCCGCCCTGGGCCAGGGGCAGCGTCATCTGAATGCCATAGCTATAGGTTCGGTAGTCGTAGTGGGTGGGATTGACTCCGCTGGATCCCAAGTCTCCGGACAGGCTGAAGGCCGGAACGTTTTCTGCCAGTGCGGCGCGTCGCTCCTGCCGACGTTGACTCACCACTTGTTGCAGCGCTTGCAATTCGGGTCGGGATTCCAGAGCTTGCTCGATGCTCTGGGCTTCGGGTGGGGTTGAGGCGACTTCACCCGCAGCCACTTCCAACGAATCTGTCAACAACAGGGTCGTTTGCATCTCAATCCCCAGTGCACGGTGCAATCGGGTATCGGCCGAACTTTCCAACTGCCTGGCCTGGCGCAGATACAGGGCATTGCGGGCTAGCGCATTTTCGGCGCGGACCACATCCACCCCGGTGGATAAACCTGCGCCCTGCTGGTCTCGGGCCAGTTGTAACAGGCGCTGCGCCAAGGTCTGGTTGGCTTGGGCCGCAACGACACTGGCACGGCTGCGCAGCAGTTCTACATAGGCCAAAGCCGCAGCGCCCGCCACTTGTTGTTCGGTGGCAAGGGTACGCCAGCGGGTTGCTTCTACGGCATCATTGGCCGCCTGGACAGAGTAGATCTGAGTAAGATCGAACACGCGCTGCGTCAACCGTACGCGGGCATCGAAGGTGTCGAAGGGTCCGATGACCACCGGTAATCCGGGCAAGCTGATACCAATGGCTTTCAAGTTTTCGGTTTGACGAATCTGGTAGGTTTTGAATTCCATGCTGGGTAACAGTCCGGCACGCACTTCCCGGGCCCGATCCGCGCTTTCGTTCAATTGTTCCAGGGCCAACAATACCGTGGTTTGATGGGCAACGGCATAGGCCTTGGCCTGATTGAGAGTCAGACTGAAAGCGTTTTTGGCCAAGGCGGCCTGAGCGGGTTGGGGCAGGGCGTGTGGGGCCTCGGAGAGCGTTAAAGGTTGACCGTAGGCCAGTCCATAGGGGCCAAGACCCATCAGGCAGAAGCCCAGCCCACGCAGTAACAGAAAAAAGCGCACGAGATGCTGCCGCAAGCCGATAGGCTGGCCCAGGGTGCACCAATGGACCAGCCGTTGACGGGCGGGGCTGAATATCAGAAGCCGTAACAATGCTCTGGCCCTGGAAAGCGTCCCGATTTGACTTCGGCTACATACAGTTTTACGGCCGCCTCGATGGATCCTGTCTCTTGAATGAAGGGGCGTACAAAACGGGGCGGAATGTACGCTCCCAGACCCAGCATGTCATAAATCACCAACACTTGACCGCTGCACCGGGCACTCGCGCCAATTCCGATGGTGGGGAGTTTGACGGCGTCGCATAATCGATCCGCCAGCGCGCGCGGGATGGCCTCCATGAGCAGGATGCTGGCGCCGCTTGCTTCCAGCGTTTTGGCATCCTCGATGATTCGTTCGGCGGCAGCACTATCCCGCCCTTGTACCTTAAAACCCCCCATCTGATGGACGGACTGAGGGGTCAGCCCCACGTGGGAGCAGACCGGAATGCCCCGACTGACGAGGAATTCCACGGTAGCAGCCATTTCACGGCCCCCTTCGATTTTTACCATCTGGGCCCCGGCGCGCATCAATTCTGCCGCATTGCGAAAGGTTTCCTGGGGCGTAACCTGGGAACTGCCGAAAGGCATATCCGCCAAAATGAATACAGATTGCGAACCTCGGGCCACGCAGGCCGTGTGATAGGCGATGTCCCCGATGCTCACCGGGATGGGGGAGTCGTGACCTTGAACGACCATGCCCAGCGAATCACCAATGAGTAGCATGTCCACCCCGGCTTGCTCCAACACCCGCGCAAAACTGGAGTCGTAGCAGGTCAACATGGCAATTTTTTCACCACGGGCGTGCATGGCGCTGATATCCAGCAAAGATTTACGCATGATGATTACAGACTTTGCCGCGCCAATGGGAGGGAACGTATCCGCTTTCCTGTTAGGCTGAACAAGGCATTGCATACCGCCGGGGCAATAGGCGGGGTGCCGGGTTCCCCTACTCCGCCCGGGGGTTCGGAGGAAGGCACGAAGTGTACAGACACCTGCGGCATGGCCGTCAAACGCAGTAGCGGATAATCGTGGAAGTTGGATTGATCGATTTTTCCATCGGTAAAGGTGATTTCACCGTACAACGCCGCACCCAGACCATAAATCATGGCACCTTCCATTTGTGCCGCGGCAATGTCCGGGTTGACCACGGTGCCGATATCTGCCGCGATAGTGACCCGATGCACGCGGGGTTGTCCTTGCTCCAGGGAAACCTCAGCCACTTCAGCCACGATGCTGCCAAAGGATTCCACCAGGGCAATGCCCCGTGCCCGCCCTGCTGGTAGAGGTTGCCCCCACCCGGATTCCTGAGCGACCCGTTCCAGAACGGCTTTGGTGCGTGGGGCTTGTGTCAGCAGGGCTCGCCGATATTCGAAGGGATCAGCCCCGGCTGCATGGGCCATTTCGTCCATGAAGGACTCAGAAAAAAAACTGTTTTGTGTATGCCCCACCGAGCGCCAGAACCACACGCGCACGCCTGGTGCAAAGGGCGTCCAGCGCACTTGAAAGTCTGGCAAGTGATAGGGAATATCTGCCAGCCCTTCTACCGATGTCCTGTCAATGCCCTTGTCGATGATGGCGGATTCGAATCCAGTGCCCAGAGCAATGGAATCGCAGGCCGTGTGAATGGCATAGTGCAGGATCTGGCCTTTGGTATCTAGTTTGGCTTCCATCTGACACAGCGCCATGGGGCGATAGTATTGCGCCTGCATGTCGTCTTCACGGGTATAAACCACTTTGACCGGAGCCCCGGCATCGCGTGACAGGCTCACCGCTTCGGTGACAAAATCAGGTGCGAATCGACGCCCAAATCCCCCACCCAAAAACTGGGTATGGACATTCACCTGTTGCGGCGTTAACCCCGTCAATTGGGCTGCCAGTTGCTGATTGGGGCCTTGGGCTTGCGTTCCAACCCATAAATCCACGCGGTCGGGCTGAACCCAGGCGGTGCAGTTCATGGGCTCCATGGGCGCATGGGCCAGATAGGGCGCTTCATAACGGGCCTGCAGTGTCGTTACCCCCGAAGACTCGGGAATTGCTGCAGCGCTGGTACGTTGCAAGGCCATTTTGGCGCTTTCTCCAGTATCCAGCAGGAGCGCCATCTCCTGGCGCAAGGAAGCCGTGGAACGGGTTTTATGCGCGCTTTCATCCCATTGGATGTGCAACAGATCACGGGCCTTCATGGCGTGCCAAGTGGTATCTGCCAATACGGCCAATCCTTGACCCGTGGGGGATTGCACTGGCAATACGAAACGGACCCCCGGTTGTTTGAGTGCCGCACTGGCATCGTAATGTAGCAGGCTTGAACCCAACACCGCCGGGCGCGCCACCACGGCGGTCAGCAACCCGGGAAGGCGCTTGTCCAGACCAAAAGCGGCAATGCCCGTGGATTTGGGCAGACTATCCAGGCGATGCGCAGGTTTGCCAATCAGGTGAAAACTGTCGGGGGACTTGAGCGTGACCGAACGCGGCACAGGCAGTTGTGCGGTGTGAGGGACCATATCGGCAAAGGTGGCCCGATGTACACCAGCTTGCAGCACGCCCTGACTGATCTTGATCTGTTCTGGCGGGAGATTCCATTGCTGGGCCGCTGCGGCCCGTAACAATTCGCGGGCGGTGGCGCCTGCCTGACGCAAGGGTTGCCACATGGCGCGTACCGAGGTGGAACCCCCGGTTGCCTGGGTATGAAACCAGGGATGGGCATATTCCGGGGCAGCCGGAGCAAACTCCACATGGATCATGGACCAGTCCAGGTCCATTTCCTCGGCCAGGATCATGGGTAAGGCGGTCATCACCCCCTGCCCCATCTCGGATTTATCCACCAGGATGGTCACGTGGCCGTTGGCCTCCACACGTACCCAGGGGTTGGGTGAGAAGGTGTGCGGGGATTCGGCCTGGGCCTCGTGCGGGGCAGTCCATTGCAGGGCAAACCCGCCACTGGTCAGCAGCACACGCTTGATGAATTCACGTCGGTCCAGGGTTGAATTCATGTTAAGTCTCCCATTCAAGATAATGTTAAGAGGCGCAGGCCATCTGTCCAGTCATCGATGCGCTTGCACGGCTCAGAAACCGGATGCACGTTCGATCGTTTGGACTGAAACTGAAGTATATCAAGCCGCCACCCGAAATAATTCGAAGAAATTCTGACTGGTGCGCAAACCTACCTGTTCTTCAGAAATGCCCCGCAGCACAGCGATTTCCCGGGCCACATGACGCACGAAGGAGGGCTCATTGGTTTTACCCCGGTAGGGTGTGGGGGCCAGATAGGGGGAGTCGGTTTCGATCAGCATGCGTTCCAGAGGAATGGTACGAGCCAGCGCTTTGAGGGCCTGGGCATTTTTGAAGGTAACAATGCCCGAAAAGGAAATCAGGAATCCCATGGCCATGGCCGCTTCTGCCACTTCCAGGGATTCGGTAAAGCAATGCATGACCCCACCCACTGCGGCAGCGCCTTCTTCCTGCATGATGCGCAAGGTATCTGCGGCAGCCGATCGGGTATGGATGATCAGTGGTTTACCCGTTGCCCGGGCCGCACGGATATGGGTGCGAAAACGCTCTCGCTGCCACTGGGGGCGTTCCAGCAAACGGAAATAATCCAGGCCGGTTTCGCCAATCCCTACAACTTTTGGTTCCTGAGCCCAGGTGTATAGCTCTTCCTGGGTGGGTTCCCGGGGTAATTCGTAATCCGGGTGGACCCCCACGGTGGCGTACCAGTGAGGATGACATTGGGAGACCTGCAATACGTCGTTGAGAGTGTCGGGCTGCACGGCAATGCACAATGCATGAGTGACTTGATTCTCCACCATGGCGCTTTGGATTTGGGGCAAGCGGGTACGAAGTTCGGGAAAATCCAGATGGCAGTGGGAGTCGACAAACATGGCAAAGGCAAACCAGAAATTCTGATTATTGCATGATCAGCGCGCCTTGCGAAGCAATTTACTGTAACCGGATCTGCTCAGCGGGACAGGTAGCACGGCAGTAACAACTGTTCGGCCAGCAAGCGTGGGTTGAGCGGATGCTGCATCAGGCGCCGTCCCTCGCGCAAGGATATTTCCCAGGCCAGCAGCTCCTGCAGGGAAAATCGTTCACTCATGCGGGCCACTTGGGCCGAAAAGGCCAGATGGTAGCGAACCTGACCCCAGGATTTGAATTCGATCAAATCAAAGACCCAGCGTTGCAACCAGTTCAGCCACTCGGGTAGTGGTAACTTGGCGGTTTGCTCGGAGAGTTGAATCAGTGTCAGTTGGCCCCCTGTAAACGCCTCCAGCCAGGCCCTGCGCTCCCCCTGATCCTGCAGCGCCAAACGCTGCGCTTCCAGTGGTGCTTGCCCAGCCAGGGCAAGCCAGTGTTCGGCGTTGGAGATCGCTTGGGATTCCAGCCACGCCAGCGCCAAGCGGGGGCTCGGCAGGCCCAGTTTCCAGTGTTGACAGCGGCTTCGTATCGTAGCGGGAATCCGGGTTGCGCGTTCGCTCACCAGTATGAAGAGGGTTCCCTGGCGCGGCTCTTCCAGGACCTTGAGCAAGGCATTGGCTGCGCTGGGATTGAGCGCGTCGGCCGGGTCTATCAGAACCACACGATACCCTGTGCGGTGGGTGCTCAATACCAGAAAGTCGTTCAAGGAGCGAACGGCATCCACCGTAATCCAGACGCTACCCGACGCGGAGCGGTTTTCCTCGACAACCCCGGAGCGCGGGGTTTCCGCTCCGGGGGCCCCGGCGGATTCAGGCTCCAGCAAACGAAAATCCGGATGCGACCCGGCCATGATCCAGTGACAAGGAGAGCACGACCCACAACCAGATCTGTTCGTCGTGGGATGCTCGCAAAACAACCCCTGCACCAGCTGCTGTGCAAAGACGGAAATGCCTATGCCCCTGGGTCCGGAAACTAACAGTGCCTGAGGCGGTGGACCTTGTTGAAAGCGCTCGAAGGCCTGTTGCAACCAGGGATAGATCATGGAAAGCGCCTACTCAGTTGTTGTTCTATCAGGCTCCACAAGTGGGTCGCCGGTTGTGCTGCAGGCAAGACACAGAAGCGTGAGGCATGGCGGGTGGCCCGTTCCAGATAAGCGGCACGCACCCGTTCAAAAAAAGTACCTCCCTGCTGTTCAAAACGGTCTGGTTTGGCACTGGCACGTTGCACGCGTTGCTGGGCTGTGACCGGGTCCAGGTCGAATAAAAACGTGAGATCGGGTTGCAAGCCTTCCACGACCCAGTTTTCCAAAAACTCCAGATGCGCACGGGCTACCCCCCGTCCGCCCTGCTGATAGGCAAAACTGGCATCGGTAAAACGATCGCTGACCACCCACTGCCCCCGCTCCAGCGCCGGTCGAATCACCGCTTGCACCAGTTCGGCACGCGCTGCGAAGAGGAGCAGCGTTTCGGTGTCCACCTGCATGTCCTGATGCAGCAGCAGTTGACGCAACGCTTCGCCCAGTTCGGTTCCCCCAGGTTCGCGCGTTTGCAAGACCTGATGACCGCGCTGGGTTACCCACTGAACCAAAGACGGCATATGAGTGCTTTTTCCGGCACCGTCAATTCCTTCGAGAGTGATGAATCGGCCGCGCATGGGATTCATGGATGCGATACCTCGGATGGTTCCTGGTGGAGCGCAGGATTCAACTGCGCGTGGTGCAACTGATATTTTTGAACCGCTTGATTGTGCTGCGCCAGGGTGTCGGAAAACTGGTGCGAACCATCCCCCTTGGCAACAAAGTACAATGCCTTGGTAGGGGCCGGATGTAATGCGGCATCGATCGCAGCCTGACCTGGCATGGCAATGGGTGTGGGTGGCAAACCTGGACGGGTATAGGTGTTGTACGGTGTATCGAAGAGCAGGTCCTTCTTGTGAAGGTTGCCCTGATAGCGCGACCCCAGTCCATAAATGACGGTGGGGTCGGTTTGCAAGCGCATGCCCAGTCGCAGGCGGTTGATGAAAACGCCCGCGATCAGGGGACGCTCTTCGGCGCGGGCCGATTCTTTTTCGATGATGGAGGCCATGATCAGGGCCTGGTAGGGGGTTTGGTAGGGCAGATCTGCAGCGCGCTGTGCCCAGGCTTGGTCCAGGCGCACTTGCATGGCTCGGGCGGCCCGCCTGAGTACATCCAGTTCGCTGTCACCGGGATTGAAAAAATACGTATCGGGAAAAAACAATCCTTCCGGCCCCGCATAGGGCAAACCCAGTTGCTGGAGAATGTCCCGATCGTTTTGCGGTGGACTGCTGGTATGCAATTGGGGATTGGATTCCAGCAAGGCACGCACTTGAGTAAAACTCATGCCTTCAATCAGGCGTGCTTCATTTTGCTGGGTGTCTCCTGCCGTGAGACGGTTGAGTAACTGCAAGGCACTCATCGGCTGCGTCCAGGCGTAACTGCCCGCCTTGATATGGGTTTGACGTCCCAGGATGCGCCCCATTGCGATAAAGCTCCAAGTCTCCCATAAGACATGTTGGGCCTGTAATGAATGTGCTACCTGACGCAAGGTAGAACCGGATTTCAAATCGAATTCAAAGGGGACTTGCGGTAAAGGCTGGGGAATCAGAGCAAACCACACCCCCCATAACAAGAGGCCTGTCAGTGCGCTGGTCCAGAAACGACGCAACACCGAAGGAGATCAACGCAGGCGTTGAAAAATCAGAGAGCCGTTGGTACCGCCAAAGCCAAAAGAATTGGACAGTACCACGTCGATGGGCATACTGCGCGCCGTATGCGGGACGTAATCCAGATCGCATTCCGGGCTGGGGTGATCCAGGTTGATGGTGGGCGGTGCCACCTGGTGATGGATGGCCAGCACCGCAAAAACCGCCTCGATGCCACCCGCAGCACCCAGCAGGTGGCCCGTCATGGACTTGGTGGAACTAACTGCCAGCGCCTTGGCGTGGGGGCCAAAGGTGCGTTTGAGCGCAATGGTTTCGCCCAGATCACCCAGGGGTGTGGAAGTGCCATGGGCATTGATATAGTCTACCTGTTCTGGGTTTAGGCGCGCATTTTTGAGTGCATTGAGCATACTGCGCCGAGCCCCATCGCCATCCTCCGGTGGGGCCGTGATGTGATGAGCGTCCGCACTCATGCCATAGCCGGTCAATTCACAATAGATTCGAGCGCCGCGGGCACGAGCCGATTCCAGTTCTTCCAGTACCAGTACACCGGCGCCTTCACCCATGACGAATCCATCCCGTTCCTGATCCCAGGGCCGACTGGCCGCAGCAGGTTGGTCATTGCGGGTACTCAAGGCACGCGCCGCGCAAAATCCGCCAATCCCCAGTTCGTTGATTGCGGCTTCTGCACCTCCTGCCACCATGACATCGGCATCACCGTATTCGATCAGGCGGGAAGCTTCACCAATACTGTGATTACCTGTCGTACAGGCCGTCACGATGGACAGGTTGGGCCCCTTGAAACCATACTGAATGGAAAGATTGCCCGAAATCATGTTGATAATGCTGCCAGGGATAAAAAACGGCGAGATTTTACGCACGCCGCCATCCTGATAGGCGAGGCAGGTGTCGGTAATCATGGGCAAGCCGCCGATGCCCGACCCGATACACACCCCCACCGACTCGGCATTGGCCGGATGTGGCTCGATCCCCGCATCCTTGAGGGCCTCCATGGCGGCCACCAGTCCAAAATGGATGAAGCGGTCCACCCGTCGGACTTCCTTGATTCCCAGGAATTGGGCGGGATCGAAGTCTTTGACCTCTCCGGCAATGCGGCAAGGCATGCCAGAGGCGTCAAACCGGGTGATTGGCCCAATCCCGGAGACCCCTGCACTCAGGGCAGACCAAGCCTCGGCAACCGTATTTCCCACTGGAGATACGATCCCCAAACCCGTAACCACTACACGACGTCGTGACATGCGCTGCACAACTCCCCGAGACGATGATGCCGCTAGGCCTGTGCCATTCTGATGATCAAGATGCCATCCCTCAGGCTTTCAAATGGCTATTGACATAGTCAATGGCCTGCTGAACGGTGGTGATTTTTTCGGCTTCCTCATCGGGAATTTCACATTCGAATTCTTCTTCCAAAGCCATGACCAGTTCGACGGTGTCGAGCGAATCAGCGCCCAGATCATCCACAAAGGAGGAGGTGTTTTGAATTTCTTCTTCTTTCACACCCAGTTGTTCGGATACGATTTTTTTGACGCGTTGCTCGATGTTTGACATGTGTTATGGTCCTTCTGAGGAAGATATGTGGCAAAAAAACAGGCGTAGTGTAACAGAACCTGCCGTCTCGTTCATTAAATCTCAATCCATGGCCATTCCGCCGTTGACGTGCAGGGTGGCTCCGGTGATGTAGCCGGCCTGAGCAGAGGCTAGAAAGGCCACCGCATGAGCCACATCTTCGGGTTGCCCCAAACGGCCCAGGGGAATGTTGCTGCGCAAGGATTGCTGTTGCACTTCGCTCAAGGCCCGGGTCATGTCGGTTTCGATAAACCCCGGAGCCACACAATTCACCGTAATGCCACGACTGCCCAGTTCCCGTGCCAAAGACTTGGTCAAACCGACCAATCCGGCCTTGGCCGCTGCATAATTGCTTTGCCCGGCGTTTCCGGTCGTACCCACGACGGAACCCACGTTGATGATGCGCCCGGCGCGGGCCTTCATCATATCGCGCATGACGGCACGGGATAATTGAAACACCGCTTTCAGATTGGTGTCGAGCACCTCGTCCCAGTCTTCATCCCGCAAACGGATGGCCAGCATGTCGCGGGTAATTCCGGCATTGTTCACCAGAATGCTGACTGGACCCCAATCCTTTTTGATGGCCTCTACAGTGGCTATGATCCCGGCCCCATCCTTCACGTCCAGCACATAGCCGGCTCCGGTTGCCGCACCCGAAGCCAGCATCTGCTGGATGGCGGCTACCCCTTCGGGGCGTGTGGCCGTGCCTGCCACAATCGCCCCAGCAGCAGCCAGTTGCCGTGCAATGGCCATGCCAATGCCGCGACTGGCCCCCGTTACCAAAGCCACTTGTCCGTCAAGCATGATCTGCTCCTTGTTGCGTTGCGCTCAGAGCGCTGTGAATGGCGTCGGCGCTGTTCAGGGTAAGTCCCTGCACGCTGCTGTCGATCCGTTTGGTCAGGGGGGCCAAAACCTTTCCTGGGCCGCATTCGATGATGGCTTCAACGCCTTGGTGAACCAGGGCCTGCACGCATTCCACCCAGCGCACCGGTTGGTGGAGTTGCTGTACCAAAGCCGAACGAATCGCTGGCGGGGTCGTGGCCACGGATACCGTGGCATTGTGGACGACCGGCATGGCAGGCGTCTGCACTGTAATCTGTTCCAGGGCAGCCCGCAACTGTATGGCTGCCGGATGCATGAGAGAACAGTGGGAGGGCACACTCATGGGCAGCAGGACGGCACGTTTGGCACCCTTGGACTTGGCCACCAGAATGGCACGCTCTACAGCGGCTCGGTGACCGGCAATCACCACCTGACCCGGTGCGTTGAAATTGGCTGGCTCGACGATGGAAGTATTGGCAGATTCCTCACAGGCCGCGCGCACCTGATCGTCTTCCAGACCCAAAATGGCCGCCATGGCGCCCTCGCCTTCCGGTACGGCTTCCTGCATGGCTCGGGCCCGAAGCCGGGTTAGCCGCAGGGCATCGGGAAAGGACAATACCCGGGCGGCAACCAGGGCGCTATATTCCCCCAGGCTATGTCCGGCAACGGCGGCGGGTTCGGCCCCTCCCTGCTGCATCCACGTGCGGTAAACCGCCACACCAGCAGTGAGCATGAGCGGTTGGGTATTCACCGTTTGGGCCAGTGCGGACTCGGGACCATCGCTGACAAGGGCCCAGAGATCCTGGTGCAAAACCTCCGCAGCCTCTTCAAAGGTGGATCGAATGAGCGGCAGATCGGCATAGGCCTGCATCATGCCCACTGACTGGGAACCTTGTCCCGGAAACACGAACGCAACACTCATGGGTTGAACCTATCCTGACTGAAGAACGTTGAAGACACGTATTACATCGTGAGCAGCGCAGCGCCCCAGGTAAATCCCCCACCCACGGCTGCCAGCAATACCTTGTGGCCCGGTTGGATCCGTCCATCGCGCAGGGCCACATCCAGTGCCAGCGGAATGGAAGCCGCAGACGTGTTGCCATGGCCATCCACGGTGACGATGACCCGGTCCATGGGCAAGCCGAGCTTGTGCGCGGTGGCTTCGATGATGCGAATATTAGCCTGGTGCGGGATGAACCAATCCACCTCATCCACCCGGCAATGATTGGCCGTCAAGGCTTCACGACAAACCTGATCGAGAACCTTCACGGCAAATTTGAACACGGCCGCGCCATCCATTTGCACCATGGGTGAACCCGTTACTTGCCCGCCACAGACAAAACCGGGAACCGAGAGCAGATCCACGTAGCGCCCGTTGGCGTGCAAATGCGTGGAATGCAGTCCAGGTTGTGGGGCTGCCTGCAACACCACCGCACCAGCCCCGTCCCCAAATAACACACAGGTGTTGCGATCCGTCCAGTCGAGCAGGTTGGTAAAGGTTTCGGCACCTACCACCAACGCAGTGCGCACGGTTCCCTGGCGGATAAACTGATCGGCCACCGACAAGGCATAGACGAAGCCGGTACACACCGCCTGCAGATCGAAGGCCATGACCCCGCTGTCAATGCCCAGCTTGGCTTGCAAGATGCAGGCGGTTCCCGGAAATATCATGTCGGGGGTGGTGGTGGCCACCAGGATCAGATCCAGTTGCAGGGCATCTATCCCGGCGCTGCGCAGGGCCTGCTGTGCGGCAATCAGGGCGAGATCACTGGTTTTTTGCTGCTCCGCACGCACATGTCGTTGGCGAATACCCGTGCGGGACTGAATCCAGGCGTCGTTGGTGTTGACCCGATGTTCCAGATCGTGATTGGTAACGATCTGTTCCGGTGCATAACTGCCCGTGCCAATGATTTTGGAATAGCTCATGAAGGCAGATGTTCCTGTTTCTGTTTGGACGGCTCTGGCGCACCTGGTTGGGTTGCGGTCAATTTTGCCACGGTGTCCCCAATCCGCTCCAGAACCTTGTTATGAACCTCTGCGGCGGCATACTCGAGCGCATGGCGAAACGCATAGGCATCTGCTCCGCCATGGCTTTTCACCACAACCCCTTTGAGTCCCAAGAGACTGGCACCATTATACTGACGATGATCCACTTGGCGGCGAAAGCTGTTGAGTACGGGCATGGCCACCAGGGCGGCAAGCTTGGTCAACAGGTTTTTCTGGAATTCACGCTTGATCATTTGCCCCAGCATCCAGGCCAATCCTTCGGAGGTCTTGAGGACGACGTTGCCGACGAAACCATCACACACCACAACATTCACGGTGCCCTTGTAAATATCGTCGCCTTCCACGTTGCCATAAAATCTGATGGGCGCTTGGCGCAATAACTCGGCTGCCTGCTTGATCAGTTCATTGCCCTTGATGGCCTCATGGCCGATATTGAGCAGACCCACGGTGGGTTGCTCCAAGCCATCCACGGCCGAAGCCAGAATCGATCCCATGAGACCGAACTGACACAGATGCCTGGGCTCGCAGTCCACATTGGCTCCCAAATCCAGCACATGGCAATGACCGTGGATGGTGGGTAATGTAGTGGCGATGGCCGGGCGTTCAATTCCGGGCATCATTTTGAGCACGAAGCGCGCCGTGGCCATGAGCGCGCCTGTGTTACCTGCACTGACACAACACTGCGCCCGCCCCTCGTGCACCAAATTGATGGCCACACGCATGGAAGAGTCTTTTTTATTCTTCAGCGCCAGGGCTGGGGGTTCATCCATGGCCACGACTTGTGACGCCTCCTGAATCTCTACCCGGGAGGCGTCAAAGCGGGAGGCCCGCTGGAGCTCGGCGCGCAGCAGCGACGATTGGCCCACCAGAATGACCCTGGTGACAGGGTCATTCTGGAGGAGCTCCAGGGCAGCAGGAACTGTGACAGCAGGTCCATGGTCGCCACCCATGGCATCGATGGCGATCGTGATGGTGACGCTCACCTCTAAAATGGACGAGGGCGGGAAAGCGTGGAATTACAGGTCGTTCTTGCTCTGCACCACTTTCTTGCCACGATAATAGCCATTCGGGCTGATATGGTGACGCAGGTGGACTTCTCCGGTGGTGGGCTCGGTAGCCAATGGAGGATTGGACAGAAAATCGTGGGCCCGGTGCATGCCACGTTTGGAAGGGGATTTTTTGTTCTGTTGGACTGCCATGCTACTTACTCCTTGAATTCGGATCGAAGATCCGGTTTATCGCTACACTGAAAAACCAAAACGGTTAGACCGCATAAAATTGTTGGTGGGACGCCACGCTTGATGGGAAGCCACCAGAATCAAGTCAACTGTCGCAAGACCGCAAAAGGATGATCCGGCGTTCCGGCTTCGCGTGGTTCTGATACGCCACAATCACCGGTCGCGTGCCTGGGAGCCACGGGAAGCGCCAACAGTATCTCTTCCTGAATCAAATCCGCTACCGCCAGGCGCTCGGGGCACACAATCACATCCCATCCGGCCTGTTCCTCCTCCAGCGCGGGCAACGCGTTCTCGTCGGGCACCAGCTCCAGATGCGTTTGCAGGTCCAGGTCAAACCGAAAACCTTCCAGACAGCGCTGACAGGTCAGCTGCACGTGCCCGGTAATCCGAACACTCAGCAGAGGCTTGTGCGCGGTGGAATGGCCGCCCTCAACCCGATAACGAATGAACCCGTCCAGATCGTGCAGCGCGTCCTGCAACGCCGACAAATCAGCTGGAACACATTCGCCTTCCACGGTTTCGCCCAATCGACACAGGCGCATGGGATCAACAAGTTGAGAAGCATCAAACATAAGCCCACCATTTTATTTCATAACCCCTTAGATGTCAAAGTGTTGAAGCGATTTCGCACAACCCGGAAGAAACGCCCGTAATCTCTCTGTCCTCCATTGACGACTTCTTCCAGTTCTTGGAAAATCACCCCCCATGTTGATCCTTGCCTCCAGTTCCCCCTACCGGCGTGCCCTGCTCGAGCAATTAGGGATCCCCTTTGTCACTGATGCACCGCACGTGGACGAAACGCCCCAGCCGGCCGAGTCTCCCCGTGCCACCAGTTTGCGGCTGGCACGACAAAAAGCCCAAAAAGTGGCCCTGCGGCATCCCGATGACCTCATCATTGGTTGCGACCAGGTGGCGGTGCTGGGGGATGAAATCATGGACAAGCCCGGGACTCACGCCCGTGCCGTGGCCCAACTGCAGCGCGCCAGTGGCCAGCTCATGGTCTTTCATACGGCGCTGTGTTTACTCAATGCCCGCACAGGCAACCTGCAACAGGACTGTATTCTGGTGCAGGTGCGGTATCGCACGCTGGATTCCCAGCAGATTGAACGCTACCTGCAGACCGACCGCCCCTATGACTGCGCCGGGAGCACCAAAATCGAGGCTTTTGGTATTACCATCGTGGAATCGGTAGACTGCCACGACCCGACAGCGCTGGTGGGTCTCCCCCTCATCGCCCTTACACGCTTGCTGGCCCAGGAGGGTATTCCCCTACCGTGAGCGGCTGTTCTTCATGACGCAACACCCTCGCACGGCTTCCCCGCAACCCCACGCGCCAGGACGACTGTTTTTGATACCCAGTCCGCTTTGGGAGACTGCCGATTGTCTTCAGATGACGCCGGAGGCCCTGGACATTGCCCGCCAACTACGGTTCTTTGTGGTAGAGGAAGCCAAAACAGCGCGGCGCATCCTGAAGATCATGGGACACCCGGGCCCCTTGGCGGACCTTCACTTTTCGCTATTGAATGAACATACGGCCGCCTCGGAACTGGAGCAACGTCTGTTGCCAGCGTTGCAAGGGCACGATCTGGGGCTGTTGTCAGAGGCCGGTTGTCCTGCCGTGGCCGACCCCGGTGCACCATTGGTTCGTCTGGCTCATCAAAAAGGCGTTCCGGTATGCCCTCTAACGGGGCCCTCATCCATTCTGCTGGGTTTGATGGCCTCGGGCCTGGAAGGTCAGCGTTTCTGTTTTCACGGCTATTTGCCCATCGACCCCGCACAGCGCCATAGCCGGTTGCAGAGCCTGGAGAAATGCTCGCGTCAGGCGCGTGAAACCCAAATCTTCATCGAAACTCCCTACCGCAATCAGGGATTATTACAGACCTTGCTGGACATTCTGGCCCCATCCACCTGGTTATGTGTGGCGCAAAATCTGAGTGCTCCCCAGCAGTGGATCCACACCGCCACCATCCAACAATGGAATCGGAGTCCTCCCACCCTGACGGCACGAACGCCTGCAATCTTTCTTTTTCTAGCCGGTTAAGAGAGAATGCTCCTTTTTGATTGTCTCTTTTGGGTCGATCTGCTGACCAAAAGAGACGGCAGGTCATCGACTTCTCATGTGGATCGTTCGTCTCGCGCTTAGGCGCCCCTATACATTTGTGGTCACAGCGATCCTGATTCTGCTGCTGGGGATCGTGTCCATTCGCAAAACCCCCACCGATATTTTTCCGAATATCGATATCCCCGTGGTTAGCATCATCTGGAATTACAGTGGGTTACCACCCGCCCAGATGGAAAAATACATCACCACTTTCAGTGAATATGCCCTGTCTTCTTCGGTCAGCGATGTGCGCTCCATGGAGTCGCAAACCGTGAATGGGGCCGATGTCATCAAGGTGTTTTTTCAGCCTAATGTAAACATTGCCGAAGCCGTGGCGGAAGTGGTATCCATTTCCCAAACCATCATGCGGCGCATGCCCACCGGAACAGTACCACCACTCATTTTGCGTTATGAGGCATCGAGCGTGCCCATTTTGCAACTGTCGCTTTCCAGTTCGAAATTATCCGAAGCCCAACTCTACGATTTTGGTATCTACCGCATTCGTGCTGCCATCGCCCCGGTGAAGGGGGCCCGTCTGGCCTTGCCCTATGGCGGCAAACCTCGCCAGATTCAGGTGGATCTGGACCCCGCTGCCCTGATGGCCAAAGGCATCACGGCAGACGACATCAACAATGTTTTGCTGAATCAGAACTTGAGCCTGCCCACGGGAGATGCCAAATTAGGCACGCGAGATTACCTGGTGGGCATGAACATGAACCCCTCCACCATCGAGGCCCTGAACGATGTGCCTATCAAGCAGGTCAATGGCGCCTGGGTCTATGTGCGGGATGTGGCCCATGTGCGGGATGGTTTTGGGGTACAAACCAACGTGGTGCGCAGCGAAGGCCACCGCGGTGCACTCCTGACCGTTCTCAAAACCGGGCAGGCCTCCACCCTGGACGTGGTTTCGGGCATCCAGAAGATCCTTCCGGGTTTGCGCGCCCAATACCCCGACATCCAGATATCCGAACTGTTCGATCAGTCCCTGTTTGTCAAGGCTGCCATTCGGGGCGTGGTCATGGAAGGCACGATAGCGGCCTTGCTTACTGCGGCCATGATCCTGCTATTCCTCGGAAGTGTGCGCAGCACCTTCATTGTCGTGGTATCCATTCCCCTATCCATACTGACGTCGCTCATCATTCTATACGCCACGGGCGAAACCCTGAATATCATGACGCTGGGAGGGCTCGCCCTGGCTGTGGGAATTCTGGTGGACGATGCCACCGTGGAAATCGAGAACATCCATCGTAATGCGCTATTGGGCAAACCCCTGGAAGAAACTATCCTGATGGGGGCGCGGCAAATATTCGTTCCCACTTTTGTGTCGACCCTCTCCATCTGTATCGTGTTTACCTCGGTTACGTTTCTGGAAGGTCCGGCCAAATATCTATTTACCCCGCTGGCCCTAACCGTGGTCTATGCCATGATGGCCTCTTGGGTGCTTTCCCGCACACTCGTACCAGTCATGGTCAAATATCTGTTACCCAAGGAACTGGATGTCGGCCACTCCCATGTGTCACCAGGATTTCATCAGCGTTTTGAAGCATGGTTTGAAGCCCTGCGCACCCGGTATCTGCTCCTGCTACAGCAATGCCTGCTGCATCGGCGCACGGTCATGGGAATTGGCTTGCTGATCGTGGTTAGCACCCTGGCCTTGATCCCGTTTGTAGGCCGCGACTTCTTTCCCACGGTGGACGCCGGGCAGATCCGTATTCACGTCACTGCTCCTGCGGGAACGCGTCTGGAAGAAACCGAAGCGCTCTATGCCCGGGTGGAAAACGCCTTGCGTACCCTGATTCCTGCCACAGACCGTGACCTGATCCTGGACAATATTGGACTACCCCAAGCGGTGAATCTTGCTTTCACCGATACCCCAACCCTCAGTTCTGCCGATGGTGAAATTCTGATCTCCCTCAAATCCGGACATGAAACGCGCACTCCGGACTATGTACGCCTGCTGCGTACCGAGTTGAACCGGCAGTTTCCGGGTATTGGGTTCTTTTTCCAGCCAGCGGACATCGTGAGCCAAATTCTCAATTTTGGCTTGCCCGCCCCCATCGATGTGCAGGTTTCTGGATTCAATCCGAAAATTCCTGCCCTGGCGCAGCAACTGGCCACGCAAGTTGCCACAGTTCCTGGTGCGGTGGATGTGCACCGCCATCAAATCAGCAATGCCCCGCAATTGCAATTGACGGTGAATCGCAACCGTGCTGCTCAACTGGGCATGACCGAACATGATGTGGCCAATAATGTGCTCATCGGATTGAGTTCCAGCGCCGTGGTCTCCTACAATCTGTGGCCCGATCCCAAAACCGGCGTAGGCTATCCCATCGCCATTCAAACCCCACAAGCACGCCTGTCCACCCTGGATCAGCTCATGAATATCCCGCTTGCCGGGCGCGCAGACGCGGCAACAGAACCCTTGGGGAACGTAGCTACACTGTCGCGGCGGGAAACGCCGGTGGTCATCAGCCACTACGATGTGCAACCCGTCTTCGATATCTATGCCAACGTGCAGGACCGTGATCTGGGTGCCGTGTCGGGTGATATCCAGCGCATCATGCAGACCTATACCCCACAACTGCCGCCCGGAACGCGCCTGGTGATGCGCGGTCAGGTGGACAGCATGAATCAGGCCTTTTTGCGCCTGGGTCTGGGCATCGTGTTTGCCGCCTTGCTGATCTATTTCATCATGGTCGTCAACTTTCAGTCCTGGTCCGATCCGCTCATCATCATCACGGCGCTCCCCGGCGCCCTGTGCGGTATCGTCTGGATGCTGTTTGCCACCAATACCCCCTTTAGCGTACCTTCTCTCATGGGTACCATCATGAGTCTGGGGGTGGCTACGGCCAACAGTATCCTGGTCGTTACCTTTGCCAATGATTGCATGCATGGGGGGGCCGATCCGGTACAGGCCGCACTACAATCGGGTCGCACGCGCTTGCGTCCAGTCCTGATGACCGCCGTGGCCATGCTCATCGGCATGGTCCCCATGGCCCTGGGTTTTGGTGATGGCGGTGAGCAAAACGCCCCGCTGGGTCGCGCGGTCATCGGCGGTCTGCTCCTGGCAACGGTCTCTACCTTGTTGTTCGTTCCCGTCATCTTTGCCTGGGTCAAAGAAGCCATGATGCGTCGCGGCTACCGCTTCGATGCCGTCAGTGCCCATGCCGACCCCATTTAACTGCGATCAGCCACCCATGAAGACGCCCCCATTGCCCCATGATTCATCCCTGGCACCCGCGCCAGAGCCAGCCCAGCCCACGACGACCAAATCACGTTCTGGCTTTATATGGCGCCCCTTGGTCTGGGTAGGGATGGCGATGCTTCTTCTGGCAGGTTTGGGCCTGATCAATCGTTTTGGCCTGTTGGGACAAAAGCCACGCGCTACCATCGCCAGCCCACCCACGGTGGCCTATATCGTAGCCCACCACTCCAAGCCGGAATCGGAAATGGTTCTTCCCGGCACTCTGGAGCCGGAACGAGATACGGCCCTATATGCTCAGGCCACCGGATATGTCAAACAATGGCTGGTGGATATTGGTGCAGATGTGCACCAAGGTCAGCTCCTGTTGGTGATCGATAGTCCTGAAGTGGATCAAAATCTGGCCCACGCGCAAGCGGCCCTGGCCTCTGCCAAGGCCAATTGGCAGATCGCAATCATTACCTTGAAGCGCTCCCGCGAGCTTTTGGCTCGTCAATTCCTTGCGCAGCAAACCGTGGACGATCAGGAAGCCCTGATGCAGGCGCGTGAGGCGGAGGTTCATGCCAGCGAAGCGGATGTGCGGCGCTATCAGGAACTGAAAGACTTCGAGCGCGTGGTGGCTCCCTTTTCCGGGCGTATTACTATGCGTAATGTGGAAAAGGGCCAGTTGGTCAACCCCAACACCGCCGACCCCAAGGGGTGGCTGTATCACCTTGCAGCCCTGGATCGCCTGCGTCTGTACGTGAATGTCCCACAAAATCAGGCGCGTTATGTCCACCCTCAAATGTCCGTTACGCTCACGCTGTCGGAATTTCCCAAGCGGGAATTTCAGGGGCAAGTGTATTTAACGGCCGGTGCTCTGGATCCTCAATCCAAAACCATGCTCACCGAAATCCTGGTTCCCAATGCGCACCACGAACTGGCCTCGGGCAGTTATGTAGAATCGCATTTTCCCCTTAAAATCGATGATCCTGCAATCATTGTGCCATCAAATGTCCTTATTATTCGCTCTGATGGCAGTAAGGTGGCCCTTCTGGACGAGCACGGCGTGGTGCACTTGAAGACCGTTGCAACGGGGCGCGATTTTGGCACCACCGTAGAAATTCTTTCCGGTTTGCAAGACGGCGACAAAGTGATTACCAACCCCTCTGATGCTATCCAGGAAGGCGCGCGCGTCAACCCACAACCCAGCAAAGAATAAGCCCTGGTCAGGCGCGGAAGTCGTTGGGCGCACACGCGGACATGCGCTGTAAAAAATCTTCCAGGGGTTGGGGTAATGGGGCCTTCAGATCCAGCGGAGTAGCCAGTAGTGGATGGCGTAGATGTAAGGTATGCGCGTGCAGAAACATGCGTTTGAGGCCAAGTCCCTGTAAGGCTTTATTCCAGGCAAAGTCGCCATATTTGTCGTCACCGGCGATGGGGTGGTGCAGGTGCGCCAAATGAACCCGGATCTGGTGCGTGCGCCCCGTCATCAGGCGTGCCTCTAGCAAGGTAGCCCCCGGGTAAGTCTTGATCGTTTGGAAGATGGTTTCCGATGGTTTGCCACCCGCCTGCACCTCAACCCGGCGTTCTCCCTGCGCATTCAAATACTTGTACAGATCCAACTGAACCCGTTGACAACCCGCCGGAAAATCACCCTGAGCCAGGGCCAGATAGCGCTTATCCAGGGCGCCGGCCCGAATTTGTTCATGCAGGGCTCGCAGGGCCGATCGTTTTTTGGCAATCAGCAACAATCCCGAGGTTTCCCGATCCAGACGGTGGACCAATTCCAGAAATTTGTTCTGTGGCCGCTCCAGGCGCAATTGCTCGATAACCCCTAACTGGATACCACTACCCCCATGTACGGCCCAACCTGCGGGTTTGTTGAGGACCAACAAGGCCTCATCTTCGAACAAAATCGTGGCGCCCATGCGGTTTTTGGCAAAATGACGGGGTGGTTCCAGCGCTTTACCCAGAGTGGGCCCAGAACCATGATAAGGAGGAATTCGCAGCTTATCGCCTTCCTTCAACCGATAGGTGGCTTCCACCCGACCACTATTGATCCGGACTTCACCACTGCGCAGAATGCGATAGATATGGCTTTTGGGTACACCCTTGAGCTGTGCTAGCAGGTAATTGTCTACACGTTGACCCGCATTTTCTTCTCCAATTTCCTGCCAGGTTACAGAAACTTTGCGCAATGACATGATTTAATTTAGAATTCCAAGCAGTTGAAAGTCAATGCAGCGGTTGTCCATTCACACAACCCTCATTCATAGAGCCGCTATCCGTGCTCTTCGATGCTCGACGACTTCGTTTCTGTTGAAAAAAGTTCCAAAACGGCGGCTGCACGTCAGTAACTGACCCAGATACGCGTTCCCTCCAGACGAAGTGCAAGATATGGAACAACGGTTAATTTCGCTCACCCAAAAGTAGCGATGGTAAGTTAATTGCGCGCTGAAAGCACCAACCATTTATGCCGTCCTGCTGTTGCAGGATGATGATGACACGACCAAAACCAATCGGAATCATGTTTCGACCACTTTGAAATCAACTTGAAGTGAAGACCTGAAGTCTTGTAGTCCTGATGTGCTGCGCAGGATTGCTGCATGGGTTTGGTGTGATCTCCGGAGCCACAGCGCGCGGAGTATAGAATAATGAAAAGAATGTTGTTTAACGCAACCCACTCAGAAGAACTGCGGGTTGCCATTGTCGATGGACAAAAGCTGATTGATCTGGATATCGAGTATTCCGGCAAGGAACAGCGCAAAAGCAATATCTACAAAGCCGTCATTACCCGCGTAGAACCCTCGCTAGAAGCGGTTTTCGTGGATTACGGCATGGAGCGCCACGGTTTTCTCCCCTTCAAGGAAATCAACCGCACCTTTTTGCACAATCAGGATGGTGAATTTTCCCGCAGTCGTATTGCCAGCATGCTCAAGGAAGGGCAGGAACTGATCGTTCAGGTGGATAAGGACGAACGCGGTAACAAGGGGGCTGCGCTCACTTCCTTCATCAGTCTGGCTGGGCGTTATCTGGTTTTGATGCCCAATAACCCCCGGGGCGGAGGGGTGTCCCGACGTGTGGAAGGGGAAGAACGCGCCGAATTACGTGACGTTCTGGCACAACTGGAGGTGCCAGCCGGGATGTCCCTAATCGCTCGCACGGCCGGCATTGGTCGCAGTGTGGAAGAGCTTCAATGGGACCTCAATTATCTGTTGCAACTCTGGAATGCCATCGAAGCCGCCTCGGGCGGTGAAAAAGGCCCCTTTCTGATCTATCAGGAAGGCAGCCTGGTGATCCGGGCCATCCGCGACCTATTTCAGCCCGACATTGGCGAAATTTTGATCGATACCGAAGCCATCTACGAACAGGCCCGCCAATTCATGGGTCACGTCATGCCCGGTAACGTGCATAAAGTCAAGTTGTACAACGACGACGTTCCCTTGTTTTCCCGGTTTCAGATCGAGCATCAAATCGAGACCGCCTATCGTCGCGATGTCACCCTCCCCTCGGGTGGAGCCATCGTGATCGACCATACCGAAGCCTTGGTGTCCATCGATGTCAATTCGGCCAAGGCAACCCGTGGTGCCGACATCGAGCATACCGCCTTCAATACCAATCTGGAAGCCGCCGAAGAGATTGCCCGCCAATTGCGATTGCGGGATTTGGGTGGGTTGATCGTCATCGATTTCATCGACATGGAAAGCAATCGCAACCAGCGTGATGTGGAAAACCGCTTACGCGATGCCCTGCGCTATGATCGGGCACGTGTTCAGACGGGCAAGATTTCCCGCTTTGGCCTGCTGGAATTATCCCGCCAGCGGTTGCAACCCTCTTTGGGCGAAACCAGTCATACGGCCTGTCCACGCTGTCATGGTACGGGCTTCATTCGTGACACCGAATCTTCGGCGCTGCATATCCTGCGCATTCTGCAGGAAGAGGCCATGAAGGAAAACTCCGCTATCGTACGGGCGCAAGTCCCGGTGGATGTGGCCACGTTTTTGCTGAATGAAAAACGGGCCGATATCTATGCCATCGAGGCACGCCTGAAAGTCCATGTCATGATCATTCCCAATGTTCATCTGGAAACGCCGAATTATGATGTCCTGCGCATCAAGCATGACGAGGCCAATCAGATGGATCTGCTGGAAGCCAGCTATCAAATGGTTCAAACCCCAGAGGAATCAGAAGTCCCTCTCAAAAATGGCGGCCAGAACACCACGCAACGCCCCCCCCGTCCGCTGGCGGTAGTGCGCGGGATTACTCCTTTACAACCCGCACCCACAGGCGCTCCGGCTCCAGAAAGTACTTCGACTGCGCTGGTTCCTCATACCTATCAGGCCCGTGAACGTAAGTCTCTCTTCGGGACCATCATTGGCTGGCTCAAAGGCAAGCCAGAGGCAGTCAACCCGACTACCCCTGCTGCGCTTCAGGCCACCCCATCATCCACGGTTAGTACCCTCTCCTCACCAGCGCTCAGGGAGCGGGAGCGCCAGGATCGTCCAAGTGGTGAACGGCGACGTCAACGCCCCGAACGCAGTACGCGCGACAGAAGCGACCGGCCCCGTCAACCGGGGAAGGAACGCGATGAATCTTTGACACCATCTTCAGAAAAGGAAACGGCCTCACCCGCCCTCAAGACTCCCCCGTTGGAACGGCCTATGGGCGATGGGGCTCGACCAGGCCGACAGGGAGCCAAAAATTCCGGCAGAGGACAAAACCCGGAGAACCAAAGTCCCGTTGAACTACCCGTCAGCCAACCTCTGGAATCTCCCGAGCTCCCTTTGGCGGGTGACGCCGAAACACTCCCGGCGGGTCAGACCGGCGCCCGAGAAGGGCAAAGCCGGCGCCGCGGGCGCCGCGGTGGACGTCGGGAACGTGGGCCCCGTACCTTCAATGGGGCCATCGCTCCGGTCTTTGATGGTCTTGCAGAATCGCCCCTGCAACAGCCAACCCTTGTGGATGCACACGAAACCTTGACGGTAGAATCCCCGGAACCCGCCCATTCCACACCCACCTTGGTCGCGCAGCTCGAGCCTGCAACCACCCAGACGACCTCTTCACTGGCCACGACGCCCACTTCACAGGGCCCGCTCTCTTCCCTTCAGGACAGAGAAGCTGCGCCCGGGCCACAGCAGGTGGACGGATCTTCCACTGCAAACCAGGAGAAAGGGCCAGAACCCTTGGCAAACACCGATATGGGGGAAAAACGGGCCCGGCGGCGTCCCCGACGCAATCTGATGCAAAGCGATTTACCCGAAGTTCCGAGCCCCGTTGCCGCCCCTGAAGTGCTGGCAACGCAGGCCGAGCTGGCTTTGACTCCACAACCAACTGAAGATATGCAACCTGCCGAGTCGGTTGCTTCGGCAGTCCCATCGTCAGTCGCGCCGACAGTTGCTGAGGTCACCCCCGATTTGTTTGGGACACCCTTCCTCAACCCGTCGCCCATACCTGGGGCCACCTTGCACCCCGCCGAGCTTTCTCGCCCATCCCTGGCGGGAGTGGTCGTCAGCGCGCCAGCCACCTCCTTGGCCAGCGAACCCTTGAATGTCCCTGACCACTCGGGTTTGATCATGGTGCAAACCCGCCACACACCCGTCATCGCCGAGCCAGGGGACACGCCGCAAACCAGTACCGCGAGCGCCCCGCCAAGTGGAGTCCCACGGCGACGCCGTCCCAGAAAACCCGTTTCAGAGGGGTCTGCTACCGAGCAAGTATTGGTGCAGGTAGAAACCGTCAAAACGGAAGCTTCCTGATCTTTTCGAGCTGGTTTGAATCCGGCGCGACCAGATAAAATGACGGATTAAGCCAGGACTAACGTCCTGGCTTTAATTCCTGAGTTTCAGGATACTCTATACTATTCAATTACTGCATAATTGAATATGCTAGTAACTCTTGACGATTGCTCCTCTCAGCAAATCAATACCCTAAAAACCTAATGAATCAATAAATGGAGACCGTAAATGGAACATATTGAACACTTGGGCCAACTCGACCAGCAAATTGCCGAATTACAATCTCGACGCCAGGCAATTCTTGATGCCCAACGCGCACAGGTTCTGGAAGACACCCGCAACAATATCCGTCGCTTTGGATTGACGGCCCAGGAATTGGGTTTGTCCACTAAATCCAAGACCGTCGCTGTGGTGCGTGAAGCGCGGTATGCCAACCCGGCCAATCCTTTGCAAACGTGGCCGGGCGGGAAAGGGAAACGCCCAGGCTGGGTACGGGAACATCTAGACCGTGGTGGACGACTGGAAGAATTGTTGATTAAACGTTGAACGGTTTTTCCGATCACTGATCCGAATTTTAACCTTTATAAAAGCTATTCGCTTTTGAACCACAGGCAATAGACTCCGGACTCCTGCACGACCGATTCAAGCTGCCGTTGGGCTGATTCGGTCAATGCCCCCCAATATAGAACGGCACCACAATGCCTGCCCTGCAAGGCTTGCAGGAGAGCCCAGGAGCGTCCTTCGGCAGATTTGGCGTTTACCCCCATGAAGCGCGCTTCATTGATCCCTTCCTGATTCAGTAAAGAGGAAGGGATCGCCATGGGTGGTGAAACACAGACGACCCATTTTCTTCGCCACGTCAATTGAGCCAGCATGGGCCAATGGTCGTGAAGTGGTGCGATGGAGTCTGGGTCTCCAGAAATTCTATAAACTCGTCCCGGCAGGAGAGTGCAATCCGACTCGGAAGCATTTTCCTGAGAAGGGTTAGCAAAACAAATTGAGAATTTGGATGAAATTCTTGAAATAGTCCGCGCTGGAGACAAGGTGCTGAATGAATGGCCAAGAAAAAACGCAACTAGACGGCGTAGATAGTCCGCCCCCGAGATAAGTGCGTGGTGGGAAGGTGGGATGTATTGAGCACTGAGTTCCATGTCAATGGCTCCATTGATGACGAATGACCCCTACTACCAATCCCTCGATAGCAAAAGAAGTGCAACGTACATCCACTTGAATGATTTGAAATAAAGGATTTTCAGGATGGAGTGCAATCAAAGGGCCTTGTTGATAAAAGCGTTTGACGGTGACTTCATCCTCCACACGAGCGACGACAATCTGGCCATTCCGGGCTGTGGCGATTTGATGCACCGCAAGCAAATCCTGGTCGAGAATACCTGCCTCACGCATGCTTTCACCTTTGACCCGTAATAAGTAATCCGCCGAAGGTGAAAACAGACGCGGATCGATTTGAAGATGGGCTTCCACGTGCTCCAGGGCCAGAATCGGCTGTCCTGCTGCCACTCTGCCCACCAAAGGGAGACCCGATTCCTCTTCCTGCAGCAGACGGATTCCCCGCGATGCCCCAGGCAGGAGGCTAATGGCACCCTTGCGGGCCAAGGCCTTGAGGTGGTCTTCGGCAGCATTGGGGGAGCGGAAACCCATGGCATCGCATAATTCAGCACGTGTGGGCGGCATGCCCTTTTCAGCCATGTACTGACGAATCCAGTGAAGAATTTCCTGTTGTCGAGCGGTGAGCGTTGTCATGACTGCCTCCATGGACTGTATTTTTATACAGTTATCCGGATTTGGCAAGTCATAATTTCAAGGTGGGTCAAATGTCCATGTTGCGCTTACCAGCAAGCCCGTCTGGCGCGCATTGGGGAATCTGAATAGAAGGCGACTCGGTTTCAATGACGGGGTGTTGATTCCTCGGATATCCCCAGCACCATTACTTCGATGCCTTCCTCGTGGAGTTCCTGCACTTCGTCCTGCGAAGCCATTCCTCGCACGTTTCGAGGTTCTTGATCCCCATAATGCATGTCACGAACGGTTGCCACGAATTGTTCTCCCACGTCTTCTGTGTGCGACAGAACTTGCTGCAGGATGAAGTGGCGCAGCGTATTGACCAGTTGGCCTGATACCATCATGACTGGCGATGACGGCACCAGCATTTCCCGACCGGGATGAGACATGTGCGGATGATCGTGGGTATCTTCGCGCAGGTAGGGTGCCGAAGGACGTTTGGAGATGTCACGCGACTGACAGAAGGGGCATACCAGATGCCCTTCCTGACGCTGACTTTCAAAACTGGATGCCGAGGCAAACCAACCTTCGAAGTGGTGTTCCAGTGGGCAGGACAGATCGTAAACCACCATATACAGTCAAGTCTCCTCTTTGAAGGATCATTATATCCGAATTTACCCACATGATTTTGCGCTGCCAACCCAACGCGTTTTCCAGCCCTGCCAAACCCGGGAGCGCTCTGCCAAGAATCGAGGGAGCTGTATCTCAACAGCCAGCCATTCTGGATGTTGTAACCCAGGTTTAAAGGATTACTCCTCTACGGGCCTTCTGCTAAAATGCCAAAGTGCTCCCAAGCCATTGCGCACTCCCACCAACCCAACATCCCATGCCGGCCATGACCAACCCTATGAAACGATCGATCACTTCCGTTGCAACATCATCTTTTCGTTACCTGGCTAGCATGCTGATGATGTGTCTCTCGCTTGGCGTTTTGCCTGTTCATGCGGCGGATCCTGTCCGTATAGGGGTTGCCGAAGCCCTGACAGGCCCTGCATCACAATACGGAATTCCAATCCTGAACGGTTTTTTACTGGCTGCCGACGAAATCAATAGCGCGGGCGGAATCAACGGGCAAAAGCTGTTACTCATCACGGAAGATGAGCGCGGTAAAAAGGAAGAAGCCATCAATGTATTCAAGAAACTGATCTTTCAGGAAAAAGTCTTGCTCATTTTTGGACCCACCTTGTCCAATTCCATGTTTGCTGCAGGGCCCATTGCCAATGCCGCCCATGTGGTGGCCTTTGGCACCAGCAACACGGCCACCGGAATCACCGACATTGGCCCTTATCTCTTTCGTTCGTCTCCCATGGAGTCCGACGTGGTTCCAGCCACACTCAAAGCAGTGGGGGCCCATATTCCACTGCGCCGGGTAGGGATCATCTACGGCAACGATGATGCCTTTACCAAAAGCGGATATGACGTGTTCAAATCCTCCCTGCAACAGCAGCAGGTCGCTATTGCGGACACCGAAACCTACGCCCGCGGCGACGTAGACTTCAAGGCCCAGCTAACCAAACTCAAAGCAGCGCAGGTGGATGCCATCATCTGCCCGTGCCTGGCAGAAGAAGGCGCCAATATTCTGATTCAAGCCCGAGCAATGGGTTTGTCGGCGCCCTTCATTGGCGGGAATGGCTTCAATTCTCCGGCATTGATCGACAACGCCAAATCAGCGGCTGAAGGAACCTGGGTTGGCTCCCCTTGGTTTGATGGCAATGCTGCCGCAGAAAACCAGCATTTTCTTCGTGCCTACCGTCAAAAGTTTCATTCCGATCCTAATCAATTCTCCGCTCAGAGCTATGACGCGCTCATGATGGTGGCTCAAACCATCAAAAAAATTACCTTCACGCCGCAACTGGACAAAAACCGTGAATTGCTTCGTGCTGCCCTGCCGATGGTTTCCTTCGTGGGCGCCACGGGCCCCTTCTCTTTTCGCCCGGCGCCCCCACATCAAGGGAAACCTGGTGGTTATGATGCGCATCAAACCCCCTTCGTTTACGTGGTTCGTCAGGGTAAATTCACCCTGGTTCGGTAATGGCCACCATGCTGGCCCAGCAACTCCTCAATGCCCTCAGCCTGGGCAGCATCTACGCCTTGTTTGCATTGGGTTTCACGCTAGTTTTTGGCATTCTAGGGGTCATCAACCTGTCCCATGGGGGGTTGTTCATGTTGGGTGCCTATGCCGCGCTGTTTTTTCTTGAAGCCCATTGGCCAGCCTGGATTGCTCTACCAACGGCCATCCTGGTTACAGGGCTCATTGGCCTGCTCATCGATCTGCTCATACTTAAACGCTTAAGGCGCCAGCAGGCCCCCCACCTCATGCCCATGATTGCAACCATCGGGACCACCATTCTTATGACCAGCCTGGCACAAGGTCTGTTTGGTGCAGAGTCGCGTCATTTTCCCCTGTCATTTTTTGATAATGCGTCCTTGACACTGGGTTCGCTCACACTGCCCTATGCCCAGGTGGTCATCATTCTCATTGCCTTCGGTACCATGATCGTCATGGGATGGCTCCTGAAAAAAACCCGACTTGGGATCGCCCTTCAGGCCATTGCAGAGTCGCCCCGTGCGGCCGCCTTGTTAGGCATTCCTGTGGAACGCCTGTTTCATCTCACCAGCTTCCTGGCTGCGATCCTGGGAGGGATCGCTGGCATATTGGTTGGCTTGTCCTTCAACGCCATTTCACCTTTCATGGGTCAACCCATGCTACATAAGGGGATTGCCGCCATTATTCTGGGTGGTTTGGGAGATATGCGGGGCGCTGTCCTGGGCGGGCTGTTTTTGGGATTTGCCGAAGTATTGGCTGTCACCTACTTATCCAGCGAGTATCGTGATGCATTCTCCTTTGGGCTGCTCTTTCTGGTTCTATTGTGGCGCCCGCAAGGTCTTTTTGGAGCCACCCATGTGCGGAGCGCCTGATGAATTGGGTTGACTGGTGGGCCACCTACAGTACGCTGGTATTGAGTGTGGGGGTGTACGGCATGATGGCCTTATCCATCTCCCTGACGCTCTCCTGTGGGTTGCTCGCCCTTGCCAATGCGGCTTTCATGGGAATCGGCGCCTATGTAAGCGCCATTGCCACCACAACCTTCGAACTACCCTTCTACCCAGCGTTACTGCTGGGAACGCTCGGCAGTACCTTGGTGGCCTTGCTCATCGGGCTACCGGTTCTGCGACTGTCGGGGGTGTATCTCGCCATGGCAACTCTGGGGTTTGGCGAAGTGGTGCGCATCATTCTGCTCAACCTGGATATCACGGGAGGCCCCCTGGGACTCAATGGCATACCCTTGTTGACCCAATGGTGGCAAGTCCTGCTAGCCCTTCTGAGTACCGTCATTGTGCTGCAATGTCTGCGCGTTTCCCGAATTGGCCGGGCCTTCGAGGCGATTCGCGAAGATGAAACCGCAGCGCGCCTAATGGGCATCAGCACCCATCCGCTCAAACTGCTGGCCTTTGTGATGGGCGCATCGATTGCCGGCCTGGCAGGGGGACTGAACGCCCATTACACCTTTACGTTGAGTCCGGGAAATTTTGGTTTTGAAAATGCCGTGGATATTCTGACCATGGCCGTTTTGGGCGGCATCAGAGGACTTCCCGGGCCACTGCTGGGAGGGGCCATCATTACCCTGCTCCCGGAAGTGTTACGCGATCTGCAGGAATATCGCATGGCCGCCAATGGTTTGATCCTGATCCTGGTGGTCCTGTTTTTACCGCAAGGGCTTTGGGATTCCCAACGGTTCAGGGGATGGTTTAAACGTGCCTGAATTGCTGAATCTGGCGGGACTGACGTTGGAATTTGGAGGCGTAAAGGCGCTGAATCAGGTTTCCTTGAACGTGCATGCCGGTCATATTGAGGGACTGATCGGACCCAACGGAGCGGGCAAGACCTCTCTGTTCAATCTCATCACCGGTCTGTACCGACCCAACCAAGGAGAGATCCTCTTCAAAGGGGACAGTCTGCTGGGAATCCCCCCGCAACACATTGCGCAACGGGGCATTGCACGCACTTTTCAGAACATCCGGTTATTCCCGGAAATGACACTGATCGACAATGTCATGGTGGCCATGCATAGCCACCTGTCGTATCGCTTTATGGACGTATTGCTGCGCTCCAAGCCATTCCGGCAGGCCGAACTGCAAGCTCGCGAGCGGGCGTCAGCCTTGCTGGATCGGGTTGGGCTATCCCAGCACAGCGGCTCTTTGGCTGGCACGTTATCCTACGGTAATCAGCGCAAACTGGAGATTGCCCGGGCCTTGGCCATGCAACCTCAACTGCTCCTGCTGGACGAGCCGGTGGCAGGCATGAATCCCACGGAAAAAAATGACATCCAGGCACTCATCCGATCCTTGCGTGCCGAGCACTTGTCGGTTCTTCTTATTGAACATGACATGCGCTTTGTCATGGAGTTGTGCGATGCCTTGACCGTATTAGACTTCGGCCGTGTCATTGCCCAAGGTTCTCCCCAGGCCATCCAGGAAAACCCGGCAGTGATTGCAGCCTATTTGGGAGAAGAGACCCCCCGTGCCGGATAAAACCCTCACCAACCCGGAGTTACTGGGCATCCACCAGCTGGTTGTGCAATACGGACATGTCAAAGCGCTGAGGGGCGTTGACCTGCAGGTCCGTCAAGGCGAACTGGTTGCCCTGGTAGGCGCCAATGGAGCGGGAAAAAGTTCCTTGTTGATGGCCCTGTCCGGTTTGGTGCCCATGCAGCAGGGGCAGATCCGCTTTGGTGGCGCAGATATAACCCATTGGCCCACCCATCGACGCGTACAGGGAGGGCTGGTTCAGGTGGCCGAAGGGCGCGCCATCTTAAAAACTTTATCAGTAGAGGATAACTTACGTTTGGGTGGGTATCACCAGCCATCAGGCACGGATCTTCAGGAGATCTACCAGCGTTTTCCAATCCTGAAAAAACGCTCCCGACAGCTGGCCGGAAATCTTTCCGGCGGGGAACAACAACAGCTGGCCATCGGCCGCGCCCTATTGGCCAAGCCTCGCCTGCTCATGCTGGATGAGCCTTCCATGGGGCTGGCCCCACGCATCATTCAGGAAATTTTTGCCATCGTGCACGATCTGCATCAGCAAGGCATGACGCTCCTGTTGGTGGAACAAAACGTACGCCAAGCCTTGAAACTGGCCGACCAGGCGTACGTTCTAGAAACCGGGGTCATCACCCTGCAAGGTGCTGCCCAGGAATTGATGCACCACCCGGGTGTCCTGGCCGCCTATCTGGGAGGCTGAAGGCAAGCGCTCGCAACTGGATCGGCCCTCCCGGTTGCTACGCTTTGGGGTTGACCACCGGGGTCAGGTAATAGGATAAAAACTCCAGAGAGCGCCCCCGCGCCAGGGCTGCGGCTGGTTGGTTGTAGGCCCCTCGAGCCCAGCAGTTGAAGCCATGATTGACGCCGGGATAGGTTTGAATCCAGGCATCCGCCTTCTGCACAAACGCCTCCGTGACCGCACCAATGGCCTGCGAAGAGATATAGGCGTCTTGTTCGGCAAAGTGGAACAGAATCGGACAATGGATGGCGTCAGCGTGATCCAGCAGGCCATCGATGCCCGCGCCGTAATAACAGATGGCCGCATCCACGAGACCCCGGGTGGCTGCCAGATAGGATAATTTACCCCCCATACAGTAGCCCAGGCTGGAAATTCGACCCGTGACTTCGCTTCTCTGGCGCAAACTGTTAGCGCTCACCAATAGATCAGACAGGGTCTCCTCCAGATTGAGACGCGCCATCAATTCAAGCCCCTTATTGAAATCTTGCCCGTCATATCCCAGGTTGACGCGAGGCTCCTGACGCCAGAACAAATCGGGGGCCAGAACGACATAACCATCCATCGCATATTGATCGGCCACAGCCTGAATATGGGCGTTCACCCCAAAGATTTCCTGGATCAACACAATCCCCGGGCCACTACCTGTGGGCGGCAGGCTGAGATATCCTTGAAAGGTTTCGCCCTTGGAGGTAACCAATTCGATCCACTGACTATTCATTCTTGCTCCTGTGTTTTTTGAGGGGTGACATGATTCTGGCCGCCAAGCCTAAATGAGCGCGCGTCCAATGTCCAGAAAGCTCCGGGCCGAGCCAATGGTCCCCAATTGAACGCGCGTTGCCTGCTCCAACCGGGTGGCCGAAATGATGCCTCGCACATGATGATGATGAACCACGATCAAGTGGCGTTTGCCCGTATCGTTGAAAATTTGCGTTAATTGAGCAACGGTGGCCTTGGCCACAAAGCCGTACTCCAGCACATCCCACTCTCCCACCGGCGTCATGATGTGTTCCACCAGCACATCGGTGCGGGTGCAGGTATCGCGGTTACAATCGATGGACTGAAGATAGCGCATAGGTTTTTCGCCTAATATATCGTAGGCCGTGATATAGCCCACCAAAGCATCTTCCAGATTTTTGACGAACATGAAGCGCACGCCGGCAATTTTCATGTGCGCCAAAACCTGATCGATTTGCATCAAAGGCCCTACGGCAAATGCCGGGACGATCGTGAAATCGGTCATCAAGGGTAGTGCGTGGTCTGTGGGAGCAAGCACCTGTCCCAGGGCGGGTTCGGCACTGGCCAGCGTCAAGGGTCCCGTCACGGGTTTGAGATGATGGGATGCATGTGTATGGCTCATGGAATCTCCTTATCCATAAAATCCAACAAAAGGCTACAGGCCGACATGGATCGACCGTGCTCCGTCATTGTACTGGGAAGCCCGTGCGCTGAGGCCATAAGTTCTGAAAAGCGTGCACACTGGTAGAGGCGTACACGCCAGCCTTGGTATAGGGCTCGCAACCCAGCCACTGGATGGCTGCATCCCGAGACTCGAAGTCGATGGCCAACACACTGCCCACCATCGCATGAGTCGTCTCGTCAATCAACGGCCCTGCAAAAGCGATACGTTCAGCAACGGCACCCAGATAGGCCCGATGTTCAGGTCGGATTGTCTGCCGTAGTTCGGCAGCCCCTGGGCGGTCCAGCAAATGAAATACAAAAATCATGAAAAGACCCTCTGAAAATGAATGACCCTTTGGAATATCTGTCTTGCCAGCACAGTTATAATCAAACTTTTTATGAATGGCAACGACATTTGCTGCACACTGCCAAAATAACATGTCCACCATTGCCCAACTGCGCGATCTGATTCTCAAGGCCAAGCACGCTTATTACTACAGCGCAGCGCCCATCATGAGTGATGCCGAATACGACGCTCTCGAGGACGAGCTGCGTCAACTGGCCCCGGATGATCCTGTGTTGGCCCTGATCGGTTCTCCGGTACCGCCCAATACCATGCTGACCAAGGCCCGACATAGGCTGCCCATGGGCAGTCAAAGCAAGGTCAACTCGGAGGCGGAATTCCGGCAATGGGCTCTGAAGTCGGGCCCCGGGGGGATCCATGCCAGCCTCAAGGGAGACGGAGCCAGCGCTGCGGCGTATTACCTGAATGGTCGCTTGATCCAGGCCATTTCTCGTGGCGACGGCACCATTGGCGAAGACATCACGGCCAATGCCCTGCGTTTTCAGGGGCTGCCAGCCTGGGCCGGTGACGCGCAAAAGGGGTTCACCGGTGCAGTGCGTTTTGAGGTGATCCTGACGCTGGCGGAATGGACGCGCATCGATCCAGCCCGCAGCAAGAACCCCCGTAATGTGGGCAGTGGCATCATGGGTCGCAAAAACGGGCATCAGAGTGACGCACTGACCATATTTGCCTTTGATATTGACGAAAGCCGGGAGGACGGTCTGCCGGTCGCCTTCCGCACCGAATCAGACAAGGCCAAGCGCCTCGAGGCGCTTGGCTTCAATCTGATTCCTCAACAGCATTGTGCCACTACCGAGGAGGCCGTAGCCTATTTCAACCGGGTTGCTGACACCCGCCACACCCTGCCCTTCTGGATCGACGGGGTCGTCATGAAAATGGAAGAGCTGTCCCTGCAAAACGCCCTGGGTTCCATTTCCGGTCGACCCAGAGGTCAGGTAGCGTGGAAATTCGATTCGGCAGGCATTGAAACCGTGGTGGAGGGCGTGCTCATCAGTGGGGGTCACACCGGGGCCCTGATCCCCACGGCACAACTTCGTCCCGTGGAGATTGGGGGCACCACGGTCAGCAGCGCCTCTCTCACCAATTTTGATGAAATCAACCGATTGGATCTGGCCATTGGGGATACGGTCTGGCTCATCAAGGCCAATGACATCATCCCCAAAATTGTGCGCGTCACCCAGCGCCCTGCTCGGCGCCAGCCCATTCTGGCACCCACTCGCTGCCCTTTTTGTGGGGGCCATGTGGGGCGGCGCAAAACTACAGAGGGTTGTGACGGTGCAATCCTGGTGTGCCAAAACCGGGATTGCCCCAAAAAATCCATTGGCAAAATCAAACGCTGGATTACCAGCCTCGATATTCAGGGCATTGGTGACGTGATTCTCGAGGCACTGGTGGAACACTTTGAACTGGAGGATGCAGCCGATCTGTATGCGTTGCAAGACAGGGCAGTGGATATGGCACAACTCGTGACTCATCCGGTGCGTGGTCTCACGTTGGGAGCGAAACGTGCTGCCAGCATCCTTGCGGCCATCGATGCCAAACGCAGCCTCACCTTGAGTGAATTTCTGGGCTCTTTGGGGCTGGAACATCTGGGCAAACGCCGAGTAGAGATCATGATGGATCAAGCCGACGGATTGCTGGATACGTTGGAGGATTGGCGCTCAGGAAAGCTACGAAGCCCTGACGTCGCCGAAAAAGCCGGAGCCCCCCATATGGGAGCGGCCATTCAAGACAGCATCGACGCCATTGCACCGGTCATCGACAAGATGCTGGCCAACGGTGTGGACATCCTGCCACCACAACGGGATGTACACGCCAGCGAAAATGCTCCGGCACGCAAAACCGTTTGCATCAGCGGTAGATTACCCAGTGGAAAAAAGAAATCCGATTATGCCCAGGCGCTGCAGCGTGCCGGTTACGAACTGGTGGATAACGTCCACCAGGGGCTGGACTATCTGGTATTGGCCGAGGCTGGCTCCACTAGTCAAAAGGCAGTCAAAGCCCGGCAGTGGGGGGTGGATGTCATCTCGGAAGAAGACCTCATCAATAAAATCGAGGACTCATCCTCCAACCCTGCGCCAATACTTCCATCGACAGCGGGCTGACGGCTTCATTCTTCACAATGGCCAATGCGATCAAGTTCATGTTTCAGGGCCATCCTGTCGATCTTGGCAAGCGGCAAACTCAGGAAGATAGATATTCTTCGGCTAAGCTGGTTGAAAGCCAGGCTGAAGGCTTGACGCTTCTCCTGATCCGTACCCAGAACGGCCGCGGGGTCTGCGATGCCCCAATGGGCTGTCAGTGGCTGTCCTGGCCAAACCGGACACACTTCACCGGCGGCGTTGTCGCAAACCGTGAAGACAAAATCGATGGATGGGCTGCCGGGCAAGGCCAATTCATCCCAGCTCTTGCTGCGCAACCCGTCCGTGGGCAAGTGGGCCTTTTCTAACTGCGCGATGGCAAAAGGGTTCACCATACCCGCCGGATGACTGCCTGCACTGTAGGCCCTAAACCGACCTTTGCCCAAATGGTTGAGCAACACTTCGGCCATGATGCTGCGCGCCGAGTTGCCGGTGCAAAGGAACAGGACGTGATACATTTTTTCGCTCATGTTTTTTCCTATGAAGAGATGGGTGGCCAGATTGGCGTTGGATTGGCCTCAGCGGTCAGAGCCTAGGGGCAAATTCCGCCATCAATCAGTGCTTCGAAAGCATCGGACGGTAGCGGCTTCGAATAGAAAAAGCCCTGCATATAGTCGCAGCCAAAGGACTTGAGCAGATCTCGTTGGATCTCGGTTTCCACCCCTTCCGCAATCGTTTTCATATGCAATTTGTGGGCCATGATGATCACCGCTTGGGTCAACGCCGTGCTGGATGCATCCGTCAACATGTTTTGGACAAATGATTTGTCTATCTTGAGGTAGTCCACGTCGAAACGGTGTAAATAGGAAAGCGCCGAGAGTCCCGTCCCGAAATCATCGATGGACAGTTCGATGCCATGCTCTTTAAAAAAATGGAATTGATTGGTGACTCTGTCGGAATCCAGTAACAGCAAGCTCTCTGTGATCTCTACCGTAATGCTATGTTCAGGTAACCCTGATTGCAGGTAAATGTCATGCCAATGGTGTGTTTCAGCCTGCATGAACTGGGAAGAAGAAGTGTTGACGCTGACCTGAACGATCTTTCCGGTACGTTTTTTCCATTTGGCAATGTTTCTCAAAGTTTCCTCGAATACCCATTCACCAATGGTCAGAATGAGCCCTGACTCCTCTGCCAGTGGAATGAAGAGCGTCGGGCTGATCGTGCCTTGAACAGGATGGTGCCAACGCAGCAATGCCTCGGCCTTGACGATCTTCTCGCTTTGAGCGTCCACGATGGGTTGAAAATACACCTCGAACTGATTTTGCTCCAAGGCATGACGTAAATCGGCCGTCAGTGCCATCCTGTTACGCGCTGCCTCCTGCATGCTGCGGGTAAAATAGTGAAACCGGCTCGCCTTGGAATTCTTCGCAGCATACATGGCTTGGTCAGCGTATCTCAACAGATCATCGACACTTTCAGCGTCTTGGGGATACAGGGCAATGCCGATGCTTCCTGAAATATGCCCGACACTCCCGCCACCCAGATAGAAGGGTTTCTCGAGGGATTGTAGCACATCTTGAACCACCCGGTTGATGTTCCCGGTTTCGTGAAACGCAGGTAAAAGAATGACAAACTCATCCCCCCCCAATCGTGCCAGCGTGTCTGTGTCTCTAACATGCTGGCGGATTCGCTTGGACACTTCGATCAGTAGAGTATCTCCCTTGTCATGCCCTAGTGAGTCGTTCACTTCCTTGAATTTGTCGAGATCGATATACAGCAGCGCCAGGGAGGTTTTATTGCGCATGACGCGCTTCATATCCTGCTCCAGGCGATCGCGAAATAATCGCCGGTTGGGAAGACCCGTCAATTGATCGTAATAGGCCAGTTGCTGGATCTTCTCCTCGGCCAGCTTGCGGTCGGTAATTTCGCGCGACAGCATGATGAGGTGGGGATTCTGGTCCTGGCTCATGGACATCTTCGAAGTGGATAGCTCAAACCAGCACCTGCCGTGAGCCAGGTCCAGACAGATCGTCTGACCTTTGGATTTTCCCTGGATGTTGGCCTCAGACAGTGCCGACATTACGGCTTTTGCCGCTTGCTCAGGTAGTACCTCCCCGACGGTCTTGCCCAGTAACGCTTCCTTCTGCCTTGCAAGCAGCATTGGATCATGCGCCCAGAGATTGATGTAGGTACCATTCAGGTCGAGTTCGAACATCAAGTCAGGGATGGCGTTGAACACGCTCTCTGTGAGCTCGATTTGCTGTCTCAGTGAACGCTCTGTCGCTTTGCGTTTGGTGACGTCTCGGGATGAATTCAGCAGAACAGCCCTGCCACCCAGATGGATCTGGATGCTGGACACTTCGATATCGATGACTGTGCCATCCTGGCGACGGCACTTGGTTTCGTA
The DNA here is from genome assembly GCA_027449685.1 of Ferrovaceae bacterium. GTDB lineage: Bacteria > Pseudomonadota > Gammaproteobacteria > Burkholderiales > Ferrovaceae > JAJZHV01. Next base: position 18,345 of record DAIDLC010000009.1, on the reverse strand, counting down.
AGCAGAACGATCATTGGTCTCAAGCCGGTTTCCCATGCCCTCCTGCATCGCTTGCGGGTGTGGGGAAAGGGCATACCATTGGGAGACGTGTTTTCCCATGAGTTCTTCACGAGAGCACCCCAGCAGCGTACAAAAGGATTCACTCACTTCCAGTATGCGGCCTTCGCAATCCAGAAGATGATTGCCATCACTGGCATTGCGCAAGATTGCCAGATTCCATTCGGAATCCATTTCAAGGCGATTTACTTGTTCCATGATTCAACGGTACCGCTTATCACTGGCATAGGTGCATATTGCAAGGTATGGCAATGCTACAGGAAGCGAATGAACACAACAACAATCCCTAAATCCACACTCGAATTTACAGCGCAACCTTGCATCAACTGGACGCGTCAGGTGGAATCGATTAGAATCATCAGCTTGAACAAACTTTGCAGGCGGTTAGCTCAGCTGGTTAGAGCGTTGCCTTGACATGGCAAAGGTCGGAGGTTCGAGTCCTCTACCGCCTACCACTACCGTTCAACGGATTTCACTGCCTGCGCTTTTTACCTTGCGACAATTCCCCTTGAGCGTATTCTGCCTACGGCCGAGGGACTCAAACCCCATCAGTGATATATTCTTCCTATCCCTCTAAAAATCAGTGATTGTTCCTTCATGCGCAAACAGGCAAGCCTTCCGGCCGGTAGATTAGTCTGGGTGACGCACCAGTCCAAGGTGCTATCCCGTAATGCATTGGGCGATCCGGCCCGGCGTCAATTTCCTGTTTGGTTACCCCCCCAGTACGATGCCGATTCCGCACGCTCGCACCGTTTTCCCGTGTTGTACTGCTTGGCCGGCTATCTGGGAGCGGGTCCGGGCCAGGTCAACTGGCATCCGCTGGATGAAAACGTCCCACAACGGGTGGCCCGACTCATCGAGCAACGGGCCATGGGTCCGGTGATCCTGGTGTTTCCCGACTGCTATACCGCCCTGGGGGGCAACCAATATATCGACTCCTCGGCGCTGGGGCGCTATGCCACCTATCTGACCCAGGAAATCGTCCCCTTCATCGATGCCACGTTTCGCACCCTGGCGGCGCGCGAACACCGCGGCCTGTTTGGCAAATCCTCGGGCGGTTACGGGGCTTTCATGCACGGTGCATTGTATCCGGAGGTATGGGGCGCAGTAGCCAACCACTCTGGGGATGCCGGTTTCGATTTGCTATATCGCAGCGATTGGCCCAACACTCTGGATACCTTGGCGCGTTACCGCCAACCGGCGCGCGTGTCCGGGAGCGTGCCGAGTGCCTGCTACCCGCCGGGGTTAGCCCAAGGCCGGGATGACGGCCGAGTAGCGCGTTTCCTGACCCATGTCTGGCAATGTCGCAAGCTTAATGGAGAAGAAAGCCACGCTCTCATGAATCTAGGCATGGCGGCCACCTACGACCCCGATCCCCGCGCCCCCAATGGCTTTCGACTCCCCTTTCATCTGGAAACCGGTGCTCTGCTCCCGCAACGCTGGTCTCGTTGGCTAGCCCTGGACCCTATCCAGGTGGTACACCAGGCCGGGGTGCGACGCGCGCTCAAATCCCTGCGCCTGCTGTATCTGGACTGTGGCTGGCGTGATCAATATCACATTCATTATGGCCTGCGCCAAGTCTCCCAACAGTTGCATCAACTGAAAGTCCCCCATGTGTACGAAGAGTTTGATGACACCCATTCCGGCATCGATTACCGCCACGACACCAGCCTCCCCCTGCTTTACCAGGCATTGCAACCGCCCCGCCATGCCTGATGTGCCCTGCTCGCTGTGCGGCCTGAATCCAATCGTTTACGCATGATGCAGTTCTTGTCTGATGGTGTCACGCACCACGTCAGCAAGCGTCACGCCTTGGGCGCACTGGGCCAGCGCCTCGTTCATCAGCGTCTGATAATTGGCGCCACTCATTTCAGCCCGCGCCTTGAAGACGGCAATTCTGCACGGTCTGCTCACTCTGGTTGGCGTCTGGGTGTAGCGGGGAATTGTGCCGGGCATGGCCGCAATAGTTGGCTAACTTAAAATACATTCAGCGCAGCTACGTTTTAGCTACGGTTCGGCTGGCACTTTATGCCAGTTCACTTACCACCTCTACACTCTCGGTGCTATCCATTGGCTAGCCGAATAGTTGCTCAACCAAGATATCACGATCCATCCCGTGTGCAAGAGCCACATCGGACAGAATAGCAGCGAGCGTCCCAATTCGAAGCGGGTCGTGCAGGGGGATGGTCACATGATGTTGATTTGGGTTCTGGCAAGTCAAGCGAACATGACTTCCGGTTTGGCGTGTTTTCGTGTAACCCAGTTTTGCAAGATGGCTGACCAAATCCGCGCCCGTCAGGTCGCGCGGCAATCTCATGCCGCCATCACCTCTTCCTGCACGATGTGCAGACGGATAAGCTTGGGCATGTTGGCTTCATCGAAGTGGCAATGCACGGCGTCCTGGATCATCTGCCGCAGTTCTGGCAGCGTATCGGCCTCGGTGAAAATAGACTCGCCCAGGGCTCGCGCCGTAAAGCCGCCTTCAGGGGCCTGCTGCACCAAAACCAGAATCTCGCTCATTTCAAATTCTCCGCAATGGTTCGGCCTGCACAGAATCGCAACTTCATTTGGTCTCATCCATCGCAACAGTATAATCCGAGAAGCCGAGTGCTGCTGAAAACGGGGGAACGTCGCATCGTTTAGCTAGGAAAAAGGGCAAATAGCATTGTATACGCTTTATATCGGCACTGGCCCAAGCGGATTTCAGGATGCTAGAGGAAGACAGGAGCCGCCCACCCCAAAGGGGGGCGGGCATGCGCAGATTGCGCCGGGCATGGCCGCAATTGTTGGCTAACTTATTGATTTTTTGGTGGGCCGTGAAGGATTCGAACCTTCGACCAACGGATTAAGAGTCCGCTGCTCTACCAGCTGAGCTAACGACCCACAGGTGTGATGTCATACACACAGCCGTCTATTTTACACGAAAATGGCTTTGCATTCACCCACCCCGCCGGGAGGGTTTTGATTGCCGTCGAGGGCCACTTGGTGTACAGTTTGCAGAGGATCATCCCAGTGGCTGTGCGGGCTGGGCGCGAAGCCACCCTGGGGTGGCTTCTGCTTTTTCTGGGGCACGCATGAGAACAAGCCGCTTGACAAGACGGAAACGAAGGGGTGCAGGTGAAGGTTCTCCTGAGTAACCTGGGGTATGCCCGCGGAATCGATGGGCGCATCAGTCATCATGCGCGCTATTGGCATCGGCACCTGTATTGCTCGGCTGCGGTGCAAACCCACACCCTGCAGCAACTCAACGCCTTGATTTCCCGAGAAGATCCCGACGTATGCTGCTTTGTGGAAATCGACCAGGGGTCCTTCACCTCCGCCGGATTCGACCAGCTTTCGGCCCTGTACCGCACCAACTATGCACAAATCCATCTGGAAAACAAATACGGACCCACCAGCCCCCTGCGCTCATTTTTTTTGACTCGAGGAAAAAGCAATGGCTTCATGAGTCGCGAGCCGCGCCCCTTCGAAACCCTCTACTTGGATCATGGCATCAAACGCCTGTTGCACAAAATCACCCTCGCCCCCCAACTCTCCCTGTTCTTCACGCACCTGTCACTCAACCGGAACACCCGCCAGGCGCAGTTACGCCATCTGGGTGAACTGGTGGGCCACACACCCGGGGAATGCGTCTTGATGGGCGACTTCAACGTGCTGCGCGGTTTGAAGGAATTACAGCCTCTGCTGGAGCAGACAGGGCTCACGTTACTCAATCAGGCGCATGTGCCCACCTTTCGCTTTCACCGGCGCGCGCTGGTGTTGGATCTCTGCTTGTGCACGGCACAGGTGGCCCGCAAGAGCCAGTTGCGCATCGTGGAACAACCCTATTCGGATCATGCGGCATTGATCCTGGATATTCAGGACCCGGCATGACACCCGACACCCTGCAGGCCATCAGCCACTATGGCTATTGGGTCATCTTTGCCGGAGCCCTGCTGGAGGGCGAAACCCTGCTCATCGCCGCCGGTTACGCTGCCCATGAGGGGTTGCTCTATGGGCCCTGGGTGGTTGCCACAGCCGCCGTGGGGGGCGCTTTGGGGGATCAGTTGGCGTTTTTATTGGGGCGCTCCCAGGGACATGCCCTGCTTTCCCGGTTTCCCTGGGTGGCCCGACGCATCCCGGGGGTGCACCGGATGCTAGAGCAGCATGAGGCCTGGGCGATCATCGGGGTGCGGTTTTTATATGGACTGCGTATTGCCGGACCCATCATTTTAGGCACCTCACGCATTCCCTGGAAGCACTTTGTGGGACTCAATATCCTGGGGGCCGTGCTTTGGGCCCTGCTGGTCTTTGCCGGGGGGTATTTTTTTTCCAGTCTCGTCACTACACTGCAACCGGAGTCTTATTCTGGGGTGCGCTTGCTCCTGTCCCTGGTGCTGGTGTGGATTCTTGGGCGCGTGTTATGGACTTTCTCGAAAAAATGATGCGCTTGCCGGTTTCCTGGCTGGCCCTGGAACACGGTCTCTTGGTTTTGGCGGGATTGCTCCTCTACCTCCTACTCACCAGTATGGAGAATCAGCGTCGAACTCCTACCTCGGCCATTGCTTGGGTCCTGTTCCTGGGGCTATTGCCGTACATGGGCATTCCCCTGTTTCTGTTCTTTGGCACGCGCAAATTTGCACGCCCAATGCGCAGCATCAAACCGTTAAACCCAGGTCTTCTACCACCTCACAGTCCACCCTGGGCCAGTGCTCTGCTGCATGCCATGCAGATCCCAAGCCCTACGGACAACGCGTCCATTGACTTTCACGCTACTGGGGAGATAGCCCTGAAAGCCCTCTTGGACTTGATTGCTGGGGCCCAAAAGGAGATTCTGCTTTGCACGTTCATTCTGGCGGATGATGCGGTGGGTCGCAGCGTAATTCATGCCTTGGTGGAAAGCGCCCAACGGGGTGTGCAGGTGCGCCTCCTTTTGGATGCCATTGGAAATCCGCCATTTTTTCGCAAGCATTTTTTGCCCTTGAATCACCCGGGGATCACCCTACGCTGGTTCATGCCTATTTTGCATAACCCAATGAAGGGACGCAGCAATCTTCGCATTCATCGCAAAATGCTGGTAATCGATGGAGGCAGTCTTTTCTGTGGAGGGCGCAATATTGCCGAAGAATATTTTCTGGACCGGCCCCAGCACCCTGCATGGGTAGACCTGAGCTTTGTCCTGCGAGGCAATTCGGCTTGCCAGGCCAGAGCCTTATTCGAGAATGATTGGAATATGGCCAATGGGATCGATGTGTCCGGGCCGCAACCTCCATCACCGCCCCAACTGCCAACAGAACCCTTGATGGAAAGGCACCTGGCTCAGATTATCCCCAGCGGCCCAAACCTGCCCGATGACACCTTGCATGACCTACTCCTGACGGGAGCATTTCAGGCGCAACAGCAGATTCTGGCCGTTACGCCCTACTTCGTGCCGGATGAAGCCCTCCTGGCAGCCTGGTGCCTGGCCTGTCGGCGCGGCGTTTCGCTGACCTTGATGATACCCCGACATTCCAACCATCGTCTGGCCGATTGGGCACGCGAATCAGCCCTTCGGGAACTGCATCAGGTTGGCGCACAGATTGTCGTATATCCGCAAATGATACACACCAAACTCATCATCCTGGACCGGGACCTGGCCCTGTGCGGTTCCTTGAACCTGGACGGACGCAGCTTGTTTTTAAATTTCGAGATGATGACGGCCTTTTATGCTGCAGAGGATATTCAATGGCTCGAGAAATGGTTTACCACCCATCAACAACGCGCTACGCCCTATCGCCTCGTACAGCCCGGACGAATCGTACGTATTCGGGAAGGATTGGCTAGAACCATTGGGTTTCAGCTATAACATTGTTCAATCCCCGATCCGCCACAGGACATGACCGAGCCTTCGGTTGCAAACTGGCCAGAACGCGCAGACCAAAATTCCTGTGTAGAACCCAGCACCTTGCACCCAAGCGCCGTCTACCCCTGTATACTATCGCTGTTGCAGGGTGTTCAACCGTTAAATCTGGCGCTAACGCACTCTTGAGTTAGCAACGTATGTACCGTGTAAAGGACCATCACGCTCCGGGTACTTGGCGTCTACCTTGTCCCGCCCTTGACCCAAAACCCTTGCCAAAACCTATTCCCCATGTCGACATCAACGCGCTTCGAAATTTTTCCGTGGAACAATAATTTTTCCACGGGCATCCCCTTGATTGACGAACAACATGTGCGTCTGGTTTCCCTGATCAACACCCTGGCCACGCACCTTTCGCAAAACGACACCACGGATTTGCTGAATGACACCTTGAACGAATTGGCTGCCTATGCCGTGTACCATTTCAAATCGGAAGAAGAAATCTGGAATCCAGTGTTCAAGAATGACCCCATGCTGGTCAACCATAAAAATTCTCATGATGCTTTTCTGCCCAGCATTCTGGAAATCAAAGACACAACGGATCAAGTTACCCATGCCAAAGTGCTGGAGGAGATCCTCAAGTTTCTGGTCAATTGGCTTTTGCAACATATTCTGGACAGCGATCGACGCATGGCCAAGGTGGTACTGGCCACCCAAGCGGGAATCCCCATAGAGGCGGCAAAGCGACAAGCGACTCAGGAAATGAGCGGCCTCATGCAAACCTATGTGGATACCGTGTTAGAGATGTATGCAACCCTTACTTCGCGCAGCCTGGATTTGATCGGCGAAAAAAACGAACGCATCCGCATTCAGGAAGCGCTGCTGTCCGAAAAGCAAAAGACTCGATCGATCGATGCCCTCCTGCAGAGTATGGAAAAAACCGTGCAGGTTTTAGCAGCCATGATCGAAATTCGCTCACCTTATACCGCAGGACATCAACGCCGGGTTGCTCGCCTGGTTGCAGATATTGCACAGGAAATGGACCTGCCCGAAAACGACATTCATGGCATGTATTTGGCCGCCTCGATTCATGACGTGGGTGACATACAAATCCCTGCGGAAATTCTGGTCAAACCCGCCAAGCTCACAAACCACGAGCTGAAAATGGTACAACAGCACCCCAAAGTGGGCTATGAACTCCTGAAGGACATCGATTTTCCCTGGCCCATTGCCCAGATCATCTGTCAACACCATGAACGCCTGGACGGCTCGGGGTACCCCAATGGACGGAAAGGGGAGGAGATCATTTTAGGCGCTCGGGTTTTGGCCGTTGCCGACGTTCTGGAGGCCATGTCCTCTCACCGCCCTTACCGACCTTCCCTGGGGATTGCGGCTGCACTGGATGAAATTGAACGCCATAAAGGGATTCTTTATGATTCCGCCGTGGTAGAAGCCACTATGCGTCTGTTCCGCGAAAAATCCTACGTCATCCCTTCTGTATAGACGGCTGCCTGGCGCCGCCCCTACAGATTCCAGGGGCTGAGATGATACAGGTAATAACTTGCGACTGCGGAGAATGCGTCTTATATCCTCCGCATGAATAGCGGTAATTACAAATGCGTCCGGTTAGGGCCCAAAAGCGCTATCAGGGTTTGGTAGCCAGAATGAGGGGACTGGGGCCGGGAGCATTCACCAGTCGTGCCCGGCCAAACCCTGCCATCTCTAGCCACGAGCCAATCTCCTCGAAAGACCACGTGGTACCGTGACTGGTGTTGACCAGCATGTTGAGTGCAAAGATCAACCCATTAGCAGGGCCAGTGCGGTCATGATTCACCAGAAACTCCGCAATGGCAATTGTTCCTCCCGAGGCCAGGGCGTCAAACACCCTGAATAACAGACGTTTGCCGCGTTCTTCCCCTTCGCTGTGCAGGATATGTCCCAATGTGGCCACTTGATACCCGTTGCCCAAAGGTGCCTGCAGAATATCACCCGCAATGAAATTGAATTGTGGTGCCACACCCTGTTGGGCAGCGATACGACGAGTCACCGGTAGCACCTCGGACCAGTCTACCGCCGTGACCTGAACCTGGGGTGAGGACCGCGCCATGGCAATACCCCAGACTCCCGATCCGGAAGCAATGTCCAGGACCGGAACGGGGCCTTGCATTCTACCCACATCCAGTTCATCAGCCAGTACTTGCGCCGCAGCGGCACTCATGGGATAGATGTCTTCCACGAACTGTTGGAAAAAGGCGGCCCCAACATCATGCTCATTCACCTGTTGTACTGGCAAACCGGTTTTGACGGCTTCGGTCAATTGCAGCCATTTTGGCATCAACTGAGTACTGGCGTGCTTGAATAACCCACCTCGAAATTCTGGTTTGGCGCTGACCAGAAATGCCGAGCTCTCCGGCGTCAAGGCGTAGCAGCCCTGGGCGTCACGCTGCAGCAAACCTAATCCCACCAATCCGTTGGCCAAGGCAGTCATCCCTCTGCGTGAGGTTCCGGTTTGGCTGGTCAAAGCATCAATATCCAATGGTTGCTGCACCAGCGCATCAAACAACCCATGGCGTACCCCTGCTTCGATCATGAGTGGGGGGGCGTAGCCGAATGCAAAGGCCATGAGTCGTTCCGGAGTGATTGGGGTCGAGGTTGATGACACAGTGGCTCTCCTGAGAGCGAGGTTGTTGAAGAATGTCTGCGAAAGCGTTAAAACGTGACCTATTGATTTTTGGACAACCGTGTACAGTTATTTGAATTTTATTTTTTCTTAAATTTCAGATTACCCCTGAAAATGCCCAGTGAAAATTATCATGGAAACAATTATCCAGAGCAAGGCGGTCTTGCATGGTGGGCTGCTCCCTGCTATGGGATGGATACTCCTGTGGGGTTCGTGGCTGATTGGCCGAACAGTTGACCGCGGGAGTGCTCGCTGACCACTGGCTCGGTATTGATGTCCCGTGCCAGGGCATAGGCCCGCTGTACTGCCGGGCGCGCCGCCATGACCTGAAACCAGCGGTACAGGTGCGGGAAGTCCTGCAGCCGTTGGCGTTGGCGCTCGTAGGGAACGATCCAGGGGTAGCAGGCCATGTCAGCAATCGAATAGTCGCCCGCGATGAACTCGCGCCCCGCCAGTCGCCTGTCGAGCACCGCGTACAGGCGGCCGGTTTCCCGCACGTAGCGATCGATGGCGTAGGGGATGCGCTCGGGCGCGTATTGCACGAAATGATGGTTCTGTCCGGCCATTGGGCCCAATCCTGCCATCTGCCAGTACAGCCATTGCAGGACCTCGAAGCGCCCGCGCGGGTCGCGTGGAAGAAAGCGGCCGGTCTTTTCCGCCAGGTACTGAAGGATGGCCCCGGACTCGAATAGGCTAATCGGGGCGCCGCCGCCGAAGGGCTGCATGTCCACCATGGCCGGAATCCGGTTGTTCGGGGCGATGGCCAGGAATTCCGGCTTGAATTGCTCGCCGGCGCTGATATTCACCGGCACGACCCGGTAGGGCAGACCGGCTTCCTCCAGGAAGATCGTCACCTTGTGCCCGTTGGGCGTCGTCCAGTAATACACATCGATCATGGGTCGGACTCCGGATCGGGGGCATGCCCCAGGAAAACTTGATACAGAATAATGGGAGGATTAGTCTAAATCAACTGCCACCACATCGTCGCGAGCAATGGCTCCCGGGAGCCCCCTCGTACCAGACCCGCATCTCATATACATCACCGACCCCATGTGCGCCTGCTGACCCTTGAACATTGAACTCAAATACCCCATCAGGATTTTTATTGGATTTTGAGGCAAACTGTGTTTTTCAACCTGGCAAACGCAGATTCATGGTTCAATATTTTATGGTGACCAATCAACTCGAGTCCAACAACCGGCTCATAGAAGGCCTGTTCCGCCCCTTACATGCAATCCCTTGAAGAAGTTTTGCTCGGTGTTTTCATGCTATTGGCCTCGATGCTGATCCACAGTATCGGCATGTATCTGGTTATGCACCGTTTTGAAATACATTGGCCACGCTATCTGGCCGAACGCAAGGAGTGGAGACGTCAAATCTATTTCTTGTTTCTGGTGATCCTGATTATGTCGACCCATTTGCTCGAAATTGTCATCATCGCCGGCACTGTGAACGCGATACACGCCATCGAGAGTTTTCGTACAGCGTTCTACTTTGCGGGGGAGACCTACACCACGCTAGGATATGGGGACGTGCTTCTACCACCGGGTTGGAGGCAGCTGGCCCTGTTCATTGCCATGACGGGATTGCTCACTTTCGGCTGGACCACGGGGGTCTTGGTATATATCGTTGGCAAGACGTACGATGCCCAGTTTTCACACCTGCGCCGACCACGACCAGGCCACGACAATCGACCCCAGTGAAAGATCCCGTGCGTCCCAAGTCTGCTTCCGGATGGGCTAGGTGTAGCGGCGGATAAGGCTTTGCGGAATATGGTGCGCATCCGCGTGGCGGCCATTGCCGCCATTACGACGTAGGAGTAGACTTGGCCCGAGCGGACTATGCCGTATGGCAAAGAAGTCCCGATTGTGGACGTTCTGGAACGGCAGCTTATCAACAAAAAATGGCAGAATAATTTTTCAGGTGGTTATATTGAGGTGACCTATACCTGACCACCTCGACAAATTTGAAGATTTGCTTATGGCGGACTTGGATAAAAGCAAAGCCACCAGCAATGCTCTCCTCCTTGAGGGCGGGCATTTGGGCATGTTCATTCAAAACTCTTCTTCCGCAGTTGCGATGTTTGACCGCGATATGCGCTATCTTGCTGTTAGCCAACGCTGGATGATCGACTATCATCTGGGCGCTCGAAATATCATTGGGCATTCACATTACGAAATATTTCCAGAGATTCAGGAGCATTGGAAGTCAATCTATCATCATTGCCTGGCGGGAGAGACCCTGTGCAAGGATGAAGACCGTTTTGTCCGGGCGGACAGCTCTGTTCAATGGCTTAAATGGGAAGCGCGGCCTTGGCAGGCCTCAAATGGCACAATTGGCGGCATCATCATATATTCCGATGACATCACCGAGCGCAAGGCGGCAGAGTTGCGATTGCGGCAAAGTGAAAAGGAGTTTGAGTTACTGGCAGAGGCGATGCCGCAAATTGTCTGGCGTACCGACCCTGAGGGCCTGAACAATTATTTTAACCATCAATGGGTGGACTACACTGGCATGACGTTGGAAGAAAGCTATGGTCACGGCTGGAACAAGCCCTTTCATCCAGATGACAAACAGCGCGCATGGGATGCCTGGAAAAATGCGGTCGAAAATAATGGCATCTACGCGTTAGAATGCCGCCTGCGCCGCAAGGATGGGGAATATCTGTGGTGGCTGATTCGCGGCGTGCCAGTGCTGAATGAAAGTGGAAAAATCCAGAAGTGGTTTGGCACTTGCACGGACATCCATGAAATCAAGCTGACCGAACAAAGACTAGCTGAGAGTGAGAGTCGTTACCGCCGCCTCATCGAAAACTCCCCAGATGTGGTTTACGTTTTCTCAACCAAACGGGGGGGCATCTACTACAGCCCGCACGCAGAATCCCTGTTAGGGCATCCCATAAGTTATCTGTATGCGCATCCTTTTCTCTGGAATGAATCCATTCACCCGGATGACCAGTCAGCTATTGCGAAAATCCTTGAGGAATCTGGCGGCGAAAAGCATTTCTCTTTGGAATATCGCCTTCGCGATGCGCAAGGCAATTGGAAATGGGTGCATGACCGTTCCATGCGCAGGATTTTTCAAGATGATGAAGACTTGATCGAAGGTTTGGTTACGGATATCACAGCCCTTAAGCAGCATGAGAAACAGCTGGAGCAAACTGCCTATTATGATGCTCTGACAGGCATTCCCAACCGCGTGCTGTTAGCAGACCGCATGAAACAGTCTTTGGCACAGGCTAGTCGCAATGGCAACCTGGTAACGGTATGTTATCTCGATTTGGATGGCTTCAAACCGATTAATGACAGCATGGGGCATGAGGTCGGGGACAGCGTACTGATTGAAGTTGCCCGGCGTATAAAAGGTTCTATTCGTAGCGGAGACACCGTAGCGCGACTAGGAGGCGATGAGTTCGTCATCCTGCTGATGGGATTGGAAGGAGATGAAAAGTGTTTCAATACCCTGGACCGGATGCTAGAAACTATCGCCTGTCCGATAGACGTTGGTGATAAGCAGTTTTCGCTTAGCGCCAGTATCGGTGTAACGCAATTTCCTGAAGACGATGGAAATGCGGACTCGCTACTAAGACATGCCGATCAGGCTATGTATTCTGCCAAGAAAGCCGGCAAGAATCGTTACCACCTGTACGACCAAAAATCTGACCAGCGTAACCGCACCATAATGGCACTGCTCAATCAGATCTCTCACGGGTTGGAGTGCGGACAATTCGCCTTGCATTACCAACCCAAGGTCAGCTTGAGCACGCGCAGAGTGGTTGGGGCGGAAGCACTAATCCGTTGGAATCACCCTGAACGCGGCCTTATGCTGCCAGGAGAATTCCTGTATGCGTTGGATGACACTGATCTGGAAGTAACTCTGGGAGAGTGGGTTGTCGTGTCAGCGCTAAAACAGCTTCGAGAGTGGCAAAGATCTGGGTTACCACTTGAATTAAGCATCAATATTTCTGCCTTCCATTTGCAGTCTGTAGACTTTGTCGGAAAATTGCGCCAGATGGTGACGGGTTTCCAGGAATTGCCGCCGGGCAGTCTTCAAATCGAGATAGTGGAAACAGCGGCTCTTAATGATATGGCCAACATGATCAGAATCATTGAGGAATGCCGATCATTCGGCGTCAATTTTGCTTTGGACGATTTTGGCACCGGCTATTCCTCGTTGTCCTATCTCAGCAACCTGCCGGTACATACACTCAAGATAGACCAATCCTTCGTGCGCGATATGTTGGATGACAAAGGAGACTATGCCATAGTGCAAGGTGTGATCGCCTTGGCCAAAACCTTCGGGCACGAAACTGTTGCGGAAGGCATAGAAACGTCCGAGATATACCAGACATTGCTGAAAATGGGCTGTGAGACAGGCCAAGGCTATGGCATTGCACGCCCAATGCCTGCAGATGAACTTCCGAAGTGGCTGGAGATCTGGCGCAGATAAACAACGCAAGCAGCGTGTGTCATGCCTACAACGGGGGCCAGGAGCCAAGGCTTCGAGGCCCCCGAGGCAGGCGGACTCAGGCCTGCGGCTGCCAGGCGTAGCTCTGGAACGCGGCGTCGGTCTGGGTATGGAACACGTGGTTGGTGTAGTTGCTCAGGGTCTTCACCGCGTTCACCAGCAGACAGCCGCGACCGTCGTAATTGGTCGTGGCGGCTTCCATCAGCAACACATTGAAGCGGTTTTCTTATTCTTCCGTACGACTACGCATCTGTCACGCCGCCCAAAAACGGCCCCACGCATGCCGTTGTCGGCTGTGCGTCAAGGCGAGTGATCGTTGGCCGCAGGCAAATGTCGTGGCAGATCCATGCTGTCGTGAAGCAGTCTCAGAACATCGATGTCTGACCCAGCCACACGGAACACCACAAAGTGTCGCCCCGCACGTCCCTGCCGCGCGACGTGCAAGGTCCGAATGCCTGGCTGGATGTCGTCGCGGGCTCTGGCGCCCAGAACATCAGGCCCTCCCTCCAACGCCTCGATAGCAAGCGCCATCGTTTCAGCGTAGGTGATGGCCTGACCCTCTCCGAAGGTCTTGGTCGTCCACTGCAGGATCTCAACGTAGTCCTGTTCAGCCTGTTGACCGAGCCGAACCGTCCAAACTTGTCTCATCCACCTGCGATGGCCTTCGAGGCCACGGACGCCAAGTGACCTCTGAGTTGAGCACCCGATTCAAAGGTGGCGTACCGCCCCTGCTCGAAGTCAGCAACACCGACCCTGACTGCGCTGCGCAGGGCCTCCAGGCGTGAGGCATCCTCGGCTTCACGCTGCTCCACCATGCGCAAGCCTTCTCGCAAGACTTCGCTGGCGTTTTGATACCGGCCCGTGCTGACGAGACGTTCCACAAAGGACGCTTGATAGTTGGTCAGCACAACGTTACGCGTAGGCATACCAATCTCCTCACTAAGATGCATTGGCAGATTATGCCAATTGACGCCTGCGCTGTCAATGCTCGTTCCACTGTCCGAAGCGACCCGCGCAAGTCTGGAGTGGACCCCTGTGTCAAGACAGTTCACGCATGAGTTTAAGTTTTTCATCTGACCCTCTATTCCACCCTACACCAAATACGCTCGCACCGTGTTTCTTCTAAGCGCCTTGCGGCCGGAAGGGCCGATTACTACGCTCATCTGCATCACTGGTCTTGCCACGGGTCGTGCACGTCGATATCGGCGTGCGCGAAATCACGGACGTTGCGCGTCACGAGTTTGCAGTCGTATGCACGTGCCGTGGCCGCGATGATCGAATCGAAGGCAGCCATGGATTTGCCTTGTGCTTCGGCCAGCACGGTCATTTGTGCCCAGACTTCCGAAGCCTGTTGGTCAAACGCCAAGATTCGGTCTTCAAAGCCGGCTTCCAGCTGTTCCAGCCAAAGGGTCAAATCCGAGCGGCGCTTGGATTGGGGCAGTCTGGCGACACCCCATTTCAACTCCCCCCAGGTCATCGCGCTGATGAACAGTTCATGAGGTTTGCGCGCCTGGAACCATTGGATCACGTTGGCGTCTGGCACGCTTTTGATCATCTCGGAGAGCACGCAGGTGTCCAGCAAATACCTCATAGAACAAGGTCCCGGATCGGCTCTCGTGAACGGTCAAACACCAGCGGTTCGCCGCGCGGCGCATTGAGCAGGCAATCCATCAAGTTCGTGGTTTGGCCGCTCAAACGGCGGTAGTCGTTGGCCGCCAAGATGACAACGGCCTCTTCACCGCGTCGGGTGACGAGTTGCGGCCCTTCCTTGAGCGTGAGGTCCACGACCTCGCTGAACCGGCTCTTCGCTTCTTGTAGCTGCCATGTATGCATGATCGCCTCCGTAACTAGTCAGACCGGTCATCAGTATCCATCGGCGCGCTAAATTTGTCAATGGAACCCAATGAACTACTCCACCTGAGCCGATAACTCGGTTACGGGTGGAGTTTCGTGGTTCAACACCGGCAAACCACACCGGCTCCCCACCTCAGACAGTTCCTGCTGCCTAGTGTTGCGGCCCTGATTATTCCGCCACGAGAATCCCGCAATAATCCGCGCAGGGATGAGGAAGGTATCCCGGAATAAGCCCCCAAGTAGAATAATCCTGGAGGGCGGAAGAAAGTGAATCAGGGTGATGCCCTAAGAGCGTCTTGTTATGACCACAAGAATTTTCTCAGGGGGTGTGGGGTTTAGGGGGATGGCGGATCTGGGAAGAGGACGAGTTGTCTAGGTTTGGGAGTGGGATATGTGGAGGTGGCCACCCTGGAGCGGGGTTTTCTGATTTGTCTGGATCGTGCTTTTTTTAAGGGTATCCGGAATCTACTGTGGAATCGGGAAAGGAATTCCTCCGACACTTTGGCATTTTCAACAGACTGGGATTGTGCTTGTTCCAGAATAAAAAAACCCGCACTTAGGCGGGTTCGGGATACTGCTTGAGACTGTTTAGAACGGGTAAATGGTGGAGGCGGCGGGAATCGAAGTCCGGCCCGAAACCCGCGCAGATACTGGACACGCAAAAATCTCATGCCCCCTTCATGCCCCCTCGGAAACGGGTCAGTTACATCGCTCAAGGTGTCCCGAAGTATCCCCTGGCAAAAGATAAGGGTCAGAGACATGGCGCGCGGCATCGTGGTGATAGCGCACGGCCTCGGCAACGATTTCCCTGGTCTGGTGTTTCACGCCACGCAATGCCCACGAGTGCTGGCGCACCGCAATCAGGCAGGCGGCAACGCTTTGTTCCCGAACGAACACCAGTGCTTCCCATGTGTTGGTGACCGCCGCCAGACAGATAGCCTCGGTTTGTTCCGTCACGTAGCGCAGAGCACGCCCGTTCTGGCGGACAGCCGCCAGACAAAGCTCTTCGGTTTGCGTGGGCACCAGCCGCAGCAACAGGCCATCGCGCATGACCTGCTCCATATAAAGCTGTTTCGAGGTTTCGCACATGATCAGACGGCCCCAGTGCTACCAAACCCACCGGCCCCGCGCGACGTATCGGATAACTGCGCCACCTCGGTGATCTCGTACTCCGGCAACCGGATCAGCATGGCCTGGGCAACCCGCTCTCCGCATCGTGGGGAATAATCATCGCCGGAATCTTTGGTAAGTTTCAGGACGACCTCGCCACGGTAATCGGCATCGATAACCCCAACGCAATTTGCCAGCCGCAACCCGTGTTTGAAGCCGTGTCCCGACCGGCTGTAGATCAGCATCACGTATCCGGCTGGAATTTCAAACGCCAGACCCGTTTTGCAGACCCACGGACCCCATTGGTCATCTTCGGATTCCACGGATTCCGCAACCAGATCGAAGCAGGCCGACCCGGTGGTGGCGAATTTGGGAACAGATGCCTGGGGGCGCAATTTCTTGACCAGCAGATTCATCATTTCCCCTCCCCGTTGTCTGCGCCGTCGTGTTGCAACAATGGTGGCGGCGCTCTGCGTGGGCGACCGGGTCCGCGCTTGACCGCACCATCCTTGCCCAACCCTGTTTTGGTAGTTGCCGTGCGCTTCAAGGCTGCCAGATAGTTGTCGATGTCCTCCGCAAAAACCATCCGTCTCCCACCTACCTGCACAGTGGGGACCGGAAATTTGTTTTGACACAACCACCACCGGGCCGTACTGATCTTAAACCCCATCAATTCGCACGCATCCCTGAAACCAAGTAGCCTGGCTTCCATGTTTTCTCCATTTATTTTGTGTTTGTACCGATTTGACAATATCACAAAAATATGTGTTATGCAACATTATATCTTGCATAACACAGGCCGGGCGGACCAGGTCAGCCAGACGCTTCGTGTTGTGGGTCACGCACCCCCGTCCCACGCAAGGCAACTGGCCCCCTCATCGGTTTCACCAATAAGTCGGCAGCGGCTGGTGCCTGGGATAAGTTTTCTGCACTCCTGGCAACGCATGACATGCAGGCAGTTTGCCTGATCGGGCGTCAGCCACGAAAACACCGATTTTTTGCTGGCGTTGTCCGCAAACGCATCCATGTCAACGCGGTCCATGGGCGTTTTGGCGCGAGTATTGGGGGTCATTGGGTCTCCTTTGGTCTTCTTTGGGGTTTGGTCAGGTTACGGCGTGACTTTCAAGAAACCGGGCCACGGCAGCAACTAGCTGTCTGGTGCTTTGCACGACACTCCGGGTATCGTGGGATGCCCCCGCCCCGCTTAGCACCAAGTGACATTGCGACGACAGGGATAGCATTCCCGCCAGCGCATTGTGCAGATCATCCCGATCGCTTTGGGGTAGGTTTGGGTGTGATCCGGCAAACAAAGACAGTTGACATCCTCCCCGGCATAAATGCCGAGGATTCCCGATCCTCGCGAACCGGGTTCCTGCCCTGAGCTTCCTTGCAGGCCAAGCTCATGTCGTTCATTGCTGAACCTGACAGGCGTGAATTCCCGCGTGTCCCGCGGTATGTTTCTGTTGTGCCAAACCGGCGGCCAGGATGTTCTTGGCCGCGTTAATGTCCCGGTCGTGATCCGACCCGCATTCGGGGCAGGACCATTTCCTGGCTGATAGCGGCAACGATTCCAGGGTGTAACCGCAATGGCTGCAGCGCTTGGTGCTGGGTAGCCATCGACTGACCACCTCAAGATCCCGACCGTACATAGCCGCCTTGTATTCCAGCATGGAGCGGAACTCGCGCCAACCCACGTCACTGATGGATCGGGCCAGGTTATGGTTCTTGACCATGTTGGAAACCGCGAGATCCTCAACGCATACCGTTTGGTTTTCACGGATGATGCGCGTTGAGAGTTTATGCAGGTAATCGCGTCGGGCATCGCGTACTTTGGCATGAATCCCGGCTATGCGGCGGGATAGCCGGATTGCATTGTTGGAACGCGGGATACGTGTACCCTTGGGAATTTTCTTCCCCTTAAAGCCCATTCTTTCTTTGGCTGATTCCTGCTTGCGGGCCAGCTTGCGTTGCCAGCGCTGGATGCGATCTAGCTTTTTCAGGAAATGCCTTGGGTTGGCGATTTTCTCGCCGTCACTGGTAACGGCAAGATGGTTCAGGCCCACGTCGATACCTACCGCCTTATCGACCGGCGGCAACGGTTTGATGACCTCATCGACCAGGATAGAGACGTGATACCGCCCAGCCGAGTCTTTGGTAACGGTTACGCTGGATGGAACCGCGTTTTCGGGCAAACTCCGGCTCCACCTGATGTTCAACGGCTCTTTGTGCTTTGCCAAGGTGAGTTTTCCATCGCGGAAGGTAAATCCGTTGGCCATGTAGGATGCAGCCTGAACCTTGTCACGCCTGGACTTGAATCGCGGGTACTTGGTTTGCCCGGTGAAGAAATTGGCAAAGGCTT
>DAIDLC010000008.1 GCA_027449685.1 Ferrovaceae bacterium | reverse complement strand
GGAGGCATAGCGGGTACAGGCCGCCATCATCAACGCCACGATGTTGTCCTGGGAGTGCAAAACGATATCCGGGGCCACATGCTCCGGATAGCTGGCCAGCCAAGGGCGTTCAGACGGGGTCACGCGGCCTCCTGCATGCATGCAAAGTGACAAGATCTCAGCAGCAGCGCCCAGGGCGTCCCTCTGCACCGCCGTAACGCGCCTGCTGACGCTCACGAAAAAACTCCTCGAAGCTCATCACCGGCTCGCCGGGATGGGACAGGCGCCGATGCTGCACATAAGTCTCGTAATCCGGCATGCCCACCATCATGCGGGCGGCCTGGCCCAATCCTTTGCCGGCCTGGAGCAGTTTGGCCCAACGCATGGCTGTACTCCCTACAACTGCGCGCCTTCGGGCAAGGGCTCGAAGGCAGTTTCCCGGTCGGTACGCTGGTGATGCCGCAACGCCCTGCGACAAGCCGGGATGGTGAACAACAGAATGCTCACCACCAGAAAGATGAAAATCGCGCCCATGGCGGCGTCGATGTAATTATTGAGCACGATCTGACGCATCTGCTCGAAATTTTTTGCAGGGGCCAGCAAAACGCCTTTATCCAGGGCGTCCTGATACTTGTGGGCCGAGGCCATGAAACCGATTTTCGGGTTGTCATGAAAGACTTTCTGCCAGCCGGCCGTGAGAGTGCAAATCAGCAGCCACAAGGTGGGCACGATGGTGACCCAGGCAAATTGCTGGCGTTTCATCTTGAACAGCACCACGGTGGCCAGCATCAGGGCCAGACCCGCCAACATCTGGTTGGCGATGCCAAAAAGTGGCCACAGGGTATTGATGCCTCCCAGCGGATCCACCACCCCCTGATAGAGGAAATAACCCCAGGCTCCCACGCACAGGGCGGTGGCCAGCAGGCTGGCCGGAATCGAATCCATGCGCCGCATGGAAGGCGCAAAAGCACCCAGGAGATCTTGCAGCATGAAGCGGCCGGCGCGCGTACCCGCATCCACCGCAGTCAGGATGAACAGGGCCTCGAACAGGATGGCGAAGTGGTACCAGAAAGCCATCACGGTTTTCCCGCCCAGAAAACCCGAAAAAATCTGGGCCATGCCCACGGCGAGGGTGGGTGCTCCGCCAGCGCGGGAAATGATGGTGTTTTCACCCACGTCCTTGGCAGTCTGCAGGATCATGTCCGGCGTCACCACGAAGCCCCATTGGGAGATCACCTGAGCCGCTTCCTGGGCGGTCTTGCCGATCACTGCGGCGGGGCTGTTCATGGCGAAGTACACACCCGGATCGATCACCGAAGCAGCCACCAGCGCCATCATCGCCACGAAGGATTCCATCAGCATGCCGCCGTAGCCGATGAAGCGGGCGTTCTTTTCATTGTCCAGCAGCTTGGGCGTGGTGCCGGAAGAGATCAGGGCATGGAAACCCGAAACCGCACCGCAGGCGATGGTGATGAACAGGAACGGGAACAGGCTGCCTGCCCACACCGGACCGCTGCCGTCCACGAACCGGGTCAGGGCGGGCATCTTCAGGTTGGGCGCCACGATCGCGATGCCGACCGCCAAAGCGACGATGGTTCCCACCTTGAGAAAAGTGGACAGATAGTCGCGCGGTGCCAGCAGCAACCATACCGGCAGCACGGAAGCGACGAAGCCGTAGCCCAGCAGCATCCAGGTCAGCTGCTTGCCGTCGAAAGTAAACAGCGGTCCCCATACCGGGCTGGCCGCCACGTCTCCGCCATAAACCAGGGCCGCCATCAGCAGCACGAAGCCGATAATCGACATTTCGGCGATCCGCCCCGGGCGCAGAAAACGGCTGTAGACGCCCATCAAGAGCGCGATCGGGATCGTGGCTACCACGGTAAAAGTGCCCCAGGGAGAGCCCGTCAGTGCCTTGACCACGATCAGGGCCAGTACGGCGAGGATGATCACCATGATCATGAAGGTGCCGATCAGGGCGATGATGCCGGGTACGATGCCCAGTTCCGACTTCACCAGGTCACCCAGGGATCGGCCATCGCGACGGGTGGAAATGAACAGCACCATGAAATCTTGCACGGCGCCGGCAAACACCACGCCAGCCAGAATCCACAGCATGCCAGGCAGGTAACCCATCTGGGCCGCCAGGACCGGCCCCACCAGCGGCCCGGCCCCTGCAATGGCGGCAAAATGGTGGCCGAAGAGCACGTATTTGTTGGTGGGCACGTAATCGAGGCCGTCGTTGTGCCGGACGGCTGGGGTCATCCGTTTGGGATCCAGCGCCATGACCCGGTCCGCGATGAACAGGCTGTAATAGCGGTAAGCGATCAGGTAGGTACAGACGGCGGCGATGACGAGCCACAGGGCGTTGATGGTTTCGCCCCGATTGAGGGCTACGACCCCGAACGCCGAGGCACCCAAGAGGGCTACCAATGCCCAGGCCAAATGTTGTCGTATGCTATTCATGAAGCCCCCCTGAAACATCAAAAGCCATGTTTCAGGATACCACGTGCGCCTGCGTCAGGCCAACCGGTGTGAAAAGCGTTAGGTCCCAGTTGAGCAAGGATGTGGCCTAGGCTATAATGCGCTGGTTGGCGAATTAGCTCAGCCGGTTAGAGCGACGGAATCATAATCCGCAGGTCCGGGGTTCGAATCCCTGATTCGCCACCAAAAATCAATGGCTTAGGCCGCCTTCCCGGTGGCCTTTTTCATTCGTGGCACACTCCGGGCGCAATGACCTGGTCAGCTTTCCAAAACCAGGTGCCAGCACGCCACCAATTCATCGCCAAGCGTAAAGATCCTCTCCGTGACAATCGCTCTGCCCGCTTCCAGCCCTACCGATCTGTTTGATCATCGATACGTAACAGCTTGCCATCCGTAATATACGGCATCAACCCTTGCTGCAGAATCGACTGGCGCGCCTCGCGGCGGCACGCTCCCTCATCGGGACAATAATCTACGATAACCACCGGCAGATGATAACGCGTGCGCACTTCCCGGATGCGTTCGAGCAACCAGCGGCGATCTTCGGCTGGCACATCAAAGTAACGCCCCTCGGCGTTATGCCAGCCCTTGAACAACGACTCCACCACCACCCCCTTGATCCAGGGATAGGTGTCGGGCAACAGATCAAAACCTCGATTGAGCATCACGAAGGCCTCGGGATAACGCTGATGCAGTGCCTGCAGCAGGCGGATCTCTCCTTGCCGTTGTTGGGCCTGGGCGCGCGGCGCGTGAACCACCCGCCGATAGGCATCCAGCGTATCCAGAAAAAACCCCCGGTAGCCACGCTCCCACAAAGGAGCAATGATCTGTTCCACAAAAAAATCCGGCCAGGCCTTGGGGGATTGATCGATGAGTTGCGACTGCCATTCGGGATTCTTGCCCATCAACCAACTGGGCGGCAACAACTGAAGATAGTCACGATTGGCCGTAACCTCGCCCACACTCACGTAAGCCAACCACCGTGTTGAACCCTGCGGAGGAGAAAAACCGCTGACCGGATCCACCACCACCCGGGAGAAATGCTCCAGTTGCGCTACGGGAACAGGGCCCCCGTAATACAGGGCGAGCCCGTGTTGAAAGGGCGCTTGAAGGGGCTCTGCCAGGGCGCTGGCTGAGACAAGACTGCCTCCTGCCAGAGCGCACAACCCTGCCAACAACCACCCACAGGCGCGGGAGAAACCGCGCTTGTGAATCCCTGTGGCCATAAACAATCGGTCATTGGAACATGTAGGTGTCAAATTCCAGCCACTCCAGTTTGTGATTGAGTTCCAGTAAAGCCATCAAGACCATCATCAGGCTGGTTGCTGTCAGCCCGAATCCATAGGCCTGGGGTCCGAAGGCCAAGGTCAAACTGGTCAGGGTAAAGTTGAGGACGATGAAGGCGAGCATCAGTCGAATCACGACCCAACGTTGGTCCAGATACAGCAGTACATTGACAACGAGCAAAAACAGCAGCTGCAAACTGGCCGCCACGGCGTCGATACGCAACAGGGTGAAGTGTTCGGCCGAAATACCCAGGGCTGTCATCCAGTCTGCCCCAAAGGCAAAGACCAGCAGGATGATCAGGAACTGGATTTTCAGGACCTCATACAACCCCGAACGAATGCTGCTGACCATTTGATTGCGATGCGTACTGATCTGATTGAGGGTTGCACCCTGATTGATAGCCTTATAAAAGGCGCTGCAATGTTCCACGAAGTCGGTTTCAATGCGCAGTAAAAACACCGCCATGCCCGGGAGGATGGTCAAGTAGGCCAGAAAAATCGGAAAGTCATACAAGTACGAGGCATGCAGGGGGCCGATCACGGGTTGCCCGGTGGCCGGATGGTAGCGGAACAATAATTTGTCGATCCAATTCCCTACATACAGCAACAATCCTAACAAGGCCAGAGAAGGCTGGTTGAACTGACGCTGAAATACACGGCCAGATACAAACTGCTCGGAATGAAATGATTTTCGGATCAGCGCATTGAGCCCCAGATACAAAAGCCCGTGCCCGACCACGAAACTGGCAATCAAGCCATTGAGCCCCAGACGCGGAAAACCCCAGAAGGCCAGCAACACAGTGGACCCATACCCAAGGGCAAACAACCCGATAATCGCCCGGTACTGACGAATACCGGAGAGCAGGGCTATCCCACACCACAAGTTGCTCAAGATCACAAAACCCATCACCATCAACACACGATACAGTCCATCACAATCCTTGAACAGCGTCACAGCCAGCACGGCCCCCAATGTCCCGTTCACGGCCGTTACCGCCAACTGTACCGCATGATAGCTGGGTAAAACGTGCTCTTGCCGATGCAGATACAACTGGTCGGCCACATAACGGGTAAACAGCAGTTGCAACCCGCCAGTGGTTACCAGACTGAAATCGATCAGGTAGGTCAGTGACACCTGAAACTGAACCACTGTAGCATCCCCGGGCGCCACTGCCAGGACAAACAGGCTGATGACCTGAACTGCCGCCACCGACAGGAGCAGTGGGCCTGAGCCGATCAACCCCGCATAGGTGTAAGCTGCCAGGGCACTGCTCAAGCTGTCACGCTGCAAAATTTTACGGATTTCGAACCCAATGCCGGCCATGTTCAGTTACCCTGACAGTGCACGGAAGAATCCCCGTGAATCAAGCGTTGATACAACGCCCGGTATTGGTCATCCATCAGACGCGCATCGTAGAAACGCTCCACACGCGCCATGGCGCTGGCCTGGGCCGCCAGCCATGAGGCCGGATTGCGCATCAGGGCCAGAATGGCCTCCGCCATGGTCTGTGCTTGCGCCATGGGCACTACCCGACCAGCGGGGCCCAACGCCCGATCCTCGGGGTTGGCACCCTGCACCATCTCACGCAGTGCACCCACATCGGTTACCACTGCCGGAATGCCTGCCGCATAGGCCTCGAGCAACACCAAAGGCTGCCCTTCACTGATGGAACTAAACACGATCAGCCCAATCTGGGGGTAGAGCGCATCCACGGATCGATGCCCCAAAACTGCATATGCGGCTCGATTAACTCCAGACTGCGCGCAAATTGTTGGCATTCCTGGGCATACTCCGGATCCTCGTCCATAGAGCCCACCAACCAGCCTTGCAACTCAGGCATGGTTTTGCGGGCCAGAAACATGGCCTGGATGAAGGTTTTCACATCCTTGATGGGAACCACCCGTCCCACCAATGCCACCACAGGGGGGCAAGTAGCAGGGCGCAGGCTGCGCAAGGCGGCAAAGCGAGGCACATCGATCCCGTTGGAGATGCAGCGGGTTTTTGCCGGGTCGGCACCATCCTGGATCTGGCGCTGGCGATTGGTCTCGAACAGGGTCACGATATCATCGCAAGCATCGTAACAAAAACCACCCAGGGCGGTAAAAAAACGAATCCATAATTCCCGGATGTAGCTCATTTGCGCCCGATTCAATTCCAGAAACTGACGGCTGTCCTGAATGGTCGAACTCAACAGCAAATCGATCTTGCGTTCCTTGTTGTAGATTCCATGTTCCGTCAACAATAATGGACGCTGGCTGTGATAACGCGCCACGGTTCCCAGAAAGCCCGCAAACCCCGTAGAGACGGCATGATACAGGCGGGCCGGGGGCAACGTCTGATAAAATTCCACTAGCCGCCACAAGGGCACGTGCATGAAACGCGTGGTCCAGAAGTAGTCGGTAAAGGAGGGTTCGCGGCCATAGGCTTGATAGTAATGGGTGAGTAATTCCCAGGATCCGCGACCGCGCAACAACTGTTCCCGATCCAGCGCCCCACCGGGGCACATGAGCGGAAGCAGACGCCGTAAGTGTTGGGTCGATACGGCCCTGTCTGCCAACTGATGCAGGCTGCGGTGCAACGCATCCACTTCGGCCATGACAGTGGCCTGGCTGGCACGGGAGCGCCGGGCAGGAGGATGAGGATCGGCCCCATGAATGAAGCATTCTCCATAATGACTGACATTGGCGGGCAAGGGATAGACGATCGCAGGATAATCTGCGGCATTCCCCCCAATGAAAGCCACCGCAAAGCGCAACTCGCGAAAATGCTCCACCAAATGAGCCACCCAATGGGCTACCCCACCCGTTACACGAGGATAAGTACCCTCCAACAACAGGCACACATCCACAGCAGTCGAGGGATTCTGGGGCCATTCAGTCATCAGGAGGTCCAGTATCGCTGCAACGGCAACAGAGCCGGCAGTCGTGTGCCAACCCCCAGTTGCCGCATCAAAGCCGGAATGTCGTGATAACGCTTTTGCAGAAAGGCCACTTCGGCAAACCAGGGCATCAGACGACCGACAGGAAACTCATGGATCTGCGCCTGTTCCAGGGATTTTTGCGCCAACTCCACACGCTGTTCCAAGAGCGCGCAGCGCCCCAGCAGATACCACATGGCCGCCAAACGAGAATCCTGTGCCAGGGCCCGTTGGGCAAAATACTGAGCGCGTTGGAGAATGAAGTCGCGCATGCTTCCCTGCACCAGTTGATGATAGATGAGCTCCCAATATAGTTCAGCCAGGCGAATCCAATGACGCAACGGGATTTCTGCTTCAGCCGACCCGGACTGGGGGCCTTCGAGTTGCATCAATACGGCATAAATATCCGTCATGATGCCCCGCTCCGCGCGGTTGAACGTCCCATACGCCAGCAAACGAATTTCATCTTCCGGGTCCAGCATCAGCTCGGTCAACCGGTGACTGGACTGACGCAAGGGCAAGGCATTGAGCACCAGCAATCCTGCAAGGCGGGAGTCCGGCGTGCCCTGGGTCATATTCATCTGAGCCAGCAAGGAGGTGTCAAGCGGCGCCGACTGGGCGATCAGGCGGTTGTCAAAGGATGGCCGCTGCACTTCGGCTAATGCCAAGCGCGGCTCTGGTTTCTGCGTCCAGCGTCGAACCAGTTGTTCGACGGGCAGTAACAACACCCCGAACACGGGGATGAATTCCAGCATCAGCCCTATAAATAACATCTGCGGGAGAAGAACGGTAGTCCGCCGCTTCCCGCTCAGACTGGCGTAGAGCAGGGTCAGCAGCGAAGATCCTGCGCTCTGCCAGAGCGCGAAAGTCTCCAACGTGGCACCGTGAAACAGGCGCCACAGCAGCGTGAGCTGAACCCACTCCACCAGAATCACCCATCCGAAACCTTGTATCATCACAGAGCGCGCATCATCTGACGCAGCAGCAACAACTCACCGGCCGGATTGACAGCGTCCACTAGCAGCGTATAGGTATGAATATCCGGGTCCTCCAGAGATAATTCGAAATGGGTTTTGAGTCCCCCGTCGAGACGCAGCAGAAATTCATCCACGTCGGGTAATTGGGTCAGTGGCAAGAGCACCAGAGCATGCTGGCGTTCTTGGGTGGTTTCTTCCCAATATAAATCCAGCGAACGCAGCTGGCGCAATACATCCTGAAATGCCGTATCGTGGCGCCCGCCCTGGGGGAAAGACAGCGCCACCAGGGACGACCTGATGTCATAGCGCGCACGCAACTGCCCGGCGCGCGCCAGTTCCACACCAAAACGGTACTGACACTCGGGCACCTGTTCCAGAATGGGGCGTACCAACTCGGACTGGAAGACACTGTCCGCATAGTAATCCAGCAACACCTGAAGAAATTCCAGATTTTCCTGATTGAGGGAAAGAAAACTCATTTCGCTGACCACCAGCACGGCCACGATGGGCGTATGGTCAGTGACGATGGGTGCGACCACCAGATAGTGCGGCGGCGATTCCTCCAGCACTTCCTTCAGGTGCGTTAGACGACTGCGTTTCAACGCGTGGACGAGAACGGGGTCATCTTCCTGCAACGGGTTCACAGGTCCAATGGTTGCCACTGGTTGCGACAAGAGTTTCCCCCGATCCGATACCGGATAAATGGCAGCCTGGGTCAACTGAAAAAGCATCGACAGCAATTCCAGCAACGCCTGGGTGTTTCCCAGCATGGGCGATCCTGAAACCGACGGCGGGTGCAGCACGGGCACAATTTCGCGCAACCGCTCGATGGCCCCGCGCAAGGTAACTGGTCGGATATAGACTTCCTGCTCCAGACGATCATGGGACACCCGCAACAGGTAATGCGCCGTCGTGAGCGCCCGCAGACGTTCGGTCAAATACTGGTTGCTTCCCTTTTGGCGTTTGTGCACCTCAGACCAGCGATCGCTCACGTGTCCCACAACCAACACCTGTACCAGACCACCAACCAGAAAAGTACTGGAAAAATCCACCGGGGCCAGATGCCAGCGCAACAAGGCAAACCCCAAAGCCAACAATACAATTGCTCCCAACAGACCAGTCAATGCACCGTAGCGCAAGGCCACCACGGTGGGCATGAGCCAGATCCAGGGATAGTCCCCATGAATCCAGAAGGGATCCTGGGGACGCGCCAGCGTCGAGAGTAGCAATCCCGCAGCCAGCAACAGGGCAATTTCCAGCAACCGTTGCGGTTGCAACGCCTGGTTTGGGTTCATCACCCAGGATGGTCGCAACCCCTTCAAGGCTGTGGACAAACGACCGTCGATGGAATCCTGAGGAGCGTGTTTCACCAGCAGATCCTGTCTCAGTGGGCCGTCAACGGTGCCAGCAATTGCCCAATCAGTTCCTGACCGGTGGCACCCAGGCTGGTTCGACTCCAGCCACTGCGACTGCCCGTCGCACTCCAGATGATGCTGCCCGTGCGTAGATCATAGAGATTGAAGGTCAAAGTCACCGCGGGTTCGCCATCCACGCCTGTTTTATAGCGCCATTCCTGCACGGATCCGCTCAGCGCAAAGCGCATTCCAGCCCGCCCAGCCCAATCCAGCGCGGCATTGAGTGTCTTGGTATTGGCCCCGGCCAAAAAACTGTCTTCCTCAGCGGGCAGGGGGTAACGCTGCAATCCCGAAATGCCCCGCTGAATCAGGACGCTTTCGGCGATACTATCCACCCGCTCGCCCGCATCCGGCGTTTCGGTATAATTGGCAATGGGCAACAGCGCCCAGCGCCCGTCATCGGCCAGGTGCGGGGCTGTTCCCACATTCAGCGTGGAGCAACCGGCCAAAACCAGAACAGCCCCCCACCCCAACCCACATAACCATTTTCGCAAAGACATCATTCTGTCACTCCCCTGTTGAATCACAGTCTGCTAGTAAAAATAACGGTAATTGAGCCCAAACTGGCTAAACGATTGCGCACTACCCGGAGTCGTTACATGAAAGTAATAGATCTTGGCCTGGTCTGCCCCCGCCACGGACCCTGCCAAACCCACATTGAGCTGCGGCATGCCGCCGCCTTGGCGATCATGAATGACGCCCGCATCCGCATAGGGTTGCCAGTCACCCCTTGGCGACTGGGCGTTTCGTACCACACCATTCCAACTCAACAGGAAACCGGTTTGAGCAATCGTTCCCGGAAGCGCAAAGGGATTCTGGCCCCGTTGGTTACTGGGCAAGTAACGCCCAAGCTCTCCCAAGGGCTGGCCGGTGGATTGGTTCTGGCCCTGAAACGCCATGACGCGGGCGGTCAGATCGGTGGGTTCGACCCACAGGTGATAACCCATCTCCAGCGTCCCCAAGTCCCCATGCCCCAAGGATAACCCGTTTTGCCCGGAAAACCGGTCAACTTCCACGGTGCCCTGCACATAGGTGCGTGCGGAAAGATCCCATTCTCCGTCCATTTCGATCAGATCCTTCATGCCGGCCACCTGCAGGGCTGGAGTCAGGCCAGAAAACTGATGCCAGCCCACGCTCAAGCGGGTACGCAGGGCGGGATCAGACTGGCTCTGAACACTGGCCAGATAGGTGTTATTGAGATAATCCGTACGGCGCTCCCCCACAGAAAACAGCCATTCGTAATCGGGCAGATGATCGCGCAGGGTCAGCATGTTGCTCAGATCCCGGGAAGGGAGGCGCACCAGATCAGACCCTCCAGTCAACTGGGTTTGACGGTCAACGCTTTCCAGTGCGATGCCCCATTCTGCATTCAGCCAATCTTCCCAACCCAGCGCGTGCTCCTGATATTGCAGCGCGCTCCAGCGCGTCATGCTGCTTTGAAACACCAGATTGGGCGAGTTACTGTCCATTGGGCTCCAGTAGGCATTGGTCATCGGTCCGGTTCGCTCTCCCAGAAAACTCACCGGTGCCAGCAACAAACCCCGCAACGTACTCTGCAGATCCGGCGCATCCGGAGCCTCTGCGACCGCCTCGAAGGCCGCCGTCTGCAATTGGGAGGTCCGTCCCAAGCGCTGCAGAACCTCCAGTTGTCGTGGGGCGGCTTGGCGTTGCTCAGGATCATCGATCAGCGCAGTCAGAGTATCCCGATCTTGGGTCAACATGGCTATACTCAAATGCACATTGGCTGGATCATGGGTTACACGGGAGGCCCGCTCCAAGCGCAGCGCCAAATCCTGAGCGTCTAGCGTTACAGCCCATGCAATGAAGAGTTCCAGCACGGCAGTAGGGTCGACACAGTTGATTTGATGGGCCCAGTCAGCACTCTTCGCCAGCGACAGAAGGGACGGACAGGTTTGCACCGCGATGCCCAGATTATCCTGGAGCGCCCCAATAGGCCCCAGATGGGATCCCGGGATTGCCCCAGAGGACTGATACGACAGAACCTGGCGCAGCAGGCGTCGATAGCTGCCCAAAGCCTGATCTCCGTTCTGGAACAGAGATCCCAAGGCTGCGCGCTGAAGATCTGGTGCATCGGGATTTTCCAGCGCTTCCCGTGGACCCAGCCCAAACAGGGGTTGGGCATGGCCAACGCGCAAGCGCGTCATTTTTGGGGCTCCTGCGGAGTTCTGCAGCGCCTGCACGAACTGGCGCCAGGCCTGACGCCGCAGACGCCAGGCCTGGGTGTCATGACCCAGTTGCTCCCGCGCCTCGGCCATCAGAAGGAGCCAAGCGGGATCCGAGCGACGTGCAGGTGACTGACGGTACAAATACCCCATGGCCCAGCGCGCTTTTCCCAGTTTCAAATAACCGGCACTGGCCACGCTAAAATACACAGGAGCATTTTGCATGGAGCCTTCCCAGCGACGCAAGGCTTCACGCAACTCCCGGGGTCTGTCCAGATCGATCAGGGCCCAGAGCAAATTGATGCGCTCTCCCTCCGACTGGGGCCCCAATGCCAAGGCCTGGCGCAGATTGGCACTGACCGCCCGCGCTTTACCCAGATGACGCCCGTATCGGGCGCGCAAGACCCACCAGTTCGAATGGTGGCTAAATGTTTGGCGCTGCGCCAAGGTGAGTTGGCCCATCAGGATATCCACCCGATCCCAGGCCCCCATGGTCATGTACGTTTCCAGGGCGGATTGCAAGGCTTCCCAGTGCCCGGTAAAACGAAACTCCAGTTCCTGCAGGCGCGCCGCATCATAGGGATAGTTGGCATAGAAGGCCTGCAGATGCCCCAGATCATCCAGTAGTGTCGCACGTTGCTCGGACGTCAGGGAGGACGGGTTCGCTGCGGTGGGCAAGGCAAACAGACCGCTATCAAGAAGATTGCGGTACGCCTGATCGGCCTGTTCCTCCCGGCGATTGAGAATGGCCAGTTCGGCATAATGTCGCCAAAAAGGGGCGTCCCGGGGATCATGTTCCATTTCCGGACGCATGCCTTCCAGATCCGCCAAGGCCTGCTCCAGATGACCCTGGCGCTGATCGATATCCGCTAGCGCCAGGGCGTAGTACACACTGGGCCCATACTCCCGCTGCAGAGTCTCATAGGTGGCACGGGCCTGGTCATCGGCTCCCACGATGACCGAGAGTTGCGCATAATGCTCCAGCAAGGGTACCCGCAAGGACCCTTGCGCATTCTCCTTGAGCGTGGCCAGCGCCTGTTCTGGCTGGCCCAGTCGTTCCTGGGTGGCCACAATCTGGTTGATCAACAAGCCTGCCTTCGGATGAAGCCGCAGGCTTTGCTGCAAGGCTTCCAGATAGATGGGCACTTCGTTGAGTTGGCGTGACAATTGTGTCACCCGCTCCCAAGCCTCGGGGTTCTGGTTGTGGCGTGCCTCTATCAGCCAATGCTCCAATGCCAGGCGAGGTTGGCCGTTCCATTCATACAGTTGGGCCAGGCGATGTTCCCAGCGCTCATCGTCCAGGTGGTGTTTCAGGGCCTTGTGCGTCAACTGGATGGCTTCCGGCAGTTGATGGTTTTGCACGAAAGCCTCGTACATCAACTCGTAAGTCCCCTCTGGCAACGGGGTTGGCAACTGAACCGTAGCGACCCGCTGCAGCCCCGAGGGCTCGAAATTCCAGGAAAGTCGATGCACCGGCCAGTGACTGGCACGCCGGACCTCCTCCCGGACTGGGGACAAAGTTCCGGTAGCCTGACTAAAGACCATCAGGCGCCGGGCCATATCCAGAGCCAGTTGATGACATTCCCCCATGAGTGCCACGCGCAAAACCAGGGTCAACGTGGCACTATCCGGGGTCAGAGCGGGCAGATGGGATTGCGCTGCCAGGCAGGCCCGCGCCGCTTGATTTCCCGCCACAAGTGCCTCCAACCCGGCTTGAAACGCTTGGCGCTGCTGGCCCGGGTCCGCTGCCAGGCGTTGGAGCGTAAAATCGGCTTGCGCTGCCACCTCGAATTGTCCTTGGCTCAGGGCGCTGCGCGCCACTTCGCGCCAGCGTGTCATGCGATGGCCCGGATCCAGTGGTTCCAACTGCAGGTTGAGCCATTGCAACGTCTGCCAGGCATCCACGCTCCGTGCCAGGTCCCACAAAATCAACAACTGAGGGCCCGTCCAGTGACCCTGGGGCACCTGTCGCCATAGTTCGTCCAGTCGTCCAGCCAGTACCAACCGGTGGGCACTGCCTGGGGGACTGCTAAACATGGCCGTACGTTGTGCTTCCAGACGCAATAACAGCGCACCCTCCCGAGAATCCTTCACGGGTTGACGTTCCAGTCGCCGGATGGCTTCTTCGGCACGCGCCAGATGTCCTAGCGCCAGATTGATCTGCGCCAAGCGTTCCAACAAGGCCGGCAAGTTTGGTGCGCCATCTGTCAGGGTTTGCGTCTCGGCTTGCAGATAGGCGGCAGCCACTTCACTGGGCCGGCTTTGATGGGTGGCGCTGATTCGACGCCCCGCATCCTGCCATAACCAGATGAGCAGCGCCAGCGTCAAGAGCACGAGGAAGAGCAAGACCCACGGCAAGGTCAAGGCTTCGCGCGGCTCATTCACAGTCTACCTCGACGTGGTGCGTGGCAAGCGGCAAGCGTTCCTCGAAGGGCCAAGAGAGTGTCAGTTCGGAGGCTGCCTTATCGGGGATACGTTTCTGGCCATCGGCAAGAATCTGACAGCCTTCGATGGCTTGCAATTGCACTTGTGGACGACCATAAGCCGTCAACTGAAAAGCGAGACTCCGACCGTCCCGCAAGCGCTGCGTCTGGTGTATCTCTCCATTGGCCAACGCCACGTAAGGAACCGATGGGGGTGGCGGGGTGGATGCCAGCGTGAAAGTCGCTTCGGATCGATCCAAATGGACATAGACTCCACCTGGGCCAGCCACATACCCCAATACACCCTGTGCACCATTCCATTGGGGATAGAATCCGGATGGCAAACGCAATTCGCGCAAGAACGGGCCCGTGCGAACCCGCCAGTCCGAGCCCCTACGAGCAATGACGGCATGCCGGGAATCCAGAACCCGTTGCACATACCCCGAGGTAAAAACCGGAAACAGGTTCTGCTGCAGCAATTGTTGATAGATCCGCTGCAAGGCAGCCAGTGAGGCCAACTTGGTACCGGAATAGTAGTGATAATATAAATCTACGGGTTTCAACCGCAGGGGGGTTTCCGTCAGGGCATAGGTTTCCAGGGAGCGTTGCATGCCATAAAAGGCGTGGGTCCAATCATCCGTGTAGATATTCTCGTTCACTTCAGCGGCGTATATCTGGAAAGTATCTTCTTCCTCCAGGCCATTTCCCTTGTCGATCCCCACTCCCGAAATGAGCGTCCAGGAAGGTTTGGAGGAAGTGATCGCGGTATATCCTCCATTGATATTGAGCACTCCGGCCCGGTGGGCCAAGCGCAAGGCTGCACCCGTGGGGTTGGCCGCTCCGCTCCATTGCATCAGGCGCACCGCTTTGCCCGGTGGGGCCAATTCACGCCGAATGTAATCGATACTCCCAAAAATTTCACGCTCCAGGGAGAACGCATAGCCGGGCAGGGGAATGGACACCAGCTGGTCTAGTGGGGCTCCAGGCTCCAAAATGCGTACCCAGTCCAGCACATGGGTGTAGCCGTGGGATCCCAGTTCTACCTGGGGCAGGGCAAAGGCCTGACGAGCCATGGCTTGCATGTGGGCAGACAGATCGGGATAACGCCCGCGGGGGCTAATCTCTCCTTCGATCACCGACAGAGTGATGGGCAACGGATAGCGTTTGATCACCCGTTCCATGAGGGCATCGATGGCAAACGGCTGGTTGCCGGAAAATTCCGTGCGCGAAATGAAACCATCTCCATCCACATGGGTGAACCAAAGCCGGCGTCCATTTTCTGAGGTGACATCCGGGACCGGCATGACTGGCAACACCAGCGCCTGGCGCAGAAACTCGAGCGGGCGCACAACCCAGTACAGCAAATCATCTCCCGTCAACTGGGTCAGACAGAAGGGCGCCAGCACATACCCTCCCCAGGGCGTCAAACCGGCCAAGTCACTGTGCTGGTTGGCCATGCCAACCCGCCCCAGAACCCGGATATCGCGACCCGCATGGAGATACAGCACCTCGTCACTGGTCAATTGTGGAGGGCGCTCGAACGACAGCATGGGGTCGAGAAATTCCAGGCGGGGAACGCTGCCAGCGGGAAGGACAGAGGGGGCGATGGTGAACCCCAGGCGCGCTGCCGTGGCAGTATCCAGATCAAATCCGAAACTTTGAAATACGGCCACTTTCACACCGGCGGCCATGCGCCCCAGCAACCAGTTGCGCAGTCGCCCCGGTTGGTTGACCGGGTGGTCGACGAACAAGACGATCCCTGCATAGCGATCATTGTCAATATCTTCGGGCAACCGCTCGTTCACGTTGACGTAACGAGCCAGATAACCCAGGTAGTCGATGGGCATGCCCAGCACTCTGGCAGCCGTCCCCGTTTCGGGCGGGGCGCCGGGGTTCAGCGCTTGCAGCACCAGCAACTGCCGGGGCATGACTTCCACGCGCCCGATGCCCACGACCCGGTATTCCGGATCCGTGACATAAGGATTCAATCCCAGGTCGATAGCCTGGCGGGCCACCTGCTGTCTGCAGCCGCGGTCCGGGCGGGCACAAAATTCCACATCCACGATGTTCAACGTCGGCTGCATCTGGTGCAGATTCTGAACGATCTGCAGATCGTTTTTCTGTCGTTGGGGATCGATGGCCATCTGCCAGCCTGCCAGATGATAGGACCGCACCAAAGAATCCAGGACTAGCCCCTGCACCCATCCTGGATGTTGTGTCACAAAATCCGTTTGATTTCGCAACAGCAGGGTCGCCTCGGGAAAGCGCGCGCGCAGCGCCGTCAGCACCGCCGCCAGAATCCGAGATGAAGGCGCCGCACTCTCCCCAGACGGGTATGGGTTTAAAGAATCGGAGGTCTGGGCGAGCAGAAAACCCCGAAACCCTTGATTCCATAAAGGCTGAATCTGCCCCTCCAACCAAACGGCCAGTGTCGTCTGGGAAGCCTCGGAGGGAACAGGTACTTTGGCCAGCCAGCGCGTATGCGCGTAGCGCGACTGGTCCACACCCGTCAAATCGACTTGACGAGGATCCAGTACAACCTGGTCGAAGGCCTGCAATTCATCCACAGGAGGGTGAGGTCCCAGATAAAGAGCCACCTGAGGCGCAGGTTTTTCTGTTTCGGCTTCTGCAGAGTGCATCATCACAAGGCCCAAGCAACCGGCCAGAAGGATGCAGAGCAGCCGCCGCAGCATCACCAATCGCTCATCGTTCCAGAGGGGCGGCAGACAAGGCCTCTTGCCAAGCCCAGGCACTGGCACATTGCTCCGCGAGATCATGACGCGCCACCCAGCCCAGGACTTCTCGAGCCTTGGTTACGTCGGCAAAACTGGCTGCAATATCTCCGGGGCGCCGGCTGGCGATGCGGTAGGCCAGCGCATGCCCACAGGCCCGTTCGAAGGCGGCAATCAACTCCAGAACGCTCACGCCCCGCCCGGTACCCAAATTGAACACGTCCCAACCGGAATGCTGCACCAAATAGTCCAGGGCCGTCAGATGCCCTTGTGCCAGGTCCATCACGTGAATGAAGTCACGCACCCCAGTACCATCCACCGTGGGGTAATCCTGCCCGAAAACCTCAATCTCGGACTGCCAACCCGCGGCCACTCGCGCCACTGCAGGCATGAGATTACTAGCGATTTTCGCGGGAGCCTCACCGATGAGGACAGAGGGATGGCATCCCACCGGATTGAAATAGCGCAGGCCCACCAGATGCCAGCGCTCATCACTGGCGGCCAGATCGGCCAGTATCTGCTCTGCATGCCACTTGCTGCGGCCGTAGGGGTGCGCAGGATCCAGCCGCTGGGATTCGTTGACAGGCAGCGTAGCACTCTTGCCATAGACGGCAGCACTGGAACTGAACACCAGATGAAACACCCCGGCCGCTTCCAGGGCCCGCGCCAAAACGGCCGTACCGTGAACGTTGACCTCGTAGTATTCCAGGGGATCGGTGAGGGATTCCCCCACCACCTTCAGCCCCGCCAGATGGATCACAGCCTCGATGTGATGCGCCTTCAACGCGGTCAATACGGCTTGATCATCGCGCACATCGGCTGGCACCAAGGGAATCTGCACACCCGTCAAGCGCTGGAGTTGCTGCAGGACCTCGGGGTGACTATGGCTGAAATTGTCCAGCACCACCGGGTGGTGCCCCGCCGCATGCAGCACGGCCACCACATGGCTGCCGATATAGCCGGCCCCCCCGGTCACCAATACATTCACTCGACCCACTCCCTGTTCCTGTTCTCCATCAGCTCACCTTATCACCGTTTGGGGGTTTGAAGAAACCTCTCCGTCAAAGCCAGCGCCACTTCTTCGATCGTCTGCGACCAGTCGCCCACCCTGGCCTGACGAAACAGGCGCAGCGAGCCTGGATACCAGGGCGAGTCCGTGCGCTCGGTCAACCAGCGCCAATCGGTCAGATAATGGGGTAACAGCACCCAGCAGGGTTTGCCCATGGCCCCCGCCAGATGAGCCACCGCCGTATCCACACTGATCACCAGATCCAGATGGGCCAACACTGCGGCAGTGTCGGCAAAGTCCAGCAGATCGCCCCCCAAGGACACCAGGGACCATCCTGCCGGAGGGTTCTGTGCTTCGGCTTCCCCTGCCCCTTTTTGCAAACTAATCCATTGCACGCCGGGAATCCGCCCCAAAGGAGCGAACAGTTCGAGGGCAGGCACCGAACGGTCCCTGTCATTCTCGTACAGCGGATTACCCTTCCACACCAGTCCCACGCGACAATGGGCAGAAGGCAAGCGGCCGGCCCAACGGACTTTATCCTCTGGAGAGGCGGCAAGGTAGGGCAGGGATGCGGGAATGCTGTCCAGTGTGGTCCCGCAACGGTAGGGCAAACTCAACAGAGGCAACCAGTAATCCCAGTTTTCTGCAGAAAGATCGGCATCGCAGGAATACACCGAATCGAGAGC
Organism: Ferrovaceae bacterium; assembly: GCA_027449685.1. Taxonomy (GTDB): domain Bacteria; phylum Pseudomonadota; class Gammaproteobacteria; order Burkholderiales; family Ferrovaceae; genus JAJZHV01. The sequence goes on along the minus strand of DAIDLC010000008.1, from coordinate 88,213 downwards.
GGGAAGCCTGGCAAACAAGCGGACCAATCCGGGATGGCAGACGATGCCCACCCGCTGCGCCCCTCGGGCTTTCAACAGCGCCGCATAGCGACAAAACTGGATCATGTCTCCATACCCCGCTTCGAATCCAATCAACAGGGATTTGCCTGCGAGCGCTTCACCACCCCAAAGAAGACTATGCGCCGGAGGTGCCCAGCGTTCGTCCCGGGTGCGTGCTTCCAGATAGGGCCAACCCTGTTGCAGTCGCCCCTGACGAAGCAGCAGATAACTGAAGTTGAAACGCCCCTGGGCATGAAGGCCATCCAATTGCAGGGCGCGCTCAAAACAGCGTTCCGCCTCCTGCTCGCGTTTCACGCAAGTCAGCACCACCCCCAGCTGGGACCATACATCGGGATTGTGGGGCGCAATCCGCGCCGCTCGCCAACAGGCGGCTTCGGCTTCAAAAAATCGCTTGCCGTGCAAGAACAGAACCCCCAGATTGAGGTAAATCTGCACGCAATCCGGGCGCAACATCAGAGCACGCTTGTAGCAGGCCTCGGCTTGTGCCATAGCCCCGTTCTGTTCGTTCACCCACCCCAAGTTGATCAGGGCTTCGGGGAAATCCGGGGCCAATAACAGTGCCTCGATAAAACAGGCTTCTGCCGCCTGGATCTGACCCCGATTCAAGCGCTCACAACCCTGCAAAAACAGTTCCTGTGCTGCGGCAGGACAAGCAGCCATCTCGACGCGTGAAAATGCGATCAATTCAGATGGATCGTGTCCGCATCGAAGTTGGGGAGAGCCTCTTTCAACGCCTTGGCGTAAGCCATACGGGCCGTCTGCAAGGCCGCCACGGTGGCTTGCAAGCGGGCAAGCTCGCTATCCACGAAATGCAGACTAGCCAGCTGGGCCTTGGCATCTGCTGACAACAGTTCCAGTTCATATTCCGTATCATCGATTCTGATGGTTGGCATGGTCAATCCTTGTATTTCAGTCAAGAAGGGGTTCGCAAACCATTTCAGTGTGCAAACGATTCGAAGACTGGCAGTGTAAGCATTGACTGCAATCCGTGCAAATACCGAATTCCAGTCATCCTGAAACACTCAGGTGAGACACTACGTCCGTAGTGGATGCCACATGGAGCGCATAGTGGTCTGATCAAGGACCCTCAGACATTGGAACCGGTGGAATCAATCGGTAGCGCACGATTTCTGATGGATAAAAAATGCCGCCGCGCAACGAAAGATTAGGAGAACAGGCTGGGCCGTTATGTATGATCTCTGACCAGCGCGCCCACAGGAGCGCCATTTCTTCTTGGTAAAATTTTTCCTGTTCTACAAAAAACGCTGCGAATGGTCCTCATGGCCTCGTTTTGGCTAATTCCAGAATCAAACGAGGGACTCTACCGGTACCCCCACGCGAACATTGCCCCAATGCTGGCCTTCTACATAGATCGGCATGACCAGATCACAGAGCACTTCGCCGGTATCCCGAAGGTAGGTACGCACCATGAAGGAGGCCGTGTTTTTGGCTGCCCGCAACTCGCCCGGGGCTTCAAATTTTCGGTTGCAGCGATTACCCACGAGATCCACCTCATCGTTGCCCGTCAAGGGTTTTGAAAACTTGAGATTATGGGCCGAGAGATAGCCGTCGGTATTGACCCCCACGGCATACACACATCCAGGAACTCGATTGATGGCTTCTTCCAGAATGCTCTGACAGCGACGCGCAAAGTCTTCACCCCAGGACACCTTGTATTTTTGTGGATTTGTGGTGCCAATGGGAGTATAGCGCTTGTCGAATATATCCGTGCCCGAGTGTTTGATTTCCGTCAGCTCACGCTCGATTTTATCCCTGAAATTGGCCACATGAACCATTGCAGACTCAAAATTTCCATATCCAATCTTGAAACGTGAAACCAATTCCTGCACTTCTTCAGTGGCTGAAGCGAGGTTTTCCGAACGCCGATCAGATTCCTGCATCTGGGTAGAAACCTCGTTGGACATTCCTCTGATAACGCTCACCTTTTCATGCACCTGGGCGTTGGTGGCAGAGAGTTGTTCCATGGCCGAGGAGATTTTGAGCAATTGCTCGCCGGTGCTTTCGAATTCCCTGACCATGTCTGCAAACTGTACCGCTGAATGATCGATGACATGACGGGTTTTTTTGATATCCGAATTGATTTCCTCGTTTTCCTTTCTTGTGTCAGACACGAGAGTGAGCATGGCCTGGATATTTCCGGCAATCTCGACGGTCGCCGTGTTCACCCTGGAGGCCAGCTTTTTCACCTCATCGGCCACCACTGCAAACCCGCGTCCCTGTTCTCCCGCCCGCGCTGCCTCGATGGCAGCGTTCAGCGCGAGCAGATTCGTCTGGTCGGCCACTTCGCGAATCAATGAGGCAATCTGATTGACGCTTTCCGAGCGTTTGATCAGGTCATCGATGGTTTGGTTGAAATGTTGCACTTTTTCGTTGACGCGATTGATGTTGTCAACGATCTCCTTCATTTCTTTCAGCGACCCGCGCGCATTATCCAGATTGGACTCGGTAGAAGCCGCAATGCCGTGGGCGCTTTCGGCCACACTGGCAATCGCCTGATTGGATTCTGTACTTGCAGCAAAGACATCATCAGTCAGTTCGGTTTGATGTTGTGACTTCGCAGAGGTGCTTTCCACAACCCGCTTGACCTGAACCGATTCGGTGGCGATTTTCACACTCATCTGACGTACATCGCCAATGACTTTGCGCATTTTGGCCGCAAATCGGTTATACCCGATGGATAGATCCCGCAATTCATCGTGAGTCAATAAGGGTAAGTCCGTAGAAATATTTCCTTCACCCTGAGCGATATCGTTAAAAATGGCTGTGATGTTCTTGATCGGACGCACAATCAGCCAGCGCAAATAAAGAATCTGGCCCACCGTACAGACCAGAAAGAAAATGACTAAGGCACCCACCAGATAGGAGGTCTTGTTCAAGCTGTTGATGATCTCCACCGACACGTGGGGATCCACATGGGCTTTCTGTAGTGCGTGAGCCACCTCATCTGATTCCATCAACCAGATCAGCAGATAGACCACATTTGCAAGGCCTAAAAATAAAAAGCTGGATAACTTTCTAGTCAGGTTATGCCAGAACAATTTTTCCAGCGCTTCATGAATTTTTGAGAACATGATTTTTTACTCCCTGGGACCTAGCGATCATTCCGGTTTGCACTCTGCACGATAGAGGGCAGATGGCTCGGACCATTCTTGTCATTGACCAGATTCAGAATCGATGGCTTCCTGGTATTTATCCTGCACGTGTTGTTTATAACGAATATCACGAAGGTATAGTCATCATGAAACACGATCAATGCCGCGAACTACACAAGACCTCACTGTCATTCTCGCCACTGACCGCCAGTTGTTCCAACCCTGCGATGACACGCAAGCTGGCTTCCTCCATGGCACGCAACGCATCCAGCGCCCGACTCTTATTCCCGGAAAGCCAGGAATCAACCGCTTCGTAGGCGAATTTATGCACAGCCTGATGGGGAGATTCAATATCCCGATAGCCCGGCAGTTTGGAGAAACATTCGCGCCCTTCGCCGTTGTAATACCATTTTCCCAGCCTACAGCTGGTATGATCAGAAAAATCCCGGGCACTTTCATCGGACTGATTGAAAATCACTTGATAGACCCGGAATTTGTAGATCAGATGATCAATTTTGGCGAGTTCACTAAATCCGCGCAGGGCCGAGCCAGCAATCGTCATTTCCATCCCGTTGGCCAGATCGATGAGCGCGTGTAAACTCTGCGAGGCAGAGCTCCCTTGCGTACTGTATTGCTCCGACACCTTCGCCAGAGTGACTAGTTGTTCGCGACTACTTCCTGTGTCCACGCGAATGCTCCCCACCAAGGCAGAGATCTCCTTGGTGGCAATGGAGGTTCTCTCGGCCAGCTTTCTCACTTCATCAGCCACCACAGCAAAGCCTCGCCCCTGTTCTCCAGCCCGGGCCGCCTCGATGGCCGCGTTCAAAGCCAGCAGATTGGTTTGATCGGCGATGTCGCGAATCGTCTGGACGATACCGCTAATTTTTTGCGCCAGCGCATCCAGTTCTCCCACCTTGTCCGCAGCCGCTCCCGAATCCTGGGCCAGACGGGTGAGGTTGGAGGCAATCTCGTCGATGGCCGAACGACTGGAATTCGACACGTCTTGAGCCTGCAAGGCGGTATCTTTTCCCACTTGCATGCCTGTGGCCAAGGCCGACAGCCCCTTTTGAACATCGTCCATGGACTGCCCAAAGGTAACCAGATTTTTAACTGCCTCGAGAAGATCTGCGTGGGATGAATCGGCCGAGCCAAGGCGCTGCTTGAGTGCGTCGATTTCGGCTCGGAGTGTGTGGATCGTGGCGTTGGCATCACGCAGTTCGGTGCGCAGTGACGCCTCTTGAGCATTCACGCGGGCCTGATCGGCTTTTTTTCCTGACAATCCAAACATAAAATGACTCCCTCTAAAAACCAAGACTTGCGAGCAGATCATCCACCTCGCCCTGATTGGTCACGATATCCGTCCGCCCTGCACTGTTGACGACCGGACCATTGGTCAGGGACGAGGACAGTTCTGGCAACGGAACCACTGACTGAGCAACCAACAAGGCGAGTAATTCTTTTTGTACCACCTGCACGATATCGATTATTTTTTTGATGACTTGGCCCGTTAGATCCTGAAAATCTTGAGCCATCATGATGTCCAACAACTGACTTGCCACAATTTTTGCCGCTTTGCGTTCCCCTTCCAGATGGGCCCGGGTGTCCTGTGCCAGCAGTTTAAAAGCATCCAGGGTCATTTCCCCGGACAATAGCTGGGACCAGCGCATTTCCAGTCGTTCCGCGTCTTTCAAGAGGCCCTCTACGGCCGGGTTGGCCACATCCACTGCGTTGAGCACGCGTTCTGCTGCCTGTTGCGTCAGGGTCGCCACATACGTCAACCGATCCATCGTATCTGGCATAGTAGAGGCAAGACTCTGGATGGGCTTATCCAAACCGAGTTCGGTCAAGGCATTGTGCAGATTACGGGTCATGTGACCCACCTGTTCATAGAATTCGGCAGGGTTGATTGGAGCCGATGTGATCAGGGCGTCTGGATGACCATCCATCGACGTCTTGCCAGGAGGCACGGCACCAACCCCAACAGAGAGAGCTTCCAAATTACCCTTATCGTCACTCACCGCCTGATCTCCATTTTTGCCAAATTTCCTCGATCACGTCTTGCGCAAATAATTTCTTACTGCTTGTTTGGGGCCCACGCCCGTGCATGCCTCGATATTCACAAGTCGCTCAGATGCACCCATGTACCGCCTCAAGCCATCACAGAACCCAGTCTAGTCGCAAACTTTTTTTTAAATCAATGAAACAGAAAGAAATAAATCCCCTTATTCCTCCGCAACACTATCGGCAAAGGCACCGAAATATTGATGGCTAGCGTGTTTCGGGTTGAAACTTTGATGGCCAGAATCGAATGGAAGTCGCGTTGGGGTCAGGCACCACTTGCAGATTGACGAGGGCGTGTCAGAACAGTGGTCGGTATAGTCTTCAAGAAAATCTCGAACGCTTTCAAAGGCAAGGGGCGCCCAAACAGATACCCCTGATAAGTATGGCAACCGACGTTTTCCAAAAAAGACAACTGCTGCTCGGTCTCCACACCTTCGGCGATGACTTCCATTCCCATGGCCTGGGCCAAAGCAACGATGGTATGGGCAATGGCAGAAGCACTTCGATCGGACAAAATATCCTGCACGAAGGTTTGATCAATTTTGAGCTGATCAAAAGGCAGTCGCTTGAGATAGGATAGGGACGAGTATCCCGTCCCAAAATCATCCAGAGAAAAAGACACGCCCTTGCTTTTAAGGGCCGTCATTTTGAGGATGATTTGCTCCAGATTATCGAGTAACAGGCTTTCAGTAATTTCCAGCTTCAGTCTTCCCGGAGCGATCTCATAAGCATCCAGCGTTGCTTTCACTAAATCGACAAAATCCGGATTGGAAAACTGCTCCGCGCTCACATTGATAGCCAAGGTAAGATGGGAAGTGTCGGCGCTGGTGGCCCAGGCTTGCAACTGGTCACATGCAGCCTCCAACACCCATATGCCCAGAGGGTGAATCAAGTCCGTCTCCTCGGCCATGGAAATAAAATCCCCGGGGGAAACGATACCCCGCAGCGGATGCCGCCATCGAACCAGAGCTTCGGCACCGACAACCTCTCCTGCAAAACTGATCTGGGGCTGAAACAGCAAAAACAACTGATTTTCGCGCAGTGCCGTGCGCAGCTCTGCCTCTAGCCTCACCCGCGCATTAACCGCCGTTTGCATGGCGGGATCAAAAAAACACAGGGAGTTGCGCCCCGAACCCTTGGCCTTGTACATGGCCAGATCGGCCTGTTTGAGCAGTTCGTCCACACTGGAATCATTGCCGCCAAACAAGGTAATGCCAATACTGGGGGTGCTATGATATTGAATCTCCTCCAGCATATAGGGCGCATTCAGTATGGAGAGGATTTTTTCCGAGGCAGCTTTGACCTGGGAAGTCGCCTCACTCACACGTTCGCTCAAGTCTTCCAGAACCACGACAAATTCGTCTCCACCAAAACGCGCCACCGTATCGCCCTCGCGTACGCAGCCCTGCAATCGATAGGCCACCTGTTGTAGCAACAGGTCTCCCACATCATGTCCTCGCGTGTCATTGAGGTTCTTGAAATCGTCCAGATCGATGAATAGCAGCGCCCCGTAATGTCTGCTGCGAGCACTGGTGGCCACGGCATGTTGGAGCCGATCCAGTAACAAGCGACGATTGGGTAGCTGGGTCAGGGCATCTGAAAATGCCAACTGCTGGATATGCTCCTCATTTTGCTTTTGTCGGGTGATGTCGGAAAAGGTGGCCACAAAGTTAGTCAGTTCCCCCTTGGCATCTCGTACCGAGGAAATGGATAACCACTCGGGATAGATGTCGCCATTTTTACGACGGTTCCAGATTTCCCCTTGCCAGCGGCCATCGCGCATCACTGTCGCCCATAAATCCCGATAAAAACTTTGACTATGCCGTCCGGACTGAAGCATGCGCGGGTTGTTTCCCAGGGCCTCCTCCGAACTGTATTGCGTGATTTCCGTGAAGGCACGATTAACCGCAATGATCGTTCCATCAATTTTAGTGATGACCACGCCTTCGGCAGCACTTTCAAACACCGTTGCGGCCTGACGAAGATATTCTTCCATCTGTTTGCGATCGGTTATATCGAGCATCAGCCCGACCACGCCCCCCACTTCGCCATTTGCCAGCGTGAAAGTAGCCTTGTGAAACATGACATCACGAAATTCTCCGCTGGCAAACCGGACTTTCCCCTCATAGATCTGAGAGCCGGGATGCTCCAGAAGTTCGCGATCGGCAGCCATGTAATTTTTGGCAAGCTCGGAAGTAGTCGTTTGCTGGGGCGTCTTGCCGATCAAATCCAGTGCCGATTTGCCAGTAAATTGTTCGTAGGCCCGATTGCACCCCAGATATCTGGAGTGCGTGTCCTTGTAGTAAACCGGACCTGGGATGGCCTCGATCAGTTGCTGAACGAAGTGCAGTTGTTGCGTCAGCTCCTGAGTTCTTTGCGCAACTCGCTCTTCCAATTGAGCATAGCTCTGCTTGAGTGCTTCGTCCGCCCGTTTGATGGCGGTTCTATCTTCCAGCAGCCAGATCGTCCCTTGGTGCACCTGGGTGGAATGATTCACGTACCCAATCAGATTGATCCAGAGATCCGATCCATCCGCATGCTGCATGTACAGCTCAGTATGAAAGGGATGTCCTGAAAATAGCAGCGGCGAGGCTATCCGGGAAGCGGTGAGATATTCTTCGTCATTGCGAAACAGGATGCGATCAGGTCGGCCAACCGCCTCGTTTCCTGTAAAGCCAAAAATCTCCCCAAACCGATGGTTGTATCTCAAGATTTGCCGATCATGGGTAAAAACCACTCCCACCGATGCATTGGCGATGAAGGTTTCCAGTTCTTCGGTGGAACGCTTGAGTTCCATGGTCCGCAAACGCACCTGCTCTTCCAGAATATAGGTGGTCTGTAACAAGGCAAAATCACTGTTGGCCCCGTTGAAAAAACGTTCCACCTGATCAGCCAGCGCGTGAATGATCTTGTTGCGACGCCGAATTTCCTGGTGCAGACCCTCGACATCATGGGGGTCGCAGCGCAGATCGAGCATCTTGCTCATAGTCGCTTTCCCGAGCCAATGGCAATACCGGTAAACGTCTGGTTGACGTGAAGCCCGCGGTATTGTTCACCATAGGTGCTGAATCCAACGACCTTTGACTGGCTGAGTAACTGGCCTACACGCTCCAGCCGCCCTCGAACCCGTGCTTCCAGGTGACGCAAAATGCAATCACACCCAATAATCAGGGCTGGCTCTCCAATACGCTGGGCCACAACTTCGAGAGCGCTTGTCAGGTTGTCCAGCATATCGATGCCGTTGGCCACTCGCATCACGACGCCCTCCTCGATGGCACAAAAAAACCGCAAGGATCCATCGGGGTTTATTTTCTGGATGGAGCGCACAAAATCGGTATGACCGATCCGGACCACGAAGGGATAGGAAGCAAAAACGGTCGCGTCCAGTTGGCCAACGCTCAACCCCACACAACGCGCATACTCTTCCAGCGCGGGGCAGCCGTTGATTTCAGTGACGTCACGTTGCCGCACCAGGGCACCAGTCACCACCAAACGGTCGCCCCCACCTACAAAATGCTGTGTTTTAAACACATGGAATAGATAGGGTGTGGCGCACACCAATAACAAAGCCGCATTTTTAACACAACGGCCCTCATACAAAATCCAGCTCTCCTTGAACCTCAAATCGTCTGCAGCCGACCCCCCCATGAGAGGAATACCCCCCAAGCCATCATGAAATGCGCGAGCAACGCTTTCCTCTCGCCGACTCAGGCCATCGATCAGCATGAACCCAAAGAAAGCCTCTGGCGGAAGATGATCTACCCGTTGCTGCAGGCTTTCCTTCAACTGATGGGCAAACAGACGCCCCGTGTGAAGATCGAATTGGGAAACTTGCGTGATGAGCCCCACTTCAAACGCAAGGTCATCGCGATGGATACTAAAGCCGGTGATTCCACCAACGGTATAGCCCAAGGGACCAACTTCCCCAGCCGTAGAACAACCGATGACGGTGGAGGGATCAAAATATCGGCAAATAGTCTTGGCTAGCACCTCGGTGTCATAGTGGCTGGAAAAAAACACAACCACCAAACCGACATCTGGCTGATTTAAAGAGTCCGCCAATTCCGCAAGAGCCGCTTCAGTGCTCTCTTGTCTACTACTAGCGCATTTGATGCGCGGTGCGGATAGAAAAGCCGAGCGTCCAAGCATGCGTCCCCCCGCCCTTGTGCCTGTGATCCACCTTGAAACACGGGTTCGTCTTGGCTGCGAGTGACCGCAGGGACCGCGGCTCCGAATTCAACATGGCCACATGGTTATTATGAGATAGGGCACACCCATCGGAACCCCTCGTTTGAGATCCCAACCGGCATCCACCCCTAGACCCCACTAAACCATATTTCATCGGTTTGTGCAATATGGTGATAATACTCAGGATTTGTTTTGGGTGGTTGCTGGGATCACCGCAGGTTTGCGTTGCCACAACTGGTAACCGCCAGAAACATGAGAAGCAGGCAGGACATCAAGGTCAGTAACAGCGACACCACTGTCGATCGCTTATCTCTGGTAGTGGGATCAGAATAACGTGCAGCGAAACCAACGCTCGCCAACACCGCCATAAAGAAAACGGCCCCGGAAATCAGCAACCCAAGGGCATGCAGATCGTCGACTTTTTTGCATTTCCAAAACAGGGTAAAAGTCTTGCTCAAGGTATTGTCGAACCCAAGAACCACCCACATGATTCCCGTAAACATCGATAACACCACGAGAATGATCAGAGAGGTGATGCGATTATCCGAATGAAAAATCTCGATCAATCCAGTAATGAACTGATGCCTCAGATTTGAAAGGATGCCAAAAAATTGTTTGATCATTTTTTGACACGCCCGTCAGAATCCATCACCAACAAACAGGCTAAAACAGGTTTGGGCGGCATCAATTTCTGGTTTGCGTTACTCATCAGAACAATCATCAAAGCCTCCTACAATCCCTCACGAACGCCCAAGGGATCACCCCCTAAAATGGAATGACGAGACCTGAGGATTGTTGATCGATGCCAAGGATTTCATCCTTCGATTTGGTCAGGTCAATGATCTCTGGGACGATATATGAATTGGTTTTTACAGAGTAAAACACTTTGACGATGGGTTTTGCAAGGTTATCCACCTGCTGAATGACGACCCCTATTCTTCCCGAGCGGAGTTGGAGAAGGGTGCCCACAGGATACACTCCCACCACTCTCACAAAAGCCTGAAAGACCATTTTGTCGAAATGGCTATTTTGCCATTCTGTCATTTTACGGATGGCAATGGCTGGTTGGTAAGAGGTGCTGTAGGTCTTTGAAGAAATGATGGCATGATACACGTCGCAAACAGCAGCCATTTTTACAGGAAGAGACAGCTGATCATTGGTCAGGCCCTGTCGATAGCCGCTTCCATCGCTACGTTCATGATGATTCAAGCAGACATCCAGAACGATCTCATCCTGGATTCCGGACTTTGTTAAAATTTCCTTACCCAGAATTGGGTGCTGCTTGACGAGATCGAATTCCTCTTCCGTCAGTTTGCCATGCTTTTTCATCAAGCGTTGCGGCAGGGCTGTTTTTCCTATATCCATCAGCAGTCCAGCCATACCTACGCGCATCAATGTTTCCCGGTCCAGATTCAGCTGCATTCCCAAGGCGACCATCAGGGCCGACAGGGATAAGGCATGCTGCTGCTCATAACCCAGCTCAAATTGCTCATTCAGCATCAAACTGACCAGCGCATGAGAATTTCTACCGACTGAGCGCACCACATCGGAGTTGATCTCTGAGAGACGCTCATGATTGATTTTGCCATTACTGACGGCGCCCGATAAGGCACTATCCAGTGCGAACAACATATTTTTACTAAAGAGCCTAGCCCGTTCGTACTCCCCATCAAAACTGGGTGCCGGAGTTTCTTTTTTGGCTTTTTGAATCTTTGGAGTTGGGGTTTTGGGTGGGGGAGGTAGGGCTTCTGCATCGTTCGCGATGTCAGGTTCCGACTCAAGCCCTCTGCCCTTGTTGATATTTACCCACACATAATCGAGCGAGCTACTCCGAAACTGTTCAAGTTGGCCAAAATTTTCGATCATCATGGAGTTGCGCCAGAATGGATTATTTAACCATTTACCGCAGATATCCTGCACATACATGCCGATTTTCAAATCGCTGACATGGATTTTGACCAACTCCGAGCTGCTGTTTTGGTGAAATTTTGACATGGCCCAAGATGAAATGATCAACCCTCAAAATGTCCGTCCAGTCCAACATATTGGACCGATAATTGCAGAATGCGCTGATTATATGCCGTTATTTCAATACGTGTGAACAAATAAACCTCTGCCGGTACAGATTCCGACCAATCAGGTCACCACCAACCAAATCCAGTCCGAATTCCGCCCCCACGACAGAATAGCCTGCACGGTCAACCGAATTAAGATAAACGGGAATGCGAACTCACGAACGGTTGCCCGCTGCCAGTTTTCAAGTTCGCCGCATATTACAGAAATTACAAGGCGATCGATGCGGTCTGTCTGTGTGCCGTGTACTCCGCCCCGATAGACTTCTGTTGCCGATGTATCCATGGCTCCGTTTAGTGATGCTACGGAGACAGTTTTCCCACGGTCGATGCGTCATCTTCCGGGAGAGGGATCATACAACCGCTTTGGATAAGCGCTTGCGTAGCCAATCGGGGAATGATTGCCAAGGCATGGCGACATGACCATTCGGCAATGCCCGCTCAGTTTCCGTTCGACAAACGAGGATCCCTTGCTTGCTAGCCTCGTCGCCAGCAACCGCCAAAAATCGATTGATTGGTTGACCATGGCCTGCGCCGGGAGTTGCGGTCAACTTGATTTCCACCGGTTGTAACTTGCTATCGATCACGATGAGCAAATCCACTTCGAGCCCGTCGTGGGATCGCCAGAAATACAAGTCGGGTTTCCGCCCCAGCGACATGAAGGCCTTCACGGCTTCAGTGACAACCCAGCCTTCCAGCAGTGGTCCACCCATGGGACCAGCGAGTGCCGAGCCTGCGTCTGGCTGACGTGTAAGCAAGTTGACGAGTGCCGCATCGTAGAAATAGAACTTCGGCGTTTTCACCACGCGTTTGCCATAGCTGCGAAACCATGGGGGCAGGAAATGCGCAACATAGGATGCCTCGAGCACGCCACCCCAGGACTTCACGGTTGGCTGCGTAATACCCAGTTCGCGCGACAGGTCGGCAGGATGAAATTGCTGACTATGGCGAGCCGCTGCCAAATTGAGAAATTGATTGAATACCCCCAGGTCCGGGATGTTGCGAATTTGCCGGACGTCACGCTCAATGTAGGTCGAAACGTAGCTTCGCAGCCAGATGTCGCGCCGATCCGGATGCATTGCCGGAATTGGGTAGCCTCCATTCCACAAAATGTCTTCCAACTCAGTTCGAGCGAATTCTGCTTGCGAGAATGGCGGTAACTCCAAAATCGCAACCCGGCCGGCGAGTGATTCGCTGACATCACTCCATCAGCCCATAAAATTGACCCGCCCCTTGGATGTGGCGAAGTGCCGCAGTAAATTCTCTCGTTACAAAAACGATATTGATCAATACTTGCATTCCAAGCGCGGTTCTAAATGGTGGGCTGATTTTTGGGTATCTAAAAATATGAATAGAATCAACGGAATGAAAAATTAGCTGGCGGAGGCGGTGAGATTCGAACTCACGAACGGTTGCCCGTTGCCGGTTTTCAAGACCGGTGCAATCGACCACTCTGCCACACCTCCGAACTGACCGGGCATTCTACCCCAACTTGCAACTTTTCGGGGCATCACGTAGTCTTAGCAGTGTATCCGGTTACGCGTGTAACCTTTTTTATCAGATCACTCCAAGGAGTCTGCATCCATGCAACGAGATTTCAACACCTTTACCCAGACAGGACAGCTGGACACGCTGCAGCACCGCGTGTTACGTAACACCTACTGGTTGTTGGGACTCTCCCTCATTCCCACAGCCGTGGGTGCACTGGTGGGTATCAACATGAGTTTTGGTTTCATGGCCGCCAGTCCCATGCTCTCCAGCCTGTTGTTTTTGGGCATGATTTATGGCTTGTTCTATGCTATCGAATCCAACAAATACAGCACCACGGGGGTCTACCTGCTGCTCCTGCTCACCTTCATCCTGGGCGTGATGCTGGGGCCCTTGCTGCAGTTTACTTTGGCCTTCCGCAACGGGGCACAGCTCATCTCCCTGGCCACCGGAGGCACGGCAGTGGTGTTTTTCAGTCTGGCAGGTATCGCCAGCAACACCAAGCGCGATTTTAGTGGCATGGCCAACTTCCTGATGGTTGGGTCCATCGTGTTGATGGTGGCGGTGATCGCGCAAATCTTTCTGCAACTGCCCCTGTTTCAACTGGTGTTATGCGCGGGATTCATGCTCTTCTCTTCCCTCATGATCCTGTTCAACGTCAGCCAGATCGTGCACGGCGGCGAAACCAATTACATTACCGCCACCTTGAGCCTGTACATGAACATCTACAACATTTTCATTAGCCTGCTCCAGTTGTTGGGCGCTTTTGGGGGAGACCGTCGCTAACCGGGACGATCTCTGGCCACCACGAGACCGCGTCTGTTTCAGACGCGGTTTTTTTTGCCCCAACTTTCTCTACCCCTCAGGGCGAGGCTTCTGTTCAAAGGGGGTTGAACTGGTTTCCGCTACGTGGCATGAGGAGGGCTCCCAGCCCAGCACCGTACACCTCTCTCATGCTCGTCGTTCGAAGAGGGCAATAGACTCCACATGCGCCGTGTGAGGAAACATGTTGACCACACCTGCAGCCTTCAGTTCATATCCCTGTTGATGCACCAAAATTCCGGCATCACGGGCCAGAGTGGCTGGATTGCAGGAGACATAGACGATCCGACTGGGTAAAAAACCCTCACCCAAATGTTTGACCACCTCCACAGCACCATCGCGAGGAGGGTCGATCAGCAATTTATCCACAGGCCCGAAGGCGGACAGGGTGCTCATGTCCGCCTCGAACAAGTTGGCCATTGCAAACCGGGTGTTCTCTGCAAGCCCATTGCACGCCGCATTGTGCTGGGCACGGGCCACCAGGGGGGCACTCCCCTCTACCCCCAACACCTGTGCTCCACTGCGCGCCAGCGCCAGAGTAAAGTTTCCCAAACCACAGAATAGATCCACCACCCGCTCGCCACGTCGAGGATCCAGCATGCGAGCCACTCGGCCCACCAACACGCGATTGACCGCCGCGTTGACCTGGGTGAACTCGGTGGGCCCAAAGGGAATGGTCACACCAAATTCGGGCAAACCGTAGCCCAAGGATGGTGCCCGCACAGGGTGAAAAGGGCGTGCCGATTCAGGACCTTTGGTTTGCAGCCATAGCTGTACCTGGTAACGCTCGGCAAAGCCACGCAATAGCGCGGTATCTGCCTCGGATGGTGGCTCCAGCACCCGCAACACCAAAACATCCAGAGCCTCGCCACAAGCCACCTCCACCTGCGGCAGGCGTTCACGAATACTCAAGTCCATGATTAGCGTACGCAGGGGATCGATCAGCGCTGAAATTTTTGGGGGTAACACAGCGCATTGATGCATGTCCGCCACAAAACTGGAGCGCTTTTCGTGAAAACCCACCAATACCCCTCCCTTTTTTTGCACCCACCGCACAGAGAGTCGCGCACGTTGGCGGTAGCCCCAAGTGGGCCCTTGCAGGGCAGGAAGCAATAATTGAGGCCGTACACGCCCGATGCGACCCAGGTTGTCTTCCAGAATCCGCTGTTTGAATGCCAGTTGTGCCGCTGCATCGGCATGCTGCATGTTGCAGCCCCCACAGACCCCAAAATGGGGACAACGCGGGAGCACTCGACAGGGACCAGGGTGCAAAACCCCTAGCAACTCGGCATGATCAAACTGGGTTTTGCGTCGCACCACACGAGCCCTAACGACTTCTCCTGGCAGGGCGCCATCCACAAAGATGACCTTGCCTTCATGCCGTGCCACACCCTGAGCCTCATGGTCCAGGGCTTCGATGGAAAGGGTTAATTCGGTTGGGGCAAACGGATGGTGTATGGTCTGCGTCAGGCTTGGGCTCAACGGCATCACCTCAGGGGTTCAGGTCCAGGAAGTGCGGTTGCGGGCAGCCGCTGCGTCGGTCTTCGAGGTAATAACGCAGACTATGTTGCACCGTCCGAAAGGCCAGCTCATCCCAAGGGATATCCGCTTCGTCAAATAACCGCACCTCACTGCTCTCCAGGGTTGGGCCATGCTCTGCTTGCAGCATGCGCCCCCCATAGGTCAAGTGCACCTGGTTGATATGGGGAATACTGATGAGCGCAACCAGCCCCAGAACTTCCACCGCAGCCTGGGACTCCTCCAGGGTTTCCCGGGCCGCTCCCTGGCGCGTGGTTTCACCATTTTCCATAAAACCGGCCGGCATGGTCCAATACCCCAGGCGTGGCTCGATGGCACGACGGCAAAGCAGAATGCGCCCTTCCCATTCCGCCACGCAACCCACCACCAGCTTGGGGTTACTGTAATGAATGGCTTCGCAGGCTGTGCAGACATGACGTAAACAGTGATCTCCTGCAGGAATTTTGTAGCGTACTGGAGCACCGCAATCAGGACAGAACTTCATACGCAGAAACCTTCCTCAAAGATCTAAGTCGATGAAAAAGTCTGATTTTAAACCATATACCGGATTTTGCACTGGATTCCACCATACACCTCCAGCTTTAATGGCGCATGGAAGGTATGCCTGCAGGCTGATTCATCGCGGTTCAGCACCACATGACGCTGTTGGCGCCCCTTGAAGTTTTCTAGTTTGCCCCCATGTGATGAGTCGCTCGACGTTTTTTAAAATTTACCATCAACCCACTGATAGCATCACATTGACTGCCATGAGCCAAATTGAATCCATGCAATTTCAAACCGAAGTGAAACAGCTGCTACAGCTGATGATTCACTCGCTTTACAGCAACAAGGAAATCTTCCTGCGGGAGCTCATTTCCAATGCCTCGGACGCGTGCGACAAGCTGCGCTTCGAATCTCTCCAAAACAATGCCCTGCTGGAGTCAGACCCCGAACTCAAAGTACGCATCATACTGGACAAAGATGCACGCACGATTACCTTGCGCGATAACGGCATTGGCATGTCACGGGATGAAGTCATTGCCAACATTGGCACCATTGCCAAGTCTGGCACTCGGGAATTCCTCAATCAACTCTCTGGCGACCAGGCCAAGGATTCCGCCCTGATTGGACAATTTGGTGTGGGATTTTATTCCTCCTTCATTGTGGCCGATCGGGTTACCCTGACCACCCGTCGTGCCGGCCTGCCTGCATCCGAGGGGGTACGTTGGGAATCCAGCGGGGATGGCAGCTTTACGCTGGAATCTCTGGAAGTGCCCGAGCGTGGCACGACCGTTACCTTGCACTTGAAGGAGGCGGAGGCTGAGTTTGCGGATGCCTGGCGGATCAAATCCGTTGTGCGGCGTTACTCCGACCATATCCAACTGCCGATTATCATGCGCAAAGAAGCTCAGGAGGACAAACCCGCTGAAGACGAAACCCTCAACCAGGCCAACGCCCTGTGGGCGCGCCCCAAAAGCGAGATCACCGAAGAGCAGTACCAGGAGTTCTACAAGCATGTGGGTCATGACTTCGAGCCCCCCTTGGCCTGGAGCCATGCCCGGGTAGAGGGCAAACAGGAATATACCGAGCTGTTGTACATTCCTTCCCATGCCCCCTTCGACTTATGGGATCGCGAACCCCGGCATGGCATCAAGCTGTATGTGCGCCGGGTTTTCATCATGGAAGATGCCAAAAAACTTCTTCCCCAATATCTGCGCTTTGTGCGTGGGGTCATCGATTCTGCTGACCTGCCTTTGAATGTATCGCGCGAAATTTTGCAGGAATCCCGGGACATTGACGCCATTCGCGCCGGTTGCACCAAAAAAATCCTGGGCCTTCTGGAAGACTTGGCCGCTAATCAACCAGAAAAATACCAAACCTTTTGGAAGGAGTTTGGGCGCGCCTTCAAGGAAGGAGCCGGCGAAGAATTTTCGAATCGTGAAAAATGGGCTGGACTACTACGCTTTTCCAGCACCCACACGGACCAGGATGACCAAGCCGTCTCCTTCAAGGATTATATGGCCCGCATGAAGGAGGGTCAGGAAGCCATCTACTACGTGACCGCAGACACCTTCGCTGCTGCCAAAAACAGCCCGCACCTGGAAATCTTCCGTTCCCGTGGCATCGAAGTACTGCTGCTAAGCGATCGGGTAGACGAGTGGGTGGTTTCACACCTGGACGAATTCGACGGCAAAAAGCTGCAGTCCGTCACCAAGGGCGATCTGGATTTGAGCAAGCTGGGTGCGGACGCACCAAAAATCGAGACCCCCGACTCCGAAACCCTCAAACCCTTGCTGGAGACCATGAAATCCGCCTTGGGCGACAAAGTGAAAGACGTGCGCGTCAGCCACCGGCTCACCGAATCTCCAGCCTGTCTGGTGGTAGAAGAAGGGGCCTTGTCCGGGAATATGGAACGGCTACTCAAAGCGGCCGGGCAACAGGTACCCCATTCCAAACCCATTTTGGAGATCAACCCAAGTCATCGGTTGATCGTCCGGTTAAAGCTGGAAACCGACCAAACCCGCGTGGGCGAATGGAGCGCGTTGCTCTTTGAACAGTCCCTGCTGGCCGAGGGCGGGCAACTGGAAGATCCGGCCAGTTTTGTAAAACGCCTGAATCAACTCATGCTGCAGTAATCGCAGCCCCCGGCACACCCCTCGGTCCTCAACGACGAGGGGTTGCGCTGCGCTCTTCAGGGTGGTGCAAGGGGCATGCCGGGGTATTCACAGACGGGGTGGAACTTGCAGTCCCCCCGGTTGTGTCGCCATTAGGGATGAAAGGATTTCCACCAGAGGAGTCCCGCAACGGTCTTGGCATCGTTGATACGCCCTTGCTCGATCCATTCATAAGCCTGCGCGAGCGGAACCGCCAGGGTTTCCAAAAACTCTTCGGGATCACGTCGATGCTGCGTAAAGGTCAGATCCCGGGCGGCATAAAAGATGATCTTTTCGGTGGAATACGCGATGCACAGATGCAAGGTGGCCAATTCAAGCCACTGGGCCGCCACGAAGCCCGTTTCTTCCTGCAACTCGCGCTGGGCCGCCTCTAGCGGTGGCTCATCCAACTCCAACTTGCCGGCCGGAATTTCAAAATAATGGGCATGGTTGGGATAGCGAAACTGGTACTCCAGAAGGACCGTATGGTCATTCAGAAATGGCAGCACCGCCACGGCCCCATTGTGAATGATGTACTCCCGTTGGGCCTGGGCGCCATTGGGCAAGCGCACCTGATCTTCTCGCACATCCAGCAAGCAGCCTTTGAACACCTGACGGGATTGCAACGGGTGTTCCGTCAAATCCGGGGCCTGAAAATCACTGCAGGGAATAACGCTCACGGGATTTCCTTTGAGAAGCCAATTTGTGGGTTGGAGAAGCACACCGGTGGGGCTAGGCGCCCGCTTTTCAGCCGACGCGCCCGGTTCAACGCGATTGGAAGCGCTTTCTCGTTACCCGTGAAAGGAATGGGTGATAGAGATAGTGCACAGATCAAACAGGGGCTGGGGTAAGACACCCAACAGCAGAATCGCCATCGCATTAAGCACCATCAGGATTCGATGATCGGTTTCAGCCACCAGCGGTTCTGTTTGCAAGGGCTCATCCATATACATGATTTTTATCACGCGCAAATAGTAGAAGGCGCCAATCAGAGACATCAACACCGCATAGACCACCAGCCAGGTCATCCCCGCATCCAAAACCGCACTGAGCACCGCCAGTTTGGCAAAAAAGCCCACTGATACCGGCACACCTGCCATGGAGATCATGATGAGCAGCATCATGAAGGCATACCAAGGGCTTCGCTTGTTCAGCCCTTTCAGATCCTCCAGTTGATCGGCTTCAAATCCATCGCGGGACAGCAGCAGAATCAGACCAAAGCCACCCAAGCTCATGAGAACATAAGCCACCACATAGAACATGGCCGCCGCAAACCCACCCACCGACCCGGAGAGAATCCCCAGGAGCAAGAACCCCATGTGCGAGATGGTGGAATAGGCCAGCATGCGCTTGATGTTGGTTTGAGCGATGGCCGTGACGTTGCCCACCAGCATGGAAAGCATGGCCACTATGACCAGCATGGACTGCCAATCGGCCACCATGGGGCTGAGAGCCCCACCCAGCATGCGCATGAAGAAGGCAAACGCCGCCACCTTGGGCGCCGTACTCACAAACAGTGTCACCGCGGTAGGGGACCCTTCGTACACATCTGGAACCCACATATGAAATGGAACCACCCCCAATTTAAATGCCAGGCCAGCCACCACAAAGACCAAACCAAACACCAGAATGGCTGGGTCCGCGGCACCACTGGAAATGGCATTGGCCACCAGTCCCAGGTTAAGCGAGCCCGTGGCCCCATACAGCATGGACATCCCATAAAGCAGCAATCCGGAAGCCAAAGCCGCCAATACAAAGTACTTCATGGCCGCCTCGGTGGCACGCGCAGAGTCACGCTGCAGGGCAATCAGAGCACAGAGGGACAGGGACAGCAATTCCAGACCAAGATAGAGCGTCAGAAAATGGTTGGCCGATATCATGACCATGATACCCAGCAAGGCAAACAGGATCAGGGCGTAGAATTCGCCACGATACAACCCGCGCTGCTGGTTGTAGGCGCGAGAATAGGCCAGCGTGAGCGCCACGGCCACCACCCCCACCAACTTGAGGGTACGCGCCATGGGGTCGTCAATAAACATTCCGTTGAACGTGGTCAGTACCGAGCCGGTTGCTCCCAGTACCAGAAAACCCGCGGTAGCCAACAAGGCCAATTGGGTATAGGCATAGGTGAGAAAGCGGCTGGTTTCAGCCACGAACAGGTCGAACAGCAAGATGGCACCCAGTGCCACCAGCAGGAAAATTTCAGGGTAGGCCGGAACCAGATTGGGGGTGGCGAAAGTCATCATCACTCCATCAGTACTTCGAGGTGGAAACCTGACCGATCAACTGCATCACAGAGGCATGCATGGTATCGGTGAAGGGCTTGGGATAAAGGCCCATGGCTAGCACCAGAACGGCCAAAATGGCCAAAAACAGGGTTTCACGCCCGTTGATATCCTTCAATTCGGCCACATGGTGGTTGGCCACGGCACCAAACACTACCCGTTTGATCATCCAGAGCGTGTAGGCTGCGCCCAGAATCAACGTGGTGGCAGCCAGCAGGGCGTACCAGAAATTAACCTGCACAGCAGCCAAAGTGACGATGAATTCACCAATGAACCCACTGGTTCCGGGTAACCCCGCATTGGCCATGGCAAACAGCATAAAGAACGAGGCAAAGATGGGCATGGTATTGACCACACCGCCATAATCGGCAATCTGGCGCGTATGCATGCGGTCGTAGAGTACCCCAATGCACAGGAACATGGCGCCCGAGACGAAACCATGGGAGATCATCTGCATCAACCCCCCTTCCAGGCCCATGGCGTTGAACATGAAAATTCCCAGGGTCACGAAGCCCATATGAGAAATGGAGGAGTACGCCACCAGTTTTTTCATGTCATTTTGCACCAGCGCCACCAGTCCGATGTACACCACGGCAATCAGCGACAGGGCAATCATGATGCCGGAAAGCGCATGACTGGCATCAGGCGTGATGGGCAGGTTGAAACGCAGAAAACCGTAAGCGCCGATCTTCAGGGTAATGGCCGCCAGTATGACCGAACCCCCGGTGGGCGCTTCCACGTGCGCATCGGGCAACCAGGTATGCACCGGCCACATGGGCACCTTGACTGCAAAGGACAGGAAGAACGCAATGAAAATCAGAATCTGCACGGTCAGGGGCAAGGGCAGCATCTGGAAGCGAAGAATGTCGAAAGACCCCCCTGCCTCGAAGTACAGATAGATGAATGCCGCCAGCATGAGCAGGGAACCCAGCAAGGTATACAGGAAGAACTTGATGGCCGCATACACCCGCCGCGGCCCCCCCCAGACACCGATGATGAGATACATGGGAATGAGCATTGCCTCAAAGTACACATAAAACAGGATGGCATCGAGGGCCGCAAATACTCCGTTGATCAGTCCGGACATGATGAGAAAGGCGGCCATGTACTGGGACAGGCGCCGTTCGATCACAACCCACCCGGCAATCACGACCAGGATGGTCATGAAGCTGTTGAGCAGCACAAACCATAGAGATATACCATCGATCCCCAAATGGTAGTTGATATTGAAAGACGGAATCCAGGGCGCCATCTCCACAAACTGCATGGTGGCCGTGGCATTGGAAAACCCCAGATACAGGGGCAGGGTCACGGCAAAGCTGACCAGCGCTCCCAGCAAGGACAACCAGCGGGTACGGCAGAGGTTTTTTTCACCGCCCAAAACCAATACCAGAACACCCGCCAGAATGGGTAGCCAGATACTGAGTGACAAGAAAGGATATGCAGTCATGAGTTTCCGCTCAGGTTACGCCTTGACGAACCACAGGCTCATCAAAATAAACACGCCAAAGATCATGATGAAGGCGTAGTGATAAATGAATCCTGTCTGAACACGGCGCAAGCGCTGGGAAAAACGCCCTATCAGATTGGCGCTTCCATTGACCAGCCAGCCGTCGATCACTTTGATGTCACCCACGTTCCACAGGCCGGTTCCCAGACAACGGGCCCCGCCGGCAAAGAAGACTTCGTTGAAGCGATCAAAGTAGTACTTGTTGTCCAGAACCGTGTAAAGGCCTGACAGACGTTGTTGGATCAGAGCGGGAATATGGGTCCATTTGAGATACAGGGCCGCCGCACTGGCTATGCCGGCCAAAGCCAGCCAAAAGGGTAGCGACAGAACACCCTCCTGAATGAATTCACCCACCCCCTGCCAATGGGCACGCATTTCCTCCAGCCCTCCATGACCCGGCAAGACCTGAATGGCATCGCCGAAGTAATGGCCGATTACCATGGGCTCCATATACAGATAGCCCGTGATGACCGAAGGAATGGCCAGCAACACCAGGGGAATGGTAATGACTGCAGGAGATTCGTGCAGATGTTCCTGGGTGTGGTGATCCATGCGCGGCTTGCCATGGAAGGTCATGAACAGCATCCGGAAACTGTAGAAGGCGGTGACGAACACGCCGGCCAGGACGGCAAAAGCGGCATAATCAGCGCCCGGAATGTGGCTGGCCCGCACCGCTTCGATGATGGCATCCTTGGAAAAGAAGCCCGCAAAGGGGGGGATGCCCGCCAGAGCGAGAGAACCCACCAGGGCCGTTACATAGGTAATCGGCATATATTTGCGCAAGCCTCCCATGTGACGCATGTCCTGTTCGTGATGCATGGCATGAATCACTGAACCGGCCCCCAGGAACAGCAGCGCCTTGAAAAAGGCATGGGTTCCCAGATGGAAGATGGCAATCGGATAGGCCGATACGCCCAGGGCCACGGTCATATAACCCAGTTGGGAGAGCGTGGAGTAGGCCACCACGCGCTTGATGTCGGTTTGGATGATCCCGAGGAAAGCCATGAACAGGGCCGTGCTGGCACCGATCACCAACACCACGACACGCGCCGTTTCAGACAACTCAAACAGAGGAGACATGCGCGACACCATGAAAATTCCGGCGGTCACCATGGTTGCTGCATGGATCAGAGCCGAGATGGGGGTAGGGCCTTCCATGGAGTCGGGCAACCACACATGCAAGGGCATTTGCGCCGATTTCCCCATGGCCCCAATGAACAGCAGGACACATACCAGTGTCATCAGGGACACCGAGGTGCCACCCGTCAAGCTCAAGGTATCGTGGACCAACAAGGGTGCACGCTGAAACACCGTGGCATAATCCAGCGATCCAAAATGCGCCAAAATCAGGCCAATCCCCAGCAAGAAACCCATGTCGCCCACCCGATTGACCAGAAACGCCTTCAAATTGGCGTAAATGGCCGTGGGACGGGTATACCAGAAACCGATGAGCAAGTACGAGACCAGACCCACTGCTTCCCAACCAAAAAACAACTGGAGGAAATTATTGGACATGACCAGCATGAGCATGGAGAAGGTAAACAGGGATATGTAACTGAAGAAGCGCTGGTATCCCGGGTCCTCGTGCATATAACCGATGGTGTAGATATGCACCATGAGCGACACGAAGGTCACCACCAGCATCATGGTCACTGTGAGTGGGTCGATGAGAAACCCTACCACCAGCGATACATTTTGGGTCGTCAGCCAGGTATATACCGTTCCGTTGAAGGAATGACCCGCAAAGACATCCTGGGCGATCAGAATGGAGGCCAGAAAGGAGATGGCTACACCCAGGGTGGTGACCCAGTGGCTCCCGTTGCGCCCCAGCTTTTTACCTAGCAACCCGGCCAGCAAGGAACCCGCCAGAGGGGCCAGAGGAACCAGCAAATACAAACTATACATACTCATGGATGCTTATTCCTTCAAGCTGTTCAGATCATCCACATTGATAGAGCGGATGTTCCGGAACAAAACGACCAGAATGGCCAACCCGATGGCCGATTCGGCCGCCGCCACGGTCAGGATGAAAAACACGAAGACTTGCCCTGCAATATCATGCAGATAATGCGAAAAAGCCACGAAGTTGAGATTCACGGCCAGCAACATCAGCTCGATACACATGAGGAGAATGATGACGTTTTTGCGGTTGAGAAAGATCCCCACCACACTCACGGCAAACAGAATGGCTGCCAGTACCAGGTAATCCGTCAAGTTGATCATGTCAATGGTCCTTTTCCGCACGCATGGAGACGATGCGAATACGATCCCGGGCCTGGGCCTTGATCTGGGTGGAAGGATCCAGATGACGGGAATCCTTGCGCCGGCGCAAGGTCAGGGCAATGGCGGCCACAATGGCCACCAGCAAGATCACGGCTGCCAGTTCGAAGGGATACACATAGTCGGTATAGAGAACCAGGCCTAGTTCGCGCGTGTTGCTGATACCCACGCCCGCCGGAGCGCTCCCCTCCCTGCCCAGCGCACTAAACTGGCGGCTGGTCACCACCAGAATCATTTCCACCACCATGAGGACCGCCACCCCAGCCCCCAGGGGCAAGTGTTTCCAGAAACCTTCCCGCAGACGATCCAGATCGATGTTCAGCATCATCACCACGAACAGGAACAGCACCATCACCGCTCCCACGTACACCAATACCAGAGCGATGGAGAGAAATTCGGCTTCCAGCATCATCCAGATTCCCGAACCGGAAAAAAATGCCAGCACCAAAAACAGCGCTGCATGGACCGGGTTGCGAGCCGTAATCACCCCGACCCCGGCAGCCAGCAACACCAGGGAAAACCCGTAGAAAATCAGAAGGGAAAAGTCAATCACCTGTGGCTTCCTTATCGGTAACGGGCATCTTCGGCCCGGTCAGCAGCGATCTGGGCTTCGTAACGATCGCCCACCGCCAGCAATTTTTCTTTGGTCATGAGCAGATCCCCACGCCGCTCCCCGTGATATTCGAAGATGCGGGTTTCTACGATGGAGTCCACGGGGCAGGATTCTTCGCAAAAACCACAAAAAATACATTTGGTGAGGTCGATGTCATAACGGGTTGTACGTCGCGAACCATCGGCACGCTGCTCGGACTCGATGGTAATGGCCATGGCCGGGCAAACCGCCTCACACAACTTGCATGCAATACAGCGCTCTTCTCCGTTGGGGTAGCGCCGCAAGGCATGCAACCCCCGAAAACGAGGAGACATGGGGGTTTTTTCTTCCGGGTACTGAACCGTGATCTTGGGAGCGAAGAAATGGCGTCCCGTCACTGCCATGCCCTTGAGCAATTCGGTCAGCGTCCAGCTTTGTACCAGTTGCTTGATGGAACTCATGATAGGACCTCGCTCAATGGAACCAGAGATTGAGGATGGGCAACCCGCGCAGGGGTTCCTGCATCAGCAGACCCACCAACACCAACCACACTAGCGTAACCGGTATCAGCACTTTCCAGCCCAGACGCATGATCTGGTCGTAACGGTAGCGGGGAAAGGTGGCACGAAACCAAAGGAACAAGAACAGGACGAAAGCCATTTTGGCAAATAGCCACAAAATGCCATCCGGCAGGAACGGCAGGGGTGATAGCCAGCCCCCCATGAACAACAGGGAAGCCAGGGCCGAAATCAGAATCATGTTGGCATATTCGGCCAGGAAGAAAATGGCAAAAGCCATTCCGGAATATTCCACATGAAAACCTGCCACGATTTCCGATTCGCCTTCCGCCACGTCAAAGGGGGCCCGGTTGGTTTCTGCGGTACCCGCGATGACATACACCACGAACATGGGAAACAGCGGGATCAGATTCCATTGCAGCAACCCCAGGGGGCCTTGCTGGGCTTTGACGATTTCCAGCAAATTCAGGCTATGGGACATCATCAACACCGTCACCAGGGCAAACCCCATGGCGATTTCGTATGACACGATCTGAGCAGCGGAACGCAAGGCCCCTAAAAAGGCATATTTGGAGTTGGAGGACCAACCCGCCAGCACCACGCCATACACACCCATGGAAGTAATGGCCATGATATAGAGCAGGCTGGCATCCACATTGGCCAGAACCAGCTCCGGGGTAAAGGGCACCACCGCCCAGGCGGCCAGTGCCGGCATGATGCTCAGCACCGGAGCCAGACCAAAAAGAATCTTGTTGGCTCCGCTGGGAATGACGATTTCTTTCATCAACAGCTTGATGGCATCGGCAATGGGTTGCAGCAAGCCCTTTGGACCCACGCGATTGGGGCCGATACGAATCTGCATATACCCGATCACCTTGCGCTCGGCCAAGGTGAGGTAGGCCACGGCACCCATCATGGGCAAGACGATGACCACGATCTTGATCAGGGTCCAGAGCAACTGCCAGTAGGGCCCGAACAAGGCCTGAATGGATTCAGGAACCATTACGCCACCTCCAGAGTTACCGTTCCCAGGGCGTCGCCCAGGGTTGCCGTGGCCTCATGGGCCGTGGGAATACGGGCGCAACCATCGGGAATGCCCAAGTCAAACGCCAGAGGCAGCAAGGCCTCGCCCTCTCCCTGGCGAACCCGCACCGACATCCCGGCCTCCAGCCCCAGGCGTCGTCCCAGATCCGGGTGCACGGTTACAACCGGAGCCGCGCCAAGCGCCGTGGCCTGAAGCGCCGGCGCGCGGCGCACCAAGGCGTCGGCCTGATAGACGGGGACCGTTCCAATGCGCTCAATCAAACCCAGGGACGCCCGAATATGGGGAACGGGCAAGGAGGCCAGCTGGTTGTTGAGATTTTCAGCAGCGATTTGCGACAGATCGGGAGAGATTTCGGCGCGCACCTCATCCACAGACACCTGATCAAACCCGCTGAGTTCGAACAAATTGCCCAGGACACGCAGAACTTTCCAGGCTGGACGGGCTTCGCCCGGCGCTGCCACGACTCCCTGGAAGGCCTGCACACGTCCTTCCATGCTGATGAAGGTCCCTGCGGTTTCGGTAAAGGGCGCAATGGGCAGGATGACATCGGCCCAGCTTTCGGCCTGGCCCAGGAACGGCGTCAGCGCCACGACGAACTCGGCGCCCCGTAAAGCCGTCACAGCCAATGCCGGATCGGCCATGTCCAGCTCTGGTTCCACGCCCATCACCAGATAGGCCTTGCGCGGGTTGCGCAACTGTGCCTGAGCGTCGAGCCCCGGTGTCGAGTGGCTGCCCAACAGTCCCCGGTGGGGTAGCGCTCCGGCAAGCCACGCACCCACACTATTGGCCGCCGGGCTCAGCAGACCAAAGGGGCAATCCAACATGCGCGCCAACTCCTGAGTCAAGGCATACAGGGTGCTGAAAGCCCCGTGGTGTTGTGCCAACTGGCCCAAAAACAACCCACTACCTGGTCCGGCCTGCACCAAACTCTCCGCGATGGCGCAGGCCGTGGCGGAAGGCTGTTGGGTCAGCAGACTCTGCAGACTGGCATTGACGGCCAGGTTGCGGCGTTGCGCCACGGCACTGAGTACTTCCGCCAGTAATACCGGCAACTCGCTGGGTTTGCCCAACAATTGCTGCGCCACGGGCATGGCCAAATCATCGCGCAGCGGGTTGATGAGATGCACCTGTGTCCCTTTGGCCGCAGCCCGACGCAGGCGCACTCCTAGCAAGGGCTGTTCCTGGCGCAATACCGTGCCAATGAGCAGGCAGGCAGACATTTTGGACCATTGCGCAATGGGCATACCCAGCCAAGGGGCGCCCTGCTGCAGGGAATCCAGCGTGAAATCAGTTTGCCGCAAGCGGTGGTCGATGTGATGCGACCCCAAAGCACGCATCAACTTTTGAGCGAGATAGAGCTCTTCCAGCGTTTGATGCGGACTCACCAATGCGCCCAGGCTTTCGGGGCCATGGGCATGACGCACGCCGTTGAAGGCATCCACCACCCGTTGCAGGGCTTCGGCCCAATCCACTTCCACCCATTGTCCCTGACGTTTGACGCGCGGACGCAGCAAACGGTCGGGCGCATGCAATCCCTGATAAGAAAAACGGTCCCGATCAGACAACCAGCATTCGTTGATGTCATCGTTGGTGCGCGGTACCACGCGCACCACCTCGGTGCGCTGTTTGACCTGCACCTGGAGCTGGGCTCCCAGTCCATCATGGGGACTTACCCCGGGGAAGCGGGTGAGCTCCCAGGAACGCGCCTTGTAACGGAATGGTTTGCTGGTAAGGGCGCCCACGGGGCACAGATCGATGGCGTTTCCGGAGACTTCGGAATCCACCGTCAGATCCATGAAGGCCAGAATTTCGGAATGTTCTCCCCTACCACCCACACCCAGTTCCATGATGCCAGCAATTTCTTGACCATAACGCACGCACCGGGTGCACAGGATACAGCGGGTCATGTCGGTGGCAATGAGTGGCCCCAGATCCTTGTTGGACACCACGCGTTTTTCTTCCCGATAGCGCGAAGCCCCGCCGCCATACCCCACACTGAGATCCTGCAGTTTGCACTCTCCGCCCTGGTCGCAAATAGGGCAATCCAGCGGGTGATTGACGAGCAAAAACTCCATCACTGCCTTTTGCGCCTTGACGGCATAGTCCGAATGGGTTTGCACCTTCATGCCTTCGGTGACGGGCGTGGCGCACGCGGGTAGCGGTTTGGGGGCCTTTTCCACCTGCACCAGGCACATGCGGCAATTGGCCGCGATGGACAGCTTGCGGTGATAACAGAAGTGAGGGATTTTGATACCCAGCTGTTTGGCCGCATCCATGACGGTACGGCCGCTTTCCACCTGAGTGCTTTGACCGTCGATTTCGATGTTCAGCAATGCCATGCTCAAGCCACCTTTTCCTGAAGAACGGGCGCACCCACCAGACAACGTTTGTGCGTGATGTGATATTCGAATTCTGCGCGGAACGCATTGACAAAACTACGTACTGGCATGGCAGCCGCATCGCCCAAGGCACAAATGGTGCGCCCTTGAATATTGTCCGTCAAAGACAGCAACACATCGAGGTCTTCCACGCGTCCCTGTCCGTGCTCGATACGATGCACAATCCGATATAACCAACCCGTGCCCTCCCGGCAGGGGGTACATTGGCCACAGGATTCCTCATGGTAGAAATAGGACAGGCGTTCCAGCGCTCGCACCATACACACCGTTTCATCCATGACGATCACGGCCCCGGAACCCAGCATGGAACCTGCCTTGGTGATGGCATCATAGTCCATGGTCAATTGCATCATGATCTCGCCGGGAACCACGGGGCTTGAGGACCCGCCAGGAATCACGGCCTTCAAAGCCCGCCCCCCCCGCATGCCTCCGGCCATATCCAGAAGCGCCGCAAAGGGTGTTCCCAAGGGAACTTCGTAGTTTCCTGGGCGGTTTACATGCCCGGATACTGAGAAAATTTTGGTGCCCCCATTGTTGGGCTTGCCCAGATCCATGAAGGCTTGACCCCCATGGCGCAGGATCCAGGGCACGCTGGCAAAAGTTTCGGTATTGTTGATGGTGGTGGGCTTGCCGTACAGTCCATAGGTGGCAGGGAAAGGGGGTTTGTAGCGTGGCTGTCCCTTTTTGCCTTCCAGGGACTCCAGCAGGGCTGTTTCTTCCCCGCAAATATAGGCGCCATAGCCATGGTGATTGAAGAGTTCGAAAGAGAACCCGGAGCCCAGAATATTCGGTCCCAGAAAACCTGCCGCCCGCGCTTCTTCCAGGGCTTCTTCGCAGCGCAGATAGACGGACCAGATTTCCCCGTGAATGTAGTTATACCCACAGCTGGCCCCCATGGCAAAACCGGCAATGATCATGCCCTCAATCAGAGCGTGGGGGTTATAGCGCAGAATATCGCGATCCTTGAAGGTTCCGGGTTCGCCTTCGTCGGAATTGCAGACCACATAACGCTGGCCAGTATAATTTTTGGGCATGAAAGTCCATTTGAGCCCCGTGGGAAAGCCCGCCCCACCCCGACCACGCAAGCCAGAGAGCTTGACTTCGTCGATCACCTGCTCGGGCGTCATGCCTCCCAGAACCTTGCGTAAGGCCTCGTAGCCGCCCCGCTGCACGTAGTCGGCCAGACGCCAGGTGCGATCCCCGTCCAGCCCACCCAAGACCACTTGTGTCATGATTTGAGCTCCTTGAGCAGGGCATCCACTTTCGCTTCATCCAGAAAGGAATGCATGTGTTCATTGTTGACCAGCAGCACCGGGGCGTCCCCGCAAGCCCCAAAACATTCGCCTTCCTTCAGGCTGAATTCTCCGTCGGGCGTCACCTCGCCAAACCCGATTCCCAATTTGCGCTTCAACCCCTCGCACAGCTCGGTGGCGCCAGAGAGCGCACAGGGCAAATTGGTGCAAACGGTCAATTTATGCCGCCCCATGGGTTTGAGGTTGTACATCTCGTAGAAGGTGGCCACCTCGTACACGGCAATGGCCGGCATTTCCAGATACTCGGCTACGCTATTCATCAATTCCTGAGGCAACCAGCCATGCTGATTTTGAGCAATGCGCAAGGCCGACATCACGGCGGACTGTTTTTGATCGGCGGGATATTTGGCCACTTCACGATCGATCAACTGTTTTGATTCAGGGCTCAGCATAATTAGCGATCCACCTCTCCAAACACGATATCCAGGGTTCCGATGATAGCGACCACATCGGCAATCATGTGACCTCGGGACATTTCATCCAGTCCCGCCATATGCGCAAAACCCGGGGCCCGAATCTTCAGACGGTACGGTTTGTTGGCACCATCCGATACCATATAAATAGAGAACTCACCCTTGGGCGCTTCCACACTCGCCAACGCTTCACCCTCTGGCACATGCATTCCTTCGGTGAAGAGCTTGAAATGGTGGATCAGCTCTTCCATGTTTTCTTTCATACGCTCGCGGGAAGGGGGGGCCACTTTATGGTTGTCGGTGATCACAGGCCCGGGATTACGCCGCAACCAGTCCACACATTGCTGGATGATGCGATTGGACTGGCGCATTTCTTCCATGCGCACCAGATACCGGTCGTAGCAATCGCCATTGACCCCCACGGGGATATCGAAATCCATTGCGGCATAGGCGTCGTAGGGCTGCTTTTTACGCAAATCCCATTCGATACCGGACCCGCGCAACATGGCCCCGGTAAACCCCATAGCCAGGGCCCGTTCGGGGGTCACCACCCCAATGCCCACGGTCCGTTGCTTCCAGATGCGGTTGTCAGTCAGCAGGGTTTCGTATTCGTCCACATAGGCCGGAAAACGCCGCGTAAAATCTTCGACGAAATCCAGCAGGGAACCCTGGCGGTTCTGGTTGAGGCGCTGGGCCTTTTGTTCAGACCGCCCCCCCTTGACTTCCTTGTTGGCCAAGTGCAGCGGCATGCGCTCGGGCAGATCCCGGTACACGCCTCCGGGCCGATAATAGGCGGCATGCAGACGGGCGCCAGAGACGGCCTCGTAACAATCCACCAGGTCTTCACGTTCGCGAAAGGCGTACAAAAATACCGTCATGGCACCAATATCCAGGGCATGGGCCCCAAGCCATAACAGATGGTTGAGAATGCGGGTAATTTCGTCGAACATGACCCGAATGTACTGGGCCCGCAGGGGAACTTCGATCTGCAGGAGTTTTTCCAACGCCAGGACATAGCCATGTTCATTGCACATCATGGACACATAATCCAGGCGGTCCATATAGGGCACACTTTGCAAGAAAGTGCGTGTTTCCGCCAGTTTTTCTGTGGCCCGATGCAACAATCCGATATGCGGATCGGCCCGTTCGATCACTTCGCCATCCAGTTCCAGGACCAGCCGCAGAACGCCGTGCGCAGCCGGATGCTGCGGGCCAAAGTTCATGGTGTAGTTGCGAATTTCAGCCATGATGTTCTGTATCCCCGTAATGTTCTGGCCGTAACCGGCGTGGCGTTATTTCGCGCGGTGCAATGGACACCGGCTCATAGATGACGCGCTTGAGCGTTTCGTCGTAACGCATTTCCACATGCCCCGAGATGGGGAAATCCTTGCGGAAAGGGTGCCCCACGAAGCCATAGTCGGTAAGCAAACGACGCAAGTCGGGGTGGCCGTTGAACACGATACCGAAGAGATCGAAGGCTTCGCGCTCAAACCAGTTGGCCACCGACCAA
This sequence comes from Ferrovaceae bacterium, assembly GCA_027449685.1. GTDB lineage: Bacteria > Pseudomonadota > Gammaproteobacteria > Burkholderiales > Ferrovaceae > JAJZHV01. The sequence goes on along the minus strand of DAIDLC010000008.1, from coordinate 56,372 downwards.
ACCGACACCACCGAATCCAGCAGCGGTTGATGTGCGTCTGCCGCAAAGACCTTGATGCGCAAGCGGACATTTCGGGTCACCGACAGCAGATGGGTAACCACACAAAAGCGTGCCCCCTCCCAGCCATCGTAGGTGGAGTAATCTACGCCGCACAGATCGATGAGTTGCTCAAACTGGAATTCGTCGCGCAAGCGTTGCGCTACGGTCAGCCACTCTTCGGGGCGAATCACCAGGGTCAATTCCCCCAGGCGGGTGGTTTGCTGCACCAGCGCAGAACCCAGCGCCGGGATCAGTGTTTCGGACAGTTTATCAAGCGCATTGGACATGGATTCAGGCCACTCGTGCAATCGTGCTGGTGCGTCGGATTTTTTGTTGCAACTGGATCAGACCATAGAGCAAGGCTTCGGCCGTTGGCGGACAGCCAGGCACGTACACATCCACTGGGACCACCCGGTCGCAACCCCGGACCACTGAATAGGAATAATGATAGTAGCCGCCGCCATTGGCACAGGACCCCATGGACAAGACCCAGCGAGGCTCGGCCATCTGATCGTATACCTTGCGCAAGGCCGGAGCCATTTTGTTGCAAAGCGTCCCGGCCACGATCATGAGGTCGGACTGACGCGGACTGGGACGGAACACGATTCCGAAACGATCCAGATCGTAACGGGAAGCCCCGGCATGCATCATTTCCACAGCACAGCAGGCAAGACCAAAGGTCATGGGCCAGAGCGAACCCGTGCGGGTCCAATTGATGACCGTATCCAGACTCGTGGTGACAAACCCTTCTTTCAATACGCCTTCAAGCGCCATGATTGCTACCTCCCCTCAACCGGGTAACGCGACCTGCGTCGCCGTTACTGAAATGATCGCCGTCTATTCCCAGTCCAGCGCACCCCGTAGCCATTCGTAGACAAAGCCCACTACCAGGATGCCCAAGAACACCAGCATGGCCAAAAATCCAAACCAGCCCACGTCCTTGAGCACCACCGCCCAAGGAAACAGAAAGGCAATTTCGAGATCGAACAGAATAAACAGGATGGCCACCAGATAGTAGCGCACATCAAAGCGCATACGAGCATCTTCGAAGGCTTCGAAACCACACTCGTAGGGAGAATTTTTTTCGGGATCGGGTCGATTGGGTGCCAGAATCCTGCCCAGCAGCGGGGCAATGACACCCACTCCGAGGCCTACCAGAATAAACAGTAGCACTGGAAAATAATTTTGCACCATGGCGTTCTCGCAGAATATATGGTGCCGATGAGCAGACTCGAACTGCTACGGCTTTCGCCACCGCCCCCTCAAGACGGCGTGTCTACCAATTTCACCACATCGGCACTGCACCAGCTATTTGCGCCCTCATACCGCAGAGCGTCCCCTTGGGATCACTCCGATGTTCCGGAGTCATCCTGTAACACATGTTTTCAAAGTACGTGCGGTTGATCCGCACTGTCATCGGCCTTTGGCCTGAATTTATTTTGGTATTTCTGATGATTTGGGTGCGTTACCCTGCGTAGGAACTGTTCCCGCCGGGCCCGTGGGCGCAACCGTTACCGGTTGCTGCATGACGCTACTGCCGCCAGCACCATGACCGGAATACCAGGTCAACAGCAAGCTGGTGGTAAAAAACACGGCCGCCAGCACGGCCGTGCTGCGGCTCAGAAAATTGGCCGCACCAGAGGCCCCGAACAAACCGCCCGCCGAACCGCTACCAAAAGCGGCGCCCATGTCAGCACCCTTGCCGTGCTGTAACAGCACCAATCCGATCACGCCGACCGCTGCGCCTATATGTAAGATCCAAACCACTGTCTGTAGCATGTTTTATCCCATGAACCACTCGGGAAACCCGGTCCCGGCGTTGCACCACGCCCTGGCGCTGCCAGGGCATCCCTTCTGATCAAAAGCCCGGCGTGCTCGGCGGCAGATTCGGGTCACATGGCCCTCAGGCCCTTGCCGCCGCCCGCCCGATATCGAGAAAATCATCCGCATTCAAAGAGGCTCCACCCACCAAAGCGCCATCGATGTCTGGCAAGCCCATCAATTCTAGCGCGTTAGACGGTTTGACGCTACCTCCATAGAGAATTTGTATTCCTGCGGCCACCACCAGGTCGCTTTGCGAAACCCGTTGGCGCAGTGCCGCATGAACCTCCTGAGCCTGTTGGGCGCTGGCACTGCGACCCGTGCCAATGGCCCAGATGGGCTCATAAGCCAGCACGGCATGGGGCAAACGCTGCACACCCAGGCCTTGAATCACCGCATCCAGCTGTCGGCCCACCACTGCCAGTGTCTGCCCCGCCTCACGTTCGGCCAGGGTTTCTCCCACACACACGATGGGCGTCAACCCCCCTTCGATAGCGGCCAGGGCCTTGGCGGCCACCCGGGCATCGCTCTCCCCATGCCGCTGGCGGCGCTCGGAATGCCCCACAATGACATATTGGCAGCCAAACTCACGCAGCATGGCGGCGCTGACCTCTCCGGTGTAGGCCCCACTGGCCGCTTCGCTCACATCCTGCGCGCCCCAGCTGCAGGCGCTGTTGGCCAGCAAGGCCTGAGCCTGGGGCAGATAGGGAAAAGGAATCAGGACGGTAAAGGATAGAGTGGGCAGGGTGGCTGCACCCGCAGCCACTGATTGGAGCAATGCCAGGTTGCCCGCGAGGGACCCGTGCATTTTCCAGTTCCCCGCGATCAACTTGGTACGCATAGATGCTCCGCGATAGGATTAACCGAATTTGCCGGTAATATAGTCTTCCGTGGCCTTCTGATCCGGCTTGGTGAAAATTTTATCGGTTTCGCCAAACTCGATCAATTCGCCCAGATACATGTAGGCCGTGTAGTCTGACACGCGAGCCGCCTGCTGCATATTATGCGTGACGATGACGACGGTGTAATCTGTTTTCAGATCATGCACCAATTCCTCGATGTGTGCTGTAGAAATGGGATCCAGGGCCGAGCAGGGTTCGTCGAGCAGGATTACCTCGGGCTTGATGGCGATGCAGCGCGCAATACAGAGGCGTTGCTGCTGCCCCCCCGAAAGTCCGTTGCCGCTCTGATGCAATTTATCCTTGACCTCGTTCCAGAGTGCCGCCTTGCTCAAGGCCCACTCCACCCGCTCATCCATTTCCAGCGCAGAGAGGCGTTCGTACAGACGCACGCCAAAAGCGATGTTGTCATAGATGGACATGGGAAAGGGCGTGGGCTTCTGGAACACCATACCCACGCGCGCCCTCAGCAGGGTGGGATCCTCCTTGCGTTCCAGAACATTGCGTCCATCCAGCAGAATTTCGCCGGTAGCGATGTTTTGCGGGTAGAGTTCATGCAACCGATTGAAGGTCCGCAGCAAGGTAGACTTGCCACACCCCGATGGTCCAATGAAGGCCGTCACCATATTGGCCTGAATTTGCATGGACACGTTCTTGATGGCATGAAAGCGTCCGTAGTAAAAATTGAGATTGCGCACTGCAATACGCACATTTTCCTGGGGGAGCACAGAGAGATTACTCGTCATGTCATCTACAGAAATCAATTGGGTTTGCGAAACAAAAGGCGTGCCAGGATGTTAAGCCCCAGCACACTGAAGGTAATCAGGATCGCGCCCCCCCAGGCCAAACGGTGCCAATCATCGTAAGGACTCATGGCAAACTGGAAAATCACCACGGGGAGGTTGGCCATGGGGGCGTTCATGTCGAGAGACAGAAACTGATTGTTCAGTGCGGTAAACAGCAAAGGAGCCGTTTCGCCACTGATACGCGCCACGGCCAGCAAGACACCGGTGGCAATGCCGGTACGCGCCGCCCGGTAGGATACCAGGACGATCATCTTCCATTTGGGTGCACCCAGGGCGATGGCCGCCTCACGCAAGCTATCCGGAGTGAGTTTGAGCATGTCGTCCGTGGTGCGCACCACCACCGGCACCACGATCAGGGACAACGCCAAAGACCCGGCAAAACCGGAAAAATGCCCCACCCGGGACACATACAGGGTGTAGACGAACAACCCTAGCACGATGGAGGGCGCGCTTAGCAAGATGTCGTTGACAAAACGGGTGGCCGGAGCCAGCCAGCCCCGCCGTCCATATTCCGACAGATAGGTGCCAGCCAGGACGCCCACCGGGGTCCCTATGAGAGTGGCCCCCCCTGCCATCAGCAGGGAACCCAGAATGGCGTTGAGCAGTCCGCCATCGCTCCCCGGCGCTGGCGTCGATTGGGTAAACAATTGCCAACTCAATCCTTCCAGCCCAAAGCGCAGCAGGGTGAGCAAGATCCAGCATAACCAGAACAGGCCAAAGGCCATCCCCATAAAAGACATGCCCAGATTGAAGCGGTTGAGACGCCGCCGGGCTCGATAAATTTTATCCGTGGCAGGGGTAGATCGTTGCATGTCAGCTTCGCTTTCCTTCCCGCCGGCCCATGCGTAACAGCATGATTTTGGCCACCGCCAGGACCACCGTGGTGATGACAAACAGCAGTAACCCCAGTTCGATCAGGGCCGAGGTATACAGGTCCCCTACGGCCTCGGCAAACTCGTTGGCCAAGGAAGAAGCAATGCTGTTACCGGGTGCCAGCAGGGAAGGGCTCAACCGTTGGGCGTTGCCAATCACAAAGGTCACCGCCATGGTTTCGCCCAAGGCGCGCCCCAACCCCAGCATCACGCCACCCACCACGCCCACACGGGTGTAAGGCAGAACCACTTTCCACACCACTTCCCAGGTGGTGGCACCCAGACCATAGGCCGATTCCTTCAGCACCGCCGGCACCAGCTCGAACACATCACGCATCACAGAGGCCACGAAGGGAATGACCATGATGGCGAGGATTACTCCCGCCGTCAGCATGCCAATGCCCATGGGGGGGCCTTCCACCAGAAACGACAGGCCGGGAAGCGAGCCCAGGAGGCTTTTCAAGGCGGGCTGCACCCACTGGGAAAACACCGGGGCAAACACGAACAACCCCCACATCCCATAGATAATGCTGGGAATGGCTGCCAATAATTCGATGGCGGTACCCAGGGGTCGCTTGAGCCAGGCCGGTGCCATTTCCGTCAAAAAGATAGCGATTCCAAAGCTGACAGGCAGAGCAATGGTGAGGGCAATCAAGGAACTGACCAAAGTCCCGTAGATGGGGACCAGGGCACCAAAACGGTCCTGGACAGGGTCCCACTCGTCGGAAAACAAAAACCCCCAGCCAAACGCCTTGAGGGAAGGCAGGCTGGTCACCAGTAGCGAGATCAGAATCGCGATGAGGGTGACCAGCACCAGAAAGGCGAAAAACCGGGTCAGGTTTTCGAACAGCAGATCCCCCCAGCGCTGCAGACGATGCGCTTCTTCCCGGAGTTGCGGTTTTCCGGAAAGGAGGGTGTTAGGGGCAGGATTGATCACTCGATTTCGCTCTGAGAACGGAATGATAACCGCACCCATGACCAATTCACAAACGGGCCGTTAAAATACCGGTTTGCCGGCAGTATCCTTCAGGCTGGTTTTCCAGGACTGTTCCACCAGTTTCACCACGTTGTCGGGCATGGGGATATAGTCCAGTTCCAGTGCTGACTTGGCGCCATTTTTGTAGGCCCAGTCAAAAAAGGACAAGGCCACCTTGGCATGGTCGGGATGATCCTGAGTTTGTTGCATCAGAATGAACGTGGCGCCGGTAATGGGCCAACTGGCTTTGCCCGGTTCGTCGGTCAGGACTTCATAAAACCCTGCCTCGGCTTTCCAGTTCCCGTTGGCCGCTGCTGCACTAAAGGATTTATCGTTGGGCGCAACAAATTGGCCATCATGGTTTTTCATCTGCACGTAGACCATCTTGTTTTGCAACGCATAGGCATACTCCACATACCCGATGGCGCCACTTTGCTGGCGCACGTAGGAAGCGACTCCTTCGTTGCCCTTGCCATTGATCCCTGTGGGCCACTTGACCGAGGTATCGCTGCCCACCCGGGTTTTCCACTCGGCGCTGACCTGGGTCAGATAATGAGTGAAAATAAACGTGGTGCCCGAACCATCAGAGCGGGAAACCACCAGAATATCCTGATTGGGCAGTTTCACCCCTTTGTTCAGGGCCTGTATGGCCGGGTCATTCCATTTTTTGACTTTACCCAGATAGATATCCGCCAATAACTCGCCAGTCAACTTGAGCTGTCCGGGGGCTATCCCCACGGCGTTGACCACGGGCACCACACCGCCAATGACCATGGGCCACTGCACCAGATGGTCGCGATCCAGTTCTTCCTTGCCCAGCGGTTTGTCGGTAGCCCCAAAATCCACCGTCTTGGCCTTGATCTGCTTGATTCCTCCTCCAGAGCCAATGGATTGGTAGTTCAACCCATTGCCGGAAGCCACTTTATAGGCCTCGGCCCATTTCGCATAAATGGGATACGGAAAAGTTGCTCCGGCACCCGTAATGTCCATGGCACGAACCTGGGTCGCCGCGAGAAATCCCAACACAGAAAGGGCAAAATACCGGGAAGAGGAGGACAAGGTCATGGAAATTCTCCGTAAAATGATATGCAAATCAATCGGTTTTCAAACCGTATGAGAGTACCGGCTTAATGTTTCAGATTGATTACACCGGGGTTCGAGACCCTGGGAAAACTCAACTTTCCGGCGCACCGGACGCCCCATAGGGCAGAATTTTCAGGGTAATACCCATGGCCTCCCAATGGCGAACCTCGGTCTGCAAATTGGCTTGCCCCAGCGTATTCCGTGCCAGCCAGCGTGCCGAAACCGTCAACGCAAGCCCCTGCTCCTGCGCAGACAGCCGCAAACGGGGAAGAGCGATAGCGCACCGGTCGCGATGCAGTAACACGGCCAGGCGCAAACAGCAGACCATCAGCCAACCTTCACGATTCACGATACGTTCGGCCACTTTGGTCAGTCTTCCGCGCTGGGCTTGCACCACCCCCCCCAAAATGGCCTGCTCCTGCTTGGAAAACCCCGGCATGTCCGCGTTATCCACAATATAAGCCGAATGCCGGTGATACCCGCTATGGGCGATGGATAGACCGATTTCGTGCAGCAGAGCAGCCCAGCCCAAATAAGGACCGTACTGTCGCAAGGTCGCAGGGGTTGCTGCCTGACGAAACAGCGTGAGGCAAGTCTTTTGCACCCGCAGTGCCTGTGCTTCGTCCACAGCGTAGCGTGTCATGAAGGCGCGTACCGTAGCCGAGCGGATGTCCTTATGCTCCAGACGGCCCAGCATTTCGTAGAGCACCCCTTCGCGCAAACCACAATCCGTGGTTTGCATCTGCTCGACCCCCAACTCCTGAAACACACTGCCCATGATGGCCAGGCCGCCGGGCAACACAGGCACCCGATCCGGTCGCATACCGGCCAGATTCAAGGCCCGTGGATCCCCTGCCTGCAACAGTCGTTCGCGCAAAAACGCCAAACCGGCCGTGGTGATCCCCTGCCCCGAGAATCCGTTTTGTTCCAGCAGTTCCACCAAGGCCCGGGCCGTACCGGAAGAACCCAGGGCGTGGTCCCACTGGCCTGCCTGGAAGTTCCGGTTGAGCACCTGAAGCTCTGCCTGAGCCGCCAATTCGGCTTGACGCAGGGTTTTGGCGGTCACCTTGCCACTGGGGAAATACCGCTGGGTATAGCTGACGCAGCCCATATACAGACTTTCCATGCGCTGCGGTCGAAACCCGCGACCAATGATGAATTCGGTGGAACCCCCACCAATATCCACCACCAGGCGCCGTCCCGGCCGCCGGGGAATGCTGTGGGTCACGCCGATGAATATCAGACGCGCTTCCTCCTGACCGGCGATGATTTCGATGGGGACCCCTAGCAGGGATTCGGCCCGCTCCAAAAACTGGCCCGCATTCTTTGCCACGCGCAGCGTATTGGTTCCCACCGCCCGAATGGCGCTGCGTGGAATACCGCGCAAGCGTTCGCCAAACCGCTCCAGACAGTTCAGGGCACGCTGCTGCGCTTCTTCCGTAAGGGTTTTATCCGGCTGCAGACCGGCCGCCAAGCGAATAGACTCCTTCAGGGAGTCCAATGTGTAAGGGTGTCCCTGGACCACACGCGACACTTGCAAGCGAAAGCTATTGGAACCCAGGTCCACTGCTGCAATGACAGAATGATGGCTCATGCCCCGCACCACAAAACAAAAAGTGAGTCACTCTATCAAAAAAACACAGGGCACGTCCCGGTTTTTACCTCCAAGTCGCTGGAATTACAATTTCACCTGTTCCTGCTGCAAAGTTTGCTTCATGAAATGCCGGGAATAGCGATGATCGATCTGTTGCGTAGGCAGTAGCAGCAAACAATCGGCCGTATTGAAATCCGGGTCCCAGGCGGGCTCTCCGCACACATAGGCTCCCACGCGCAAGTATGCCTTGATGAGGGAAGGAATCTCCACCTCCAGACGATCATCCAGACGGTTCAGGGGTAGAGGACAGGCAGGAAACACCCGCCATTCGGCGGGAGCCGCATGAACCTTCAATTGACGATAGATACTGGCTGCCGTATGTCCGCCATCGGCCATGGTCATACTGGCGCATCCCATCAGATAGCGCACCCCATGAGTCTGGATGTAATCCGCCAAACCAGCCCACAATAAAGCGATGCTGGCACCCGTGCGGTAATCCGGATGCACGCAGGCGCGACCCATTTCCATCAGATCATCCCGCAGATGTCCCAGCCGCGACAGATCAAACTCCGACTCGGAATAGAATCCTCCGGCCCGTCGTGCCTGCGCCGCATTCAGAATGCGATAGGTTCCCACTACCAGGTCATTGCGCAGATCGCGAACCAGCAGATGGTCGCACAGGGGATCCAGCCGATCCTGGTCCAATCCAGGTTCGGGACTATTCAACCGGGCACCCATTTCTTCCGAAAACACGCGCCAGCGTAATTCCTGCGCAGCGCGCACATCGGCCTCGGAACGGGCATACTGAAAAACGAGACGCGGTCGAGCAGCGCGCTGTGGCGCGCGGGTCTGTTCCAAGTCTGGCATCATGACAGGGCTCCTATAGTTCAATAGGGCCACTATGCAAAGACTTCATGACGAAAATATGATTGCTCGGTTAAAATTGTGTGACAGGAGCCGCTTGCTCTGACCGCGCCCCCAAAAACACATGGCGCCGTTTGATGACAGTTGCAACTGACAGATCGCTGGCGCAAGATGACAGAATCGATCATTCTTACTGAAGAGTATGAGCTTTTACCCTGCAACCCTGCCTCCTTCACGCTACCCGGCCACGGCTTACTTCAACCGCGAACTGGGGCAACTGGCCTTCAATCGACGGGTTCTGGCCATGGTGGAAAACCCCACTACCCCCCTGTTGGAACGTCTGCGATATCTCTGTATCGTGAGCAGCAATCTGGATGAGTTTTTTGAAATCCGGGTGGCTGATCTCAAGCAGCAGATTCAGCAAGGCACTCCCACCCCCGGCCCCGATGGCTTGTCCCCTCTGGTGGTGTATCAAAGAGTCAGCCAGGAAGCCCATGAACTCATCGATGACCAATACGCGCTGCTCAACGAAAAGGTCTTGCCGGCTCTGTCCCTGGAGGGTATCCGCTTTCACCGTCGCGGGTACTGGACCGACGCCCAGCGGGACTGGGCACGGGATTATTTTTTTCGCGAAGTGATGCCCGTCCTCACTCCCATCGGCCTGGACACCGCCCACCCCTTTCCCCGCATTCTCAACAAAAGCCTGAACTTTGCCGTGGAACTGAGCGGACGGGATGCTTTCGGGCGCCAAACCACTCATGCCGTGGTCCAGGCTCCCCGTTCCTTACCCCGTTTCATCCGTCTGCCAGCCAATCTGACCGATTGTCCCTATGGATTCATTTTTCTCTCCTCCGTGTTGCATGCCAATGTGGGCGAGTTATTCCAGGGCATGACGGTGGAAGGCTGTTATCAGTTCCGGGTTACCCGCAACAGTGAATTGCTGCTGGAGGAGGAAGATGAAGACAAAAACCTGCGCCAGGCGCTGCAAGGGGAGTTAAACCATCGTCAGTTTGGCGATGAAGTGCGTCTGGAAGTGGCAGAGAACTGTTCCCAAGCCATGGCGGAATTTTTGCTCGAAACCTTCGATCTGGAAGAAACCGATCTGTATCGCGTCAATGGCCCCGTTAATCTGGTACGCCTCATGCAGGTAGCTGACATGGTGGACCGTCCGGATTTACGCTTTCCCCGCTTCACCCAGATGCGCCCTCGGGAATGGGACAGCGGGCCCGACATCTTCGCCGCCATCCGCAAAAAGGACATCCTGTTACACCATCCGTACCAATCCTTTGCCCCGGTGGTAGAACTGGTTCAGCAGGCCGCCAACGACCCTTTGGTCCTGGCCATCAAGCAGACCGTGTATCGTGCCGGCGCCGATTCCGAGCTGATCGACGCGCTCATCGATGCGGCGCGACGGGGTAAGGAAGTCACCGTAGTGGTGGAATTGCTGGCGCGCTTCGACGAGGAAGCCAACATCAACTGGGCGGCCAAACTGGAAGAGGCGGGGGCCCATGTGGTGTATGGAGTGGCCGGCTACAAAACCCATGCCAAGATGTGCATGATCATTCGTCGCGAGTTGGGAAAATTACGTCGCTACGTGCATTTGGGAACGGGTAATTATCACTCCCGCACCACCAAACTCTATACCGACTTTGGTCTGTTTACCGCCGATCCGGAAATCACCTCGGATGTCAATGAGGTGTTCATGCAGATCACGGGCTTGGGGCAACATGGACCGCTCAAACAGTTGTGTCAGTCTCCCTTCAGTCTACATGCCTCCCTGCTGGCCGCCATTCACCACGAAACCGAACTGGCACAACAAAAAAAACGCACGCATATCATCGCCAAGATGAATGCGCTCACCGAGCGCAGCATCATCGATGCTCTGTATGAGGCCAGCCAGGCGGGAGTCAAGGTGGATTTGATCGTGCGCGGCGTTTGCCTGCTGCGACCGGGCATCACGGACCTGTCCGACAACATTCGCGTCTTCTCCATCATCGGCCGGTTTTTGGAGCACCACCGCGTGTTTTACTTCTTCAACGGCGGTGCACAAAATTTGTATATCTCCAGTGCCGACTGGATGGACCGAAATCTGTTCCGGCGCATCGAAATCTGCATTCCCATTCTGGATCCCAGCATCAAGCGCCGCATCATGAGCGAAGGACTGCGTCCTTACCTGAAGGATCAGGCTCTGAGTTGGGAAATGAAAGGCAATGGCGCGTACCAGCGGCGTATCTGCCGCCAAGAAAAACCGTTTGACGCGCAACAGTACCTGCTGGAAAAATTTTCTGCTACCCACTCCGGCCGCCGATCATGAGCGTCCATACGGAAATCGAATTGAAATTACGCGCCAGTGCCGCGGCCTTGGAGCAGGTGCTACAACTCGACTGGCTGCAGGCGCTCTGCGAGGCCCCCCCTCTGTGCCAGCGTTACTTCAGCATCTACTACGACACCCCGGAACTCTCCTTGCGTCAGCAAGGCATCGCCCTGCGCGTGCGCCAGGTGGGCACGCAGTGGATGCAAACCATCAAATCCCGAGGCCAGGAAAAAGACGGCTTATCCGTGCGCCAGGAGTGGGAGTGCGCCATTACCGAGCATCACCTGGATTTTTCTGCCCTGGACGACAGTACTCTGAAGACTTTTTTGCAATCCGAGTCCACGCTCAATCGTATCAAGCCCCGTTTTGTCACAGAATTCGAACGCCAGACTCAGCCTTTGCGCTGCACCGATGGAACTCTTCTGGAATTGGCACTGGATCGCGGTGAAGTCCGTGCAGGAGGGCGTTCCACGCCCATCATGGAGATCGAACTGGAGTTGCTGCAGGGCGATCCACAACGCATCACCCATATTGGCCGCTGTCTGCAAGACGCTCTGGCCGTGGTTCCAGAATCCTGCAGCAAAGCGGAACGGGGCTACCGTCTGCTGCTGGATACCCCACCCTGATCAGGACACCGGGAATGGCCTGCCAACTGCCCATCGCTTGCGCCGGGTACTGGTCCGTCAGCAGCCTCACCAGAGGCGCCAGGAACACCCCACACAACGCAACTGCGCTTAGGAGGAGTCCGTTATGGATTTGATTTTGTGGCGCCATGCCGAAGCCGAGGAAGGTTACCCAGACGACAAACGCGCGCTTACCCCTCGCGGCAAACGCCAGGCGGCGCGCGTGGCGCAGTGGCTTTCAGGCGTATTGGAGCAGCCCTATCGCATCGTGGTCAGCCCTGCGCTGCGCACCCAACAAACTGCCGAAGCGTTGGACCTCCCTTTTGAAACCAGCGTTGCCGTGGGTACCGGGAGCGCTCCCGAAACCTTGCTGGAGGCCGTGCAATGGCCTTTGGCCGAAGCAACCGTCGTGGTGGTGGGTCATCAACCCACACTGGGGCAAACCGCCGCGCTGCTCATGACCGGACAGGTCCAGTCGTGGTCCGTGCGCAAAGGTGCCTTGTGGTGGCTTTCCCGGCGCCAGCGGCGTGATCAGCCACAAGTGGTGTTGCGCGCGGTACTCAACCCCGATCTGCTGTGAGCGTGTACCGGGACGGCAAACGATAACCGACCAAGCACAGTGAGAAAGCCCACACCCTGTGAAATTCAAACCTTGTGCGGGCAATGCGTACGCTGACAATCGGCATATAACTGCAGGGAATGCTCGCGGATGGAAAAACCCCGTTGTTGCGCCACACGGGCTTGGCGTTGCTCGATTTCGGGATCGTAGAACTCTTCCACATGTCCGCATTGCAAGCAAACCAGATGATCGTGATGATCACCCTGATTGAGTTCGAACACGGCCTTGCCGCTTTCGAAATGGTGCCGGGTCAGCAACCCGGCCTGCTCGAATTGGGTGAGTACCCGATACACCGTGGCCAACCCCACCTCCATTCCCTCTTGTTGCAGCAACCGATACACGGCCTCGGCACTCATATGCCGACTGGCGCCCTGCTCGAACAAACCAAGAATTTTGAGCCGTGGCAATGTGGCCTTGAGGCCCATGTCCTTCAAATCCTGAGAGGCGCTCATGAGTGACCTGACACTGGGAAAGATGAGGTATTATAGCGAATTGGACTGGTACCGGAAAACCCGAATGATTCGACTGGCTGTCATCACATTCTTGCTGCTTGCCCTGACGGGATGTGCCTCCCTGAGCCTTCCCAACTTCAATCCGCCCTCCTGGCAATTGCCCAGCATGGCCGAGTTGCCCTATCTGCCCAAATGGGCCGCATTGCAACCCTACACGCTGGACATTCAACAGGGCATCATCCTCGATCAGGACATGATCGCCCGCCTCAAACCCGGCCTGACGCGCACCCAGGTAGGATATGTTCTGGGCACGCCGCTGTTGACGGACCCCTTTCACGCCAACCGCTGGGACTATGTGTACTATACCCGCACCAAAAACCACTTGAGCACGCCCAGTCGGCTCACCGTGTACTTCAAGGATGGCAAACTGGAACATTTCGTCTCTACCTATCCGCAACAGGTCGCCCTGGAGGCGCATCCATGACGACGCGCTTGTGCGTTGCCGGTTGTACCGGGCGCATGGGTCGAGCGTTGCTGGAAGCCATCGTGGCAGCGCCCGATCTAACCCTCAGCGGTGCTCTGGAACAATCCGGTTCACCCTATCTGGGGCGTAATCCCGGTGACTGGCTGGGAAGCCCCCTGTCCACCCTCATTACGGATGATATCACTGCTGCGCTGCGCTGCAGCCAGGTATTGATCGATTTCACCCGCCCTTCCGGCACCTTGAAGCACGTGCAGCATTGCCTGGAATCGGGACGGGGACTGGTCATCGGAACCACCGGTTTCGACGAAGCCGGACGGCACCAGATCGAATTGGCCAGCCAGAAGATCCCCATCGTATTTGCCCCCAACATGAGCATGGGGGTCAACGTGACCCTCCTGCTTCTGGATCTGGCCAGTCGGGTTCTGCAACCCGGATTCGACATCGAAATCAGCGAAGCTCATCACCGCCATAAGGTGGATGCCCCCTCTGGCACCGCTTTGCGCATGGGCGAGGTGGTGGCAGCGGCCCGCGGGCAACGGTTGTCGGAGGTGGCGGTGTATGGGCGCGAGGGCCTGACCGGCGAACGCGCCGAGCACACCATCGGTTTCGCCACCGTACGCGGTGGTGACGTGGTGGGGGATCACACCGTCGCATTCATGGGGTGGGGCGAACGTCTGGAGATTACTCACAAGGCCAGTAACCGCGCCACTTTTGCCCTGGGCGCGCTGCGCGCCGCAAGGTTTGTGGCTACGCAACCACCCGGTCTGTACGACATGCAGGACGTACTCGGACTGAAGTCACTGCTGCGCCAGGAACCTCCCACCGTTTGATCGAACGCCCCTTTTAGTGTAGTATTGCAGTAATCGGAAACGGGAAAGTCGCCTTTAGGCGTCCTTCCCGTTTTTCACATCCAATCCCATCCGGAGGGCCCCCGTAATGGCTGACGCCAATACTTCAGCATCGTTTGCGCCTGCCATTCTGGTGCTGGCTGATGGTACGGTGTTCCGGGGCCAATCCATTGGCGTGCCAGGACTTGCCGTGGGTGAAGTCGTGTTCAACACCGCCATGACCGGCTATCAGGAAATCCTGACCGATCCCTCTTACTGCCGTCAACTGATCACCCTGACCACCCCGCATATCGGTAATGTGGGCACCACCGAGGAAGACGCTGAATCTGCCCGTGTTTTTGCTGCCGGGCTGATCGTGCGCGACCTCCCTCGGCAGCTCTCCAACTGGCGCTCCCAGCAATCCTTGCCGATCTACCTGCAGGAACACGGCGTGGTTGCCATTGCCGGCATCGATACCCGCCGCCTAACGCGCCATTTACGCACCAACGGCGCCCAGAACGCTTGTCTCATGGCGGGCGAAGTGCTGGAATCCCGGGCGCTACAGGCGGCCCGGGCCTTTCCGGGGCTGGCTGGCATGGACCTGGCCAAGGTGGTCACCTGCCCTGAGCCGTACGCCTGGAATGCTGGAAGCTGGGTTCTGGGGCAGGGCTTTCGCCCCGCCCCCAAAAGTCGTTTTCGAGTAGTGGCTTTCGACTACGGCATCAAGCGCAACATCTTGCGATTGCTCACCGACCGGGGCTGTGAGGTCACCGTCGTTCCCGCCACCACCACCGCTGGCGCAGTGCTATCCCTTCGCCCGCACGGCATTTTCCTCTCCAATGGCCCCGGGGACCCCGAGCCCTGTGATTACGCCATCGAAACCATACGCGCTCTGCTGGCCCGCGGATTACCCACCTTCGGCATCTGCCTGGGGCATCAACTGCTGGCTTTGGCCTCAGGGGGGCGCACCCTCAAGATGAAATTTGGCCATCATGGGGCCAATCACCCGGTACAGGATTTACATACCGGTCGAGTGATGATCACCAGTCAAAACCACGGCTTTGCAGTGGATGAAGGCACGCTTCCCCCTATGCTGAAGACCACCCATCGCTCCTTGTTTGATGGCAGTTTACAGGGCATTGCCCGAACCGATTGCCCGGCTTTCAGTTTTCAGGGGCATCCGGAAGCCAGTCCCGGACCTCAGGATGCCAGCCCCTTGTTCGATCATTTCTTGCGCCTGATGCAGGCGCACTCTCTGCCAGAATAGAGCTGCCATGCCCAAGCGTACAGACCTTTCCTCCATCCTGATCATCGGCGCCGGCCCCATCGTCATCGGTCAGGCCTGTGAATTCGACTACTCTGGCGCACAGGCTTGCAAAGCACTGCGCGAAGAGGGGTACCGGGTCATTCTGGTCAATTCCAACCCGGCCACCATCATGACCGATCCCGACATGGCCGATGTCACCTACATCGAGCCGGTTACCTGGAGGGTGATCGAACGCATCATCGAGAAAGAACGGCCCGATGCCCTGCTCCCCACCATGGGGGGGCAAACCGCTCTCAATTGTGCGCTCGACCTGGCTCGGGAAGGAGTCCTGGAAAAATATGGCGTAGAGATGATCGGGGCCCGCAAAGAAGCCATCGACATGGCAGAGGATCGGGAAAAGTTCAAGGCCGCCATGGACCGCATTGGTCTTGCCACCCCCCGCTCGGCCATTGCCCACAGCCTGGAAGAAGCCCTGCAAGTGCAATCCATGGTGGGGTTTCCCGCCATCATTCGTCCTTCCTTCACCATGGGGGGGAGCGGTGGCGGAATCGCTTACAACCAGGAAGAGTTTCTTGCCATTTGCGAACGCGGTCTGGATGCTTCTCCCACGCACGAACTTCTGGTGGAAGAGTCCGTGATCGGTTGGAAAGAATACGAAATGGAGGTAGTGCGGGATCATCGGGACAACTGCATCATCATCTGCTCCATCGAGAACCTGGATGCCATGGGGGTGCATACGGGCGACTCCATCACCGTTGCCCCCGCACAAACCCTGACCGACAAGGAATACCAGATCATGCGCAACGCCTCGCTGGCGGTGTTGCGGGAAATCGGCGTGGAAACCGGCGGTTCCAACGTGCAGTTTGCCGTGAACCCGGCCGATGGTCGCATGATCGTCATCGAAATGAATCCACGGGTTTCACGCTCCTCAGCCCTGGCTTCCAAAGCCACCGGTTTTCCCATCGCCAAGGTGGCGGCCAAACTGGCTGTGGGGTACACCCTGGATGAACTGCGTAACGACATTACGGGTGGTGCCACACCGGCCTCCTTCGAACCCACCATCGACTATGTCGTCACCAAAGTGCCCCGTTTTGCCTTCGAAAAATTCCCCCAGGCCAATGATCGACTCACCACCCAGATGAAATCCGTGGGGGAAGTCATGGCTATTGGCCGCTGTTTTCAGGAATCTTTGCAAAAGGCCCTGCGCGGCCTGGAAACCGGTGCCAATGGGCTGGATCCGGTGTGTAGCGAGCGCCCTACCATCGAGGCGGAACTGGCTGATCCTGGCCCGCTGCGCTTATGGTATGTGGCCGACGCCTTTCGGGTTGGTCTGACCTTGGAAGAAATCCATCGCCTGTCGCATATCGACCCCTGGTTTTTGGCGGAAATCCAGGATCTGGTACAAACCGAAGCAGCCTTGCGCGAGAAAACCCTGATGCAACTGGATGCCACGCAACTGCGCGGCCTCAAACGCAAGGGATTTTCTGACCGCCGCCTGGCCGCGTTACTGAACAGTCACGAAAACCAGGTGCGCGCCCAACGCCATCTGCTGGGCGTGAAGCCCGTCTACAAGCGGGTAGACACCTGTGCGGCCGAATTTGCCACGCAAACCGCCTACCAATATTCCACCTACGAAGAAGAATGCGAAGCAGCCCCCAGTTCCCGCAAGAAGATCATGGTATTGGGTGGCGGACCCAACCGGATCGGCCAAGGTATCGAGTTCGATTATTGTTGTGTACACGCCGCCCTGGCTTTGCGTGAGGACGGCTATGAGACCATCATGGTCAATTGCAATCCCGAAACCGTTTCTACCGATTACGACACTTCCGATCGCCTCTACTTCGAACCTCTGACGCTGGAAGATGTGCTGGAAATCGTGGCCCTGGAACAACCCCAGGGCGTGATCGTGCAGTTTGGTGGGCAAACCCCGCTCAAGCTGGCGCGGGGTCTTGAAGCAGCCGGTGTTCCCATCATCGGCACCGCGCCGGACAGCATCGACCGGGCTGAAGATCGCAAACGCTTTCAGCAGATGCTGCATCAATTGGGTTTGCGGCAACCGGAAAACCGCACCGCATTCGATCGCGAATCCACGCTCAAATTGGCCACTGACCTGGGTTATCCCATGGTGGTTCGGCCCAGTTATGTGCTGGGTGGACGCGCCATGCAAATCGTCCATACGCCCGCCGATCTGGAAAAGTATTTGCGCGAGGTGATTACCGATACCGAAGGCATGACCGGCGTGGCTGTTACCCGTGACGCCCCGATTCTCCTGGATCGTTTCCTGAATGATGCCATCGAAGTGGATGTGGATGCCGTTTGCGACGGACAACAGGTGGTGATAGGCGGCATCATGGAACATATCGAACAAGCCGGAGTCCATTCTGGCGACTCGGCCTGTTCCCTGCCGCCTTTCAGTTTGTCTGCCGCCCTGCAAGACGAACTGCGCCGGCAAACCGTCGCCATGGCGCAAGAGCTAGGCGTTGTGGGGCTCATGAACGTCCAGTTTGCCATTCAGGGGGAAACCGTCTACGTCCTCGAGGTCAATCCCCGCGCTTCGCGCACCATCCCCTACGTGGCCAAGGCCACCGGGCGCCAACTGGCCAAGGTGGCCGCGCGCTGCATGGCAGGGCAATCCTTGAGTGCCCAGGGCATTGTGGGAGAAATCACCCCCCCACATTTTGCCGTGAAGGAAGCGGTCTTTCCTTTCACCAAATTTCCTGGCGTGGATCCCATTCTGGGCCCGGAAATGAAATCTACGGGAGAAGTGATGGGTGTCGGAGCCACCTTTGCCGAAGCCTTTTACAAATCCCAACTAGCTGCCGGCATCAAACTACCCACTGCCGGCAAGGTGTTCATCAGCGTGCGCAACGCCGACAAACAGCCCATGGTGGAGATTGCCCGCAATCTGGCCGCCATGGGTTTCCTCCTGGTGGCCACGCGCGGCACCTGCAAAGCCTTGCAAGACGCCGGCCTGAAAGTAGCACCGGTCAACAAGGTGGCCGAAGGACGTCCGCATATCGTAGATATGGTCAAAAACCGTGAAATCACGCTCATCATCAATACGGTGGAAGAGCATTCCCGTGCCGTGCAGGATTCCTGGTCGATTCGCAACGCGGCCCTGCAAGGGCGTGTTACTTACTACACCACGCTGGCAGGCGCGCGGGCAGCCTGTTTGGGCATGCAGCAAACGCAACAGTTCAGCATTCATGATTTGCAAACCTTACATAAAAACATTCACTAGAACACGCGGGGAGACGGGGGTATGAACAAGGTTCCATTGACGGTGGTCGGTGCGGAAAAGCTCAAGCAGGAGTTGCACCATCTCAAACATGTACAACGTCCTGCGGTCATTCAGGCAATCAGCGAAGCCCGCGCCCAAGGGGATCTATCGGAAAACGCCGAGTATGACGCCGCCAAGGAACGGCAGTCCTTCATCGAGGGCCGCATCGTGGAACTGGAATCCAAACTCTCCAACGCTCAAATCATCGACCCTACTCGTCTGGAAGCCGACGGCCGCTGTGTGTTTGCTTCCACCGTAGAACTGGAAGACCTGCGCTCTGGTGAGGTCTTCACCTACCAGATCGTCGGGGAAGACGAGGCCGACATCAAGGCCGGAAAAATTTCCATCAGCTCGCCCATTGCCCGCTCCCTGATCGGCAAATTTGCCGGGGATGTGGCCGAAGTCAACGCGCCCGGCGGTACGCGGGAATATGAAATATTGGACGTCCGCTATGGTAACCTCGCACAGGAGTAACCCTCCTGCCAAACCCCGCGCTTCCAAACCCATGGCGCGCAAGCCGGTAACCCGCGGCCAGGCCACCGCACGTTCTGGGGTAGCCGCTAGCGTTACAAGCAAGGTTCGCAAAAAACCAGCGCCCCCACCGGTCCAGGCGCTCCAATTACCTGCACCGGGCCCTGCCCGGATCACTCTCACATCCGCGGCGCGCAGTGCGCTGCGCGCACGCGCCCATGGCTTGTCGGCAGTGGTTCAATTGGGGCAAGCCGGATTGACCGAAGCCGTTCTGCTGGAAATGGAGCGCGCCCTGCGCGCCCATGAACTCATCAAGATCAGCGTA
The DNA here is from genome assembly GCA_027449685.1 of Ferrovaceae bacterium. GTDB lineage: Bacteria > Pseudomonadota > Gammaproteobacteria > Burkholderiales > Ferrovaceae > JAJZHV01. The sequence goes on along the minus strand of DAIDLC010000008.1, from coordinate 36,756 downwards.
CCGCTCACCGCACGCGAGGCGCGCAGCGCGTTACTCGCTACGCTGTGTGCCCGTCTGCAGGCAGCGGCCGTGCAGCAAATCGGCAAAATTCTGGTACTTTACCGGCCCCGGTGAGCCCCTACCGCGCCCGGCAACTGCTGCCATGAAACCTACCCGAACCAGTAAAACCTGGATGCGTGAGCACGTCAACGACCCTTTCGTCAAGAAGGCGCGTTTGGAAGGATATCGCTCGCGCGCCTCTTATAAATTGCTGGAAATCAATGCGCGCGACCGCCTGCTCAGCCCCGGGTTGGACGTGGTGGACCTGGGCGCCACCCCCGGGGGTTGGTCCCAGGTGGCGCGCCAACTGATGGGCAGGAAAGGCCGGGTGTGGGCTCTGGATCTACTCCCCATGCAACCTTTGGAGGGCGTTCAATTCCTGCACGGCGATTTCAACCATCCGCACATCCGACATCTGCTGCAAGGTGCCCTGCCTGCTGCGGGTGCAGACCTTGTATTATCTGATCTTGCCCCCAATATTAGCGGGGTAGCCTTGCGCGACCAGGCCCAGGCGGCTGAATTATGGGATGGAGCGCTGGATTTTGCCATTCATACCCTGAAACCAGACGGTAAGTTTCTTGTCAAAGTATTTCATGGGGCCGACTTCGAGGTGTTCGTACAGCGCATGCGGGGAGCTTTCGTGACAGTGTGCACGCGCAAACCGCTGGCTTCGCGCGATCGAAGCTCCGAAGTATATTTGTTAGGCAAAGGCTTGAAGCCCGATGCCAAGGCCTTGATCCCTGCAGCGCAACCCGTGGACCCGATGGAACCCTAACCCTTCGTTGGGAAATGCCCACGCCCTTGGGTCCAGATGCGCTCGACAGAACCAGGCGGCACCAGGATATCCGGTTACCCGGTTCGCTACCGTGATCACCTTGACTGTTTAGGTATATAATGTTATTCGAGTGGAATTGTTTATCAGATTCCTGCGTGATGATTTTGGAGGGTGCCTCTTGAACGGACTGTTAAAAAACATACTGGCCTGGTTGTTTGTGGGAATCGTGCTCATGCTCCTGGTGAGTCAATTCCAAAGCCGTCAGCCCAGCACGGATATCATGACCTACTCCACCTTCATCGACGAAATGAAGGCCGGGCATGTGACGCGCGTTGTCATCGATGGCCGCTCCCTGCACGGCGAAAAATCCGATGGCAAACCTTTCACCACCTACGCGCCCTCCGACCCCTGGCTGGTGAGCGACCTGCTCAAGTATGGTGTGGCCATTTCTGCCAAGCCGGAAGAAGAACCTTCCTTGTTCATGAACATGCTCATGTCCTGGTTCCCCATGTTGCTGCTGATTGGAGTATGGATTTTCTTCATGCGCCAAATGCAAGGGGGGGGGCGCGGCGGTGCCTTTTCCTTCGGCAAGAGCCGGGCGCGCATGCTGGACGAAAATACCAACCCGGTCACCTTTGCCGATGTGGCTGGAGTAGATGAAGCCAAGGAAGAAGTCTCTGAATTGGTGGAGTTTTTGCGGGATCCCACCAAGTTCCAGAAGCTGGGCGGACGTATCCCCCGTGGCGTTTTGATGGTCGGCAGCCCCGGTACCGGGAAAACGTTGCTGGCGCGGGCCATTGCCGGTGAGGCCAAGGTTCCCTTCTTCAGCATTTCCGGCTCCGACTTTGTGGAAATGTTTGTGGGCGTGGGGGCTGCCCGGGTGCGGGACATGTTTGAACAGGCCAAGAAAAACGCCCCCTGTATCGTTTTCATCGATGAAATCGATGCGGTAGGACGTCAGCGTGGTGCCGGGTTGGGTGGTGGAAACGACGAGCGGGAACAGACCCTCAATCAACTGCTGGTGGAAATGGACGGCTTCGAGGGCACGGTGGGTGTCATCGTGATTGCCGCCACCAACCGCCCCGACGTGCTGGATCCGGCCCTGTTACGCCCGGGGCGTTTTGACCGTCAGGTGGTGGTTCCCCTGCCAGACATCCGTGGTCGGGAGCAGATTTTGCTGGTTCACATGCGCAAAGTTCCCATTGCCCCCGACGTGCGTGCCGACATCATCGCCCGGGGTACACCAGGATTTTCCGGGGCCGACCTGGCCAATCTGGTCAACGAATCGGCCCTGTTTGCAGCCCGTGGCAACAAACGCCTGGTGGACATGGACGACTTCGAACGGGCCAAGGATAAAATCATCATGGGAGCGGAACGCCGCTCCATCGTCATGCCCGAACAAGAGCGCCGTAACACGGCCTATCATGAATCCGGTCACGCGGTGGTGGCTCGTTTGCTGGACCGCACCGACCCAGTGCACAAGGTCACCATCATTCCGCGCGGTCGGGCCTTGGGGGTAACCATGCAATTGCCCACCGAAGACCGCTACAGCATGAATCGGGATCAAATTCTGCAGAATATTGCCGTGCTCTTTGGTGGACGGATCGCCGAAGAAGTCTTCATGAACCAAATGACCACTGGGGCCAGCAACGATTTTGAACGGGCCACCGAAATGGCGCGGCGTATGGTCACCCAATGGGGCATGTCTTCCAGTTTGGGCCCCATGGTGTATGGCGAAAACGAGGGCGAAGTATTTTTGGGCCGCTCCATTACCACCCATAAAAACGTGTCGGAAGCCACCATGCAGATGGTGGATGCCGAAATCCGCCGTATCATTGACCAGCAATATGCCTTGGCACGAGAGCTGATCGAATCTCACCGCAATGAAATCGAGGCCATGGCCCATGCCTTGCTGGAGTGGGAAACCATCGACTCCGAGCAGATCGAGGATATCATGTCTGGTCGCCCGCCACGTGCGCCCAAACCGCCGGTCCCCACAACCACGGTGTCACCCCCTCCGGCCGCCACGGGTAGCACACCCAGTAGCGCTCCCGGGCCGGCACGTCCAGCACAGGAGACCTGACTGCCGTTCCTCGATCACGCCGGTTGGGTGCTGCGCTCAATAATCAGCCCCCAGGGATCTGGGTACCACGGATGACTCACTTTCATTGCGGATCCTACCGCTTGCCATTGAATCGCCCTGCCATCATGGGGATCCTCAATGTCACCCCCGATTCCTTCTCGGATGGGGGGCGTTATCTGGCACGACAGCAAGCCGTTGATCAAGGGCTGCGACTGATCGAAGCTGGTGCGGATGTGCTGGATATCGGGGGCGAGTCCACCCGGCCAGGCGCCCAGCCCGTGAGTGTGGCCGAGGAACTGCGGCGGGTATTGCCCGTCATAGAAGCACTGGCCAGCGGCCCGATACCCTTGTCCATCGATACCCGACATCCGGCTGTCATGCAGGCAGCATTGCTGGCGGGAGTCTCCCTGATCAATGATATCCAGGCCTTGCAAGCGCCCGGCGCGCTGGACATTTGTGCGGCCAGCCCCGCCGGGGTGTGTTTGATGCACATGCAGGGAACCCCCGCCACCATGCAACAAGATCCGGTATACACCGATGTGGTGCAAGAGGTACGCCATTTTTTGCTGCAGCGGGCCCGTGCGGCGCAAGCGGCCGGCATTGCGCCTGAGCGGATTCTGCTGGACCCCGGATTTGGCTTCGGGAAAACCCTGGCACATAATCTGTCCCTGTTTGGCGCACTGCCCCAGCTAGCCACTTTGGGCTACCCGCTCCTGGTGGGTTTGTCGCGCAAGTCCGTGCTCGGCACCGTTACCGGTCACGGCGTGGAGGAACGCTTGCCGGCCAGCCTGACGGCCGCCTTATTGGCGCTTGAACGGGGTGCCTGGATGGTGCGCGTGCACGATGTGGCCGCCACCCGGCAAGCCCTGGCGCTGCGCCAGGCCGTGATGGACAGTGCCTGATTGGCAGACCTCTGTGGCACTTGAAGGCGCCCCACCACGAATCACAACGCACGACTCACTGACTGGCAAGCTAGGATCTCTGCATGATGACAAAACGCTATTTTGGAACGGACGGCATCCGGGGGCGCGTAGGGCAATCTCCCATCACCCCCGATCTCATTCTGCAATTGGGTTACGCCGCCGGAGTGGTGCTGGCGCATGCTCAGGGCGGTGGCACGGAACGTCCGCGCGTGATCATCGGCAAGGACACCCGGATTTCCGGATATATGCTGGAATCGGTCCTGGAGGCGGGGCTTTCTGCCTCGGGGGTCGATGTATTACTGGTGGGGCCCATGCCGACTCCGGCAGTCGCCTATCTCACGCGGGCCTTGCGTTTGCAGGCCGGCATCATGATCAGCGCCTCCCATAATCCCTTCGACGATAACGGCATCAAATTCTTTTCGGCAGAGGGGACCAAACTGCCGGACACAATGGAGTTGGCCATAGAAGCCCTGCTAGAGCAGCCCCTGGAATGCCAAAGCTCGGCCCAACTGGGCCGGGTACGGCGCATGGATGATGCGGCAGGACGCTATATCGAATTCTGCAAGAGCACCTTTCCGGCCCGAATGGATCTCAAGGGGCTACGCCTGGTGGTGGATTGTGCCCACGGCGCCACCTATCACATTGCGCCGCTCGTGTTTCACGAACTGGGGGCCGAAGTCATCGCCATCGGCAACACACCCAACGGACTGAACATCAATGAGGGCTGTGGCGCCACGCATCTGTCCACCCTGCAGGCCCGGGTTGTGGCCGAATCGGCCGACCTGGGCATTGCCCTGGATGGTGACGGCGACCGCCTGATGATGGTGGACGCGCGTGGTCAAGTGCAGGATGGCGATCAACTCCTGTTTGCCATCGTCAAACATCGACAAGGCCAAGCCGGATTTGCCGGGGGGGTGGTGGGTACTGCCATGACCAACCTGGCGGTGGAAAAAGCCTTTCTGCAGCGCGGCATCCCCTTTGCACGAGCCGCCGTGGGCGACCGCCATGTGCTGGAAATGATGCGCGCCAAGAACTGGAGCTGGGGAGGGGAAAACTCGGGCCACATCATCTGCCATGACAAACATAGTACCGGGGATGGCATCATCTCGGCCTTGCAGGTACTCGCCGCGTTGGTGGAGCATCAGACCACGTTACGAGACTATACGGCCGAGGTCAGCCTCTACCCGCAACGTCTGATCAATGTGCGCACAGCACAACGCATAGACCTGGAGCAAAACCCCCGGGTCCAGGCAACCGTACAGGCCGCCCTGCAAGCCCTGCAGGGCAACGGCCGGGTGTTACTGCGTGCCTCGGGAACCGAGCCCCTGATACGGGTCATGGTGGAAGGAGAGAATCTGGCGCAGGTGGAGCACTGGGCCCAAGTCCTTGCCGCCACGGTAGAGGCAGAAGCTAAGACTCAGTGAGCGCTGGTGGTCGTTACTCTCTCTCCCCTGCGGGGGGAGAGAGGTCTTGGCACAGGGTGCTAGAGGATCGACTTCAGGGTTTTTCCCATCTCGGCCGGATTGCGGGTGATTTTGATCCCACATTCTTCCATCACCGCCAGTTTTTCCTGTGCGGTTCCCTTGCCACCCGAGATAATGGCTCCGGCATGCCCCATGCGTTTGCCGGGAGGCGCCGTAACGCCAGCAATGAAACCCACGACAGGTTTGGTCATGTGCGCCTTGATCCAGCGCGCACATTCTTCTTCGTCACTACCGCCAATTTCACCCACCATGATGACGGCCTCGGTTTCGGGGTCATCGTTGAAGCGTTGCATGATATCAATGTGCTTCATGCCATTGACGGGATCGCCGCCAATGCCCACACAACTGGATTGTCCCAGGCCCAATTCGCGCAACTGGCCCACCGCTTCGTAAGTGAGTGTGCCCGAGCGGGACACGACCCCAATGGGCCCTTTTTGATGAATATGTCCTGGCATGATACCGATCTTGATTTCGTCTGGCGTGATAACCCCCGGGCAATTGGGGCCCACCAGCAAGGTGCTGCCGCCCTGCATCTTGTAGCGTGTGCGAATCATGTCCCGCACCGGAATCCCCTCGGTGATGCAGATCACCAGTTCCAGACCAGCCTCTACCGCCTCCTCGATGGCTGCGGCCGCAAAGGGTGGGGGCACGTAGATGACCGATACCGTAGCGCCGGTTTGTTGCCGGGCTTCTGCCACCGTATTGAAAATGGGAATGCCTTCATAGGATTGCCCGCCTTTTTTGGGGGTCACTCCTGCCACGAAACAGTCGGCACCAAAGGCATAGTCTTTGCACATTTTGGTGTGAAACATCCCGGTTTTTCCGGTGATTCCCTGGGTCATCACCCGGGTGTGTTTATTGATCAGAATGGCCATGTTAACCTCGCGCAGCCTGCACCACCTGAGCGGCGGCATCGGCCATATTGACAGCAGACAGAATGGGCAATCCCGATTCCGCCAGAATTTGTTTTCCCAGTTCCACGTTGGTACCTTCCAGACGCACCACCAGCGGCACTTTCAAATCCACTTCCCGAGCCGCCGAAACAACGCCATTGGCGATCACATCGCAGCGCATGATGCCGCCGAAGATGTTCACCAGAATGGCTTTCAGCCCGGGATTTCTGAGCATCAGCTTGAAGGCCTCGGTGACCTTTTCGGTGGTGGCGCCCCCCCCCACATCCAGAAAGTTGGCCGGGCTGCCGCCGTAGAGCTTCACGATATCCATGGTCGCCATGGCCAAGCCAGCACCATTTACCAGACAACCGATGTTGCCGTCCAGGGAGATGTACGACAAATCGAATTTGGACGCTTCGATTTCGTTGGGGTCTTCCTCATCCAGATCGCGCAGGGCCGCAATATCGGGGTGCCGATACAGGGCGTTGGCGTCAAAATTCATCTTGGCATCCAGCGCCACCACCCGCCCATCCCCGGTAAGGACCAGGGGGTTGATTTCTGCCAGACTAGCATCGGTCTCGTCAAAGGCACGGTAAAGTCCCTGCAGCAGAACACGCGCCTGATCCAGCAGCGTCTCTGGCACCCCCATTTTGGCGGCCATCTCCCGCGCTTGCTGGTCCAGCAACCCCTGCATGGGATCGATGAAGAGTGTATGGATTTTTTCTGGAGTGTGAGCAGCCACTTCTTCGATATCCATTCCACCTTCTGAGCTAACCATCAAAGCCACGCGCTGGGAGCCCCGATCCACCACCATGCCCACATAGAGTTCCTTGCGGATATCGGCCCCCTCCTCGATCAGCAGGCGGCGCACTGGCTGGCCTTCCGGACCCGTTTGGTGGGTAACCAGTTGCATGCCGAAGATTGCGCGCGCGGCGCTTTCCAGTTCGGCGGCAGACTTGGCCACTTTGACCCCCCCACCCTTGCCCCGTCCGCCCGCGTGAATCTGTGCCTTGACCACACAAACTGCCGTGCCCAGGGATTGACCTGCCTGGATGGCTTCTTCCACAGAGAAACAGGGAATCCCGCGTGGGGTGACCACGCCGAAATGCCGCAGAATCTCCTTTGCCTGATACTCATGGATCTTCATTCGATTGGCCTTTTAAGTAAATTGAGAACAACCCGTAAACGCCCTACTTGAGCATTTCGTTACCACACAGCCCTGCACCACAGGGAAACGCCTGGCCACTCTTCCAGACAGGCGCCTTAGGAATATGCACCGCACTCAACCGCCCTTGACACCACAGGAAGAGCCGGTACCCACCGGAATCCCACAGCCCTGAATAGCCTCTGCCCCACCCTCACCGGCATCGGTGGACTGATTGGAAGGGGCAACGGCCCATTGGGGATAAAACCTCGCCACCACGGAACCCCGGGTATCGAGCGCATGGCATCCGTCCAGGTGGGGCGGTTTTTTGGCGCCCAGATCTTCTTCCGGATCGTAGCGGGTTTGAAAAGCTACTGTGGCCAGAACCCCGATCAACTCGGTCAGATGCGCGCAACCCTTGAGCCCGCCCAGGCGTTCTTTGACCTGACGCGTAAAACCAGGACCGATACGCAAGCCTTCCAACTGCGCATAGTGCGGGGTGATGGTTTCGCAGCTCCCCGGATAGGGGCTGGCATCGGTGCTGGCTTGTGCCTGGCGAATCACCAGATCGCGATCCACCACCAGGCGCATGCTCATCTGATGAATCGGTGTTCCTGCAGGAATCACATGGCTGTAGGAGTCGAAGGAAAAACCCTTCACATCCAGCAAATGGCCTTCGATGTCGTATAGGCCGTCCTCCCGCAGATAACCATCGATTTCCAGGGTGCGGCGATGACGCAACTCACGCGCCACATCGGGATCGGTCAGGGGCATGCAAACTCCTCTATCATATATCAGACTCAAATCCGAGCCATCATGATACGCCTGATTCCGTTCCAAGCGCAAAACGCCAGCGTGCGGCCTTGTGGTAGTATCCCACGGGATGAAACGTCAATGGCTCAACCTTCTTTGCCTGCTACTGCTGGGCATTGTACTGCACACCCAGGCCCTGGGACAGCCACCAGAAGCCGATCAACAGTTGCTACAAGCCCATCTGGCCTGGCAGTCCCATGACCTGCCCGGCCTCGTGCGTGCACGGCAGTTGCTGCAGCACGACCCACTGGGAGACTACCCGTTCTACTGGTTACTGGAGACCCGACTGGCGCAACCGAGTCTGCCCGATGAATCTGCCTTGCAGCAGTTCTTTACACAATACCCCCATAGTCCCTTGGCGCCGGGACTGAAACTGGACTGGCTCAAGGCTTTGGGACGCCATCAAAACTGGGATGCCTTCCTGCGTGAACTGACCCCCGAAGCCCTGCAGGACCCGGAAATCCATTGTGATCAACTCCAGGCGCGTTGGGCCCGGCAGGATGACAGCGCGTTGCAGGAAGCCCTGGCGCTCTGGAGTCGTCCGGGACGCCCTGCCGATGGCTGTACGCCACTCTTCGCGGTTTTGAGTCAGCGCGGAGAACTCCCACCCGCGCTGGTGTGGCCCGCGATACGCCTGACTCTGGCGCACGGCAGCCTGTCCCAGGCCTTGTGGGTCAACCGCTTTTTGCCCCCGGCGCAAGCGCTTCAGGAAAAAATCCTGACTAAAGCACTGGCTCACCCCCGCCGTTTTTTGCAGTCCCTCCCTGCAGGCGATGCCACCGCCCTGACCAAAGCCCAACAAGAACTGGGCCTGTGGGCCCTGGGACTATGGGCGCAGCGCGATCCCGCTGCGGCGGCAGATTACTGGACCTTGCACAGCGCTGACTGGGGGGCCGGGGCGAGTTCCTGGGGCTGGCAGCGCATCGTGGCCCAGGCTGCTCCCCGGGGCGAAGCGCACGTGCTGGAGTGGTTTGATCAAATCACCGAGCCGTTGCAGGAGGATGGTCTCACCGTTTGGTGGATCCGCGCCGCCTTGCGTCAGCAACAATGGCCCACCGTGCTGCGCGCGATGGAACGTTTGTCTCCCGCCGAAGCCCAGAAACCCGAATGGCGTTACTGGAAAGCCCGCGCCCTGAAGACCCAAGGCCAAGTCGATGCCGCACGTTCCCTGTTACTGCTCCTGTCCCAGGAATCACATTATTACGGTCTGCTGGCGCTGGAAGACCTGGGCGGGCACTGTATCTGGCCGGAAGCACCGCCTGCTGTGAATGAAAGCGAAATACACGCGCTGCAACCCCAGCTGAGCAGAGCGCTGCGCCTGCATCAACTGGACTTGGTGGCGGAGTCCCGACTGGAATGGAACGCCGTCAATCACGATTTCACCCCCCGGGAAAAACTGGTGGCCGCCACCCTGGCTGCTTCCCACGAATGGTATGACCGCATGATCTACAGCGTTGAGCGGGCTGGTCCACAACAGGATTTTTCCCTGCGCTTTCCCCTCCCGTTTCAATCCCTGGTACAGGTACTGGCCCAACAAAATCATCTGGATGAAGCCTGGGTCTATGGCCTGATGCGTCAGGAAAGCCATTTTTATGCCGCTGCGCGCTCCCACAGTGGTGCCATGGGTTTGATGCAATTGATGCCCGATACGGCGCGCTGGCTGGCCCACAAGATTCCCATCACCCCATTCAGGGTGCCACAAGCCAACGACGTCCAAACCAATGTGCAACTGGGGACTTTTTACCTGGGTCTGTTGCAACACCAATTAGGCAATCCGGTGCTGGCGACCGCAGGGTATAATGCCGGTCCGCATCGCGCTCAGGAGTGGTATGCAGCGGGCCCCAAGGACCCCACCCTGTTCGTGGCCACCATCCCCATTCACGAAACCCGAGGTTACGTGGAAAACGTCCTGTTCAACAGCACCCTCTATGCTCAACGTCTGGGACTGCCGCCCCTGTCCTTGCATGAGCGACTGAATACCCTGCTATCGACTCCATGAAAATCTATCGAGTCGGCGGAGCCGTCCGCGATCAGCTACTGGGGCTGCCCGTTCAGGATCAGGATTGGCTGGTGGTGGGTGCAACCCCCTCACAAATGCTGGCCTTGGGCTTTAAACCCGTGGGGCGTGATTTCCCGGTGTTCCTGCATCCCAAAACCCACGAAGAATACGCCCTGGCCCGAACCGAACGAAAACGCGCGCCGGGCTACAAGGGCTTTGAAGTGCATGCCAGTCCCGAAGTCACGCTGGAACAGGATTTGGCGCGACGTGATCTCACCATCAACGCCATGGCCGAGGACGAGAGCGGTCAATTGATCGACCCCTTTGGGGGGCGACAAGACTTGCAACAACGGCTACTGCGTCATGTGGGCCCTGCCTTTGAGGAAGATCCGGTGCGTCTGCTACGAGTGGCCCGCTTTGCTGCCCGCTTCAAACATCCATTTCATTTCCGGGTAGCCCCAGAAACGTTGCAACTCATGCGGCGCATGGTGCAACACGGGGAAGTGGATGCCCTGGTGCCCGAACGGGTGTGGCAGGAACTGGCCCGGGGTCTGTGGGAAGCGCACCCCGAAGAAATGTTTTTGGTGCTGGATCAATGTGGCGCCCTGGAACGCCTGTTGCCAGAGCTGGCACCCTGGTGGCGACTCAATGCCCCGGCCGCGTTGGCCAGTCTGGCTGTCGCCACCGCCCAGGGCTTTTCCCTGGACGTGCGCCTGTCCAGTTGGCTGTGCGCGCTACTGCAGGATGCTCCACAGGCAGGACAGCCCCTGATTGAAAGCTTGCGCAAACGCTTGCGCCTGCCCAACGAAGTCGCAGACTTGGCGCTTCTTACCTGCGAACGCTGCCGTGAAGTCACGCACAGCCTGGAAGGCGATGCAGAAGACATCATGGTTCTGCTGGAACGCCTGGACGCCGTTCGACGACCGGCACGCTTTGAAAACCTGCTCTCGGCCCACGCCTGTTATCTGTCTCAGGACATTCACAGTCCCTATATCGATCAGGATCAGTCCATTCACGCCCGTTTGCGCCTGGCACTGCAAGCAGCACTGGAAATACCCGCAGCAGAAATAGCCCGCGCATGCCCCGACCCCAAAGAAATACCCGAGCGCATCCGCGAGGCTCGCGTCACGGCCATCCGACAACGCCTATCCCCCCAAGCCTCCTGACACCGATCTCGGGCACCCGGCTTACTGCCTCTTCAATCCGCCAATCCGAGGGCCTGCTGCGCTCCCGGATGTGGCTGTCCGCGCCCCAAGACCAGCACCTTGAACAGCTCCCCCATTTCTGCGGGGCTCAATAATTTTTGAGCGGCTGCCACCGCCGGAAGGTACTGTCGAACCGCCTGTGGATCCTTTTGGGCCAGCAACGTCGTGATTCCGTTCTGGATCAGCCAGGCTGCCTGGGTTTGGTAATCCAGTACCGCCAATCCGTGAGCGCCGGCCACCCGAGCCAGAGCCGTAAAGTCCACATGCGCCGTAATATCTTGCAGCCCCGGATAGCAAAAAGGATCGGTATGCGCATAATGCCGATAATGACACATCAGCGTTCCGGTATTGCGTTGCGGATGATAAAACTCCCGCGCTGGAAATCCGTAGTCGAAGAACAGAGCCTGTCCCTGGCGCAAGGAATGCGCCAGAGTCCCCATCACTTCTTGCGCGGCCAAGTTGACCTCGGTCTCGTAGGTTCCGCGCCAATCCCGCACCTGGGGCAAGGCTTGGCGCAGGCGCTCATGGATCAAGGGGCGCGCAGTGTGAACCCAGTGCCCCGTTAGCGGATGGCGCGACACCCCCAACTCTTCCCAATGGCCTTGCTCCCAGCGCAAACGATGCACCGGCATGGCATCCAGCACCTCGTTGGCCAACACCACGCCGGTTATCTGTTGCGGCCAATGCGCGCACCACTGCACACGATGCAAAATTGCCGGGGGCAGAGCAGCCAGCGTGGCTTGCTGGCGGGCACGCAAATCGGGGCTGAGTTCCAGGATCAGGTAACGTTCCGGCAACGCCTCCTGCTGCCCCAAAGCCTGCAAAAGATCCAGGGCAAGACGTCCGGTACCCGCCCCCAACTCCAGAATGACCGGAACGTCAGCGCTTGGGATTGGCTGGTTATGTTCGGCTGGCAAGCCTGCGCTTGGCCGGGGCGCAGTGTATAATGCGCGAATCACTGGCCCCACATGGTTGGCAAGCGTTTGGGCAAACAGCGGAGTCAGTTCGGGTGCCGTGACAAAGTCGCCGGCACTGCCCAACTTCACCGATCCCGCACTGTAATAACCCAATCCCGGCGCGTACAGCGCCAATTGCATGAATTGGGCAAAATCGATCCAGCCTCCAGACTGCTCGATGCTCTTATCGATGAGATGGCGCAGTTTGGCGCTATGGGCCAGTGCCACAGCGTCGGGCTGCAAGGACTGAGGTAAAATGGACTGCATGCGATCATTCACTATTCTGTCGCCTAAGTACGCCAAAACGGGTACTCTACCAAAACAGCTCCCTGCCGTGCGTGCCATCGTCCCCGCAAAAGCCTTGCCACTTTCCTGTCCTGTCGTTCCCTTGAGCCTGTTCCATGTCTTTTGAACCCCTGGTTCCTTCCCACACGATGCTGCGCCTGGAGCAACGCCTGCAAGGGGCCGTGGGCCGAGCCCTGGCCGATTACGCCATGATCCAGGCACAGGACACAATCATGGTGTGTCTTAGTGGGGGGAAAGACTCCCATGCTCTGCTGTCTCTGCTACTCGCTTTGCAACGCCGTGCTCCGCTGCCGTTTCGGCTGATTGCCGTCAATCTGGACCAGAAGCAACCCGGCTTTCCGGCTCAGGTACTGCCCCAGTATCTGGAAAGTCTGGGCGTGGATTACCGCATCATCGAGGCAGATACCTACGCCATCGTGCAAGAAAAAATTGCCCCAGGAAAAACCACCTGCTCCCTGTGTTCGCGTCTGCGACGCGGGGTCTTGTACCGTACGGCCAAAGCCTTGGGGGCCAACAAGATTGCCCTGGGACATCATCGCGACGACATGGTGGAAACCTTTTTCCTCAATCTGTTTCATGGGGGCCGCATGAAGGGCATGCCTCCCAAATTGGTCACCGATGACGGGCACCATGTGGTGATCAGACCTCTGGCCTATTGCCAAGAAAGCGACCTGAGCCGCTATGCTCAGCACAAGGCGTTTCCCATCATTCCCTGCAATCTCTGCGGCTCCCAGGAAAACCTGCAACGCCAGGCCATCAAACAGTGGCTACACAGGGAAGAAAAAGCGCATCCAGGACGCATCGACAATATTTTCTCTGCTCTGCAAAACGTCACCCCTTCCCACCTGGCCGATACGACCCTGTTCGACTTTGCCGCCCTGCATCCCACGCAACACCCCGAACCCGAGGGCGACACCTTGTTTGATCCTCCCCCTGAAAAGCCAGTGGCCCTTCACTTGACGCACAGCACGGGACGTCATCTGTATTTCCAGAAGAGGCCGTAGCGCAAAACCCAAAACTTTCATAGAATGGAAGATTGACGATCAGGAATATAGCCATGAACTCGCCCATCCAGCATTTGCCCGCCAAGAAGATCAACTCTTTCTACCCCCCGCAACGGACTCTGATGGGTCCGGGGCCCTCGGAAATTGCGCCGCGTGTGCTCGCGGCCATGTCCCTGCCCTGTATCGGGTATCTGGACCCCATCTTCGTGGACATGATGGACGAGCTCAAAACCCTGCTGCGCTATGCGTACCAGACCGACAACCCCCTGACTTTCCCCGCTTCCGGCCCCGGTTCGGTGGGCATGGAAATGTGTTTTGTGAACATGGTCGACCCGGGAGACAAAGTCATCGTCTGCCGCAATGGGGTCTTTGGGGGGCGCATGATCGAAAACGTCACGCGCTGTGGCGGAACCCCCGTCGTGGTGGAAGACACCTGGGGAGAGCCGGTAGACCCCAACAAACTGGAAGAAACCCTCAAACAACACCCCGACACCAAGGTGGTGGCCTTTGTACTGGCAGAAACCTCCACGGGTTGCATGTCGGACGCCAAAACCTTGGTAGAGATTGCGCACCGTTATGGCGCACTCACCATCGTCGACGCGGTCACTCAATTGGGGGGAACCCCCCTATTCGTGGATGAATGGAACATCGACGCCGTCTATTCCGGCAGTCAAAAATGTCTCTCCTGCACCCCGGGACTATCCCCCGTCTCCTTCAGTGAACGGGTCGTGGAACGCGTGCGTACACGTAAACACCGCTGCCAAAGCTGGTTCATGGATCTCGATCTGGTATTGGGCTATTGGGGCACCACCAACCGCACTTATCATCACACGGCCCCCATCAACGGCCTGTTTGCGCTGCACGAATCCCTGCTGTTGTTGCGCGAGGAAGGTCTGGAGAACGCCTGGTCGCGCCACACCCGTCACTATCTGGCGCTCAAGGCCGGGTTGGAAGCCATGGGGTTGCAATATCTGGTGCAGGAACCTTATCGTCTGCCGCAACTGAACACGGTACGGGTACCGGAGGGCATCGATGAGGCCAAAGTGCGCAAGGCTTTGTTGCAGGAGTTCAACGTGGAGATCGGCGCCGGACTGGGCCCCCTGGCAGGAAAAATCTGGCGCTTTGGCCTGATGGGTTATTCCGCCAAAACCGAAAATGTCATGCTGTGCCTTTCTGCCCTGGGTTCCATCCTGATGGACATGGGTTACCCAGTCAAAGTGGGTATCGCCGAAGCCGCCGCTCATCAATCCTATGCGGCACAACACGCGCAGGCCGCCGCCAACAAAATCAAGGCCGCCTGATCAAACACAAACCGGGGCGATGGTCCATGCCGACCGCCGTCCCGGTTTTTCTTACATGCCCCCTTACGCCGAAAGATGCAAACGCTCCCAGATGATGCTGGATAGCGTGGCCGTGTTCATGGTGTAAAAGTGCAGCCCCGGAGCCCCGGCCTGGAGCAGTTGGTCACACAACTGGGTGACCACATCCAGTCCAAAGGCCCGGACAGAGGCCAGATCGTCTCCATAACCCTGCATTTTCATGCGAATCCAGCGGGGGATTTCAGCACCACAAGCCTCGGAAAAGCGACTCAACTGAGAAAAGTTGGCAATGGGCATGATTCCCGGGACGATGGGAATATCAATGCCCAGCGCATCACAATCCTCCACGAACTGGTAATAGGCGTCCGCATTATAAAAGTACTGGGTAATGGCTGAATCGGCTCCGGCCTCCACCTTCTGCTTGAAATGCAACAGGTTTTCCTGAGCGCTTCGGGCCTGGGGATGGGTTTCGGGATACGCCGCCACTTCAATGAAGAAATGGCGGCCGGTTTGTTCCCGGATAAAAGCCACCAGATCACTGGCATAGCGAAATTCGCCAGCGCCCAGGGTTCCGGAAGGCAGATCACCGCGCAGCGCCACCAAATGCCGAATGCCGTGGCTGCGGTACTGTGTCAAAACCTCGGTCAGACTGGCGCGTGTAGCCCCGATACAGGACAGATGGGGGGCCGCCGGAATACCGGCCTGCTGAATATCGAGCACCGCCTGCAGCGTATTGTCCCGTGTGGTGCCCCCGGCCCCGTAGGTAACCGAAAAAAAGGCCGGGTGCAGGGGCGCTAGTTGACGCCGGGTTTCCCTCAGGCGTTCGGCCCCTTCCGGCGTTTTGGGAGGGAAGAACTCGAAGCTGAACACCCGGGAGTGCCGTTGTTGACTTGGCAGCATGAAAACCCCTTGTCAGTAGCGATAATGTTCGGGCTTGTATGGTCCGTTCCGATCCAGACTGAGGTACTGGGCCTGTTTGGGCGTGAGGGGCGTGAGGTGAGCCCCGATTTTACCCAGATGCAAGCGAGCCACCTTTTCGTCCAGTGCCTTGGGAAGGATGTACACCCCCACAGGATATTTGCCCGGATGGGTCCACAACTCGATTTGGGCCATCACCTGGTTGGTGAAGGAAGCCGACATGACAAAGCTGGGGTGTCCGGTGGCACACCCCAAATTGACCAGACGTCCTTCCGCCAGCAGGATGATGCGCTTGCCATCCGGGAATACCACATGGTCCACTTGGGGCTTGATGTTGTTCCAGCGATATTGGCGCAGGGAAGCCACGTCGATTTCCGAGTCGAAGTGCCCGATATTGCACACAATCGCATCGTTTTTCATGGCGCGCAGGTGGTCGTGGGTTATCACATCCACATTTCCCGTGGCGGTGACAAAAATATCCCCCAAGGCCGCTACTTCATCCATGTTGACTACACGGTAGCCTTCCATGGCCGCCTGCAGCGCGCAAATGGGATCGATTTCCGTAACCCAGACCGTAGCCCCCAAACCACGGAAAGCCTGGGCACAGCCCTTGCCCACATCGCCATACCCGGCAACGACGGCAATCTTGCCGGCCACCATCACATCAGTGGCGCGTTTGATGCCATCCATCAGGGACTCGCGGCAGCCGTAGAGATTATCGAACTTCGACTTGGTGACCGAATCATTGACATTGAATGCGGGGCATTTGAGCTCGCCACGCTTCAGCATTTCGTTGAGTCGATGCACACCGGTGGTGGTTTCTTCGGAAATACCCTGCACATGCGCCAGTAGATGCGGATATTTATCATGCAGGATCAGGGTCAGATCCCCCCCATCGTCCAGAATCATGTTGGGTAGCCAACCTTCCGGCCCAAAAATGGTCCGTTCGATACACCACCAAAATTCTTCTTCGGTCTCCCCTTTCCAGGCAAAAACTGGAACTCCGGCAGCTGCAATGGCTGCTGCCGCCTGATCCTGGGTGGAAAAAATATTACAGGAACTCCAACGCACTTCAGCACCTAACGCCACCAGCGTTTCGATCAACACCGCCGTCTGGATGGTCATGTGCAAACACCCGGCAATGCGGGCTCCCCGCAGTGGAAACTGCCCAGCGTATTCTTCCCGCAGGGCCATCAACCCAGGCATTTCATTTTGCGCCATGTCGATTTCGATTCGACCCCAGTGGGCCAACCCCATGTCCGCAACTTTATAGTCCAGCTCTTGTTGTAATACAGCACTCATTGTCATTACTCCTTAATTGGCGGCACGCAGGGCTTCGACCCGATCCCGGGCCTCCCAGGTAAATTCGGGTTCTTCGCGGCCAAAGTGGCCATAGGCGGCAGTTTTCCCATAAATGGGGCGTAACAGATCCAGGGCTTGAATGATGCCCTTGGGGCGCAAATCAAAATGCTCCTGGACCAGTTCGGCCAGTTTTTCGTCGCTCAAGCGACCTGTACCAAAGGTATTGACCATCAAGCTCACCGGGCGAGCCACGCCAATGGCGTAGGCCACCTGGACCTCACAGCGCTGCGCCAAACCGGCTGCCACGATATTCTTGGCCACGTGGCGCATGGCATAGGCTGCCGAGCGATCCACCTTGGAGGGGTCTTTCCCCGAAAAAGCCCCGCCGCCATGGCGTGCCGCTCCGCCATAGGTATCCACGATGATTTTGCGCCCTGTCAGACCGCAATCTCCCATGGGCCCCCCGATCACGAAACGACCGGTGGGGTTGATGAGAAACCGGGTGTCTTTGCTCAACAAGTGTGCTGGCAACACGGGTTTGATGATTTCTTCGATGACGGCTTCGGACAATTGCAGGTGCGAGACTTCTGGATGATGCTGGGTGGAGACCACGACGGTTTCGATGGAGTGCGCCACGCCATCCACGTAGCGCACGCTGACCTGGGATTTGGCGTCCGGGCGCAAGAAAGGCAAGCGTCCATCCTTGCGCAATTCGGCCTGCCGTTGCATGAGGCGATGCGCCAGATGAATGGGCAAGGGCATGAGACTATCGGTTTCATCACAGGCATAGCCAAACATGATGCCCTGGTCTCCCGCCCCCTGATCCAGATCCATCCCACTGGCCCGGTCCACGCCTTGGGCGATATCCGGGCTTTGCCGATTGAGCGCCGTGAGCACCGCACAGGTTTGGAAATCGAAGCCGATGTCCGAACTGTTATACCCGATGCGCCGCACCACATCACGCGCCACATCGATGTAATTGATTTGCGCCTTGGTGGTGATTTCGCCAGATATGACAATCAGGCCCGTACTGGTAAGGGTTTCGCAAGCAACTCGAGCCTGCGGATCCTGGGTTAGAATGGCGTCCAGCACGCCGTCGGAAATTTGATCGGCCACCTTGTCCGGATGGCCTTCGGAAACTGACTCCGAAGAAAATAAATAATGACTCATGGTTGGCCCTTGCCCTTTTTCGTTGAATAAAAAACACTCCCCCATTCTTGAATTCTGCCGCACCCCTGACCCGTTGCCCCCATCCCCTGCGTGATGCAGGGGATGGGGGCAACCCCAGGAGGCCCAAACTGGCCGATGAAACATGGGGATGCAGAACGGAGTATCATGCAGCGCAATACTTGAAACTTTCTGAAAACCCGCTTGATTATATCCAGTTTCCCCACCCTATGATGCTGCGTTTGGCGCTTCTCGTGCTGTGGCTGCTGCACTGGTTACCCTTGCCCGTTTTGGCCCTTCTGGGAGACGCTCTGGGGTGGGCGGCCTATCATCTGATCTCCGGGCGGCGCCGGGTTACTTTGATCAATCTGGCACTGTGCTTTCCCCAGTTGAGCCACAGGGAGCGTCAACGCCTGGCTCGCGCCCATTTTCAGGCCTTCATGACCAGCGTTTTGGGGCAAGGCGTCAGCTGGTTTGCCTCCTTATCCCGCCTGCGACGCATCATTCACCTCGAGCAGACGCAACGCCTCACTCAGGCCTTGTCCGAAGGCCCCGTCATTCTGCTCACTCCCCATTTCATGGGCGTAGATACGGTGGGTCCCTTCCTGTCTGCCGACTTCAATCTGATCACCATCAATTCCCAGCAAAAAGATCGCCAGCTGGAAGCACTCATCAAAGGCCGCCGGCTGCGCTGGAAGCGGGGCTTGATCTTCACGCGCCAGGACCCCATCCGCGCCGTGCTGCGTGCCTTGAAGCCGGGTTGGGCCCTGTTTTACCTGCCAGATCAAGACTTTGGCCCCAAGGATTCGATCTTCGTGGATTTTTTCGGCGTGCCTGCCGCCACCATTCCCGCACTGGCCGGTCTGGCCCGTTTGGCAAAGGCCCGGGTCATGGGGTGCGTGGTGCGCCAGAATTATCACCAGGGCCAGATTACGGTGCGCTTCGAACCGGTTTGGGACCATTTCCCCAGTGGGAATGAGGAGACAGACACCCGGCGCATGAATCAGTTCATCGAACAAGCCGTATTGGAGCAGCCCGCCAATTATCTTTGGACCCACAAACGTTTCAAAACCCGGCCACCAGGTACACCTTCCGTGTATCCCTCCAAGGACTGAACATGACGTTACAATTTACCAAGATGCAGGGGCTGGGCAATGACTTCCTGGTGCTGGAAGCGCTGCACCAACCGCTGCCCCTCACTGCGCAACGCATTCGCTGGCTTTGCGATCGACACTTTGGAGTGGGCTGCGACCAGATCCTGATCGTGGAACGCGCGCGCGATCCCGAGAATGACTTTCGCTACCGCATTCTCAATGCCGATGGCAGTGAAGTGGAAAATTGCGGCAATGGGGCCCGTTGTTTCGTGCGCTTCGTGCACGATCGCGGTCTGACCCACAAACGCACCATCCGCATCGAAACGCTGGGCGGAGTAATCATTCCCCAATTGCTGGAAGATGGCCGGGTCTGCGTGAATATGGGGCAACCCATCTTCGAGCCGACGCAGATTCCCTTTCTTCCCCACCATGCCCTGAGGGGGGAGAGCCTGTCCCCAGCAGAAAAAACCGAACCCGCCTGGCCCCGGGACTACCCCCTGCTTGCAGTAGGGGCAACGGTCCGGCAGTTCGGTATTCTATCCATGGGCAACCCCCATGCCGTGCAGATCGTCCCACAAGTCGAGCTGGCACCCGTGGCGTTGGAGGGCCCTTTGATCGAACATCATCCCGCCTTTCCCAACCGGGTCAATGCGGGCTTCATGCAGATCGTGGATCGGCACCATATTCGCCTGCGCGTGTTTGAACGCGGCGCCGGCGAAACCCTGGCCTGCGGAACTGGCGCCTGCGCCGCCGTCGTAGCCGGTATCCAGGCCGGATTACTGGCTGCCCAGGTGCAGGTTCAAACCCATGGCGGCACGCTGGCCATTGGTTGGGAAGGTATGGGGACACCGGTGTGGATGACCGGAGAGGCCACCTCGGTGTTTTCCGGGCAACTGGAATGGCCACCCACCCTGTAAATTTGGCATAGCCCTAGGGGCCAACCACAGGCTCACGGTATACTATGTGGCATCCTTCAACCGCCTCTGAGAGAACCCACGTCTCATGACTCTGGACGCATCTGCCGTAGCCGCCTGGCTGCAATCTCACCCTGATTTTTTTCAAAGCCACCCCCAAATCCTGGGGGAATTGCAATTGCCCCATCCCCATGGAACCCATGCGGTTTCTTTGAGCGAACGCCAGTTGGGCCTGTTACGGGGAAAAAACCGTCAACTGGAACAGCGCATGGCGGAAATGATTCGTTATGCCGAACAAAACGACAGCACCAGCGCCAAGATCCATCAATTAACGTTGCTTTTGCTGCAAAGTAAGGACTTACCAACCCTGATCCAAGCGCTACGCCCATTCATGCAAACCCAGTTTGAAGTCACTCAAACGGCCCTGCGCCTTTGGGGCCCCCTGGCGGCCCAAGACGATCCCACCCTGGCCCCTGTGGATGCGAGTCTGCAATCCCAATTGGCCCAATGGAGTGCGCCCTACCGGGGCTCCGCGCCACCGGCCGAAACCTTGACCTGGTGCGAACCAAGTGACGAACCCCTACGATCCTTTGCCTTGTTACCCTTGCGCTGCCCTGCAGGACCCATCGGAGCCCTGCTCTTGGGCGCCACCGACCCTGCTCGATTTACGCCCGACATGGGGGCTTTCTACCTCACGCGCATGGCGGAATTGATTGCAGTAAGCGTTTGGAATCTAGCCCAGGCCCCGGCTTCCAGTCTTCCTTGAAACCCTCCCCTCTCCCCACCCCGTCAGCTCTGGCTCAGGACTTTCTGGAGCAATGTCGCAGCGAGCGCCGCCTGTCGGCTTTGACCGTCAACAGTTATGCCCGTGATCTGGTTCCGCTTCTAGCCCTGTTGCAGCAAACCCCACTGGCGGCTCTCACCACAGAGCACTTGCGGCGCTGCGTGGGGCAACTGCATGGGGGTGGACTATCCGGGCGATCCCTGGCGCGCATGCTCTCGGCCTGGCGCGGGTTTTTCCGTTATCTGCAGGCCCGGCAGATCATTGCGACCGATCCCTGCAGCACCATGCGCGCGCCCAAATCCCCCAAAACGCTACCCCACGCCTTGAGCCCAGACCGGGCCCAGCGGCTGATGCAGCCCTTGGGGTCCGGTTTTTTGGCGCTCCGGGATCATGCCCTGCTGGAATTGTTTTACTCCTCCGGGTTGCGTCTGGCCGAGTTGGCTGGCTTGCAACTGCAAGACCTCGATCCCACCCAGGGGACCGTGCGCGTTCTGGGCAAGGGGGCCAAGGTCCGCATCGTGCCCGTAGGGCGCAAAGCCTGGGAAGCATTGGCCCTGTGGCTCCAGGTACGGCTGATCCCCGCCCAGCAAAGCCCATGCGAGCAACTCTTCATCACGGCTCAAGGAAAACCACTACGCCCTCGCAGCATCGAAACCCGGGTTACGTTGCGCGCCCGACAGCTCGGCCTGGAGGATGGGGTGCACCCGCACGTCCTGCGTCACTCCTTTGCCTCCCACGTCTTGCAATCCAGTGGCGACTTGCGCGCCGTTCAGGAGATGATGGGACACGCCAGCATCGTGTCCACTCAGGTGTATACCCATCTGGATTTTCAGCATCTGGCTCGCGTGTACGATACGGCGCACCCACGCGCCCGACGTAAATCCTGAACCTGATTCGGGCCGAGAACGGCCTTTGAGCGCCTTACCCGCCCGCCACTCGCGCCGGATAGATGGCCCCCAAAGGCACCCCGTGCCGCGCCCCAGTCACCGCGGGCAGATTACCGGCACGACCTTGCAGGAGTTCCCGCGCCAGCCAGGCAAAAGCCACGGCCTCCACCCACTGCGGCGGCAACCCCAACGCCTCGGTGCTGTTGACTCGTGCCTGGGGCAACAGGGCTTGCAACCGGGCCAGCAACGCCGTGTTGTACACTCCCCCACCACAGACCCAGAGTTCGAAGGGGGGCAGTGCTTCTAGCCAGAGCGCCTGGGCGATGGAACGCGCAGTGAGTTCCAGCAAACTGGCTTGCACGTCCTGGGGTGCTGGAGGGAGCCCGACCACGCTCAAGGGGTGTCCCCAGGCACTCAGATGCGCCTGGAGCCAAGGCAGGTGGAACCCGTCGCGCCCCGTGCTTTTGGGTCCGGTTTGAGAAAAAAAAGGGTGCTCCAGCATGCGCTCCAGCAATTCCTGGTGTACCTGTCCCCCTTGTCCCCAAGCCCCTTCGGCATCATAGGGTTGACCCAGGTGCTGTTGGGCCCAAGCATCCAGGAGCACATTTCCCGGCCCCGTATCGTAACCCCGGGTGGGTTGACCCGGAAGCAGCAGGGTCACATTGGCAATGCCGCCAAGATTCAGAATCACGCGGGGTTGTGAAGGACTACGAAATAACGCTTCGTGAAACGCCGGCACGAGGGGGGCCCCCTGACCACCTGCTGCCACATCTCGGCTACGAAAGTCGGTTACCACGGTTATCCCGGTCAATTCTGCCAGCAAGGCCCCATTATGCAATTGCAGGGTGTAGCCCAGATCAGGACGGTGGCGCAGGGTTTGTCCATGCGCCCCCAAAGCCTGCACCTGATGAGGCTGCAAGCCTGCCTGGCGCAAGCATTCTTGCAAGGCTTGGTGATACCCCTGCATGAGCCGTTGCGCGGCCAGAGCGGCCCGATGCAGTTCATCCAGGCCACGCGGTTGATTCAGCGCCAGGAGCTCCTGGCGCAACTCGGGCGCAAGGGCCACACTGCAATGCGCCCGCAACTGGGGTTGTTCTGCAGAAAAGTGGACTAGACAGGCATCCACGGCATCCAGGCTGGTGCCGCTCATGATGCCGCCATACCAGGGCATGCCGTTATTCGAAATGGGTCACAGAGGCGCCACGAATGGCGTCCAGTTGTTTGATCAGAGGAGCCGTAGCGGTGAGAAACTGGCTTTTGCCACGCCCGGACAAACTGGCGCTGGCGTAACGAGGCACATCCGGCCCCTGAGGGTCGTGCTGCACGCCATCGATTTTGAATTCATAATGCAGATGCGGCCCGGTGGCCAGCCCGGTCATCCCCACAAAGCCAATGACATCCCCTTGGCGCACATGAGCCCCGGTATGCAAACCCACGGCAAAGGCCGACAGATGTCCATACACGGTACTGATACCGTTGCTATGGCGTAATTCGATGACATTGCCGTAGCCATTACGCCAACCGGAATAGGCCACCGTGGCATTGGCCACGGACACCACGGGAGTGCCCATGGGAGCCCCCAGATCGATTCCCTTATGGGCCCGCCAGGTTTTGAGAATGGGGTGGAAACGTTCGGCTTTGAACCCGGAAGTTACCCGAGAAAACTCGATAGGTGAACGCAGGAAGGAAGCTCTGGTCCCTTTGCCATCCTGCGTGTAGTAATCCCCCCCGTCCGGACCGTCAAAGTAGACACGCCGAATGACCACCCCCTTGTTGACAAATTCGGCGGCCAGAATCTTGCCCGACTGGATCTGGTCGAAGTCATCCTGAGTCGCCTCGTACACGACTGAGAAAGTATCTCCCGAGCGCAGGTCATTGTGAAAATCGATATCCGTAGAGAACAGGCGGCTCAACTGATGGGTGACTCCATCAGGGATTCCTGCCGCATCCGCCGCCGCAAAAAGAGAGCTGTGAATGGTGGCGGAGGCCTGCACCACCCGATGCAAACTCCCTACACTCACTTCACTAGCCAGAAATTGGTCCCCTTGGCGCGTTACCTGCAGGGTTTTTCCTGGGGCATGGGGAAAGCGCAGGGAAATGAGGTCGCCATTGTTGCGCCGTTGAATGCGAATGGGTTTACCCGGAGACATCTGCTGATAGATGACCCGCGCCGTGGGGTTGGTGCGAATGAAATCCAGTGCGGCCTGATCGGACACCCCCATACGAAATAACAGTGCGGCCAAGGTGTCACCGGATCGCACCTGATCCTGCTGGGTGTAGACCCCGGGGGTGGCCGTTGGCAGGATGTTATGTTGCGTGATGTCCTCGATGACCGGAGTGACCGGCACCAGACGGGTGGATGTGCCCGGGGTGATGCCAAAGGCCGTGGCCACACCAAACACCATCATCAGCACTGTGGCCACCATACCGCTCAAGCGGGAATCGGAGGCCTTGACGTGGGATTTTTGCGTTAAAATCCAGTGGTTGAGCGCTTGCGCGCAATGTTTAATCCATTTCATCCGAGCGAGTCTACCAGAAATCAGAGTGAATCACAATTTTCCATGTCCATCGAAAAAGCCAATCAAATCATATTCCTTCATTCTTTCCATCGCGTCTTTCCGGGCGCTCATCCAGCATGACAAACGCCCAAACCCTACAGGAAATTCGCCGCGGTGCCGAGGAAATACTACCCGAGACCGAGTTGATCGATCGCTTGAATAGCGGCACGCCACTACGCGTAAAAGCGGGATTTGATCCCACCGCTCCCGATCTGCACCTGGGGCACACGGTTTTGCTCAACAAGCTTAGAACCATGCAAGAACTAGGCCATGAGGTCATTTTTTTGATCGGGGACTTTACTGCGCTGATTGGCGACCCCACCGGCCGCAATGCCACCCGTCCGCCACTGACACCCGAGCAAATCCAGGCCAATGCGGCCACGTATCAAAACCAGGTCTTCAAAATCCTGGACGCGCAGCGCACCACCATTGCCTTCAACTCCACCTGGATGCACGCTTTGGGTGCAGCCGGCCTGATTCGACTGGCCGCCAGTCATACCGTGGCCCGCATGCTGGAGCGGGATGATTTTGCCAAACGTTATCGCCTGGAGCAACCCATCGCCCTGCATGAATTTCTCTATCCACTGGTGCAGGGTTACGACTCGGTGGCCTTGAAGGCCGATCTGGAACTGGGGGGGACCGATCAAAAGTTCAATTTGCTCATGGGGCGGGAACTGCAAAAGCAGTATGGCTTGCGCCCCCAGTGCATCCTGACCATGCCGCTTCTGGAGGGGACGGATGGCGTGCACAAGATGTCCAAGTCCATGAACAACTACATCGGAATCCAGGAATCCCCGCAGGAACAATTCGGCAAACTCATGTCTATTTCCGACACCCTGATGTGGCGCTATCTGGAACTACTCTCTTTCCAGCCCTTGAGCACGCTTCAAGGCTGGCAAGCGGACGTGGCCCAAGGGAAGAACCCCCGCGACATCAAGGTCGCCCTTGCCCTCGAGCTGGTTTCCCGGTTTCATGGTTCGGCGGCTGCAGCGGCTGCCCTGGCCGATTTCGAAGCCCGCTTTCGAGCGCACGCAGCACCCGAACACATGCCGGAATATACCCTGGCACCCCTATCCAGTGCCGGATTACCTCTTGCACAAGCCCTGAAACAAGCCGGCCTGACAGCCACCACCTCAGAGGCCCTGCGCCTGATCGAAGGCCGGGGTATCCGCGTCAACGGTGAAACGGTCAGCGATAAACAGCTGCTGCTCACCGCGGGGGATCCCCTGGTCCTGCAAGTGGGAAAACGCAAGTTTGCCCGCATTCTGATCAAGCCCATGGAATGACTCCTTCCGCAGTCAACGCCCTACCGGCCCTGCGCCTGGATGCCCATGGCCTGGCGCAAGTAGACTTGCGCCAGGTGTTGGGCCTGGCCCTGCCGTTGTTTGCCAACAGCAGCATGCAGATGGTGCTCAATCTGACCGACACCTGGTTTATCGGCAAACTTTCCACCAACGCCATGGCTGCCATGGGCGCCTGCTATTACCTCATCTTCGTCTTTTTTTTGTTGCTGGGAGGCGTGGGCATGGGCGTGCAAACCCTGGTGGCGCAGCATTTTGGAGCCGGACGCCAGCGCGCAGCGGCGCATGCCACCTGGAGCGGGGTGTGGGGCGCCCTGCTCACTACCCCACTGTTTCTCCTGGCCGCCTGGTGGGGTCCCCTGTTGCTGGCGCAATTTGGTCTCAAACCCGAAGTGCTGGCTTTGGCTCAAGGATTTTGGGTGCCACGCATGCTGGGGGGATCGATCTCGGCCCTGCTGTTTTCCTTGAGCTCCTTCTTCAATGGCATCGGGCAACCACGCTATACCCTGTGGATCATGCTCCTGGTGGCTACGAGTAATGCCCTGCTCAACCAGCTGTTCATCTTTCACTGGGGGTTTGGCATGGCGGGAGCCGCCATCGCCAGCAGTCTGGCTTTGCTGTTGGGGTCTTTGGCCGGGCTCTGGGTATTTTTGGGGCCGCGCTTTCAAGCCGGGTTTGACACCCGCCACACCTGGCAACCCGACAAACAGGGAATTCGCCAGGTTTTTGCCCTGGGGATTCCCACAGGACTGTTTCCGGCCATGGACGTGATTGGATTGGCGCTGTTTCAGATGATGCAAGTACAACTCAATCCCATCGACGGGGCCGCCACACAAATCGTCATGATGCTGACTTCGGTGTCCTATATGCCCGCCATTGGCATTGCGCTTACCGGTACGACTCTGGTGGGCCAATCCATCGGCGCCGGAGACAAGGCCTGGGCCATGCGCTGTGCCCGCGTCATCATCACCCTGGCCGTACTGTACATGAGCGTGGTGGGGGTTGGCCTGGCCTTGGCCGGCTCCTGGCTAATACCGCGCTTCGTCCCCCCCCACGACCCGCAGTCCCAAGCCGTCATCCGCTTGGGCCAGGATTTGCTGTGGATCGCTGCAGGGTACCAATTGTTTGATGCCCTCAACCTTTCCAGCGCCTTTTGTCTTCGGGGAGCAGGGGATGTACGCATCCCCACGGTCCTTCTGCTGTTATTGTCCTGGCTCCTGTTTTTACCCCTATGCCATGCGCTCACGTTCCCGCCCGGGGGCGGCTGGGTGTCGGGCCTGCCCCAATGGGGTTGGGGTGCGCGCGGGGGATGGACGGCAGCACTGGTGTATACTACGGCCCTCGGCTGCGCCCTGTGGTGGCGTTGGCACTCCCGGGCCTGGCAAAAAATTGACCTCTTTCATTCCTGACTGTATCTTCTCCGAGCCATCCCAGCGTCGATGGGGGACCTCTCCCAAGGTCCACTCGGCCCTCCTGCTGGCGCTGCTGCTCACCTCTTGGCAGGCTTGGGGTACAGACACCAATCCGGGCACGGCACCTTCCGCTCCCGAACCCATGGGAGAGGATGCCGTGGCCCAGGCACAAACCATTACCGTGGTGTCACACCGCTCCCGCTCCGATCGCGCCCAGGCCGATCCCAACTCGGGCAGCAGTCAGTACCATTTTTCCGACACGGATATCGCCAATCTCCCCCAGGGGAACGCCACCCCCCTCAACCAAGTTTTACTGCAGGCTCCGGGCATCGTGCAGGACGGCTTTGGTCAGGTACATGTGCGCGGTGACCATGGCAATTTGCAATATCGTGTCAACGGGGTGCTGATTCCCGAAGCCGTTACGGGGTTCGGACAGTTTCTGGACACCCGTTTTGCCGACCAACTGTCGGTGATCACTGGCGCATTGCCCGCCCAATACGGCTATCGCACTGCAGGCATCGTGGACATCCACACCCGCCCCCCCGGTGCCGATCCCGGCGGTGAATTGTCCCTGGCCGGAGGCAGCCGCAACTACGGTGAAGCAGGGGGCCTGGTCAATGGGGCTAACGGCCGCTTCAGTTATGACTTGACCGGTTCGTGGATGACCTCGCAGCAAGGCATCGACAATCCCACCAGTGCCATCAACAGCTTGCACGACCAAACCCGACAAGGAAAAGGCTTTGGGGTCTTGTCCTACGATCTCACCCCACAACAGCGCGTGAGCCTCACCTTTGGTCAATCCAACAACCAGTTTCAAATTCCGGACAATCCGGGGCTAACCCCCCAATGTTGCGCTTCCACCCTGCAAGGCACACCCGCACCGCAAAACCTGAACGCCAATCAACTGGAACGTAACCAGTTTGAAGTGGTCAGCCTGCAATCGCGGCATACCGATCAGATGGATTATCAGGTTTCTCTGTACCATCGGCTGTCAGAGTCGATTTACACCCCCGACCCCAATCTGGGCGACCTCTTCTACGGCGGCGTGAGCAATAACGTCACGCGCCGCGATGAGGCCGAAGGGATCCAAACGGACGTGGGCATTCGTTGGCGCGACAACCACACGTTTCGTACCACGCTCATGGTGCAGCGGGAGCGCTTTCTCACCAACAATCAGTCGCAGGTGTATTGTCTGGGGGTGTCCCTGTATTGTTCGGGAAATCAGCTCGATGCGGCCGGTGTGGCCTCGACACCTCCGGTGGGCATCACCAACAATACCGCAGGAATGGGGCAGTTCTGGGGCGTATCGGGTCAGGATGAATGGGCCATCACCCCGGCTTTGACGGTCAATTATGGCTTGCGGTTTGATCAAAACAATACCATCACCAGCGAAAATCAGCTCAGCCCCCGCTTCGGGTTGGTGTACGACATCAATCCCGCGACCCACTGGCATGCAGGTTATGCCAAGTACTTCACTCCCCCTTCCCCAGAACTGATCGACACGCGCACCGTGGCGTCCTTTGCCAACACCACCAATGCCTCGCTGGTGCAGGCCAACGGCCCAATCCGCGCCGAACGCTCGGATTATCTGGATACCGGGCTATCCCACCAGGTATCAGAGCACCTGACGCTGGACGTGGATAGCTACTATCGCAAGGTGCAGCACTTGCTGGACGAGGGACAATTTGGCAATGCGCTGATCTTTTCCTCCTTCAACTATCAGCAGGGCCGCATCTACGGGCTGGAATTTTCTGGAAACTGGCATGACGAGCGCTGGAATGCAGCACTCAATGCGGCCTTGGGACGTGCCCAGGGCAAAGGCATCGAGTCCGGGCAATTCAATTTCTCACCGGCCGAACTGGCGTACATCAGCAATCATTGGGTGTATCTGGATCATGACCAGCGCTACACGTTCTCTGGAAGTCTGGGCTATCGGGGTGACTGGGCCAAATGGAATCTGGATACGCTCATTGGCAGTGGCTTGCGCGCCGGATTTGCCAATACCCAAACCATGTCGGACTATGCCGTATTCAATGGGGCCGCCACCCATTTGTTTCATACCCAAAGCTTTGGGGAACTGGAAGGACGGGTGTCCATCCTCAATCTGCTGGATCATAGCTATGAATTGCGCAACGGCACAGGCATCGGAGTCGGGGCCCCGCAGTATGGCCTGCGCCGCACCCTCATCCTGGGGGTCACCCGCTTTTTTTGAGCCAGCACAGAGGTTGGCCACCAGGGTCAGGGGGCCTTAAGCTGGCAAGCCCCGATTGGCTGCGGCACCCCGAATCAGCGTTCCCACCCCCTCATCCGTCAAAACTTCCAGTAGCAGTGCGTGAGGCACACGGCCATCGATGATATGGGCAGCCTTCACGCCGTTTTGCACCGCATCCAGTGCGCAGTCCACCTTGGGCAACATGCCGCCGCTGATCGTCCCGTCGGCAATGAGGGCCTGAATGCGGGCGGCATTCAAACCCGTTACGACTTCGCCCTGCTGGTCCAGCACGCCACTGGTATTGGTCAGCAACAGCAGCTTTTCGGCCTGCAGGGTGACCGCTAGTTTGCCAGCCACCAAGTCCGCGTTGATATTGTAGGCCTCGCCCTCCTCTCCCACCCCCAGGGGTGCAATGACCGGGATAAAATTCTGCTGGCAGAGCAGGTTGACGATGCCGGGATCGATACTCACCACCTCTCCCACCTGGCCAATGTCGATGGCTTCGTCCGAGAGGTCCGGCACGCGCAGCATGAGTTTGCGGGCATGAATGAAATTGCCGTCCTTGCCAGTCAGTCCTACCGCATTGCCGCCTGCCCGGTTGATCAGCGTCACGATATCCTGATTGACCAATCCCCCTAGCACCATTTCCACCACATCCAGGGTTTCCTCGTCGGTCACCCGCATACCCTGAATGAATTCGCTCTGCTTGCCCACGCGCTTGAGCAATTCTCCAATTTGGGGCCCGCCGCCGTGCACTACCACCGGGTTCATGCCCACCAGCTTGAGCAACACCACGTCACGGGCAAATTGCTCCTGCAGGGCCACATCGGTCATGGCGTTACCACCATACTTGATCACGATGGTTTTGCCATGAAAGCGTTGAATGTAAGGCAGGGCCTCGATCAAAACGGCGCTTTTGAGTTCGGCATTCAGGGTGTTGGACATGGGCTCTCCAGAAATCAGGTGCCCATTGTAAAGCAAGATGCCTGTAATCGGGGTTTACGGATTGCCAGTGATTTGACCTAGAACGGGTTGGCACTTGGAACCCAATTTTTCCGTACCGGAACCTCATGAAAAATGAGTACACCAGTCATTTGTCTTTGGTATTATTTGTTTATACAGTATATACATGGACTACAAATTCGACCCTTCCAAAAACGAAAGCAACCTGCGCAAGCATGGGTTGTCATTGGGTGAGGCAGAAGGGTTTGAATGGGAAACGGCAACGATTCAGGAAGACACACGCAAGCAGTACCCGGAGCAGCGATTTGAAGCTACCGGCTACATTGGCGACCGCCTGCATGTGATGATCTACTGCCGTCGCAGTGATGCCGTTCGCGTCATCAGCTTACGCAAGGCCAACAAGCGAGAGGAAAAGCGATATGCCGAAACTTAAAGCCGGGCACATCAGCCCTACACCTGAAGAGGATGCCGCTATCAACGCGGGCATTGCGGCTGACCCAGATAGCCGCGAACTGGATGCGGAGTGGTTTGCCAATGCCAGACCTGCCAGAGAAGTATTGCCCCCGGAAGTGTACGCTGCGCTGGTGGCTAGGCGCCCCCGCGGGCGCCCCAAGGCAGAAGAAACCAAAGTGTTCACCGCCATTCGTCTGGATGCTGACCTGGTGGCAGCTTTCAAGGCCACCGGGAAAGGCTGGCAGACGCGCATCAATGCCGCGTTGCGGGAATGGTTGGCAGAACATCCGGTCATCGGTTAAGGATTGCCCACCGATCCGGAAGCCGGTGCTGTTACAGCCAATAGACGGTGCGCGTCATCACTCGTGAGGCGCCCTTCATGGCCTGCTTCACCACTCCGGGAAATTCGGCTGCCCCCAGTTGCTGGGCCAACTCGGCGTGGCCGGCCTCGTCCACTTTCATCTGCGCCACGATAGCCCGGGTACGTTGATCCGCTTCGGGAATCTGGGCCAGATGGGACGCCAGATGACCCTCCACCTGACGTTCGGTTTCCTCCAGAAAGGCCAGATTCCAGCGCTCCCCTGCCACCCCGGCGAGCACTCCCAAGGCCAGAGAAGCCGCATACCACAAGGGATTGAGCAGGCTGGTCCGGCCCCCCAGTTCCTGAATCCGGTTCTGGCACCAGGCCAGATGATCTTCCTCTTCCTGTGCCGCTGCCCGCAAGGCCTCACGGTTGGCCGCAAGGCGCGCTGTCAGGGATTGCCCCTGGTACAGGGCCTGGGCACAAATTTCGCCGGTATGGTTGATGCGCATCAGGCGCGCAATGTGCTGCCGCTGCGTGGGCGACAAGGGGGCCTCGGGGTGATCGCGCCCAGGAGAAGGACGATGCGCGCGGGCTGGCGCAGCCAGAGTCCGCAAGGCCCGGTCGAATTCCACAATGGCTTGATCCAGAATGCTCACGGTTTTTTCAACTCCAAAAATTGGGTAAAGCGCCCTTCGCTGCTTCGGGTCCCACCCCTGTGGCGGATGTTAACACGAGTGCCGACTGCAACGCAGCGCACCAAAGGGAACACCGCCCGAGAGGGCGGTGTTGGGATGTTGCATGCTTTCGACAAAGCGCCGAGCGGGGGTGGTTAGGCCCCCGGAAAGAAACGCTTAGAAGCGAATAACGATACCACCACCCACCGTGTCGTAGGTCTGGTTGGGGCCATAAGAACCCACGTTGGCTGAACCACCCTTTTCATCATGCATGTAACCGGCATACAAATTGGTGCGCTTGCTCAGATCATAATCCACCAGAACGGAAGTGTAACGATCTGCGCCCGAGCCCACTGCCGCACTGCCTGCAGGCGTCAAAGAGGTTGCGCTAGAACCATAGGTCCCAGCCTTGATCAGGACATCATAGTAGCCCACCGAGACTTTCAACTTGGGTGTGAACTGATAGTTGGCACCCAACCAGTACACGTTGTATTCCTTGGCGCCACTAAACAGGCTCGAACCATTGCCCACCGGGTTCAAGGTGTAGGTGTAGATCTGGGTCATGCCTGACAAGGTACTGTAGTTGCTGGGTGTGCTCCAGCGGATGTACTGACCACCGACCTTGGCGGTCAAGGCGTCGGTGACGGAATAACGCAGGGCTCCGGTGAAGGAGTGCAGATCCATGAAGGTGGCGTTGACGGTGTTGGCCTGTGGTGCTGCACCGATTTGCGTGGTATCGCGGGCATATTGGCCTACGACTTCCACACCGAAACGATCGCGTTCCAGACCCAGACCCATCTGGCCGGTGTTACGCGCCGAATTGTTGCCGGCCATGCCGCCCAAACCGTACATGGCGTTCAAATCCACGCCATAGAATTTGTTGGAATACTTGATTGCATTATCCACACGGGCGCTATCCGTGGCTCCACCGCCACCGTAGAAGCCCGAAAAGTTGATGGGTGAAAACATCTGGGCATTGACCGGATCATAACCGCCCGCTGTCGCGGTGATGACATCCAGATCCAGGCTGTTTTGACGCCCGAAGGTGAGGGCACCGTATTCGGTATTGCTCAAGCCCACAAAGGCATTACGGCCAAAGAGCTGGCCGTTCAAGCTAGTGTCGGCAATCATGTTGGTGCTGGTGGTTCCGCACAGATTGGAACCGGCCGCTTTAGGCTGGCAGGAACCCGCCAGGGCCGAGGTGCCCAGGGAACCGGTGCCCAAACTAAATGCAGATTCCATCTGGAAGAAGGCTTTGTTGCCATTGCCCAGATCTTCCCACCCTTTCACGCCCCAACGGGTTTGCTTTTCACCGCCGTTCATCATGCCCACACTGGTACCCAGATGCTGTGCCGGGGATCCTGTAGGAACCACACCGGTCACGAAGGTGGGACTAAAGTCACCGGAATGAGTTTCCGAGGCCACACCCGCATCCAGAATACCGTACAGGGTGACATCCGCCTGGGCCAGGCCCGAAACCGCCGTCAAGGCAGCCAATGCTACGAGAGATTTTTTCATTGGTATTGCTCCATATAGTTATGTCGTCACTGGGGTAACAACAAGATAAAAATTGTCATCCAGTTCACCTGAGAGAACCCTTTAAACCACAAAACAGGTGGTAGAGAGGGGATCAGAATCAGGCTCCTGAGATCGTAACATATTTTTTCAAAAAACCGGGGTGGCCGTTGATTTTTGTCAAATTTACAGGCGTAAACGTTGCATTTGTACAACAGTCACCACCAACCCGTTGCGTTTTACGCGAAATCGATCTCGTTTCTGGGGTGTTTCTTGCTGAGAGGTGATGCTAGAGGGGTTTGATGAAGCTTTTGTTACATCTGAGGTTTTTTTTACAACATCCGGGTAAACGTATCATTTTTACAACACATGCAAACTGAAGGGGGATCACGCCCACTTAGGTAGCGGGTGGGGCGTCAAACACATCCTTGTCATGGATCAGGCTGAAGACCACGGGCACAAAAATGAGGGTGGCCACGGTTGCCAGCAACAAACCGCCTATCACCGCTCGTCCCAAGGGGGCGTTCTGCTCCCCACCCTCGCCCATGCCAAAGGCCATGGGGGCCATGCCAATGATCATGGCCAAAGCCGTCATCAAGACTGGACGAAAGCGGGAAAAACCCGCCTCTACCGCAGCCTGAATGGCGTTTTTGGTCTCCTTGAGACGCTCCCGGGCAAAACTCACCACCAAAATACTATTGGCCGTTGCCACCCCCATACACATGATGGCCCCAGTCAATGCTGGAACCGACAGGGTGGTATGGGTGGAAAAAAGCATCCACACAATCCCGGCCAAGGCCGCGGGCAAAGCCGTGATGATCACGAAAGGATCGAGCCAGGACTGAAAGTTCACCACGATCAACAGATAGATCAATACCACCGAGGCTACCAACCCAAACAACAGGCCCGTAAAGGAGCTTTCCATGATGGGTACCTGCCCCAACACCTGCACAGTGGCCCCACGAGGCATGCGCTGAACAGTGGCGTCCACCAAGCGGTGAATATCCGCCGCCACAGATCCCAAATCCATGCCCTGGGTGGTGGCAAAGATATCAAAGGAGGGTTGAATGGCGTAATGCGTCACCACGGCGTCGCCTCGGTCGCGATGGATGGTGGCCAAGCCCCCTAACACTTGCATGCTGGCGGCATGGCTAGAGGTAATGGGTACATTTTCCAAAGCAGATAGACTATCAGTGCGATATTGCGGCGTTTGAACCACGATAGGGTAAGACACCCCGTTGCGCGGATTAAGCCAGAACGTGGGCGCGATTTGCCCGCTCCCGGAAAGGGTTGCCACCAGACTGTTAGTGACATCCGCTTCGGTAATGCCCAGCATCCAGGCCCGTGTTCGGTCCACATCTACATCAAACTGGGGATAGTTGGTGGATTGCTGAATGCGCACATCGGCTACCCCAGGAACATGGGCCACCTGACGCATCAAGCGCTGTAGATAGCGCAGGTTGGCATCGTGATTGGGCCCCTTGATCTGAATATCGATGGGCGCTGGAGCTCCAAAATTGAGAATCTGGCTCACCATATCCGCCGGGAGGAAGGCGAAGGAAGAGCCTGGAAAGTTGGCCGGCAGCACTGTGCGCAATTGCTTCACATAGGTCTCAGTGGGCCCGTGCCCCTCTCCCAAGGTAATCAGGATATCTCCATCCTGAGGGCCGATGGTTCCGGTATTGATAAAGGACTGATTGATGGGACTGACCGACAGGCCAATATTATCCACAATACTTTTGAGCTGATCGGGCGGAATCTGCTGGCGAATGACGTTTTCGATTTTATCAAACAGACTGGCCGTTTCTTCCACGCGAGTGCCGACCTGCGCACGCACGTGCAACTTGATCTGGCCGGCATCGACGGTGGGGAAAAAATTTCGTCCCAAAAAAGGCACCAGCCCGAAAGACACCATCACGACCCCCATGAAGCCTGCCACAAAACCACGCCGGCGGGTCATCGCCAATTGCAGCAAGCCATGATAGCGATCTCGCAATCGTGAAAAGACCTGTTCGAAGGCGCGCTGAAAACGAGCCAGCGGGTGGTGCGACAGTGGGGCATCTTGCTGGTGGGGTTTGAGCAAATAATTGGCCACCGTGGGAACAAAAGTCCGCGACAGGATAAAAGAGGCCACCATGGCAAACACCACGGCCTCGGCCATGGGTACGAACAGGTAGCGCGACACACCCGTGAGAAAAAACATGGGGATGAACACGATACAGATACTCAGCAAGGATACAAAGGCTGGTGCCACGATTTGTTTAGCCCCATCGATGATGGCGACTGCGACGGGTTTGCCCTGTTCCAGGTGCCAATTGATATTTTCGATGGTCACCGTGGCATCATCCACCAAGATCCCCACGGCCAAGGCCAACCCCCCCAGTGTCATGACATTCATGGTTTCCCCCAGGGCCGACAAGGCCGCGATGGAGGATAAAATCGCCAAGGGGATGGACGCGGTAATGATGACGGTGGAGCGCCAGCTACCCAAAAACAGCAGAATCATCAGACTGGTCAGCGCGGCAGCAATAATCCCTTCGCGCACCACCCCAGATACAGCGGCCTTCACAAAGAGTGATTGATCACCTACTGGATCCAGCCGCAAGTCGGCCGGGAGTGTTTCCTTGAGGATGGGAATCATGTTCTTGACCCCATCGATGATATCCAGGGTGGAAGTGGCACCATTTTTGAGCACCGTCATCAGCACCGAACGCGCTCCATCCACGCGTACCACATTGATTTGTGGCGGAAAACCATCGCGCACATGGGCCACATCACTCATGAAGATCATGGTGTCGTTTACCCGCTTGATGGGCACGTCGTTGAGTTTTTGAAACGCGTCCGGACTATCGTTGATTTTGATGTTGTATTCAAACTTGCCAATCTTCTGCGTACCCGCTGGAATGATCAGATTCTGGGCTGCCAGGGCGTTACTCACGTCGCTGGGAGAAATGCCCTTGGACTGCATGGCCTGGGGGTCCAGATCGATCTGGATCTGGCGCACCTTGCCTCCGTAGGGGGAGGGAATGGCGCTGCCGGCCACCGTTGCCAACTGGGGGCGGATAAAATTCTGCCCCAGATCGAACAGTTTTTGCTCAGGCAAGGATTTGCTGGACAGGGCCAACTGCAGGATGGGTACGGTGGCTGCGTTGTAATTCAGGATGAGGGGGGGCGTAATGCCAGGCGGCAATTGCTTGAGAATGGTTTGCGAGATGGAGGTGACCTGAGCCGTGGCGGTGCGAATATCCACCGTTGGCTGGAAAAAAATCTTGACGATGCCATAGCCCGGCAAGGATTGAGATTCAATATGCTCGATGTCGTTAACTGTGGAACTGAGGTAGCGCTCGTAGGCATA
>DAIDLC010000007.1 GCA_027449685.1 Ferrovaceae bacterium | reverse complement strand
AGATACGCCTTATTGCAAACGAAAAAATTTCAGCTCTCACCCTCTAACTTTCTTGTGAGTCTGATGAACTGTAACCAAACCATATGATTGTACGTACAGAGGCCCCCCTCTGTGTGGTGGGGTATCGTGTACCCCACCTTTTTAGCTTTTAGACTTTATACCAGCATCAATCCAGCTTTTCAACTTTCTTTGACCGGGATCAACGAATGATTTGTGAATTTCTGAGTTTCGACCGGACGATCATGACGGCCAAACCAAACACAACCACCGTCACACCCACGTCGAACAAGCCTGTCATGGGCAGGTGCGCGGATGGATAAGTTCCTGAAATCCAAGTGTATCTCTCAATCCAGGTGCCTAGCAACATGGAACTGGCCACCGTGATGATCACCTTCGGCGAGTACCGGCTGAAGGGAAAAACCAAGGTTACAAATGGAATCACAAATTTCAGCACGAAGAAGCCCCAGAAAAGCGTGCTGTACTCGCCGTTTTGCATCCGCCAGATGCGTTCGGTTTCTTCAGGCATGTTGCCATACCAGATGATCAGGTATTGCGCAAAAAAGGTGTACACCCAAAGAATCGTGAAGGCCAGCATCATTTGGGCGATGTAGTTGTACAAGTATTCGCCCGGCTTCTGCAGGAATGCCCCGGACTTGTCCAGCGCATACAGGCTGAGCACCAACACGGCAAGGAACATGCCGAAGGCACTCACGAAGTGATACATGGCATAAATGGAGCTTTCCCAATCAGGCAACAGCGTCATCTCGAAATCCCAGGCCACCATGGTGCAAAACAGAACATGGGCAAAGGGAATGAGCATGGCCACGATGCGAAAGCTGTGCATGTCGGCGGGGGATTGTTCGGATTTGGCCTGATAGCGGATAAACAGGCCATACAGCGTACCCACCGCCAGAAACCCCAGGATTTCGCGTACTGCCAGAAACCCCAGATTGTTCCAGCGCGGCAATTTTTCGAAGGACCCCACCCAGGGAAAAGTCATGCTGCCGCCAAACAGTAAAATCAGCAACAGAATGAAAGCCAGAGGAAAGAGGGAAAAAAACGCGACCGAGATCAGCCGGATATCAAAACGCCAGCGGGCGTTGACCAGATGCAGCAATGCGGCCAGGGTGACTCCTGCCAGCGACAGGTGCAACACCACCAGAAAATCCACGGTCAGTACAGACCAACTTGCAAACGAGATCATGATTGTTTCCTTTTTACTTGGCGCCCATGGCCGTGGCTTGCTCGGATTTCAGGCCGTGGCGAACGTAGTTCACCAGATCCCAGCGCTCGGAGGGGTACATGTCGTTGCCATAGGAAGGCATCAGCGCCCCCCCAAAGGTGACATGGGCAAAGATGTAGCCTTCCGGCATTTCCTTCTGCACGCGATCGGCCGTGAGATCGAAGGGGCGTACGATCAGCTTGGCCCCCACCAGGCCATCCCCGGTTCCCGAGGTGCCATGGCAGGGAACGCAGTAGATTTCGAACATGGCCTTGCCACGGGCAATGGATTCCGGCGTGGCCGGATTGGGATTGGGCAATTTCATGGCCGCATCATGATCATGAATATACGGCGTGGTCTTGGTCCCCTCCATGGGCACGGAGCGTTGCGGAAAGGCTCGCACCGAATCTGGGCCTTCTTCGGGTTTGATGCTGATCTGATTGGCCATGTCCTTGCTCCAGGGCCAAGCCATGGCCAGCGATGGGAGCAGTGCCAAGATAACTATCCAGCGAGTTGATTTCATCGTCCCTGCTCCCCAATGATTTCCAGTGGCTGATGGCGGTTGAAGATTTCGTTGATTTGTGGAATGGTCTGGGCTTCCGCCTTGACCAGTATGCCCACCTTGTCTTCCGAGATACTGGTGTTGTAAATGGGGCTGCGATTACCCGGCAGTTTCCAGCCAATGAAACAGCCCAGAACCGTCATGAATACACCAATCAGAATGAACAACTCATAGGTAATCACCAGATCGGGGGGGAGCGGCACGATCGGGCGCCCCCCGCGAATTTGCACCAGAAAGTTGGCCTGGGCCGAGGCAATCAGGGTAAACCCGATGCTGCTGCCCAACACCGCTCCAGCCAGTGTAAAAAACTGCACATACACCGGTCGACTGCCAAGCATCTCGGACAGTTCGGGGTGTTCGATGGGGGACTTGAGGATCACGTCATCCATCTTGAACCCCTGCAAATTAGCCGACTTGAGCTCCTGTATGGCGCGTCCGGCTTCTTCGAAATCGCTGTACAACGCTAAAGTATGTGCCTTGCTCATGATGCCCTCGCCTTACGTGCCATGAAGCGGTGATAAACCATTTCCTTCACTTCATACATGGAAACAGCCGGGAAAATTTTGCAGAACAACATGAACAGCATGGTAAACCAGCCAAAACTACCCGCCACGATGCCCCATTGAATCCAGCTGGGCCACCAGTTGCCGGTCCAGGTCCAGGGATAGTAACCATGGGCAAAGGTGGGGGTTACGATCATGAAGCGTTCCAGCCACATGCCCAGATTGAGCAGCAGGGACACCACCATCATGGTGGGAATGTGGTTACGCAAGGATTTGAACGCCAGGGCAAAGGGCACCACGGAACCAAGGAAATTCATGGCCCACCAGTACGGCGCGTAGGTGCCAGTTGCCCGGAAGATCAGGGTTTCCTTGGCGTAGGGGTCCGATCCGTACCACACCGAAGCGTATTCGATGAGGTTCAGGTAGGTCCACACCATGGCAATGGCAAAGGTTAGCCGGCAGGTTTTATCCAGAATCGGCATGGTCATGTATTCTTCAAAGCGGAACACGTAGCGCAGGATGATGAACAGGGTAATGATGGCAGCACACCCGGAATACAGCGCTCCAGCCACAAAGTAGGGCGGGAAGGAGGTGATATGCCAGCCCGGTTGCTGGGATACGGCAAAGTCTGTGGCCACGATGGAGTGCACCGAAACGGCCAGGGGAATCAGAAAACAGGCCACCGTCAGGTAGGTTACACGAAAATTGGCCCATTGCCGGTCCGTCCCTTGCCATCCCAGGGACAGCAACCAATAAAACTTGCGCCGAAACCCCTTGGCATTGTCCCTGCAAATCGCCAGATCCGGAATCATCCCGAAATACAGGAAGACGATGGAGGAAGTCAGATAGGTGCCGATGGCCGTGGCATCCCACACCAACGGGGAATTGAAGTTAGGCCAGGTCCAGCGCTCGTTGGGGTAGGCCACCACATAATAAAACTGCCAAACCCGTCCCAGATGCACCAGCACGAACAATCCTGCGGTCATGAGAGAAAAG
This sequence comes from Ferrovaceae bacterium, assembly GCA_027449685.1. Classification (GTDB taxonomy): domain Bacteria; phylum Pseudomonadota; class Gammaproteobacteria; order Burkholderiales; family Ferrovaceae; genus JAJZHV01. The sequence continues at coordinate 114,719 of DAIDLC010000007.1, read as the reverse complement.
GTGGTCATGGCCTCCGCAAAGCGGTAGATGGGTTTGCGCCAATCCGCATGCATGATGTGCAAAATGGCCGACAGCAACGTGCCCGAGTGGCTCATCCCGATCCAGAAGATGAAGGTGGCGATATACAGCCCCCAGACTTGCGGATTTTCCAGATCGGCCATTCCCAAGCCACTCTGATATTGCCGCACTTCGCAATAGACCCCGAAGGAAAACAGGGCCAGCGAGGCCAGGAAAATCACCCAGTACATCATGCGCGGGCGTTCCATACTGCGCAGAACGTCCTTGTTGATCTGGGCCCAGGCAATTTCATCGTTGATGTCCTTGGCCTTGGGAACAAATCTTCGCTCGACTTCAATGTCTCTTTCGTCAGTTGTATGAATCATGCTAGAGGTTCCAATTTTAGAATCCAGAAGGTCCTGTTTAAGCGAAGGCGTGCTGTAGCGGGTTACGCCTCGAGATCACGCACCTGCTCCAGATAGACGATGGAGGGGTAGGTTCTCAAGTCTTCAAAAATCCGGTAACCGCGCACCGTGTCGTCCTTCTCCTGCACATCGCTGGCCAGCTTGATTTGGTGCGCCTGCCACATTTTTGCCACGGTGGATTTTTCGTTGGCCAGATTGCCGAAGGTAATGGCAGAGGTGGGGCAGGCCTGGGCGCACGCCGTGGTGACTTCCCCATCGGCCACCAGGCGGTTTTCGGTACGGGCCCGGTTTTTGGCTTCCGTCAAGCGCTGCACGCAGAAGGTGCATTTTTCCATAACCCCCTTGCTGCGCACCGTAACATCGGGATTGAGCTGCAATTCCAGAGGGTTGGGCCAGGCTCGCTCCGGATACTGCCACCAATTGAAATAACGCACCTTGTAGGGACAGTTGGCCGAGCAGTAGCGCGAACCGATACAGCGGTTATAGACCTGGGAATTGAGACCATCGGGCGTGTGATGGGTGGCCCCCACCGGACAAACCACTTCGCAGGGTGCGGCTTCACACTGTTGACAAAGCATGGGCAGAAACTGGGCACCCCGTTGAGGGAACTCCTCGGTCATGTGGTCTCCCGGACCCCAATAGCGTTCGATGCGAATCCAGTGCATGGCCTGCCCCTTGGCAAAGGATTCCTTGCCCACCACGGGCAGGTTGTTCTCTGCATAGCAGGCGGTGGTGCAGGCATTGCACCCCGTGCAGGCATCCAGGTCGATGACCATGGCCCACTTGTAGTCCTTGCCCTTGTATTGCCCCTCATAGGGGCGGCGGACCCGCAGAGAGGACCAGTTCTTGATGAGATTACTCAGTGACATGTGCGTTCTCCTTGGCCAGTTGCGCCTGATCCGCCCCGATGGTGGCTACCAGTTTGCGGTTTTGCTGCAAGCTGGTGGGGCCCTCATCCTTCACCACAAGGGCATTTTCTCCCGTCTTCTTGATGATGACGCGCGTGGCATACAGGGCCAGCTCGCCGGTTTTTTCATCAAACATGGGGTCAAACAGCTTGAACGGATTCACCCCCATGCCGTCGGCATAGCGGCCATAGGCCGTATGCCCCTGCCCCAGGGGCATGGACACCGTGTCCGGCTGAATACCCGGAAACAGGTAGGCCTTGGCCCGCATCGACCCGGTAGCCGACTGGACTTCCAGAATATCGCCCTCGCGAATCTGCATTTCGTTGGCCGTTTTGGGGTGAATGTCCACCCAGGAATCCCAAACCACGGTGGTTAAAGGATCGGGCGACTCCTGCAACCAAGGCAAGTTGGCGTGGCGGCCATCGCGCAAGTCCGCGCGCACCGAAGGCACGAAAAAGAAGGGATAGTGCACGTCGGTATCGAGCACCCGGGGCGTGTCCACTTGTACCACGGAGGCCCCTTCCTTGGACTCCAGGGCCGCAGCTGGCAGATCCAGACGCAAAACCCCGGAACGTAGTGCGTCTTCCCAGAATTCGTCGTCCCCGGTAGTGGCCTTGAAAACGGGTTTTGCTTTGGTCACCGCCGTTTTCAGGTAGCTGTAATAGTCGGGGAACGCCTTGTACACCTCGGGCCGACGCAGTTTGACCAGTTCCAGCAAGATATCGCCAAACCCCCGTGTTTCGGGGTAGAGCTTTTCCATCAGTGGTTGCTGGATTTGGACTTCAACCCCCGAGGGTTGATAGGACGCCACATGCGTGCCAAAGTCTTCCAAGGGCGAGAGCAGGGGCAGTACCAGATCGCACTGGTGGGCGGTTTCGTCCAGTTGGGTAACGAAGGCCACCTTGAAGGGCACCTTGCTCAGATTATTGGCGAAGGGCAGGAACGTCGGGGCAGTAAACACGGGGTTGGTTCCCACCAGCAGCAAGGTCTGCACGCGCCCAGCAGACATATCCTGGTTGAGCTTGACTAGCGCGCTGTAGGAACCTGTGGCCGAGACCAGTTGCGGGAACGGGTGCACAGCCGAACCCAGCAGGGACCTTCCGCGGTTGTTCAGAATCAGGTTGAGCAACTGGATGGCCGCCGCGTTATTGAAGCCCCGTACATGGCCTTCCGCCGAAGGGCCGGAGAGCACCAGACTGGGACTTTTTTCCCATAACATGCCTGCCAGGTGAGGGATAGCCTCCGCATGGACTCCGGTGACTTCGCTGACCGTGTCTTTGTCGTAGGGTTTGAGTGCCGCTTCCAACTCTGCCGGCAAGCTGTGGGCATAGCTTTCGTGCGCCAGCAAGGCATGGGCCAAGCCGAGAGCGAAGACTCCCTCAGTGCCCGGCTTGATGGCGTACCAGCGATCTGCGTTGGCTCCGGTAAGGGTCATGCGCGGTTCGATTTGCACCAGCGTGCCACGTGGCGCCTTGCGAAAACGCGCGTATTGGGCCGCCATGTACACCGGCGAGACCCCAGACCCCAGAAAATCATTGCCAAAGGAGAGAATCATGCGCGCCTGGTCGATTTTCAGGACCGGTAATGACTCGCCGATGACCGCTTTACTGGCTGCGCGTCCCGTAACGGTAGAGAGCGCATCGTAGACGACATGGTTGTCGGAGCCGAAGGATTCCAGCAGGGCTTCCACCATGACTTTTTGGTGCCCGCTGATTTCCCCCGTGAGAAAAGCGATCTGATTGCCTGCCAGGGTGCTGGCAGGGCCCAAACGGCTGTTCAGGGACGCCTGGGCCTTCTCCCAGGACACGGGCTTCAAGGTATCGCCTTCCCGCATCAGGGGCGTTCTCAGGCGGTCCGGGTTGTAGTGCACCTGCACCCCCGCCTGTCCCAGACCACAAATTTTGCCGGCACTGATGAGCGATTGGGGGTTGCCTTCGAGCTTCAAAATCCGCCCTTCGCGCACGCGTCCCATGATGCCACAGCCCGAACCACATTGCGTGCAGGTGGAAGCGTAGTACACCCCCACCCCCGGCACCACGAAGTCCTCCGGCTGGACATAGGACATGACCAGTTCCTTGCCGGATTCTATGGAGGTATTGCCACAACCCGCCAGGGTGGCGGCCGCTCCTCCGATACCTAACACGCGTAAAAAATCGCGGCGATCCAATATACGACTACTCATACCATCCCCCTAGATTCTGAACTGGATTACTTGTGGCATTGCCAGCAGTCGTTCGGACCATTGCTGGTTTTGGTCGTGCTGGCGTTTTCCAGGTGTTCTTTTTGGTGGCAGCTGATACACCATCCCATGGACAAGGCCTTCACCCGGCGTGCCGTCGTCATGGAGGCCACGTCACCATGGCAGTAACCACAGGTTTCCCGAATCGAACGTTTTTCCCGGAAATAAAAGCGCTGAATGTGCCGCTCGTGGTTGAAACGCACGAAATCTGGCAGGTCATGGACTTTCTTCCAGGGAATGGGCTCTTTCTTGTCCCAATATTCGAAGAGCTTTTTGATGCGCGGTTTGTCTTTGACCGACTCGATCAACTTGTGACACCCCATGCATTTGTCCAGGCGGGGAATGCCCGACACCGCACTGCGACGCGCATAGGTGTGACAGTACATGCAGTTGATCCCCATCTGCCCCGCATGGACGTTGTGTGGAAATTCGAAGGGCTGTTCCACCACTGGCCCCAAGGCGTTGTATCCATCATCCGTTTGGGAGCCAATCGCTCCGCCCGGCGCAAAAGGTTCCGCCAGGGCCGAACCCACCAGGGCCCAAAGGGACAACCAGACCATCAGTTTCTTTATGCACACGTTCATTCCATGCACCCGCTCAGAAGTAAAAGTAATCCCCAATCGTCCCAAGGCGGGACGACCACGACAACACCGCGGGCGCTGCAACCCCGTGGCAATTGGCCTTTCCTGATGCTTGTCAGTACCTGCTATCTAATCCTCAAACCTGTAGTCCCGGAATCCACCGCCCGTTCCAGCCTGCTGGTGTGCCAAACCCTGCCTCTTGAGAGGAAAAGCCAGCCACTCCTGGCCTGGGTGTGCCCTACCTCACAAGCACCCCACAGGCCACCGCAACCATGGGGACGACCCCCATAAGGGCTGGACCAAGTCCAGCCTGGGCGCAAACAGACACTACAAGGGGCCGTCAAACCTTGCGGTGACGACCCACCAACGTTCCATCAGCACCAAAGGCACGAAAAGGTGCCCGAAGGCACCTTTTCGTACTTAAAACGAACTTTTTGAATTATTTGGGTTTAGCAACGAAGCCATTGCAGTATCCGTTCGGAACGATTTCATCGTCTCCGGGATACAGTTTGCACCCGTGAATTGCACCGGGATCATTGGGCTTGTCTTTGTTCGGGATGAAGTTCATGCATTTGTTGCATTGCTTCTCGCCATTGGGATGGGTTTGAAACTTCAACGCTGCACGAACACCCGCATTTTGTGTGGCAAAAGCGGAGGTGGTAAAGCCCACCATTGGCGCTGCGACCAGGGCAATGGTGCCCATTTTCAGCAATTGACGACGTGATTGTTTGATATTGTCTTCCATGTTGTAACCCCCTCCAGATCGTTTGTTTTCGTGAACGGTGTTCCGCGCACACTTTGGATTGTGTTGACCATACAACAAGACTGAACCAATGGCCAACGAGATGCCGTCCAAGAGACGCTCGACAGACCACGAAGTAAAGCGTATCACCCATAAAACCGCCTTGTCAAACCTTTGACGCATTTTTTTACGCAACACCCGACAAAGAATCCGTGCTACACCCCCCGTAAGGAATCTTGATGTATGACAAAAAAAGCGAGCGGGAATTTGCGAATTAAAAAAAGCATGATAGACTTCGACACACGCACGGTTTGCTGGCGCGCCGAGGTATTGATTTTGCGCCTGGCATAAAGCCGAAACGCGCAGCACGGGGGGCGTAACTGTTTATCGACATCAGATCGCAAAAACGGGACCGCACACATTTGATTGGCCACGGTATATCACAATAAGCCATTCCGGAGGGGGGTACATGAAAAACACAATGATCAGGATTTCGTTAGGGTTGACGCTTGCGTCCATGTTGACGAGCACTGCAGTGCTTGCAAGCGAAGAAGGGCAAATGGGCGGTGATATCGCCAATGGCAAGAAAATTTTCACGGAAGGCAAGGGCGCAGCGCCAGCCTGCATGACCTGCCATGGTCCCACTGGCTGGGGAACCGAAGCCATGGGCGCACCCCGCCTTAACAATCTGGGTTATCCCTACATCGTCAAGCAACTCACCGACCTCGCCGAGGGCCGCCGCACGCCTTCCGGTGCAGGAGCAGTCATGCCCATGTTTGCCCAGCAGTTGAACGAACAAGACAAGCGGGATGTGGCGGCCTATGTCAATTCCCTGCCCTTGGCGCCCACAGAAATCTCTGACCTGAAGGCCATCAAGGAAGGCGGACAGCCCGTGGGTGAAAAATACCTCGGTCAGGTCATCGTCAAGTACGGCATTTATGGAAAGGTATCTGCCTGTCAGTCCTGCCATGGTTACAATGGTCGTGGCGCAGCGCCCATGTTCCCCGTCATTGGCGAACAGAAATATACATATCTAGTCAACCAGTTACATAACTGGCGGGACGCCAGCCGCGCCAATGACCCCTACGGCATGATGCGCGCCATTGCCAAGAACCTCACGGATGACGACATCAACAACGTCGCCGCGTTCCTGGCCACGGCCCCACGCACCACCGAAGGGAACACGCACGTCCCCAACACCACGCACTAAGCGCGCCCGTTTTTTCATTCAGGATCTACCCAAACCCGCGCGCCCTCTGGTGCGCGGGTTTTGTTTTTAACTTGTAACACCCAAAAAGCACGGATCGTCCCGGTGTACCTCGCGAAGGAAATTACATGAAAATCAGCCAACTCAAGCTTGGCGAGAAGATTTTGTTTGGTATCGTGGCATTACTCCTGTTGTTTGCCGTACTGAGCTTTGTCATGCTGGAAATCTATCGCTCTCGCCTCAATCACCCCATGTATCCTGCCACCACCACCTTCGATTTCACCCCTATCGGCAAACATGGTTCCGAGTTGTTCCGCGACCGGGGCTGCACTGATTGTCATCGGGCCCTGCGCAATGGCACCAACCATGGAGTAACCCTGGACGGCGTGGGTTCCAAACGCTCCCTGGACTACCTGATCAATTTTCTCAAAAAGCCTGAAGCCACCTACGAAACCAAAACGGTGGATCATGGTCTGAACAAGGAAGCGGCCTACGTAGCTGGACTGCCCGACGCCGAGCTGCACGACATGGCGGTATTTCTGTCCGAATTGAAGGCCACCCAGGGATCGCCCGACGCCGAACTGCCCATGCCGGAACGCTCAGGATTTGTGGATGAAATGGTCAAGATCTGGGCCCCCGATACGTGGAAGGCCGAACGCCACGACCTGCGCCAAGATGCAATGAAACCCAATAACGAGAGACCCTGAGTAATGGCTACCGAACAACAACCCCTGCACCCTGGCATTCTGGATCACGAGTACACCAAATTCACCCTCTTGTTCGTGTATGCCTGCATTACCTACGCCATCATCGGATTTTCCTGGGGGGCCATCATGGGGGGGGTTCCCCTGTTTCGCATGTTTGTGGATACCGCCCCCCATGGCAAGCTGATCCTGTTGGCCCACGGCCATATCAACCTGTTGGGCTGGGTGGAAATGGCCATTTTTGGGGCCATCTACTATTTCATTCCGCGTTTGGTGAATCGCCCCATCTACAGCATGAAGCTCGTCAAGGTCCATTTCTGGATGCATAATATCGGACTGATGGGCATGGTCATTCTGTTTTCCACGGCCGGGGTCATCGGTGGCTACGACCCCGGACCGGAAGTAGAGGCGACCGTCACCCACCTCATGGCGGGGGTCGGTTTTTTTGGTACCCTGGTGCTGCTGGCCAATATCATCTGGGGCTACAACATCTTCAAAACCGGGAAAAAGGGCGTCTGAGTTCATGGCAAACCACCATTTGTCACGGGTTTTTGTAGGACTGCTGCTCAGCGCATCTCTGGCGGGCTGCAACCGTCCGCCCGGCGGGTCGGAACTGGGCCTGGGTTCCGTGGCCCCACGTCTGCCCACCAAAACCCTGGCTGATGTGGGCGGTGACATGACCCGCATCACCACCTATCGCCAACCGGACGAGCGCATGTATCAATACTCGCTGGACAAAGCACTGGCCACGGGCAAACCCATTTTGCTGGAGTTTGCCACCCCAGGACATTGCTCCATTTGCGACCGCCAGCTGCAAATCACCAAATCCCTGCTGGACAAATATCAGGGGCAGGTGTTGTTTTTACATATGGATCAATACGAAAACCCCGAGGCCTTCAAGGCCTATCAGGTGATGGGAGACCCCTGGACCTTTGCCATCGATGGCAAGGGAATCGTGCGCTACCAGCAGCCGGGCCCCATGCTCTACCGAGAAATGGAAAGCGCCATCCAGTCGGTTTTGCCCCAGCGGACCGCCGCAACAGCGGCCAATTAGACGCCTTGGTGTACCCTCCAGATGCCTGACCAAAGCACAGCCCACAGAACAACCCTTGTGGGCCGCTGCAACCCTTCAAGACGTGTTCAATATGGCTAAAACCTGCTCACTCAAACAGGATCATCAGGGCATGCTGTGGGATTTGCTCTTGTACATACCCACTGTGACGGCCTTATTGGCCTTTGCCGCCAATGCCTGGTACGCGGACAACAGCAATCTAACCTATCTGCTGGTGTTTCTGGCCAGTTTTTTCCTGATTGCCGGGGCCAATCGCGTGCTAAAAACGCGTCTGATGCTGTTGCCTTCCTCTCCCGTCGGCATCGAAGCCACGCGCCAACAGGCCACCTTGCTACTGCGCAATGGTCAGCGCATCACTCTGATGAAAAATATCAAACTCTATCGGGACTTTTCCGGGCGCTCGTTTGGTTTGACCGGGTTAGACAGCACCGGGCGGCGGCTGCAGTTTGTGTTTCACAAGGGGCAATTTGCACTGGAACAAGAGTATCAGGCCCTGCAAAACCTCTACAAACCGCTGGAGTCCTGAGGTTTTACCTTCATAGGCGCCTGGACATTCAAGCGCGCAAAATCTCCCCAACGCCGGAGTCCTGGGGCACCCTCAGCGGCGGCGCTTGATCACGTCCCAAGCCATATAAGCGATGGCACCGCCCACCAGCAGACAGGCACCACCCATCAGGCGGTATTCGGTTTCGGGAGGCACCATTCCCCCCACCAGCATATGCACGGTATACGCCGTCAAAAACAGGGAACTACAAGTCACCACCAGATACACCAAGGCCTCGCGCAGAGGAATCTTCATGGCTTGGCCCCTGTGGGGGGTGAGGCGGATGGGCCGGAGGGTGCAGGAGTGGCTGGTACAACGGGTTGCGCCGGAACAACCGGGAGGGGCGATGAGGAAGGGTCGGGTACTGACGCCCCGGACGGAGGCGGGGGTTGATCGAGCGCTGGTTGCGGCAAGGCGGGTGCCAAGTCTGGACGGGTAACAGCCAGGATCACCCCCCCCGGTTGCAGCGTCACGGTTTCCAGATCAGAGCCCAGAAGGGCCAAGTTCTGGGTCAAACCCAGATTTTGGGTAGCGCTGGGCACCAGCAGCAAATGGGTCAGGCCCCGTAGCAGAGCTTTTTGGGTACCGGGATCCTTGGCCACAGGGGGCAGTGGCAAGGCATCGCAACGACAGGCAATCATGGTGCGCGCCGGCCATTGGCTGGCCACGCGCAGCCGCGGCATGGGTTTCCCGGCATCGTCGGCCACGCGCCGCAAATGTTCCACATCATCGGCAAAGGTTTTGATGAGCAGATCGCGTTGTGAAAAAATCTGGTTGCGATTTTGATCAAACCATTGGCGATCCAAACGCAAGCTCACGGTTGCCATCAGCAACAACAGCACCAGCAACCAGCCGCGTTGCGCCATGAACCCGCGCCCGGCCCACAGTGCGCGCGGTTGCAGCATCCAGGCAAAACCTTCATACAAAAACAAAACTAGCGAGAGGAACAGCCAGGTTCCGTCGCTTTCGGCCACCCCCAACACCACCCCCAGCCACAAGGTACGCCCCCCCAAATCACCCCAGAGGACAGCACGTCGCGCCACCAGAAGAGCCCCCAGTGCAGCGGCCAGAATCAGGCCCTGAATCCAGGTTTGGACTTCCACCTCGGTGGCCAGCACGTCTTCGCCCCAGAACAAGGACGGTAATTGCGTGAGGGGATTGTGCCAGCCGCCCAGGTCCTGCCAGCCCAAGGAGAGCAATAGCGCCAGGGCAGTCAGCAGCGCGATGCCCACGTAAAAATGTCGCTGGCGCGTGGCATCCAGGGGCTGGGTGCGCCAGGACCAGAACAGCGCCAGGGGATAGGCCAGTCCTGCCGGGTGCAGGCTGACACTGAAGGCACACACCAGTAACTGGGCGAAGAATAGCCCTCCGAAGATACGGGGTGTTTGACGATAAGCCCGATCCAGCCAAAAACCCGCCACAAACAGAGCCAGCAGGACCACCCCTGGGGCCAGGGCATCCAGTTGCTGCAAGGTGAGTGGGGCAATCAGCAGCAACCCGGTGGCCAGCAAGGACACTTCGTCCGAGGCGTGCAGATTGCGCCAACAGTAGAGCCCATAGGCACTGGCCGCCAGTACTCCGGTCAGGAATACCTTGGCGGCAAAGACCTGGCCCGGCCACAGGTAGCCCAATGGTAACCACAACAGGGCTCGCACATCCGGAGCGCCCAAGGTAACCACGGAATTGGCCACCTGATCGCCAATGGACCAGTCCAGCACCAAGGCCTTGGCCCCGCCCTCATCCAACCCAAAGGGCAGGTGGCTCAACACCAGCAGCGTGAGCAGCGCCCACACGCCCAGCGCCGCATAGCCAGCATAACGACGGGGAAAGGGGCCTGGCATGAGCTCTGAGCGGAAGCTGATTAACGCAATCCTGCCGTGTAATCTGCCAGGGCCTTGATCTCTTCGTTACTCAGGCGATGCGCAATGGTGCGCATGATGGCCGCCGGATCGTTGGCTCGGGTTCCATTTTTGAAATGCTGCAACTGGGCTTCGGTGTATTCCTGATATTGCCCGGACAAACGGGGATACAGGGCCGGAATGCCACTTCCCGTTGGACCATGACAACCGGCACAGGCCGGCACACCGCGATCCGCCTCACCACCGCGCCAAAGCTTTTCACCCACGGCAACCAGTTGGGGATCGGTGGCCTGGGAGCGCTTGGGTGGTTGTGCTGCATACCAGGCGGCCACATTGCGCATGTCCGCATCGGTCATGGACGCTACAATCCCGGACATGATGGGGTTGTTGCGCAGGGGAGGGGCCCCGTTGATGGACTTCATGTTGCTCAACTGCTTGACAATATAGTCAGGCAATTGTGCGGCCAAGTGTGGCTGGGTTGGAATCGGGCTGACGCCGTCCAAACCATGGCAGGCAAAACATACCGAACTGGCGATTTGTTTGCCCTTTTCAGCATCTCCCTGAACCGCCCACGCCGTCGAACCCATGCTCAGCAACAGCAACACCAGCAACGTCTTTTTCATTTAGGGACCTCTTTCCTTTTGGACGAATCGCAACCCTTTGGGGTCTTAACCGGGGTATTCTACCAGAAGTTATCTCGCAATGCGGCAAACCCGCGCCTGGTTTTACTGCGCCACCAGTCGCGCATACCCCAATGCCAGCCACTTGACGCCCACATCACGAAAATTCACTTGCACGCGCGCATCCCCGCCCCCTCCTTCGCATTGCAACACCACCCCATAGCCAAACTTTTCGTGGCGCACAGCTTGCCCCATGAAAAAAGGCAGGCCGAGAGCCGGCGCCGGGGAAACGGCCTGGACAGCTGGCTGGGGCAGGTCCCCCGTCGGCTGGTTCAGCAGGCGGCGCGGCATGGAAGATTTTGCAGAGGGTGACAACCAGCGGCACAAGGCTGGAGGGATTTCATCGATGAAGCGCGAACGCAGCCCGTATCGGACCTGCCCATGCAGCATGCGGCTTTGGGCGCGCGTGAGATACAGGCGGTCCCGAGCCCGGGTAATGGCCACATACATCAAACGCCGTTCCTCCTCCAGGCCATCGGATTGAGTCAAGGCGTTTTCATGAGGAAACAGCCCTTCCTCCAGGCCGCACACAAAGACCGCCTGAAACTCCAGCCCCTTGGCCGCATGGACCGTCATCAGTTGCAGCGCATCCAGGCCCGGCGCGGCTTCGTGTTCGCCAGATTCCAGACTGGCGTGGGATAAAAAGGCCTGCAAATCGCTCAGTTCCGATTCATGCTCGAAGCTGGCGGCCGCAGCCACCAGCTCCTCCAGATTCTCCACCCGATCCGCACCCTCCCGATCGGCCCGATAGTGGGCCAGCAAGCCGCTTTCCTGCAGCAACGTGGCCACCAACTCGGCCAAGGGCAGCGCCGAGGCCGCCTCTTTGAGGCGTTCGATGCAGGCAAGGAAGGCGCTCATTCCTGCGCCAGCCTTGCCGGTCAAGGTGCTTTGACGCGCCGCCTGATACAGGCTGCTGCCCTGCTCCCGGGCCGTACTTTGCAGCAACTCCAGGGAACGTGTGCCTACTCCGCGAGGAGGAAAATTGACGACCCGCAAAAATGCGCCCTCTTCTTCCCCATGAGCGGCCAGGCGCAAATAGGCCATGGCCTGCTTGATTTCCAGGCGTTCGAAGAAACGCTGCCCACCATACACCCGATAGCCGATTCCAGCCGCGAAGAGGGCATGCTCCAGAACACGTGACTGGGCATTGGAGCGATACAGCAGCGCTATTTGGGACAAGGGCAGGCCCTCGGCCATCAAGGCGCGCGCTTCTTCCACCACAAAGCGGGCCTCTTCCCCATCGTTGAACGCTTCGTACACTCGCACCGGTTGACCGGCCCCAGCCCGGGTCCAGAGATTTTTTCCCAAGCGCCCCTGGTTGTGGCGAATCAGCGCATTGGCTGCATCCAGGATGTTGCCGAAGGAGCGGTAGTTTTGCTCCAGACGGATGACCCGTTCAAGCGCAAATTCCCGTTCGAAGTCCCGCATATTACCCACCTCAGCCCCACGAAAGCCATAAATGGACTGGTCATCGTCGCCCACGGCAAACACGGCATGCTCAGGTGCAGCCAGAAGTTTGAGCCACTGGTACTGCAAGCGGTTGGTATCCTGAAACTCATCCACCAGAATATGGATGAAGCGCGCACGATAGTGCAGCCGCAGCACTTCGTTGCTGCGCAGCAATTCCACGCTGCGCAGCAATAATTCGGCAAAATCCACCACCCCTTCCTTCTGACATTGCGCCTCGTAGCCCACGTACAGGTCGCGCAAGGCGCGGGTGCGCGCATCAAAGGCTTCCACCTGAGCCGGACGTTGACCGGCTTCCTTTTGGGCGTTGATGAATTGCTGGGTCTGCCGGGCCGGATATCGGGTTTCATCCACTTGCTGGGCGCGCATCAAACGCTTGATGGCCGACAACTGATCCTGTCCGTCGAGAATCTGAAACTGTGCGGGCAGGCGGGCTTCCTGGGCATGGGTCCGTAACAGGCGGTGACACAGGCCATGGAAGGTTCCCACCCACATGCCCCGGGTATTGATGGGCAACAGGGCCGATAGACGCGCCAGCATTTCGCGCGCCGCCTTGTTAGTGAAAGTAACCGCCAGCACGCCCATGGGTGTTACCCGCCCGGTTTGAATCAACCAGGCCATGCGGGTGGTCAACACCCGGGTTTTACCGCTTCCGGCACCCGCCAGAATCAGTGCTGATTCCTGGGGCAGAGTAACCGCCGCCAGTTGTTCCGCATTTAGTCCATCAAGCAATCCAGCATTCATGAAAACCACCGAAGATAGAGTCCCCCTACATTATACGAGAGCCCACTCCGGGTTTGCCCTGGCATCGGGGTATAATTCCGGTTTATTCTTCAGATGCCATCATGGACGATCAGTACAACCCGCAACACATCGAAGCGCGCCTGCAACAGGAATGGGACGAACAGGGCACTTACCGCGCCCGGGAAGACGACCCCCGCCCCACCTATTATTGTCTTTCCATGTTTCCCTACCCCTCCGGCAAGTTGCACATGGGGCATGTGCGCAACTACACCATCGGCGATGTCCTGGCGCGCAGCCATCGCATGAAGGGCTTCAACGTCCTGCAGCCCATGGGTTGGGATGCCTTTGGGTTACCGGCCGAGAACGCCGCCCATCAAAACCAGGTGGCACCGGCCCAATGGACTTACCAAAATATCGAAGCCATGAAACGGCAGCTCAAGGCCTTGGGGCTGGCTGTCGATTGGCAACGGGAACTGGCTACCTGCCGTCCGGACTATTATCGCTGGGAGCAATGGCTCTTCACACGCCTGTTCCACAAGGGGGATATCTACCAAAAAACCGGCACCGTCAATTGGGATCCGGTGGATCAAACCGTTCTGGCCAACGAACAAGTCATCGAAGGACGGGGTTGGCGCTCTGGCGCACTGGTAGAGAAACGAGAAATCCCCATGTACTATCTGCGCATCACGGCCTATGCCGAGGAACTGCTGAACGATCTGGACACCCTGGAGGGCTGGCCCGAGCAGGTCAAAACCATGCAGCGTAACTGGATTGGACGCTCGCCAGGAACCCTGATCCGCTTTGCCCTGGCCCACGCCCCCGACACGGCACTGACCGTGTTCACCACGCGTGCCGATACGCTATACGGGGCCACGTACGTGGCTATCGCGCCGGAACATCCCCTGGCCCTGGAAGCCGCACAAGGGCATGCCGGGCTTGCCCAATTCATCCGCGCCTGTCGCCAGGGGGGGGTAGCCGAAGCCGACCTGGCAACCCAGGACAAAAAAGGCATGGATACCGGACTGCGGGTGCTCCATCCCCTGACCGGCAAGCCGTTGCCCGTGTGGGTGGCCAATTATGTGCTCATGGGCTACGGAGAAGGCGCCGTGATGGCCGTACCAGCCCACGACACACGGGATTTCGAATTCGCCCGGCAGTATGGACTGCCCATCAAGGCCGTGATTGCTCCCACCGCTGCCGAGGCTGCGCCTTCATCCCCCACCAGCCACGCTCCCCTTGCTGCCGCCTTCACTGAAGATGGCGTGCTGTTTGATTCGGAAGATTTTTCCGGATTGCACTCGGCCCCGGCCCGGGAAAAAATGGGTCTCGTCCTGCAGGCCCTGGATAGCGGCAAACCCCACACCCAATACCGCTTGCGCGACTGGGGCATTTCCCGGCAGCGCTATTGGGGCTGCCCCATCCCCATCATTCATTGTCCGCAGTGTGGACAAGTCCCGGTTCCCGAGCAGGATTTACCGGTGGTCCTGCCCGAGGCCGTCACCTTTGAAGGACTGGGCTCCCCTCTCAAAAAAGATCCGGGGTTTTATCAAACCACCTGTCCCCGTTGTGCGGCCAGCGCCACGCGCGAAACCGACACCATGGACACCTTTGTGGAGTCCTCCTGGTATTTTGCCCGCTTTGCCTGCCCCGACCAGAGCCAGGCCATGCTGGACCAGCGTGCCAACCACTGGTTGCCGGTGGACCAATATGTGGGCGGAATCGAGCACGCCATCCTGCATTTGCTGTACGCGCGTTTTTTTACCAAGCTGATGCGTGACGAGGGTCTGCTCACCCATGACGAGCCCTTCAAGCACCTGCTCACCCAGGGCATGGTGTTGAAGGACGGGGCCAAAATGTCCAAATCGAAGGGCAATACGGTAGACCCGCAAGCCCTGATCGATCAATACGGCGCCGACACGGCCCGCTTTTTCATCATCTTTACCAGTCCGCCGGAGCAGTCCCTGGAGTGGTCCGATGCCGGCGTTCAGGGGGCTTACCGTTTCTTGCGCCGCGTGTGGCATTTCGCCGCCGAATTCAAAGCGCGCCGGCAGTTGGGCGCCCTGCAAAGCCCGATGGAAACGCCCCATGTGCGCTATGACATCCACGCGCTGTTAAAGCAGGCCAATTACGATCTGGACAAGCAGCAATTCAACACGGTGGCGTCAGCCACGATGAAACTGCTCAACGCGCTGGAAAAAATCAGCGCGGTGAATGATCACCTGGTGGAGGAAGGCCTGTCCATCCTGTTGCGTTTGCTGGCCCCGATCACCCCGCACCTGGCTCAGAGCTTGTGGCAGTCCCTGGGCTTTGGACCAAGCATTCTGGACGCTCCCTGGCCGCAACCCGACCCCCAGGCACTGGCCCGGGAGGAGATCACCCTCATGCTGCAAATCAACGGCAAATTGCGGGGTTCGCTGCAAGTGAGCAGTCAGCTGGAAGGTTCTGCCCTGGAGCAGGCGGCCTTGGCCGACCCCCTGATGCAAAAACACCTGGCCGCCAAAACCGTGCGAAAAATCATCGTGGTTCCAGGTCGCCTGATCAACATCGTGGCCTCCTGACATGCCCCAGCGCGCCACCTTGCCGGGTCACCACACGGCGTTCAACATCCCCCGCTCCCGAGGGGCGTTTGTTGTATCCGTGGGCGCGCTGGTGCTCCTGCTGCTTTGCGCAAGCCTTCTGGGCGGCTGCGGTTTCAAGCTGCGCGGCACGCAACATGCGCCATTTCACACCCTCTTTCTCAGTAGCGGTGGCCTCGACCCCAATCTGGAGCGGGAAATTCGTACGGCCTTGACCCAGGAGGGGCAACTCACCCTGGTCCCACAACCCGACAAGGCGGACGTCATCGTGTACGTCTCTCCTCTGAACCGATCCAAACAGATTCTTACCCTCAATGCCCAGGGCACCGTCTCTCAGTTCACCCTTTATTCGCGTCTCAATTTTCGGGCCACCGACAATGCCGGCAACGAGATCCTCCATCCCACCGATGTCTCCGTATCGCGGCTGTTCAACTATAACGATGTGCAGATTCTGGCCAAAACCACAGAAGAACAGGTCATGGTTCGCGAGATGCAGCACGAGTTGGTGCGCCAGATGCTCAACCGCATCGTGACCCTCAAGCCCACCGTGAAGGCGGAGCCCTGAGCCCCATGCGACTACCCTCGGACAAACTGGACACCCATCTGCAGCGGGGCTTGCAAGTCCTTTATACCGTGCTGGGGGAAGAACCTTTACTGGCCCTGGAAACCGTGGATCAACTGCGCCAGCAAGCACGAACCCAAGGCTATGACGAGCGGGAAGCCTGGACCGTGGAGGCCGGGTTCGACTGGAATGCCCTGCAGTTGTCCTGCCAAAGCCCCTCCCTGTTTTGCCCCCGCAAACTGGTGGAGCTGCGCATTCCCTCGGGAAAGCCCGGTACCGAAGGGGCCCGATTTCTGGAGCGGTGCGCCCTCGAGGGCGTGCCCGAGGTGCTCTTGCTGATCACCCTGCCGGCTTTGGATTATCGCACCCAGCAAAGCCCGTGGTTCAAGGCGCTGGAAAAGCAGGGCACCCTGATCCACGCCAAAACCATTGACCATGACCAGCTGCCACACTGGATTACCCAACGTCTATCACGCCAGCAGCAGAGGCTTGCTCCGGAGGCGCTGGAATTTCTGGTGCAGTGTGTGGAAGGCAACCTGTTGGCCGCCCATCAGGAAATTCAAAAACTGGGCTTGTTGTTCCCGCCCGGTCCACTGAGTCTGCAGCAGGTGGCGGAGGCCGTCATGCCCGTTGGCCGCCACCGCCTCAACGACCTGTCCGAAGCCCTGCTTACTCAGGATTTGGCGCGCTTTGTACGCAGTTTGCGGGGTTTGCAGGCAGAAGACCAGGCCCTGCCGCTGGTCCTGTGGACCCTGAGCGAAGATTTGCGGGGCTTGTTGCAGCTGGCCTGCGCGCGCCAGCAACAACGCCCCCTGACCCAAGCCTGGAAAGAAGCCCGCGTGTGGGGCCCCCGCCAGCAATGGATGGAGCGGATGCAGCCCCCACTCTCTCTGGGCAATTGCCAGAAAGCCCTCCTGCACTGTGCCCGCATCGATCGCATGATCAAGGGCGTGGACCATGGACCCCCCTGGGAATCCCTCCTCGAACTGGGATTACGCCTGATTCGTGAACGCCCCCCTAAAGGTTTACCCTCATGACCGAACCAACCATTCAAGAGCTTCTGCAAACACTGGGGCGACAGGCCCGCAACGCCTCGCGTCAACTGGCACGGGCCTCCACCGCCGCCAAAAACCAGGCCTTGCACAATGCCGCTCAATCCCTGCGCAGGCGCCAAGACGCCTTGCTCGTAGCCAATGGACTCGACTTGGCTGCGGCGCGCGCTCAGGATGCCGACAGTGCCTTTCTGGATCGTCTTGCCCTGACACCGGAGAGTATCAACGCCATGGCCGCCGGACTGGAGCAAATTGCACTGCTGCCTGATCCTGTGGGAGAAATTACCGGCCTGTCACGGCGCCCCTCGGGCATCGAAGTGGGACGCATGCGCGTTCCCCTGGGAGTGGTTGGCATCATCTACGAAGCCCGTCCCAACGTCACTGCCGATGCGGCCGGTCTGTGCATCAAGTCGGGGAACGCCTGTCTGTTACGGGGCGGGTCGGAATCCCTGCGCTCCAACCAGATCATTGCCCAGGCCATGCATGAGGGGCTTTCGCAGGCCAACTTGCCGGCAGAGTGCGTGCAGGTGCTGGCCACTGCAGATCGTGCCGCGGTGGGCGCGCTGATCACGCTCACAGAATTCGTGGACGTCCTCGTGCCCCGGGGCGGCAAGGGCCTGATCGAGCGCATTAGCCGTGAGGCACGCATTCCCATCATCAAACACCTGGACGGCATCTGCCATACCTTCATCGATGCCAGCGCAGAGGTTTCCATGGCCATTCGTGTGGCAGAAAACGCCAAAACCCAACGCTATGGCACCTGCAACACCATGGAAACCCTGCTGGTGCATCAGGATATCGCAGCGCGCGTTCTGCCCGAGTTGGCCCAACGCTATAGGCTCAAGGGCGTGGAACTGCGCGGTGACGAACCAACCTGCCGTCTGATCGAAGGTGTTCGTCCCGCCACCGAAGCGGACTGGGCAACCGAATACCTGGCTCCCATCCTGTCCATCCGCATCGTCCCCTCCCTCGATGCCGCCCTGGATCATATTGCCCGTTACGGCTCGCAACACACTGACGCCATTTTGACCAATGACTGGAACAACGCCAATCGCTTCCTGCGGGAGGTGGACTCGAGTTCGGTCATGGTCAATACCTCCACGCGCTTTGCAGATGGCTTTGAGTATGGCCTGGGTGCCGAGATCGGCATTTCCACGGACAAGCTGCATGCCCGCGGACCCGTAGGACTGGAAGGGCTCACCTCGCAAAAATTCATCGTTCTGGGCAACGGGCAAATTCGCACCTGATGACCAAGCCCCTCAAACTGGGTCTTTTGGGGGGGACGTTTGATCCCATCCATGCCGGCCATCTGGCCATGGCCTGCGCCGCCTGGGAGCAGTTGCAACTGGATCGGGTTTTGCTCCTGCCCGCAGGCAACCCCTGGCAACGCCAACCCCAGGCAACGGCCGGGCAACGTCTTGAGATGGCGCAACGGGCCGCCCAGGCTTATCCGTTCCTGCAAGTGGACGCTCGGGAAGTGGAACGTTCCGGCCCCACCTTTACGGTAGACACCCTGCACCAACTGCGCCTGGAATATGGCTCGGCGGCGGCTTTGTATCTGATCCTGGGGGCCGACGCCTTTGGCAACCTTCCCAGTTGGCATGCCTGGCAGGCCGTATTCGATCTTTGCCATGTGGTGCTGATAGCCCGCACCCCACAGGACCCCGCCGCCCACCAATGGCCTGCCCCCTTGCAGGCCCAGGACTGGCGCCAGCGCACCCTGCAGACGCTTTCTGCCCAGGAGCGCGCAGCACCCGCCGGATTGATTATTTCTCTGTCGACCCCCTTGCACCCGGCTGCGTCCACCCACATACGCTCCCTGTTACGCCAAGGACTGAGCACGGCTGAGTTGCTCCCCAAGGCCGTCCTGGACTATATTGAAACGCATCATCTTTATCAGCAGGAATCCGATGGAACCACAACGCGTCAAGGATGAGGTCGTGCAGGCCCTGGAGGAGGTCAAGGGAGAGGACATTCAGGTCCTGGATGTGCGTCACCTGACCACGCTGTGCGATTATCTGGTGCTGGCCTGTGCCAAGTCCAACCGCCAAACGCGGGCCCTGGCGCATCGGGTGGAAAACCATCTGCGTGCCCATCATGTGCCCATTCAGGGCTTGGAGGGATTGCACAGCGGTGAATGGATTCTGGTGGATCTGGGCAGTGTCATCGTGCACATCATGCAGCCCGGCATTCGAGAGTATTTCAATCTGGATGAATTGTGGGGAGGCACCCGCTACCTGTCCCAACGTCCCCCCATCCACGCTCTGGTGCCGGCATCCACCCACCCCGATCCACTCCCTTGATGCCACGTCCCTTGCGCCCTGCGGGAAGCTCCCCTTGAAAATCCGGATCCTGGCTTTGGGGCACCGCCAGCCCGCCTGGGTGCAGCAAGCCACCCAGGAATATCTGCAGCGCCTACCCCGGGAACTGGGCTTGCAGCTCGTGGAAGTCAAGCCCGAACCGCGCACCAGCGGACGCAACACCGAGCAGATTCTGGAACTGGAAGCACAGCGCTTGCGCCAGCAGTTCCACACCCAGGAAGTGCGCTATGCACTGGACGAACGCGGGGCTCTGTGGACCACCCAGGAGTTGGCCCAAACCCTGGAACGGCACCAGCAGCAGGCACAAAGCCCCTGCTTTCTGATTGGCAGTGCCGATGGTCTGCACCCACGCATCAAGCAGGACTGTCACGCGCTGCTGGCCCTCTCCCGCATGACCCTGCCCCATGGCCTGGTACGCGTTCTCCTGGCGGAGCAACTGTATCGCAGTTACTCCCTGTTACAGGGGCATCCCTATCATCGTGCCTGAACCCACCCACTGAAGGAGAAGACGCGTGAACAACCAGATCCTGGTCAACATCACCCCCCAGGAAACCCGGGTAGCCATCATGGAATTGGGCGTGCCCCAGGAGTTACACGTGGAACGCGCCAGCGCCCGGGGCCTGGTGGGAAACATCTATTGGGGCCGGGTGGCCCGCATTTTGCCCGGCATGCAATCCGCCTTCATCGATTTGGGCCTGGAGCGCGCGGCTTTCCTGCACGTAGCGGATATCTGGACGCCGCGAAATTCTGAAGAGTCCCAACGCCCCATCGAAAAAACCCTGGCCGAGGGGCAGTCCCTCTTGGTGCAGGTGGCCAAGGACCCTATCGGGACCAAGGGTGCACGACTCTCCACCCAAATCAGCATTGCCGGGCGCTATCTGGTTTATCTGCCACAGGAAAATCACATCGGCGTGTCGCAAAAGATCGAAAGCGAAGAGGAACGCCAGCTGTTGCGCGAACGTCTGCAAGGTCTCATTCCCACCCACACCACCGGAGGGTTCATCGTGCGCACCGTGGCCGAAACCACTTCGGATCGTGAATTGCAGCGCGATCTGGAATACCTGACGCAATGCTGGTCCGATATCCAGTCTCATTGCCACGGTGTGGCCAGCCCCCAGTTGCTGTATCAGGACCTGAGCCTGGCCCAACGGGTCATTCGCGATCTGGTGATGGAGGATACGGATCGCATCATGGTGGATTCACGGGAAAACTTTCACAAGTTGCTGGAGTTTTCCCGGCATTACAATCCCCAGGCGGCCCCCCTTCTGGAACATTACAGTGGCGCCCGCCCCCTGTTCGACCTCTTTGGCGTGGAACTGGAAATTGAAAAGGCCCTGTCGCGGCGCGTGGATTTGAAGTCCGGAGGGTACCTCATCATCGACCAGACTGAAGCCATGACCACGATCGACGTAAATACCGGTGGATTCGTGGGCGGACGCAATTTTGATGACACCATCTTCCGCACCAATCTGGAGGCGGCGCAAGCCATGGCCCGACAATTACGCTTGCGCAATCTGGGCGGTATCGTGATTGCCGATTTCATCGACATGGATAATCCGGAGCACCGTGAGGCCGTGCTGGCCGAGTTTCGCAAAGCCCTGTCCCGCGATCGCACGCGGGTTACCGTGAACGGGTTTACCTCCCTGGGTTTGATCGAACTCACCCGCAAGCGCACGCGCGAAAGTCTGGCCCATGTGCTGTGCGAACCCTGCCCCTGTTGCAAGGGCAGCGCTCAGGTGAAAACCCCGCAAACCGTGTGCTACGAAATTCTGCGCGAAATCGTGCTGGCTGCCCGTCAATTCGAGGCCCGGGAATACCGGGTGATTGCGCATCAGCGAGTCATCGATCTATTTTTGGATGAGGAATCTCAAAGCCTGGCCGGAGTGAGCGAATTCGTGGGCAAGCGCATCAGCCTGCAGGTGGAATCCCAGAATCACCAGGAACAGTACGACGTGGTCCTGATGTAATCCCGGGTCCGCCCTGGGGGCCAACCCGCTGCTTACATGAGGCGTTGCGCCAGCATTTCCAGGGCTCCGATGAGGATAGTCAGGGTCAACTGGAAGATCACCATCAGCACCACCGGCGTCAGATCCACCGTTCCCATGAGCGGGATGATGCGGCGCAAGGGGTTCAGGAACGGACGGGTCAGGGCATCTACCGCCGGCATGATGGGGCTGTAGGGGTTGACCCAGCTGAGAACAGCCAGCAGGAACACCGCCCCCATGAGCAGATACAGCCCATGTCGCAGAACGGTTACCCACCCCATCACCAGCACCCAGGGAATGAAATGCACCAGATCCAGCGGACGCACCATGCCCAGCACCGTGAGGTTGACCGCCAAGAGCAGACATTCCAGCAACCAGGCCCACAGCAGGGGCGAATAATCCACCCCCCGAAACCCCGGAATCCAGCGACGCAAGGGACGCACGGCAAACTCGCTCAAGGACACGGCAAATTCACTGAGGGGATTGCGGTAGGGGGCCCCCACCACCTGCAACAGAAAACGCAACAGGGCGGCAAAGGAAAAGATACCAAACACCAACTCGAAGAGTGATTCCAGCATTCCAGTCAATTGTGCACTCCCACGCCCTGTTCCAGACGCGCGCCCAGATCGCAGGAACGCTGGGCCGCTGCCCGAATAGCCGCGCCAATGGTTTGCTCCAGGCCTGCAGCATGCAGAACGGACAAGGCGGCCTCGGTAGTCCCGCCCGGCGAGGTCACCCGCTCCCGCAGTTGCGTGGGCGATTCGGGTCCCGCCTTGGCCAGCATGGCCGCACCCTGCACGGTATCCAACACCAACGTTTTGGCAGTGGCTGCATCCAGACCCAGTTGTTGCGCTGCTGCCAGCATGGCCTCCATCAACAAAAAGACATAGGCCGGGCCGCTTCCCGACACGGCGGTCACTGCATCCAGGTCGGATTCCTGATGCACCCAGACCGCAGAACCCACCGCCCGCATGAGCGACTGGGCATGCAAACGATCCTCGGGCGACACCTGGGGCAGAGCATAGAGTCCAGCCGTCCCCTGCTGGATCAGGGCGGGCGTATTGGGCATGACGCGCACGATGTTGGCGTGGCCCCTGAGCCAGCGCGACAGCAAGGCCGTACCAATGCCCGCAGCAATACTGATGACCCGCAAATCGGCCGGCAACGGGGGCATGGCTTCGGTAACCGCCTGCATTTGCTGGGGTTTGACACATAACACCAGCGTGCCCGCATCGGGCAGGGCCTGTGCCACCGTCGGATGAACCCGAATGCCCCAGCGTTGGTGCAGACGCTGGGCCACTTCGGGCTGAATGTCCACCACGCCCATATGAGAAATGGGCTGTCCGTGGGCCACCAGACCCCCAATCAGCGCGGAAGCCATATTGCCGCCGCCAATGAAAATGATGCTCATGTGTTGATGCGCTCCCCGAAAATGGCTGTGCCAATACGCACTATTGTAGAGCCTTCTGCCAAGGCCGCGATATAGTCACCCGACATCCCCATGGACAAGGTATCCAGATCATACCCGAGCCGGATCAAGCGCTCCTGCTCCTGTCGCAACGCAGCAAAGCGTTGCCGTTGCAATGCCGTGGAGGAGGTGGGTTCGGGCAAGGTCATCAGTCCGCGCAAGC
The DNA here is from genome assembly GCA_027449685.1 of Ferrovaceae bacterium. Lineage (GTDB taxonomy): Bacteria > Pseudomonadota > Gammaproteobacteria > Burkholderiales > Ferrovaceae > JAJZHV01. The sequence goes on along the minus strand of DAIDLC010000007.1, from coordinate 91,423 downwards.
GCAAACCGGGCAGCAACGCCACCTCGCGTACCAGGGCCTCGAGCGCTTGGAGCGAAACCCCAGATTTGCTGGGCTCCTGGCTTAAATTGACCTGTACACAGACCGGCAACGGGGGCAGACCGGCTTCGAGGCGGCTGGCGGACAGGCGCCGGGCAATCCGCTCTCGATCCACCCCGTGTACCCAGGAAAAATGGCGCGCGATCACACTGGTTTTGTTGGCTTGCAGCGGGCCAATGAAATGCCATTGCACCGACAAATGCGCGAGTGCGGCCAGCTTGGGCACGGCTTCCTGCACATAACTTTCGCCAAAATCCCGTACCCCCGCCTGGTAGGCTGCGCACAACGCCGCTGGCTGCTGCCCCTTGCTGACCGCCACCAGGGTAACGCTGCGCCCTTGGGCATGGTCCCGAATCTGTTGCTGCACCTGCAGGACGCGCTCGGCAATGGACATGAACAGGCACCCGACCAAATGGTTTATCATATCCCACTGGCACATCACTTTCTCAGGTCTTTCATGGCTGGACTGACTCCCCAAACCCCTTGGCCCACGGATATCACCCTGCACCAAGCCTCGCGTTGCCTGGAAGTATCCTTCAATGATGGCAAGTCCTATTCCTTTCCCCTGGAGTATCTGCGCGTGTACTCCCCCTCGGCCGAGGTGCGTGGACATGGCCCCGGCCAGGAGGTGCTGCAAACCGGCAAACGGCTGGTGGGGATCGAGGAAATCATTCCGGTAGGGCAGTACGCCATCCAGATCCGCTTTTCCGATGGCCACGATACCGGCATCTACTCCTGGGACTATCTGAAAGAACTGGGGGTGAATCAGGATGAATACTGGGCCAGCTATCTCAACCGCATGGAAGCTGCCGGCGCCAGCCGCGACACGCACTAAATCATGACGCGCACCACACACTTTGGCTTCACCGAGGTCGACGAAGCGGAAAAAGCCCGCAAGGTTGCCCAGGTGTTCGACTCCGTAGCCTCGCGCTACGATCTCATGAACGACCTCATGTCCGCCGGGATGCACCGCTGGTGGAAAAAATTCACCCTGCAGGTGGCGGCCATTCGCCCTGGCGAGCAAGTCCTGGATCTGGCTTCCGGCAGCGGTGATCTGGCCAGCGGTTTTGCCCGGGCCACCGGAGCCGCCGGTGGCGTGGTCATGACCGATATCAATTACGCCATGCTCTCCCGGGGACGGGACCGGCTTCTGGATCGCGGCCAGATTCTCCCCACCGTACAATGCGACGCCGAGGCCTTGCCTTTTGCGGATGAAAGTTTTCATTGTGTGAGCGTGGCTTTCGGCTTGCGCAACATGACCCACAAGGAAAAAGCCCTGGCCGAAATGTATCGCGTGCTCAAACCGGGTGGCCGGGCCTTGATTCTGGAGTTTTCGCGCGTGTGGGCGCCCCTGCAACCGCTCTATGACGCCTATTCCTTTCGTCTCATCCCCAAAATTGGCCGCTGGGTGGCCCAGGATGAAGCCAGCTATCAATATCTGGCCGAATCCATCCGCATGCATCCGGATCAGAGCACCCTGGGCGACATGATGAAAACTGCCCAATTCGATGCCGTGAACTGGTATAACCTGTCGGCGGGCGTGGTGGCGCTGCATCGGGGTTACAAGTGGTGAAGACCCTGCTACAGGAACGTCTGGAGCAAGCCCTGCAGCAGATTTTTTCCACCGCCCCCTGGGCGGGAGCGCGCCTGCAACCTTTTGCGGGCTGCACGGTACAGCTGGATGTATCGCTATTTTCCCTGCGCTTTCTGATTGCCCCCACGGGCATTCCGCGCCTGTTGTGGGCTGGCACCGATCCCGCTGCGGATGCGACGGCGTCTCACCAGCCTCCCACAGCGCCCGACCTGCGCATCCTCCTGCCCCTGGGTGCCTTGCCCCTGTTTTTGACCGATCGTGCGGGCGCCCTGCGCCAACTGCACCTGCAAGGCAACAGTGGCCTGGCCGCAGAAATAGGTTATCTGGCACAACATTTTCGTCCCGATCTGGAAGAGCTGCTTAGCCGCGTGGTGGGGGATTCCCTGGCCCATCGTCTGGGTTTGGTGCTGCGCCAGGGGCGTGCCTGGTTGAGTGACGGCACGCGTCGCTCGGTGGCCGCCTGGGTGGAATACGGCACCGAAGAGGCTCGCTGGACTCCCTCACGCAGCGCCCTGCAGCATTTTTCCAGCGAAGTGGAACGCTTGGCCCAGGAAGTCCGGCAACTGGAACGTCGCTTGGCAGGATGGGCTTGATGCGGATTGCGCGGGTTTTCAAAATTCTTCGGGTGGTGGTGAGTTTTGGACTGGACGAGTTCCTGTTTTATCATCCCCGCGCATCCCTGCTGCGCGGATGCACCCAAAAACTTCTGTTTTGGCGTCGCCTTCAGGACCCACGCGGGGTGCGCCTGCGCCTGGCTCTGGAAACCCTGGGTCCGGTCTTCGTCAAATTTGGTCAGGCCCTATCCACCCGGCGCGACCTCATTGCGCCCGACATAGCCAACGAATTGGCCAAGCTTCAGGATCAGGTACCGCCCTTTCCCGGAGAACAGGCCCGGGCCATTCTGGAACAAATTTATGGACGCCCCCTGCAGGAAGTCTTTGCCGAATTCGAAACCGAACCGGTGGCCAGTGCGTCGGTGGCCCAGGTGCACTTTGCGGTTCTCAACAATGGCCGCGAGGCCGCTGTCAAAATCTTGCGCCCCCGGGTGGAACGGGCCATTGCCCGGGATGTGGCCTTATTGCTTACCCTGGCCGGTCTGTTGGAGCGCTGGGTGGCCCCCGCACGGCGCCTGCATCCCATCGAAGTCGTCCAGGAGTTTGAAAAGCACCTGGCCGATGAGATGGACCTGATGGTGGAAGCCTCCAACGCCAGCCAATTGCGACGCAATTTTTCCGACCGGCGTCTGCTGATCATCCCCGAAGTCTTCTGGGACTATTGCGACACCCGGGTCATGGTGATGGAACGCATGTCCGGCACACCCATCAGCCAGGTGGATGTGCTGCGCGCCAAGGGCGTGGATATCCCCAAACTGGCCCGGGATGGGGTAGAGATTTTTTTTACCCAGGTGTTCCGGGATGGTTTTTTTCATGCCGACATGCATCCGGGTAACATCCAGGTGGCCGATGACGGGCGCTATATCGGCCTGGATTTTGGCATCATCGGAACCCTGGGGCGTGTGGACCAGAATTATCTGGCGCAGAATTTTCTGGCCTTTTTCCAGCGCGACTATCACCGTGTGGCCGTGGCCCATATCGAGGCCGGTTGGGTTCCACCCGACACCCGCGCCGACGAGTTTGAATCGGCCATCCGCTCGGTGTGCGAGCCCATTTTCGACAAACCTCTGCGGGAAATCTCCTTTGGCAAGGTGTTGCTCCGGCTGTTTCAGGTGTCACGACGCTTTGACATGGAAATTCAGCCCCAGCTGGTTTTGTTGCAAAAAACCCTGCTCAATATAGAGGGCCTGGGACGAGACCTGGATCCAGATCTGGATTTATGGAAAACGGCCAAGCCTTTTCTGGAGCGCTGGATGAGCGAACAGGTGGGGTGGCGGGGCCTGGTACGCGCCTTGAAGCGGGAAGGCGGACAATGGGTAGGGTTGGTTCCGGAAATTCCCCGCCTCATTCACCAAACCCTGAGTCAAACCGCGCGCCACGGCATTGTCTCCGCAGAAATGGCCCGTTTGCAGGCCCAGCAACGCAGTACGCAACGCTGGTTGACCGGGGTACTGATCGCTCTGGGTCTCATGGCCGGCATCACCGCTGCGGTGGTCTTGCTGCTGCTGCAAGGCGGCAATTAGCCTTCGCCTCCCCGAGGCGCGCGTTGCCCCTGAGACAGGGGACGCCTGCGGCCAGTGCCCATGGGATTGATTTTGCCGGCATAATGTTCTCCTCTTAATCCTCGTCCTCGTGAGGTCGACATGATTTACCAACTGGGCGCTCATCGCCCGCAACTGGCTTTGGATTGCTATGTGGACGACAGTGCCCGCGTCATCGGTCGCGTGGTGTTGGGGCTGCGCGTCAGCATCTGGTGTCACGCCGTCATCCGCGGTGACAACGAACCCATCGTCGTGGGCGATGAAAGCAATATCCAGGACGGCGTCGTGCTGCATACCGACCCGGGCAAGCCCCTGAGCATCGGTCGGCATGTGAGCGTGGGCCATATGGCCATGTTGCACGGCTGTACCATCGGGGATGGATCTCTGATCGGCATCAAGGCCGTGATCCTGAATGATGCCGTGATTGGCAAAAATTGCCTGATCGGCGCCAACAGCCTGGTCACCGAAGGCAAAGTGATACCCGACGGTTCTCTGGTCATGGGCAGTCCGGGCAAGGTGATCCGTACGCTCAGTGCCGAGGAGATCGCTTCCCTGCGGGCCAATGCCGACAGTTACGTGCAACGGAGCCAGTGGTTTGCCCAGGAATTGCGCCCGCTTTAGCAAGTTCAGGACTCCGCGCAGCAAGGCAGTGCGGGAAGGTGCGTATGCCCCCCGCGTGTGCCGCCTCCGGCGCGCATTGCACGCATGCTAGAATACCCCCCTGTATGCGCCAAGGATCGACCTTCCATGCTGGACAAACGGCACACGTTGCATCTCGAGGGCCCGGTGGGCAACCTGGAAACCGTCATCACCCCCCCCTCGGGCGAGCCTCGGGGGTTGGCCTTGGTCGCCCATCCCCACCCCCTGTACGGGGGAACGCTGGACAACAAGGTAGCCCAAACACTCGCCACCGCTTTGGCACAACTGGGCCATGTGGCCGTGCGCATGAATTTTCGCGGGGTGGGGGCTAGTGCCGGCCATTTTGACGCCGGCCGGGGCGAGACCGAGGACTGGCTGGCCGTGCACACCCAGATGCGCCAACGCCATGCGCAAGGCCCTCTCATCCTGGCCGGATTTTCCTTTGGGGCCTACGTCATGAGCGTGGTGGCACAGCGTGTGGCGTGCCAGCAACTGGTGCTGGTGGGACCGGCCGTACGGGCCTTCCCCATGCCCGAGGTTGCGCCCACGACCCTGGTCATCCATGGCGAACTCGATACCACCATCCCCCTGAAGGATGTCTTGGAATGGGCCACCCCCCAGGATTTATCCCTGGTAGTGGTTCCGGGCGCCGACCACTTTTTCCATCGCCGTTTGCACCACATCAAAACCTGGGTTACCCGAGTCTGTCATGTCCCTATTAGTTCTTAAAGCTTGCCACATCATTGTCATGGTCACCTGGTTTGCCGGGTTGTTTTATTTGCCGCGGCTGTTTGTCTATCACGCCCAATGCCCCCCCGATGACCTCTTGGGCAAAGAGCGTTTCAAGGTCATGGAACGCAAGCTCTATCTTGGTATCATGACCCCCGGGGGAATCCTCACCCTGGCCACCGGTCTGTACATGGCGTATGGCCTGGGAGACCGAGGTCTGTGGCTGCATCCCAAACTGCTACTGGTGTTTTTGCTGGTGCTGTATCATCTGTGGTGTGGGGGCCTGGTACGGGCCTTTCGGGAAGAGCGCAATGTGCATAGCCATGTGTGGTACCGCTGGTTCAATGAAGCCCCGGTGCTGGCTCTGATTCCCGTGGTGTTTCTGGTCGTCCTCAAGCCCTTTTGAAGCCCCCCCACACCATGCCCCAACACTTCTTTGCCCCTTGCCCCCGGGGATTGGAATCCCTCTTGCAAGCGGAGTTGACCGCTCTAGGGGCCCAGGCGGTACAGACCACCGAGGCCGGGGTGGCCTTTAGTGGGGACTTCACCCTGTGCATGCGGGCCAATCTGGAGTCGCGCCTGGCCAGTCGCATCCTTTGGCAGGTGGCGCGAGGATCGTACCAACACGCCCAGGACCTGTACGACGCTGCCCTGGCTTGCCCGTGGGGGGACTGGTTTCGCCCCGAGCAGACGCTGCGGGTGGACACCCGGGCCCATCGTTGCCCCCTCAAAAGCCTCGATTTCGTCACCCTGCGGGTCAAAGATGCCATCTGTGACCAGTTTCGCGCCCGGGAGGGACGTCGCCCCTCCATAGATACCCAGCAACCTCACATGCGCGTGCATGTCTACCTGGATGCCAGCACCTACTTCCTGTATCTGGACACCTCGGGGGAGGCACTGTTCAAGCGTGGACGGCGCCCGGAATTTGGTGACGCGGCACTCAAAAAAAACCTGGCCGCCGGAATTCTCCAGCTCTGCGGCTGGCAACCGGAAACTCCTCTGCTCGACCCCTTCTGTGGCAGCGGTGCATTTTTGCTGGAAGCGGCCGAGCAATCCCTAGGTCGCGCCCCCGGTCTGGAGCGCTCCTTTGCCTTCGAAAACATCCAGGGATGGGACTTGCATGCCTGGAATGAGCTGCGCGCCCAGGCCCTCAGCCTGGTCCAAGCCCCCCGTCCTCTGCCACTCTGGGGGCGCGATCTCAAGGGAGACGCCATCGCCAGCACCCGGGCCAATCTGGCCGCTGCCGGGCTGGAAGCCTGCGTGCACCTCAAGCAGGTCAACATGCTGGAATCTTCGGCGCCTACGGCCACGGGTATTCTGGTGGCCAACCCCCCCTACGGGGTACGCATGGGAGAACAGGAACAGCTGGCCCGCTTCTACCCTGAATTGGGACATGTCTTGAAACGCCAGTACGCCGGTTGGGACGCCTGGATTTTGACGGCTGATTTACGTCTGGCCAAATTGATTCGGCTCCATCCGGCGCGGCGCATCCCCTTGTTCAACGGTGCTCTGGAGTGCCGTTTGTTTCATTTCCCCCTGGTAGCCGGCTCGCATCGCCGCCCGCGCGCACCCGCAGCCCCCTCTGTCACGTGACTGTCATTTTTCCCAGGTATAAGGAGGGGCATGGAAAATGTCCCGTTGCATCGCTCACTCTATCCGGAGGTTGACTTGAGTGCCACCATTCTGGTTGTAGAAGACGAACTCGCCATCCAGGAGCTGATTGCACTCAATCTCAAACAGGCTGGTCACACCCCCGTGCAATCCCTGGATGCCCATCAGGCCCTGGAGCGTGTCAACGAATCCCTGCCCGACCTGATTCTGGTGGACTGGATGCTCCCCGGCATGAGTGGCGTAGAACTGGTGCGTCGACTCCGCGCCAACAAGCGTTCCAGCAGCGTCCCCATCATCATGCTAACGGCCCGGGTGGAAGAGGCCGACAAACTCCTGGGCCTGGATTCGGGGGCGGATGATTACATGACCAAGCCCTTTTCCATTCGCGAACTCAATGCCCGCATCAAGGCCGTACTGCGCCGCAGAGCACCACAGATCACCGCCGATGAGGTGCATTTCAAAGGATTGACCCTGGACCCTGGCACGCATCGCGTCAGCATCGAGGGCGCGGCCCTCGCTCTGGGCCCCACCGAATTCAAGTTATTGCACTTTTTCATGACTCATCCGGAACGGGTGTATTCGCGTACCCAGATACTGGATCAGGTGTGGGGCGATCACGTGTTCATCGAGGAACGCACGGTGGATGTGCATATTCGTCGGCTGCGTGCCGCCCTGGAACCCAGTGGCCTGGATCTGCTGTTGCAGACCGTACGCGGCGCAGGCTATCGGCTCACGGCCCTGCCCTGAGCCCCTGAACACCGCATTCCAAGACGGATGCGCCAGCCCCTAGCCACGCCTTGGGCGCTCCGGGATTCCCCCGTCGTTCTGGCTCTGTTACTCTTGCCCGCATGCATTATCTTCTGAAATACGCTCTTGGGGCGCTCCTGCTGGCTCTGGGGGTCTGCCTGCTGATCTCCGTCCTGTGGGGACTGGTGTGGGGGCTGACCTTTTTGACCCTGTTTCTGGCAACCATCGTGTTGCGCGACACCTGGAAGCTGCTGTCCCTGCAGCGCTGGCTGCAGGCGCAGCCCGTACCGGCGGAGTCCCAGCCCGGAGGCACCTGGCGCCAGGTATTCCAGCGCTTTCACAGCATGAAGAAGCAGACCCAGCAAACCGAGCAAAAGCTGCGCGAGGCGCTGGAACGTTTTCAACAGGCCGGCGCCATGCTCCCCATCGGAGTAACGGTTCTCGACATCAACCAGCGCATCATCTGGTGCAATCCCAGCGCCGAGCGGCATCTGGGCATCCAGCTCAAACAGGATCGCGGGCAAAGTCTGCCCTATCTGATCCGTCACGCGGCGTTCATCGCTTATCTGCAAGACCCGCCCACTTCGACGCCGCTGATCATCCATCGTATCCGCGGCAACGAGTTGTCCCTGTCGCTGCAATTGGTGCCTTACAGCGCCACCGAACGCATGTTGGTCACCCATGACATTTCCGCCATGGAGCGGGATGAGCGCATTCGCCAGGACTTCGTGGCCAATGTGTCCCATGAATTGCGCACCCCCCTCACGGTGTTGAGTGGCTACATCGAAACCCTGCTGGACAGCGATAATCTGGATATTGCCACGCAACAACGCGCCCTGCACACCATGCAAACCCAGGCGGCGCGCATGCTGCGCCTGGTTCAGGAGTTGCTGTCCTTGTCCCACCTGGAAAGCCGGCGCTCGCCAGCGCCCGAAGAGCCCATTCCGGTGGACTATCTGGTGCAGCAGGCGGTCCAGACCGGCCAGCAACTCAGCCAGGGGCAGCATACCTTGTGCGGCGAATGCAGCGTGGCAGACCTGCTGCTGGGATCGGAATCGGACCTTCTGAGCGCCTTTGGCAATCTGGTCACCAACGCCGTGCGCTACACCCCGCCCGGCGGTCGAATTGACATCCAGTGGCAGCGCGACGCCCAAGGGAACGGCCGCTTGTCGGTCCGGGATACGGGTCCGGGCATCGCCCCCGAGCACCTGCCGCGCCTGACCGAACGGTTTTATCGGGTGGACCGGGGGCGTTCACGGGAAACGGGCGGCACGGGTCTGGGCTTGGCCATTGTCAAACAGGTTGCCATGCACCATGATAGCAAGCTGGACATTTCGAGTGTGCCGGGCAAGGGCAGCTGTTTTTCGCTCATTTTTCCGGCGCGTCGAATCCGGCAGCAAGACCCTGCCGTCCCTTTACCATTTGCTCAAAACGAACCAAAGGCCGCCCGTACCCATGCCCATCCGTGACATCCAGATCATCAACAAGCTCGGGTTGCATGCCCGTGCTTCCGCCAAATTGACCCAAACCGCCTCGGCCTTTCCCTGCCAGGTTTTTTTGGCGCGCAATGGGCGCAAAGTCAACGCCAAAAGCATCATGGGGGTCATGATGCTAGCGGCCACCCGAGGCACCATGGTAACGCTGGAAACCGAAGGCGATCAGGCCCTGGAAGCCCTGGAAGCCCTGGTGAAACTGATCAACAACCGGTTTGACGAGGGAGAATAGCGCCCATGAGTTTTTCCATGCACGGCATTGCTGTTGCCCAGGGCATTGCCATCGGGCGCGCACGGCTGTTCCTGCAAACCTCGCTGGAAATCACCCATTACGCCATTGCCGCGCAACATCTCGGGGCCGAAATCCAGCGCTTTGATCAGGCCGTGACTCTGGTGCGTACCGAATTGCAGGAGCTGGAACAGCATGTTCCCCCCGGTGCACCCCCGGAATTTGCCGCCTTTTTGCAACTGCATTTGATGATCCTCAACGACGAGACCTTGTCCCAGGTTCCACGTACCTTGATCGAACAACAGGGGTGCAATGCCGAATGGGCTTTGAAGCAGCAGATGGATTTGCTCATCGAACAATTCGAGCAGATCGAGGACAGCTACCTGCGGGAGCGCAAGGAGGATGTCATTCAGGTGGTAGAGCGCCTGCTCAAGGCGCTCATCGGACAACCCAGAGCCCTGATGACAGACAAGAAAGCCGATTCGGACAGCATTCTGGTGGCGCACGATCTAAGTCCGGCCGACATGATGCTGTTCAAACAGCAACCTTTTCAAGCCTTCATCACCGACATGGGCGGGGCCACCTCGCATACCGCCATTCTGGCGCGCAGCCTGGGAATTCCTTCCGTGGTGGCGCTGCACCATGCCTGGGCCATGATCCGGGAGGGCGAACCCATGATCGTGGATGGCATGAATGGCATCATCCTGGTCAACCCGGACCCTCTGGTACTGTCCGAATATCGCCTCAGACAGGAACAATGGACGCTGGAGCGGCAAAAACTGAAGCGCCTGCGTACCACCCGAGCCACCACATTGGATGGCACGGCGGTGGAACTCCTGGCCAACATTGAATCACCCGAGGATGTGGATGCGGTGAAAAAAAGCGGGGCTACGGGCATTGGACTGTACCGCAGCGAATTTCTGTTCATGAACCGCCGGGACCCACCGGGAGAAGAGGAGCAGTTCAATGCCTACCGTCGGGTGGCCGAGGCCCTGCGCCATCAGGTGGTTACCATCCGGACCCTGGACATTGGTGCCGACAAACCGCTGGAGTCCCAACCCCAGGTGAACGCCTTGAATCCCGCTCTGGGGTTGCGCGCCATCCGTTACTGCCTGTCCCAGCCACGTCTGTTTTTGACCCAGTTGCGCGCGATTTTGCGCGCCTCTTCCTTTGGCCGGGTCCACCTGTTACTGCCCATGCTGTCCAATGGCGTGGAGCTGAATCAGGCCCTGGCCCTCCTGGAACAGGCCAAGACCGAACTGCGCCAGGAAGGACTGCCCTACCAGGAGGACCTGCCCGTGGGTGGCATGATCGAGGTCCCTGCAGCCGCACTGGCCCTGCCCTTGTTCATCGACAAACTGGATTTTCTGTCCATCGGCACCAACGATCTGATTCAGTACACCCTGGCCATCGACCGCACGGATGATACGGTAGCGCACCTGTATGACCCCATGCATCCCGCGGTATTGAACCTGGTCTCGCAAACCATCCGCAGCGGACAAAAGGCTAATATTCCCGTGGCGCTGTGTGGCGAAATGGCGGGGGACCCCGCGCTCACCCGGTTACTGCTCGGATTTGGCCTGCGTCAATTTTCCATGCACCCCGCCTATTTGCCGGACGTGAAACAAATCATCCTCAAAACCAGCCTGCCCGACTTGCAGCCCTTGACCCGCAAAATTCTCGCCACCTATGATGCACAACGCCTGCAAGAACTGGTCCAGCGTCTCAATCAATGGACTTGCTAGCTGCCGGGTGCAAGGGATTCTCCGGGACCACCCCATAACGCAGACGATAGTCCTGCACCCGCTCCAGGTGAGGGGCCAGCGTGGCATCCTGGCGCAAGTGTTCCAGCAGATGATCCAGTGTAGCAATACTCACCACGGGAATGCCCTGGGCCACGCTCACCTCCTGACTGGCAGAGAGGTTGCCGGTTCCCCGTTCCATGCGATCCAGGGCCGTGACCACCCCCACCGCCCGGGCCCCGGCCTGAACCAGGCAATGCACCGACTCGCGTACCGAAGTCCCGGCAGAAATCACATCATCCACGATGAGCGCACGTCCCACGGGAGGAGCACCCACCAGGGCCCCCCCTTCTCCGTGATCTTTGACTTCCTTGCGGTTATAGCAGAAGGGTACATCGCGCCCTTGTTCGGCCAGGGCCATGGCCACCCCGGCCGCCAGAGGAATCCCTTTATACGCAGGGCCAAAGAGAAAATCGAAGGGAATATGGCAATCCAGGATGGTTTCGGCATAAAACGCACAGAGCTGGCGCAGGGCCGAGCCGGTGTTGAACAAGCCCGCATTGAAGAAATACGGCGACGTGCGCCCCGCCTTGGTGATGAACTGTCCAAAGCGGATTACCTGCTGGCGAATGGCAAAGTCGATGAAACGGGTATGAAAATCGGTCATGATGGCGTGCTGAAGAGGTCAAAAACGCTCCCAGCATAGCATGCACAGCTTGGGGTAACAGCCTCGCCACAACCCGGTTCTAGCCGGCGCGTGCGCGACGCGTGCGCGCCCTGTTCCCGGGAGGCTTGCTTTTCCCAAGCCCACCGGGGCATGATGCGCCATGCGCGTTCACACCCCGCCTTCCTGGCTCCGTTCCCTCGCCCATCCCCACCTGCGCACGCTGCTCTGGCTGGGATTTTCTTCGGGTCTGCCTCTGGCGCTTTGCGGTTCGACCCTGCAGGCCTGGTTGACCACCGCCGGCGCTTCCTTGCAAACCCTGGGCTGGCTTACGCTGGTGGGTCTTCCCTACACCTGGAAGTTTGTCTGGGCTCCTTTCATGGACCGTTTCATCGTCCCCTTTCTGGGGCGGCGCCGTGGCTGGATCTTTCTGACCCAGGCCACCCTGCTGGGGCTCATCCTGACGCTGGGACACAGCGCCCCTGCCACCCAACCCCTGCGCATCGCCCTGCTGGCCTTCCTACTGGCTTTTGTCTCGGCGTCTCAGGATATCGTCATCGATGCCTATCGGGCCGATCTGCTCCCCCCGCACCGGCGGGGACCCGGCGCTGCCGCCAGTGTGCTGGGATACCGCCTGGCCATGCTGGTTTCTGGGGCCCTGGCGCTGATTCTGGCCGGGCATTGGGGGTGGGTACGCACCTACACCCTGATGGCCGGACTCATGGGGCTGAGTTTGCTCACCACCTGGCGTGCGCCCGAACCCGCGCACCGCGAAGCGGGCCCCATTTCCTTGCGCCAGGCCGTGGTGGAGCCCCTGCGGGAATTTCTCCAGCGCCCCCAGGCCTTGACCTGGCTGGGGGTCATCCTGCTCTTCAAACTGGGGGATGCCTTTGCCGGCGCCCTCTCCTCCACGTTTCTCATCCGTGGGGTAGGGTTTTCCATCGTGGAAGTGGGGATGGTCAATAAAGGGATCGGCCTGATGGCCACCTTGCTGGGGGCAACGCTGGGAGGAGTCCTGATGACCCGCTGGGGACTGTATGCGGCGCTGTTGCGTTTTGGGCTGTTACAAAACGCCGTAACCCTCTGTTTTTTCGCCCTGGCCTTGAAGGGACATGACCTGGGATGGATGGTGGGCGCGGTCTTTCTGGACAATCTGGGCTCGGGCATGGGCACCACGGCTTTTACCGCCCTGCTCATGAGTTTATGCCACGCCCGTTTCAGCGCCACCCAGTTTGCCCTGCTCTCGGCGCTGGCCGCCATGGGTCGCGTTTATGTGGGACCGCTGGCAGGGTTTTTGGCGGCCCAGTGGGGTTGGCCCCTGTATTATCTGTTTGCCACTCTGGCCGGGATGCCTGCCCTCCTGTTGCTGGCGCGTTTACGGACGGCGCTATTGCGGCTGGATGCGATAGATGGCGAGGCTGCCCCGCAGATTGGGAAATAGACCCACGGGGGTACCTTGGGCTCCCATCACCAGGCGCTGTACCACCCGTGCACCGATCCGGCTGCACAGCGCTTCGAAATCCTGCAAGGTGCATAAATGAATGTTGGGGGTATCAAACCATTCATAGGGCATGGCCTGAGATTTGGGCATGACGCCGCCTAACACCTGCAGACGGTTTTTCCAGAAACCGAAATTGGGAAAAGTCACGATACCCTCGTGTCCCACCCGCAGCATTTCCCGCAAAATGGCCTCGGTATGGCGCATGGCCTGCAGGGTTTGGGACAGAATGACCGTGTCGAAGGAGCGATCATCAAAGCCGGACAGACCCGTTTCAAGGTTCATCTGCAACACATTCACCCCATGGCGCACGGCGCTGACCACCCGCGTCGGTTCGATTTCGATGCCATAACCACTCACCTGTCGCGTTTGTTGCAGATGACGCAATAATTGTCCATCGCCACACCCCAAATCCAGCACCCTGGAGCGGAGTTTGATCCAACTGGCCAGCACCATCCAATCGGCGCGCGTCACCAAGGCCCCGGCATGAACGGCACTCGAGGGGCTCTCACGCATGGGGAAGAGCCTCGAACACCCGGGTCAGATAGGCCTGCATCACGGCAAAATAATCCGGATTTTCCATCAAAAAGGCATCATGCCCCTGGGAAGAGTCAATTTCTGCATAACTCACCGCCAACCCGTTGTCCAGCAGGGCCTTGACGATCTCGCGCGAACGGGCGGGAGAAAAGCGCCAATCCGAGGTAAAGGACACCACCAAAAAATCTGCCCGGGCCCGGGCCAGGGCCTTGGAGAGATGCCCGCCATGGGCTAGTGCCGGATCGAAATAATCCAGGGCCTTGGTCATGATGAGGTAGGTATTGGCATCGAAACGTTCGGAGAATTTTTTCCCCTGATAGCGCAAATAGGATTCGATCTCGAATTCCACATCGAGAGAAAAATGCGGCGCATTGGCCAGCAAATCGCGTCCGAATTTCTCCATCATGGCGTCATCGCTCAAGTAGGTAATGTGGCCCAGCATGCGCGCCAAACGCAAACCGCGCTCCGGGATGACGCCCCGTGCGTAATAATTTCCCCCGTAAAAATCGGGGTCGGTCGTAATGGCCTGGCGCGCCACTTCATTGAAGCCGATATTTTGCGCGGACAGATTGGGGGCGGCCGCAATCACGATGGCATGCCGCAGACGCTCGGGGTAAGTCAGGCTCCACTGCAACGCTTGCATGCCCCCCAGACTTCCTCCCATCACGGCAGCAAAACGGGCGATTTGCAAATGGTCTGCCAGACGGGCCTGGGCCCGCACCCAATCTTCCACGGTCACAAAGGGGAAATGGGGACCATAGGGATGCCCCGTGGCCGGGTCGAGACTGGAAGGGCCGGTGGAGCCGTCACAGCCCCCCAGATTGTTCACCCCAATCACAAAAAAGCGGTTGGTATCCACGGGCTTTCCTGGACCCACCATGTTATCCCACCAACCGCTGGAGCGGGGCTGGCCGGCATAATGGCCGGCCACGTGATGGGTTCCCGACAGGGCATGGCAAATCAGGATGGCATTGCTGCGTTGGGCATTGAGCACGCCATAGGTTTCGTACACCAGGTCGAAGTGCGCCAGGGGAACACCACAGGCTAGCAGGAGCGGTTCCGGGCAGTGCAGCCGCTGGGGTGTGACTGCGCCGACGGATTCTGCCATAGGCCCTCAGCCCGCCAAACGCTGCCGGAGCAGCGCATTGAGTTGCTCCGGATTGGCCCGGCCCGCACAGGCCTTCATGGCTCGCCCCACGAAGAACCCGAAGACCTTGTCTTTGCCCGCACGAAATTCGGCCACCTGGGCCGGATGCGCCGCCAACAGCGCGTCGATGATCTGTTCCAGCACGCCGGCATCGGAAATCTGGCTCAGGCCCCGCTGGGCAATCAGCGCATCCACCGCGCCGCCCTCCTGCCATAGCACATCGAACAACTCCTTGGCCATTTTTCCGGAGAGCGTGCCGTCCTGTATGCGGCGCAGCAAATCGCACAATTGCTGCGGGGTGACCGGCGCCTCCTGCACCTCCCGTTCGCTGCGCCGCAGGGCCGCCAGGAATTCACCACAGACCCAGTTGGCGCAGAGTTTGGCATCCCCCCCCAGCAACTGATGCAGGGTTTGAAAATATTGAGCCAGCGCCTGTGACCCGGTCAGGAGGTCCGCATCGTAGGCCGACAGGCCATAGGACTGCACGAATCGCGCCCGCATATCTGCCGGGAGTTCGGGCAAGGTGGCGCGCACCTGCGCCACCCAGTCCTCGGAAATACGCACGGGAAGCAGATCCGGATCGGGGAAATAGCGATAATCCTGGGCATCTTCCTTGGAACGCATGGCCCGCGTTTCATCGCGCTCGGGATCGTACAGACGCGTTTCCTGAATGATGCTGCCGCCGTCCTCGAGGGTGCGGATTTGCCGCCGAACCTCGTACAAAATGGCCTTTTCCATGAAGCGAAAGGAGTTCAGGTTCTTGATTTCACAGCGCGTTCCCAGCTCGTCCTGACCCACGGGGCGCACCGACACGTTGGCATCGCAACGAAAGGACCCTTCCTGCATGTTGCCATCACAGATTCCAATCCAGATCACCAGCTGGTGCAAGGCCCGGGCATAGGCCACGGCATCGGCGGCACTGCGCAGATCGGGCTCGGAAACGATCTCCAGCAAGGGCGTTCCGGCACGATTCAAATCGATCCCGCTACGTCCCTGAAAGTCTTCGTGGAGCGATTTTCCGGCGTCTTCTTCCAGATGCGCGCGGGTTAAACGCACGGTTTTTTCCTGCTCCGCGCTAAAGAATCTGATTGCACCCCCACTGACCACAGGCCGTTCGTACTGGCTGATCTGATAGCCCTTGGGCAGATCGGGATAAAAATAATTTTTGCGCGCAAACACGGAGCGCGGGGCCACCGTTGCGCCCACCGCCAAGCCGAAGCGGATGGCATGCTCCACAGCCTGCCGGTTCAAGACCGGCAGTACCCCGGGCAAGGCCAGGTCCACCGCACAGGCCTGGGCATTGGGTTCGGCGCCAAAGCGGGTAGAGGCCCCGGAAAAAATTTTGGAGCGTGTGGCCAGTTGCGCATGGGTTTCAATGCCAATGACGACTTCCCAATCCATGAATACTCCTAAAGGCGCGCCAGGGGAGGCACCTGTCGGTGCCAGTCCGTGACCTGTTGATAACGATGGGCCACATGCAGCAAACGGGCTTCGTCAAAATAGTTGCCAATCAGCTGCAGCCCCACCGGCAAGTTCTCTGCTCCAAACCCTGCGGGAATGGACATTCCGGGCAGACCGGCCAGATTGACACTGATGGTGAAGATATCCGACAAATACATCTGGACCGGATCACTGGTTTTTTCGTTGAAGCCAAAAGCCACGGTGGGGGCCGTGGGCCCCAGGATGACATCGCAGTGGGCAAAGGCGGCCTTGAAATCTTCCACGATCAAGCGCCGCACGCGCTGCGCCTGCAGGTAGTAGGCATCGTAATAGCCCTGGGACAACACATACGAGCCCGTGAGGATACGGCGCTTCACCTCCGGCCCAAACCCTTCGGCCCGCGAGCGCTCGTACAGATCGATCAGGTCCTGCGCCTGGGCGGCGCGCCAACCATAGCGCACCCCATCGTAGCGGGACAGGTTGCTGGAAGCTTCGGCTGGTGCCAGGACATAATAGACCGGCACGGACAGCCCCGAATGCGGCAAATCCACCGTCACGCATTGTGCACCCAGGGAGCGGTAGACGTGCAAGGCGCTTTCCAGGGCCTGTTGCACCTCTGCACTGACACCCTCCCCGGCAAAAAAGGGCTTCGGCAAGCCGATCCGCAAGCCCTGTAACGGTTGCTCCAGCTGGGCCGTAAAGTCCTCGGCAGGGCGCTCGATACTGGTGGAATCGCGCGCATCGAAACCCACCATGGTATTGAGCAGCAGGGCCAGATCCTCGGCGCAGGGGGCCATCACCCCGCCCTGATCCAGGCTGGAGGCATAGGCGATCATGCCGTAGCGTGATACCCGCCCGTAGGTGGGTTTGATGCCGCTCACCCCGCACAGGGCCGCTGGTTGCCGGATGGAACCGCCGGTGTCGGTAGCCGTGGCCGCCGGGGCCAGTCGGGCCGCCACGGCAGCGGCCGAGCCCCCGGAACTGCCGCCGGGTACGCGCGCCGGATTCCAGGGGTTTTTGACCGGGCCATAAAAAGAGGTTTCGTTGCTGGAGCCCATGGCAAACTCATCCATGTTGGTCTTGCCCAGGGTACAGGTTCCAGCCGCGTTGAAACGCTCGATCACGTGCGCATCGTAGGGCGCCACGAAGTTGGACAGCATTTTGGAACCGCAGGTGGTCAGCCATCCGGTCGCGCAGAAAATATCCTTGTGGGCGATGGGGATTCCAGTGAGCGGGCCGGCCTGTGCCCGGGCAATTCGGGCATCCGCATCGTCGGCCTGACGCAAGGTGCGCTCCGGGTCCAGGGTAATGAACGCATTCAGGGTGGCATCGAGGCGTTGCACCCGATCCAGATAAGCCTGGGTGAGTTCCCGACTGGAGACCTGACGGGTGACCAGGGCTTGAGACAATTGGCGCAAGCTGGTGTTTTCGAGATCGATGGACATCATTCGATCACCTGGGGAACCAGATACAGGCCCTGTTCCATCTCTGGCGCCAGCGGTTGAAACAGGGCCCGGCCGTCTGCTTCGGTGACTTCATCCGCACGCAGCCGCTGCTCCAGGTCGAGGGCATGGGCCAGGGGCTCGATGCCTTGCGTGGGAACGGCCTGGAGTTGCTGGATCAAATCCAGAATGCCGGCAAACTGAGGCGCCAGGCTGGCCAGTTCCTGAGGCTCCAGACGGATTCGCGCCAGGCGCGCCAAACGCTTCAGATCAGTGTCGTTCAAGGGCATGCGGGCCTCGGTCGTGGAAAGGAGTCGGGTTATGGAGTATCATGGAGAGCTTTGAAGCAAGTCATTAAGGATGCATTATGTTCGAAATTCTGCGTGGCTATTTTTCCACAGACCTCGCCATCGATCTGGGAACAGCAAATACCCTGATCTACTCGCGCGGCAAGGGGATCGTTCTCAACGAACCCTCCGTGGTAGCCATCCGCCAGGACGGTGAAACCCACGGCAAAAAGGTCATCCAGGCTGTAGGCCTGGCGGCCAAGGCCATGCTGGGCCGCACACCGGGCAACATTACCGCCATTCGACCCATGAAGGATGGCGTGATTGCCGATTTTACCATCACCGAGCAGATGCTCAAGTATTTCATCAAGCAGGTGCATGAGTCCCGTCTGCTGTCTCCCAGCCCGCGCATCATCATTTGCGTCCCCTGCGGGTCCACCCAGGTGGAACGTCGTGCCATTCGCGAGTCCGCCCTCGGGGCCGGGGCGCGCCAGGTGTTCCTGATCGAAGAACCTGTGGCCGCAGCCATTGGCGCCAACCTTCCCGTGGCCGAAGCTACGGGTTCCATGGTGGTGGACATTGGGGGAGGGACCACCGAAGTGGGTGTCATGTCCCTGGGTGGCCTGGTTTATGCCTCTTCGGTGCGCACGGGGGGCGATAAATTCGATGAAGCCATCATCAATTACATTCGCCGCAATTACGGCATGCTCATTGGCGAAACCACGGCCGAGCTGATCAAAAAAGAAATTGGCTCGGCTTTTCCTGGCTCCGAAGTACGGGAAATCGAAGTCAAGGGCCGCAATCTGGCCGAAGGTGTACCCCGCACCTTTACCATTTCCAGCAATGAAATTCTGGAAGCCCTGACGGACCCTCTCAACTCCATTATCGGCACCGTCCACTCGGTGCTGGAACAAACCCCTCCCGAACTGGGTGCAGACATTGCCGATCGCGGCATGGTGTTGACCGGAGGCGGCGCCTTGCTGCGCGATCTGGATCGGCTGCTCATGGAAGAAACCGGACTGCCCGTGCTGGTGGCCGAAGATCCGCTCACCTGCGTGGTGCGAGGCTGCGGTCGTGCCCTGGAAGAAATCGACAAACTGGGTATGGTCTTTACCTCCGACTAACCCGCTTTCCTGACTGTTCGCACGGCGTTCGGATCTCGTCCATGTCACTTCGCCCGCCCGAACTCTTCAGTCGTGGTCCAGCCCCCCTGGCCCGTCTGTTTTTTTACTGCGCTCTGGCCTTGGCGTGTATCGTGGTGGACGCTCATTACCACCAGCTCGAACTCTTTCGCAAAGCCCTGAACGTCTTGCTGACCCCGTTTCAGACCCTGGCCGACAGTCCTGGCCAGGCACTGCAAGCCTTGGGCAAGGCCTGGGACAGCCAATCCGATCTGCAGGCCGAAAACCAACGGCTGCGCCAACAACTCCTGGAGCAGGCTCCGCAGATGCAACGTCTCCAGAGTCTGCAAGCCGATCTACACAACCTGAACCAACTCTTGCAGATCCGGCAACAACAGTTCCCGGCAGGAATCATTGCGCCCATTACCGGCGTGGCGCGTAATCCCTTCACGCAAAAAATCATTCTTGGCATAGGGGCCAACAAGGGCCTCGAGTCTGGCTCTCCGGTGTTAAGCCAGGAGGGTCTGGTGGGTCAGGTCACCACGGTCAACCTGTTCAGTAGCGAAGTGTCGCTGATCACCAACAAAAATGTAGTGGTCCCACTGCTTCTGGCGCGCACGGGATTGCGCACTCTGGCGTTTGGCAATGGCGAGCAGGGCACGCTCTCCCTGCCCTATGTGCCCGTGGGCACCGACATCCGCGCCGGTGATGTGCTGGTCACCTCCGGCATCGATGGCCTCTACCCCGAGGGGCTGTCTGTGGCCACGGTGCTGTCGGTGCAACGGGACCCTGTCTCGGCCTTTGCCCAGATTCGCTGCCAACCAGACAGCGCCGTTTTCAAACATCGTGAGGTGCTGGTGCTCAATCGCGTGCAAAGTCTGAATCCCGAGCACGCGGATTGGGAGCAACCCGACACGGCCTCCGCACCTCATTCCCGCGCCGTGCGCAAAGGACGTAAACCCTGATGGCGCATTTTTCTCAGGATCCGCAAATCCTGCACCGCCCGGCAACCCTCAAACGGGTGCTGACGAGTTTCTTCCTGGCCTTTTTATTCATGCTCCTACCCTGGTCGGGCACCTACCTGCTGTTGCGCCCCGACGTGCTCCTGCTGTTGCTGCTCTACTGGAGCGTGCACGAACCCCGTCTGCTCGGAGGATGGAGCGCTTTTACCCTGGGTTTGCTGGCCGATGCCGCCGACAGCTCGGTATTGGGGATTCATGCGCTGGGGTATTCCCTCAGCTATGCCCTGGCGTTGCAATACCGCCATCGCATCCTGTCCTTCTACCGTCTCGATCAGGCCCTGCACGTCTTGCCGCTGATACTCTTGAGCCAGGCCGTCACTGCAGGCGTCATGTTTTTTCTCAAGACCCCACAACCCCACTGGATTTGGTGGTTGCAGACCCCCTTGACCACGTTGCTCTGGACCTTGCTGCCCTTCTGGCTGGACCGGCAAACCACTGCGCCGGCCGACCCTCCCCGGGCAGCCTGAATGAATACCCAGCTGCGCAACCCCCAACAGGAACGCTGGGACTTTCAATGGCGCCTGCGCCTGCTGTGGCTTCTGGTCACGCTGCTGAGCCTGTTGTTGTTGTGCCGCCTGCTGTGGCTGCAGGTCATCTCCCATGCCTACTATCACACCCTGGCCGAAAACAACCGTATCAGCATCGTTCCCCTGGTTCCCAACCGTGGCCTGATTCTGGATCGCCACGGAAAGGTTTTGGCCGAAAACAATTATTCCTACACTCTGGAAATCAATCCGGCCCAAAGCGCCGATCCGGAAACGGTCATCGACCAACTGGCCACCTTGCTGACCATCACCCCTTCCGACCGCAAGCTGTTTCAGAAGATGCGCGACGAAACCCACGGCCTGGCTCCCGTGACCATTCGCAGTCATCTGCAGGAAGAGGAAATTGCCCGTTTTTCCGTCAACCGCTACCGCTTTCCCGGGGTGGAGGTACAGGCGCGCATGATTCGCAATTACCCCTTGGGGACCAGCGCCTCGCATTTGATCGGTTACATCGGCCGCATCAACGAGAGTGATCAGGAACGTCTGGATGACGAAGATTTGACCGATGCCTATCGCGGCACCAACAACATTGGCAAATTGGGCATCGAGGGACATTACGAGTCCCTATTGCATGGCACCACCGGTTCGGAACAGGTAGAAACCGATGCGGCGGGCCACGGGGTGCGCTCGCTCCAACGTATTGCTCCCATCAGCGGCAGCGATCTCATTCTGAGCATCGATGCCGGACTGCAACAGGCCGCAGAACAGGCCTTCGGCACCCATCGGGGCGCTCTGGTGGCCATCGAACCCAGTACCGGCGAGGTGTTGGCCTTTGTCAGCCAACCCGGTTTCGACCCCAATCTGTTCGTGGACGGCATCGACCAGGACCACTGGAACGCACTCAACGACTCGCCCGACAAACCCCTGAACAACCGGGCCCTGCGTGGGCAATACCCGCCAGGTTCCACCGTCAAGCCTTTCATGGCGCTGGCCGCTCTGACCCTGGGCCGGCGCGATCCCCATACCCAGATCTTTGACCCTGGATATTTTGCGTTTCCCGGCAGTAGCCATCACTATCGGGATTGGAAACCAGGCGGGCATGGCCTGGTGGACATGCATCTGTCCATCGTGCAATCTTGCGATGTGTACTACTACAGCCTGGCCAACGAATTGGGGATCGATACCATGCACGATTTCTTCACGCAATTCGGGCTAGGGCAAAAAACCGGCATCGATCTGGATGGAGAAGTTTCAGGGCTTTATCCCTCCACCGCCTGGAAGCGCAAACGTTTCAAACAGGACTGGTATGCCGGGGAAACCGTCATCAGCGGTATCGGCCAGGGGTATGTGCTGGTAACCCCGCTGCAACTAGCCAGCGCCGTGGCCGCCCTGGCCAATCAAGGGGTATGGATGCGCCCCCATCTGGTTCGCGCCATCCGGGATTCCAGCAGCGGCATCACGCGCAGCATCAACCCGGAAGCGGTGCGCACCATTCCCCTCAAGGAAGCCGACCTGGCCTTGATCCGGGACGCCATGGTGGACGTCATGCGCCCCGGGGGCACCGCGTCCCAGGCCGGGGCCGGCGCCCCCTACCTGATTGCCGGCAAAACCGGCACAGCCCAGGTCATTGGCGTGCGCCAAGGAGAAAAATACAGCGAAAGCCAAACTGCCGAGCGCAACCGGGATCATGCCCTGTTTGTCGCTTTTGCTCCTGCCGATCATCCCCGCCTGGCCGTTGCCGTGCTGGTGGAAAATGGGGGCCATGGCGGGGTTATCGCTGCCCCCATCGCCCGACAAGTTTTCGACTACTATCTTTTGGGTCGGGCACCCAAAGCCGCCGTGGAGGTTCCAGATGAACAAGTCGACGATGGCCCTCATTAGACAGTGGCGTGAACGCCTGTTCGCGGCACTGGACCCCACTTTGCTCCAGGCCAGCCTGGTGTTGACGCTGCTGGGTTTGGTGGTGCTCTACAGCGCCTCCAATGCCGATCCGTTCAAGGTGTTGGGACAGGTGCGCAATCTGGCGCTGGCCTTTGCTGCCATGTGGCTCATGGCCATCACCCCGCCCCACAAAATCCAGCGGGTGGTCTTTCCGGTCTATGTGGTGGCGCTGGTTGCCTTGCTGGGCGTTGCCCTGTTTGGAGAAGTCAGTCACGGCGCCCGCCGTTGGCTGCATCTGGGTCCCGTTCGGATTCAACCCTCGGAGTTGATGAAACTGGCCCTACCCCTGGCCTTGGCCGGTTTTTTTGAATGGCGGGGGAAAACCCTGCGCTGGACTGATTTTCTGGTTGCCGCCATGATCCTGCTGGTTCCCGTGCTGCTGGTGGTGCGCCAACCCGATCTGGGGACTGCCTTGCTGATTGCCTCCTCCGGGTTTTATGTGTTGTACTTTGCGGGGCTGTCCTGGCGCATCATGGGGGGATTATTCCTGGCAGCCCTGGCCAGCCTGCCGCTCTTGTGGCATGTGATGCATGATTACCAGAAAAAGCGCATTTTAACCCTGCTCGATCCCACCCAGGACCCCCTGGGGGCCGGATATCACACCCTGCAGTCCATGATTGCCCTGGGTTCGGGGGGAACGCTGGGCAAGGGCTGGTTGCAGGGCACCCAATCACATCTGGATTTTTTACCGGAACATACTACCGATTTCATTTTTTCGGTATTTGGCGAGGAGTTTGGCCTGGTGGGAGAAGTCGTGTTTCTGATTGCCATCCTGATCATCATCACCCGGGGCTTCGTGATTGCCAATGAAGGGTCCACCCCCTTTGCCCGGCTGGTGGCCGGCACGCTGTCCATGACCCTGTTCACCTATACCTTCGTCAACATCGGCATGGTGAGCGGCATCCTGCCCGTGGTAGGCGTGCCCTTGCCCTTTTTGAGTTATGGCGGCACCTCCCTGGTCACCCTGTTCACCAGTATCGGCATCCTGATGAGCGTTCACCACCATCGCAAGCTGGTCAAACAATGAGTTGTCTGCGCGCCCCGATCCTGGGTAACAGACTTTCCCGAATAGGCAGGGGGCTAGTCATGCTGGCTTGTGTGGCCCTGCTCGGCGCCTGTTCCAGCCTGCCCACCCACACGCCAGGAAGCGCCCCGGGTGCGGCCACCGGCAAGGGAGGCTACTATCTGGACGATGGCCCGGGAGACTCCCCCCCTGCCCATCTGGATCAAATCCCCGACGCCGTCCCCCGGCACGAACCGCTCAACCGGCACGCCAACAAACCCTATACGGCCTTTGGCAAGGTCTATGTGCCCGATGTCTCCAACAAGCCCTATAAGGCCCGTGGACTCGCTTCCTGGTATGGACGGCGCTACCACCATCAAAAAACCTCCACCGGCGAAATCTATGACATGTACGGAATGACCGGGGCCCACACCACGCTGCCTCTGCCCTGTTATGTGCGCGTCACCAATCTGTCCAATGGACGTTCCGTGGTCATCCGGCTCAACGACCGGGGCCCGTTTCGTCACGACCGGCTCATCGACCTCAGCTACACTGCCGCCTGGAAACTGGGTCTGGTGGGGCATGGCAGTGCCGAAGTGGAGGTGGAACGGGTCTTTCCCCCCTGACGCCAGAGCCCATCCCGCCAGAGGTGGTGATTCTGGGTGGCGGCAAGCGCACCTGCACGCGGACTGGCGTGGCACCATTGGCATGCCCCGCCCGGGCCCTGCAGAGCAAGGCAGGCTGCGCGGCATGCGGGTATAATGAAGGCTCCCTTATATCCCTCATTCCAGTTGACCGAGTTTCTCATGATTTCACGCCGCATCCTGACGCTGTCCTGCGTCCTTTTCAGTAGTCTCTGGTTGCTCGTCTTTCCGGCCAGGGCCCAAGGCAATCTCACCGCACCTTACGTGGCTGCCCATGCGTATTACCTGCTGGAGCAGGAAAGCGAGCAGATTCTAGCCGCGCTCAACCCCGACCTGCGGGTAGAACCGGCTTCGCTTACCAAACTCATGACAGCCTACCTCACCTTTGAGGCCCTGAAAAACAAAACCCTGAGCCCCAATCAAACCGTTACCGTCTCACAACATGCCTGGAAGTCGCCGGGTTCACGCATGTTTATCGAACCCCAGCGACCAGTGACCGTTGACGAACTCATCCATGGAGTCATCATTCAATCTGGCAACGATGCCAGCGTGGCCCTGGCGGAAGCCATTTCCGGCTCGGAAGACGCCTTTGTGCAGCGCATGAACGCCACCGCAGCCACCCTGGGAATGGTAAATACCCACTTCGTCAACGCCACCGGGCTGCCCGATCCGCAGCATTACTCCAGCGCCCACGACCTGGCCTTGCTGGCCATGGCTCTGGTGCGGGATTTCCCCGAATACTATCCGCTCTACTCCCTCAAGGAGTATCGCTACAACGGCATTGCGCAACCCAACCGCAATCGCCTGCTGTGGATGGACCCCACCGTGGATGGTCTTAAAACCGGCCATACGGATAGCGCCGGGTACTGCCTCATCAGTTCGGCCAAACGCGGGGAACGCCGACTGCTCGCGGTAGTCCTGGGGACCAACAGTGATCTGGCCCGAACCACGGAAAGCCAGAAATTGTTGAATTGGGGCTTCCAGACCTTCCAGAGCCGGCGCCTGTTCCAGAAGAACGCCGTGGTCAAAACCCTGGAGGTGTACAAGGGGGCAGCCAGAACCGTCAACGTGGCTTTCGATCACGACATCTGGGTCACTTATCCGGCCGGAGAAGACGCCCGAGCCAAGGAACTGCTCACCACCCTGCAGCCCGTCATCGCGCCTGTGGCCGTGGGGCAAAAGCTGGGCAACCTGGACGTGAGCTATGATGGCAAAGTGCTCTCCTCCCATGCCTTGTCGGCCCTGGAGGCAGTGCCTATCGGCAATGCCTTTACCCGAGGCTGGGATAGCATACGGTTGATGCTGAAATGAGCATGGTCTATTTGAACGGGGACTTCATCCCCCTGGAACAAGCCCGGATTCCCATCCTGGACCGGGGCTTTATCTTTGGCGATGGGGTGTACGAAGTCATCCCTGCCTATCGCGGCCAACCCTTGGCTTTGGAGCAGCATCTGCAACGGCTGGAGCATTCCCTGGCAGGGATTCGCCTGTCCAATCCCCTGACCCCATCGGGCTGGCAACATTTGATCGAACAGCTGCTAGCCCAGGCCCCCAATACGGATCAATCCGTATACCTGCAGATCACTCGGGGTGTTGCGCCCCGGGATCATGCCTTTCCGGCACAGACCCCGCCCACGGTCTTTGCTCTGGCCAAACCCATGCCCGCCCCGCCCACCCCCTGGATTCTGGAGGGGGTGGGCGCCATCACCCGCCCGGACAACCGCTGGTTGCGCTGCGATCTCAAAACCACGGCCCTGCTGGCCAACCTGTTGTTGCGTCAGGAAGCCGTGGAGGCCGGTGCCGTGGAATGCATACTGTTGCGTGACGGGATGCTCACGGAAGGCGCTGCCAGCAACATTCTGGTGGTGCATCAGGGGCAACTGCTGTCGCCTCCCAGAAACCATCTGATGCTCGCTGGCATTACCTGCGCCCTGACCCTGGAACTGGCCGCACAACATCAGATTCCCTTTCAGGAACGTCCCATTGCGGAATCCGAATTGCGCCAGGCCGAAGAATTGATGCTCACCTCCAGCACCCGGGAAATCGTCCCCATCACCCTGCTGGATGGGAAACCCGTGGGAAATGGCAAACCGGGGCCCGTCACGCAACGCTTGCTGGCCCTCTATCAGGAACTCAAAGGCCCATGACGCAACCCCTGGACCCGGTAGAGCCCCTGGACCTCTTCGAATTTCCCTGCGACTTTCCTCTCAAGGTGATTGGCAAAACCGTCGATGGCCTCGCCCAGGCCATCCTGGGGATCGTGTTGCAGCATGCTCCGGATTTCGATCCCGCCAGTCTGGAACTACGCTCCAGCCGCACGGGCAAATACCTCAGCATGACCTGCACCATACCAGCCGTATCCCGTGCCCAACTGGACGCCCTGTATCGGGCCTTGAGCGCTCACCCCCTAGTGGACATGGTGCTATGACTCTGGTGCTGCGCCGCTTTCCTGGTTTGTCGGACTATCAGGCCACCTGGGAGGCCATGCAGCAGTTTACCCAACAGCGTACGGCCCAGACCCCGGACGAACTGTGGGTATTGCAACATCCCCCCATCTATACCCTGGGGCAGGCCGGACGGCCCGAGCATCTGCTCCAGGCCACCGAAATCCCGGTATTGCGGGTGGATCGCGGGGGGCAGATCACCTATCATGCTCCGGGCCAACTCATCGTCTATGTACTCGTGGATCTGCGCCGTCGCGGATTGACCGTCAAAGGACTGGTGTTCCAGCTCGAGCAGGCCCTGCTCAACCTGTTGGCCGATCTGGGCATTCACGCCCAACGCAAGCCCGGAGCCCCGGGCGTGTACGTGGAAGAGGCCAAAATTGCCGCACTGGGATTGCGCATCCAGCGCGGCTGTTCCACCCATGGTTTGGCCTTGAACGTGGATCTGGACCTGGCCCCCTTTACCCATATCAATCCCTGTGGATATGCCCGCCTGGCCGTCACCCGCTTATGCGATCTGGGAGTAACCCTCCCCTGGGAAGTTCTGGAAAATCAACTCCTCGAGCAGGTACGAACCCAGCTTGAAGGCCTTGCCAGCGCGCCTGCAAGGCCGTCCTCCCTCCAATCCGCCCCAATCCCGATGCCGATCCCATGAATCCCAAAGAAAAAGGCGCCCTGAAAACCGCGCGCATCCCCGTCAAGATTCAGCCCCAAGCCCCCTTGAAAAAACCGGACTGGATTCGGGTACGGGCGGCCTCCAGCCCGCGCTTTACCGAAATCAAGTCGTTGCTGCGCGAAAACCAGCTCCACTCGGTCTGCGAAGAAGCCTCCTGCCCCAACATTGGGGAATGTTTTAGCCACGGCACCGCCACGTTCATGATCATGGGCGATCGCTGCACCCGGCGCTGCCCATTCTGCGACGTGGGTCATGGTCGCCCTGACCCCCTGGATCCGAACGAACCGGGGCATCTGGCGCAGAGCATCGCGCGCATGGCCCTGCGCCACGTAGTCATCACCAGCGTGGACCGGGACGACTTGCGGGATGGTGGCGCGGCCCATTTCGTGGCGTGCATTCAGCAAGTTCGGGCGCTTTCCCCCCACACCCGCATCGAAGTTCTGGTGCCCGATTTTCGCGGGCGCCTGGACCTGGCTTTGGAGATACTGGGCGAGTCCCTGCCCGATGTGTTCAACCATAATCTGGAAACCGTTGCGCGCCTGTACCGTTCAGTGCGCCCCGGTGCCGACTACGCCCATAGCCTGGCCCTGCTGCAACGCTTCAAGCAACGCTATCCGCAGGTCACCACCAAATCTGGCCTGATGCTGGGTTTGGGTGAAGCGGACGAAGAAATCCTGCAGGTCATGGACGACTTGCGCGCCCATGGGGTGGACATGCTGACCCTGGGCCAGTACCTGCAGCCCACCCTGCATCATTTGCCAGTAGAGCGCTTTGTACCGCCAGAACAGTTTCGGGTGTTTGAAGCAGCGGCGCTGCAGCGCGGGTTTGTCTCTGCGGCCTGTGGTCCCCTGGTGCGTTCCAGCTATCACGCCGACCAACAGGCGGCCCAGTTGGCACCCTGAGAACGGCGTTTCAGGGGTGGTAACGCCGCGCAATGAGCACGGCATTATTGCCGCCAAAGCCAAAGGAGTTACTCATCACCTGTTCCAGCACGGGAAGTTGGCGCGCCCCTTCGGTGACATAATCCAGATCGCACTCGGGATCGGGTTGGTCCAGATGCGCGGTGGGAGGCACTACCCCCGTGTGCAGTGTTGCCAGGGCCGCCACCATTTCCACGGCCCCGGTGGCCCCCATCAAATGACCATGCAAGGCCTTGGTGGCGCTGATGGGAATATGCCGGGCCTGGGCACCAAAGACCTGATGAATGGCCTGGGTTTCCACCGCATCCCCCACCAGGGTACCCGTGCCATGGGCATTGATATGGTGAATCTGGTCCGGGTTCAAGCCCGCCTGAGCCAGCGCGGCACGCATGGCACGGGCTTGACCCTGGGCATCGGGTTGGGTGATATGGCCCGCGTCCGTACTGTTACCGTAGCCCACCAACTCGGCCAGAACGGTGGCGCCGCGCGCCCGAGCTGTGGATTCGTTCTCCAGTACCAGAGCCGCTGCGCCCTCCCCTAGAATGAACCCACTACGATTTTTGGAAAAAGGGCGACAGGAGCATTCGGGCCGCAGGGGATCGGGCTTGGCCAAGGTTTGCAAGGATTCCCAGGCGCGCATCACCCCTTGAGTGAGCAGGGCTTCGCCACCACCAGCCACGGCCTGGCGGATGCGTCCACAGCGGATGGCTTCGAAGGCTTCGCCTATCGCCACCGCCGATGAGGAGCAGGCCGAACTGTAGGTGAAACTAGGGCCCCGGATCTTGTACTCAATGCCAATCTGACCCGTGGAGGCATTGGCCATGAACATGACAATCGTGGTGGGGCGGGGACGGGTGGCCTGATTGAGCAAGGATTCCACATACGCGTGCTCCAGCGTGGTGGCCCCACCCATGCCGGTTCCCCAGTAAATCCCGCACTGTTCCCCTTGCTCGCCGGATAGGTCCAACCCCGCTTGGGTTAGAGCTTCGCGAGTGGCCAGCAAGGAGAGTTGGGCCACCCGGTCCAGCATGAGCCGTCGCAATTTGGGGAATTGTTCTTCCACCGCAGACATTACCGGTGCGGCCAGGGGGGATGCCAAGTGGGAAATCCAGGGCGTGTCCAGAGCGCGAATGCCGGAGCGACCTGCGTTGAGCCCGTCAATCAGCGCGTGGGCATTTGCCCCCAGAGGGGTCAGCGCCCCAACGCCGGTGACTACCACGCGCTGCGTCATCACGGTGCGGGGGGCGGCTCCCCACCTTCGAGAGAAATGCCCTGTTGGGCCACCATGACGTCCACCTCACGGGCGATATCCCCCACGGTTTTGATGGGCACGGGCTCGCCCGACATCTTCAGTTTGAATTTGTCTTCCAGCATGAACATGAACTCGACGGTGGCCAACGAATCGACCCCCAGTTCGTCCAGTTGCGAGTCGGGCTGCACTTGTTCTGGCGTTAATCCAAACTCTTCCACCAGCATTTTTTGAATGAATGGCAATGAACTCATGAGATGGCGTTACCCCACCAAACGCAGCTTAGGTACAGGCTGACGAGACTTTTGGGTCGTCGCCTGACCAATAAACGCCAGCGTTTCCTGGGCCACACGCTCCTTTTCGAAATCCATGGTGATAATGTGATAACAGTTTTCCAGTAACACCTTGCGCACTTGTTGCGCGGAAACCGTGCGTTCGATGATGTCCGCATTTCGCGGACTGGCCAAGTCATCTTCGACAGCGTGCATTATAAGCGTGGGCGCGGTGACTTGGTGTAATTTCCCACGCACGTCCTTCATGAGGCGCTCGGACTCCACCACACCGGTCAAGGGCGAACGCGAGGAACCTATGGCCGAGCTCCCTCTCTTTTCCATCTGGGTGGCCACCCATTGCCGGATGCGCTCATCCTTCAGGCCGTAAGGGGGGCGTTCTGCCAAAGACATCATGAAACGCAGCGGCGAATAATAGCCCAGGTACTTGAACCAGCGCATCCAGGTGACATTCCAGCCATCGTAGCGCAAAGGCGCCGAGTACAGGCAGAGCGCATGGATTTCGGGGCTGCGCAAGGCGGCCAGTTCCAGGCAGAGATTGGCTCCGATACACAGACCCGCCACGCTAACCTGTTCGTGCTCCCGTTTGAGCCCGTCAAACTGGGCCTGCACCTGTTCCAGCCAGTTTTGCCAGGTGGCAGTCTGTTTGGGCACCGGCTCGTCAAACACCGAATAGCCCTGAATGTTGGGAATATGCACGGAATAGCCGCCCACGACATTGAGCTTGCGCCCAATGTACTGCAACTGCTGGGGCGTACCATACAACCCATGCAATAGCAGCACTGCGCCGTTTCCCCGCCCCACCATGTGAATGGTATCGATAATCCGCACTCCTGATCGTTGAGCCCGCACCCCGCTTGCACCCGGGGCAAAAACACACTTCGTTACATTTTCTCACAATTAAACCGGGCACGCGAGGTCCATCCGGCCCTGTTCAGGTGCCCTATCCGGCACCGGCAGCAGTCATTCAGACTCCCTGCATACCCTATGGTAACACCCCCACCGTTACGCCTCCTCGCGAAAAAGCGGGTTCAGGGTCCGAGAAAAACGGTGCGCACCGCCTCTAAACGTTGAAGCGAAAGTGCATGACATCCCCATCCTGCACCAGATAGTCCTTGCCTTCCAGACGCATTTTTCCGGCCTCCCGGGCCCCTTGCTCGCCCCGACAGGCCACGAAATCGGCATAGGAAATGACCTCGGCACGGATGAATCCGCGTTCGAAATCGTTATGGATGACCGCCGCCGCCCGTGGGGCCGTATCCCCCTGATGGATGGTCCAGGCCCGCACTTCCTTGACGCCAGCGGTAAAGTAGGTTTCCAGTCCCAACAGACGATAGGTGGCTCGAATGAGGCGGTCCAGGCCTGGCTCGGACAGCCCCATATCCGCCAGGAACAGGGCTTTGTCCTGTTCGTCCAGGTCGGCCATTTGGGCCTCCAGCGCGGCACAAATCGGGACCACCGGCGCCCCTTCCGCAGCCGCATGGTCCTGCACCTGTTGCAGCAGAGGATTATGCTCAAACCCCTGCTCCAGCACATTGGCCACATACAGCGCCGGTTTGGCCGTGATCAAACACAGGGGCTTGAGCAGCGCGCGCTCTTCTGCCTCCAGCGCCAGGGTCCGTACCGGCCGCCCCTGGTCCAGGGTGTGATTGACCCGTTCCAGCAATGCCAGAAGGCGCGCCGCATCCTTGTCTCCGGCGCGGGCCGATTTCTGCCCCCGTTGCAGGGCCTTTTCCACCGTAGCCAGATCGGCCAAAGCCAGTTCGGTGTCGATGACGGCAATGTCTTCCAGGGGTTGTATTTTGCCGGCCACATGAATCACGTTGGGGTCTTCGAAACAGCGCACCACGTGGGCAATGGCATCGGTTTCGCGAATGTTGGCCAAAAACTGATTCCCCAGCCCCTCCCCTTGGGAGGCCCCCGCCACCAAACCAGCAATATCCACAAATTCGGTAACCGCAGGCACCACCCGCTCCGGGTGAACGATTTGGGAAAGCGCCTGCAGACGGGGGTCCGGTACCTCCACCACCCCCACATTGGGTTCGATGGTACAAAAGGGATAGTTTTCTGCAGCAATACCCGCCTTGGTCAGGGCATTGAACAAGGTGGACTTACCCACATTGGGCAACCCCACGATTCCGCATTTCAGGCTCATTCGAATCCTTATCAGTGCGTAGGTTACAAAAATTTCTGCGCCAACTTCCCAACCCATGCAGGGCAAAGGCAATCAGGCGCCAGACGGTGATTTTGGGCGCACCACGGTATGCAGTTGTTGGGTGGCTTGGGCCATATGCCCTGCCAGCAGCAGCGAAAATACTTCTTGAGCGCGGTTTAGCCCCTCTTCGATGGCCGCCTGTTCGGCCACCGAAGGTCGGTCCAGCACGTATCCGGCCAGATCCCGGGAAGGCCCCGGGCGCCCGACCCCCACCCGCAAGCGCCAGTAGTCCGGTGTCCCCAGGGCTGCGGTAATGTCCTTCAGACCATTATGTCCCGCGCTGCCTCCGCCCTGTTTTAGGCGCACCACTCCGGGTTCGAGATCCAGTTCATCGTGCACCACCAGCACCTCTGCCGGAAGGAGTTGATAGTAGCGCACCAGCGCCCCCACCGAACGGCCACTCAAATTCATGAAGGTGCCGGGTTCGAGCAACCAGCATTCGCCGTCCTGGTGACGCACCCGGGCCAGGGCACCAAAGAAACGGGACTCCTGCCGCAACACACTGGCATACTGCTGCGCCAGCCTATCCACGAACCAGAATCCCGCATTATGCCGCGTGGTGCGATACGCCTCGCCCGGGTTACCCAGACCCACCACCAGACGCAAGGGATGCTTCATGCGCGCAGTGGCAGATCAGAGGCCCACACGGGGGGCCTCTTTCCTCAGGGGGTTATTTCTTGGGTGCATCCGCAGCAGCCGGGGCCTTTTGATTGGCGGCCGGAACATCGGCGGCGGCCACCGCCGGGCTGTCTTCTTCAGCACGGGCGGCACGCGGCAGCACGGCCGCCACCACGGGCAGATTTTCGCCTTTGGTGAGGGCTGCAAACTCGATACCGGGCGCCACTTTCAGGTCGGCCAGATGGATGGAATGGGCCAGCGTCAGTGCACTCAAGTCCACTTCAATGAATTCGGGCAATTGCGAGGGCAGACACAGCACTTCCACTTCGTTCATGATGTGGCTGATGATGGCTCCCGACAGCTTGACGGCCGGGCTATTTTCGCCATGGATGAAGTGCAGGGGCACTTTCATGTGGATCTTGCTGTTTACGTCCACCCGCTGAAAATCCACGTGCAGGACGATTTTTTTGAAAGGGTGCATTTGCACATCGCGCAGCAAGGCGGGTTGCAGCGCTCCTTCCAGATTCAGGTTTAGCACGGAGGCATGGAAGGCTTCCTGGCGCAATTTGTGATAGAGCTCGTTGTGATCCAGTTCGATGGCGAGGGCTGGTTGGCCGGCACCGTACAGAATACCGGGAACGCGCCCGTCCCGACGCAGGCGGCGGCTCGCTCCGGTGCCCTGCACGGATCGTTGAGTGATTTGAATGTCCATGTTGTTCCTCGAAAGTTACGGTTCAATTAAAACCCACCGTCCGCGACCAGACCGTGGGGCCTTGCAAAAGTCATTCCATAAACAGGGAACTGACCGAGTCCTCGTCACTGATGCGCCGCATGGTCTCGGCCATCAGTCCGGCAATTCCCAGTTGGCGAATTTTAGGGCTGGCCGCCGAGCGTTCCGACAGGGGAATGGTGTCGGTCACCACCAACTCATCCAACGCCGACTGATTGATCCGCTCCACCGCCACCCCCGAGAGCACCGGGTGGGTGATGTACGCCAAAACCCGCTCGGCGCCATGGGTTTTGAGGGCGGCCGCAGCCTCGCACAGCGTATTGGCCGTATCCACCATATCATCCATGATGATGCAGGTGCGCCCCACCACATCGCCGATGACATTCATCACCTGGGCCACATTGGGCCGGGGGCGGCGCTTGTCGATGATGACCAGATCGGCTTCCAGCCGTTTCGCCATGGCCCGAGCACGCACCACGCCACCCACATCCGGCGAGACCACCGTCAGGTTTTGATACCCGGCGCGCCATATATCCCCCAGCAATACGGGGGTGGAATACACGTTGTCTACCGGGATGTCGAAAAAACCCTGGATCTGGTCCGAATGCAAGTCCATGGTGAGCACCCGGTTAACACCCACGCCCTGCAGCATATTGGCCACTACCTTGGCCGAAATGGACACCCGGGCCGAGCGCGGTCGACGATCCTGGCGGGCATAACCAAAATAGGGAATGGCCGCAGTAATGCGCGCCGCCGAAGAACGGCGCAGGGCATCACACATCACCATGATCTCCATCAGGTGGTCATTGGTGGGGGCACAGGTAGACTGCAGGACGAAACAATCCCGACCGCGCACGTTTTCCAGAATCTCCACCATGATCTCGCCATCACTGAAACGACCCACAGTGGCCCGCCCCACGGAAATGTTGAGATTGAAAGCCACTTCACTGGCCAGCTTGGGATTTGCGGTGCCGGTAAACACCATCAGGTTCGTGGAGGGCATGAAACTCCTGGCATGAGGTGGTGGCTGCAGAAGTTGGCAGGGGAGGTAGGGATCGAACCTACGAATGCCGGAATCAAAATCCGGTGCCTTACCACTTGGCGACTCCCCTACTGTTCTACACCCGGTCGTACAAGGGGTGACGATTCAGCCCTTGGGCAACGAAACCATTATATTCCGGTGTGATGTTCTGCAACGCCCGAAGCGCTTCCTCGCGACAGGCGAAGGGCACGAAACAACAGGCCCCGGAACCCGTCATGCGCGCCGGCCCCCAATGGGACAAACGCTCCAGCAACTGCCCTACCCGAGGGTAGCGCCGCACGGCCACGGGTTGCAGGTCATTGTGACCAAACCCCACCGAAAAGTCGGACATTTTGACGGGTAACGTATTTCTTGTCAAATCCGGGTCGGCGAAAATCTCCCGTGTGGCAATGGAAAGTCCCGGATGGGCCACCAGATACCAGGCCGGCGGAACGCTCAGAGGCGTGAGTTGTTCGCCCACCCCTTCGGCAAAAGCGGCCTGACCTCCGAGGAATACCGGAACATCGGCGCCCAGGCTCAGGCCCAGTGCCGCCAGTTGCGCCCGCGTCCACCCCAGTTGCCAAAGGCGATTGAGGGCCAGCAAGGTGGTGGCCGCATCCGAGCTGCCGCCTCCCAAACCAGCGCCCATGGGAATCCGCTTATGCAGGCCAATCAAGGCCCCGTGCCGCGTTTTGCTGTGCTGTTGCAGCAGGCGCGCCGCACGCAGCACCAGGTCATCTGTTTCTGCCACCCCTTCAAGGGGTTGTTGGCGCGCAATGGTGCCCTCGGGCAACAGCGTAAAATCCAGCAGGTCCGCATGGTCCAGAAAGATGAACACGGTTTGCAACTGATGATAGCCGTCTTCCCGACGACCCAGGACGTGCAAGAACAAATTCAGCTTGGCTGGGGCGGGCCAACCCCGCAATGCTTCAGGTTTCATGGGGAGGTGACGGGCTGCGCCCCGTCTTCCAGAGAGGCACCCAAAACCCATTGATCAATTTTGAGCTTGATGGTGAGCGTTTCATGGGTTAGCCGCAACAGACCCGGCAGGGTTTGCGGTCCCACAGGGCGCCATTGCAGATACTCGATGCGCCAACCCGACTGCTCCAGCGCGCGTGCCTGTCCATGGTCATCGCGCTGCCATCGGGCTGGTTCGTCGGGTGCCGCCTGGCCCAACACCCACCAGGGTAGCCCCTCGAGGGGCAAGGGATATCCCAAGACCTGGGCGGTCAGTTGCTCTGGATCCTGGGCATGAAAACGTTCCTGATTGGCCAAGCGCAAATCGATTCCCGAGGGGTTGCGATCCAACTGTGCCACGGTGGACCCCAGCGGCGACAACAGAGTAACCTGTTGCTGCTGCAGGTCATTTTGCCATTGAATACGGCCACTTTCCGAACCGTCGGGCTGTTGAATGGCAATGCGCCCGGTAAAGCGATAATGCGCCAAGCCTCCCGCGCCCACTTGCCGGTCCTGTGGTTCGGGACTCTGCCACAAGGGCGCACACCCGGCAAGCAGCAGCACCAGCGCCCCTGACCCCAGCGCCCGCACCCTCCGGCCCGTCTTCACTTGCATACCGATGGGGGTTCAAGGTGCCAGACGCTTGACCGTGGCATTGAGCAATTCGTTGGAGGGGTCATTTTTGAGGGCCTGATCCCAGGTTTTTTTGGCCTTGGCGGCATCGCCCAAGGTCCATTCCACCTCGCCCAGGTGGGCGGCAATCTCCGGATCGGATTGCAGGGCATAGGCTTGTTGCAGCGTACCCAACGCTTCCTTGAATTGCCCCATGCGAAATTGTACCCAACCCAGACTATCCATGATGAAGGGATCCTGGGGCGCCAAGGTCAGGGCTTTTTGGATCAGGGTCAGCGCTTCTGGCAAGCGCATCTGGCGATCGGCCAGACTATAGCCCAAGGCATTGTACGCTTGGGCATAATCGGGGCGCAGCACCATGACGCGGCGCAAATCCTGCTCGACGGTATCCATGCGATCCAGCTTATCGGCCACGATGGCCTGTTCATAGAGCAAGTCTGTGGCATCCGGGTGTTCCTTCAGGGCGTTGGTCAGGAGATCGAAGGCCCCCTGATAATCTCCTGCTTCCCGTAACACCTGTTCCTGTGCCAGCGTTCTCAGGTCCATCTGTTCGGCGCTATGCACCGGTGTGTGTTGCAAGAGATCCAGGGCCTTGGCACGCTGCTGCAAGTGGGACCACATGAGGGCGTCGCGAATGCGCGCCTGAATCTCCTGGTCTCCCGGGCCTACTGCTTCATACCAATGGGCGGCCTGGTTCCAGTCCTTCAGTTCCTCATAGGCCTGGCCCAGATAAAAGCGCACCAGATCCGGGTCATGGAAGTTTTTAGCCAGGGCCTGCTGCAATAACGGCAACGCCTGCTCATAATCCTTGAGCTGCAAGGTCAGCAAGGCCACCGCGAAAGTCAGATCCGCATTCTCGGGCGCTTCGGCCAGCACGCTCTGGAATTGCTCCCGGGCGGCAGCGTAATTTTTCTGTTCCACCAGGTTGCGGGCAAACGCCAGACGAAGATCTCTGGAATGGGGATATTGGGCCAGGAAAGCGCGGTAAAAGGCGTTGGCCTGCGTGGTGTCTTGCGTTTGCAGCACGCGCGCCTGCAACAAGGCTGCGGGCTCCCAGCCCGGGCGCAACTGCAGGGCCCTTTGCGCCTCATCCAGGGCCAGTTCGGGCTGTTCTGCCACGAAAGCAGCGGTACCCAACAGGTAGTGCGCCTCGGGCACCTGAGGGTAGGGTTGCACCAGCGCGCGCGCCAGGGACAGCGCTCCAGCATGATCCGGATGCTGCATGAACACCAGATTGAGATTACGAAAATCCATCTCCACATGGGGGGCATCGGTAGCCAACAAACGGCCCAGAAGCGCTTCCACGTCCGGCAGCTTGGGTTGTGCCAGCAACACGGCCGACAGAGTTTGGCGCGCTGCCAGGGACTGGGGGTCCAGTTTCAGCCACTCATCCAGGGCTGCCAGCACGGCTTCGGGCTGATGACTATACAGGGCCACTTCAGTGGCCCGTTGCGCCAAACGCGGATCCTGGGTGGCGTGCACCAGCTCGGTATAGGTTTTGAGGGCCAGATCCAGATGCTCGCGCTGAATGGCAATTTCGGCCAGCAGCAACTGGTAGAGCAGGTGGGCGGTCAATTCCAGATGCGGCAAAACGGGCGAGCGAGGTGCCAGCGACTCCGACTCGGGCGCTGGGAGCAGGTCGGAAGCTCGGTTCTCTTGCAGGGGAACAGCCGGTGGAGCAGGAACGGGATCCTGCGCCCAGGCGCCCCGCAAGACCACGGCCAGCCCCAGGCAAAGCAAGGTCCGGGGCCAGCGCAACCTCGGGTTGAACCGGGATGATCGGTTGGTTTTCACGGCAGTTGTTATTTCCGCATCAGATTTTCATATTTCGACTGGAGTTGCCCCCGGCTTTCCTGATAGTCGGGATTGTTGGGGATACAGTCTACCGGACAGACCTCGCGACATTGGGGGGTATCGTAGTGGCCCACGCATTCCGTGCAGCGCAAGGGGTCGATCTGATAGATCTCGGGCCCTTGGGAAATCGCCTCATTGGGACATTCGGGTTCGCACACATCACAATTGATGCAATCATCGGTAATCATCAAAGCCATGATTCAGGTTTCCTGAGCGCCCTGCGCACGCACCTGAAGATTCAGGTAGCGTTGCACGTGCGGGTTGACAAATTGACTGACATCTCCCCCCAGGGTGGCAATTTCACGCACGATGGTGGAAGACACGAACATATACTGGTCCGATGGAGTCAGGAACAAGGTTTCGACCTCGGGAAGCAGCTTGCGGTTCATTCCCGCCATCTGAAATTCGAAATCGAAATCCGACACGGCGCGTAATCCACGCAAAATGATATTGGCTCCAGATTGTCGCAAAAAATCCGCCAGCAACCCGGAAAAGCCCGTCACCGTCACGTTAGACACATCCTGTACGGACAAGCGGGCCATTTCCACACGATCCTGCAACGTAAACAGGGGTCGCTTGTTGCGGCTATCCGCCACGGCCAGCACGACAGTGCCAAATAAACGCGCCGCGCGCCGCACCAAATCTTCGTGGCCTAGCGTCATGGGGTCGAAAGTCCCTGCATAGACCGCCTTGGTTTTCATGCCCTAATTTCCTTGTTTCAAGCGCAGCAGCTGGTACACGACACGCCCTGCCCGGGCGGATCGCACCAGTGTCCACAGGGGTGATTCTGACACACCTGACGCACTTTCACAGTACACCAGCCCGCCAGGGTTCATTTTTTGGGGCAGCAGGGGCAAAATTTGCGGCAACAATTCCGAGCCAAAGGGAGGGTCCAGAAACACCAGATCGAAACACTGCCGGTCGTGCCGCAGCCAGTGCAACGCTTCATCCTGTACCACTAGTGCCTGCGTGGTTTCCAAGGCGCGGGCCTGAGCGCGCAGCTGCTGTACCGTCGCTGACACACGCTCCACCATGATCACCTGAGCCGCACCCCGCGACAGGGCTTCGAACCCCAGCGCACCACTGCCTGCAAACAAGTCCAGGCACTGGACTCCCGGCAGGGATTGCCCCAGCCAATTGAACAGGGTTTCCCGTACCCGGCCGGGAGTGGGACGTAAACCGGGCCCGGCATGGAAACGCAACAGGCGCCCGCGCCATTGCCCCGCGATGATTCGAACCTGACCTGACATTTGAGTTAAAATTCCCGTTTGGAGTCGTCCATGGGTATCATTGTCCAATGTTTGGCTTTTTGAAGAAATCCCCCTCTCCCACCGCAGACGTAGTCCCCAGCGGCTGGATCGGCCGCTTGAGCGCCGGACTGCGTAAAAGTCGGCAACGGTTGGCGGCCGGCGTGGGAGGCATTTTTGCTCGCAAGCTGGATGACGCCTGGTTTGAATCCCTGGAAGAAGCCTTGATCGAGGCGGACGTGGGCGTCAAAACCAGCGCCCATCTCATCCTCCAGTTGCGTCAGCAGGCCCGTGGCCAGCGCCTGGAGCACGCACAGGATCTCAAGCCTCTGCTCAAACAGGCTCTGGTGGAATTGCTCCAGCCCCTGGAAAAACCCCTGGAAGTCACCACGCACAGCCCGCATATCATCCTCTTCGTGGGCGTGAATGGTGCCGGAAAAACCACCACCATCGGCAAACTGGCCCAACATCTGATCCAGCAAGGACACAGCGTGCTGCTGGCCGCCGGCGACACCTTCCGGGCAGCGGCCGTGGCCCAATTGGTCAGTTGGGGAGAACGCAATCAGGTCCCCGTCATCACCCAGGAAAAGGGAGACTCCGCCGCCGTCCTATTTGACGCCATAGCCGCAGCCAAGGCCCGCGGCATCCAGGTGGTTCTGGCGGACACCGCCGGGCGGCTGCCCACACAGCTGCACCTGATGGAAGAAATTCGCAAGGTCAAACGCGTCGTCCAAAAAGCGGATGCCAGCGCCCCTCACGACATCCTGCTGGTGTTGGATGCCAACACCGGACAAAACGCTCTGGCCCAGGTACGCGCTTTTGACGATGCCCTGCAACTCACCGGACTGGTCATTACCAAGCTCGATGGTACGGCACGCGGTGGCGTATTGGCCGCCATTGCCGGAGAGCGCCCCGTGCCCATCCGCTTCGTCGGTGTTGGCGAGGCCCTGGAGGATCTGCAGCGCTTTGGGGCCCAGGAATTCGTGGACGCCCTGGTGGAATGATTCGGCTAGAAGCGCTGACCAAGGGTTTTGCCCCAGGGTGTCCCACGCTGCAGGGAATCGATCTGGAGATCGAGAGCAATGCCTGGGTGCTGATCTCGGGAGGCTCCGGATGTGGCAAAACCACACTGCTGCACTTGATGATGGGACTGGACCAGCCCTCCGGGGGTAAGGTATTTTTGCACCATCAGCATCTGGGGCGCTTGAGCGCCCAGGCGCGCGCCCGGTTGCGCGCCAATATCGGACTGATTTTTCAGCAGCCGCATCTGCTGCAACGCCGCAGCCTGTGGGAAAACGTGGCCTTCCCTCTGGAATTGGCGGGTCAATTTGGTCGCACCCTACGCCAGCGAGCGCTGGAGAGCCTGGAACAACTGGGTTTGGGGGCACGGGCCCAGGCTTTACCCGCTCAACTGTCCAGTACCGAACGTCAGCTGGCTTGCGTGGCCCGCGCCCTGATCACGCGTCCCAGTCTGATTTTGGCGGATGAGCCTCTGGAACGACTGGATCCGCAAAACGCCACTTTGGTCACGGATCTATTACGCTCCCGCCATCATGCGGGGGGGCTGACCATCGTTCAAACCTGCTCGCAGAGCCCCACCACCCTGTCCGATGCCACTGCCCGCTACACCCTGTGCGCAGGGCAGCTTGCGCCCTGCGCCCTCCCGGAGTATTAAGCCCGCCATGCGCGCCTGGATAGATGCCCATCACAAAGCCTGGCGCTGGTCCTGGGGCCAGTTGTGGCACACCCCTTGGGGCACCCTCATGGCGCTGTTCATTCTGGCCTTTCAGCTGACCCTGCCCGCGCTGCTGGTTCACCTGCAGCGCCAGGAATCCTGGTGGAACGCCGTCTCGGCACAGCGCCCGCATCTAACGCTGTATATGCAACTGGAGGCGCACGATGACGCCATCCAGAGCGTGTGGCACACGCTGGCAGCCGACACCGAGGTGCAATCCTTCCAGTCCATTTCACCGCAGGAAGCCCTGGAACAGATGAAACGCCTGCCAGGGTTGGCCACATCGCTGCAAAATCTGGCCCCCAACCCCTTGCCCCACACCTTCGTCATCCTGCCCCGCGCTCTGGCGCCAGAGGCCCTGATCGCCTTGCAGCAGCGTCTGACGCGCGAACCTCAGGTGGCTCAGGTCAAGCTGGATCAACAGGGGGCTCGACGCTTGGCCGGATTATTGCGCTTTGGCCACAATCTGGCGCGCCTGTTGGCTCTCCTGTGGTTGCTGGCCAGCACTTTCATCGTCTTTCATCTGGTGCGCGAACAGGTCCAACAGCAGCAGCAGGAAATTCGCATCTCCCACTGGATTGGGGCCAGTGCCCGCACCATTCGCCGCCCTTTCCTCTATCTGGGAACCCTGTTGGGTGTGCAGAGCGCCCTACTGGCCCTGGGCATGCTGTCTGCTCTGATTCAACTCTATAACCGCACTGCGGAAGACCTGTCCCGGTTGCTGGATACCGATCTAACACTGGCCACGCTCACCCTCCCGGAAATATTGCTACTGCCCCTCGCAACAGCACTGCTGTGCTGGCTGGTGGCCTGGATTTCCAGCACCTGGGCCATTGCCCGGGTGGAACAGGAGGAAGCGAACGGAACCTCTTGAGGGATTAGCACTCCAAGCGCAAGAGTGCTAAAATCATCCTGGACAGGTTACATAAGGACAAGACACCATGCATGACATGACCTTACCCATGCCGGTACCCACCCTGGCGGGCAGTCTGGAGCAATACCTGCAAAGCATTGCCCGCATACCGCTGCTGAGCGCCGAAGAAGAAAGCGCGCTGGGGCGGCGTTTGCGCGACCACAATGATTTGCAAGCCGCGCAACGCATGATTCTTTCCCATTTGCGTCTGGTGGCTTCCATCGCACGCCAGTACCATGGCTACGGTTTACCTCAGGCCGACCTGATCCAGGAGGGCAACGTAGGGCTGATGAAGGCGGTCCGCCGTTTCGATCCGGAACGGGGCGTGCGCCTGGTTTCCTTTGCCGTCCACTGGATCAAGGCCGAAATTCACGAATTCATCCTGCGTAACTGGCGACTGGTAAAAATTGCCACCACCAAGGCGCAACGCAAACTGTTTTTCGGCTTACGTAGTCTCAAGCCTGGTTTTGCCGCCTTGTCCCCCCGTGAAACTCTGGAAGTGGCCCAGCAATTGGGGGTTCGTCCCGAAGACGTGAGCGAAATGGAAGTGCGCTTGTCGGGTCAGGATATTTCCTTGACCCCGCCCTCCGAAGAAGACGACACGCATTGGGTCAGTCCGGTGGCCTGGCTCACGGATGAGTCTGCCACGCCCATAGAGGCCCTGGAACAACAGGAATCCGAACACCGCAGTCAGGAAGGCCTGCAGCAAGCGCTGGCCACCCTGGACGAACGCAGCCGCCATATCGTTGCGGCACGCTGGCTGCAACCCGAAACGGAACCTGCCGCCACCTTGCACGAACTGGCCAGTGAACTGGGCGTTTCGGCGGAACGGGTCCGTCAAATCGAGGTACGCGCCTTGCAAAAGCTGAAACAGGCCCTCGAACCGGCGGTATGAGCCACTTTTACTGCATCATCGACAATGCACGCTGCCGCGTGCGTTTGGGCATTCATGACCATGAAAAGCAGGGGCCTCAGGACATTCTGGTTTCGGTGCGCCTGTCCTTTCCCTTCAGTGCCTTGAGTCGCATCCGGCATATCGATGACACGGTAAACTACGAGCCCCTGCGGGATTTTATTCGTAGCTGGGCCCAACGCGCCCATGTAGCGCTCATCGAGAACCTGTTGGATGAGCTGGTAACCCGTTGTTTTGATGACGAACGGGTGCAGCATGTTCAGGCCACCATTCGCAAAACCACCATCTTTGAAGAGGTAGAGGAAATTGGCGTGGGGGTGGAATGCAGTCGTCAGGATTGGCAAGCCCTGACTCTGCGCCGCGAGTAAGACGCTCTTAGAAGACCGGTTTCCCTTGGAGCCGGGACCCCCCGTGTGCCGAGATCACAGGCTGCATAACAGCAAGGTAAATTCCAGATTGGAGGCAAATACGCCGGGACGCATGGCTTCGCCCGCCTCCATGAAACGAATGTTGAGCAGGTACTTGTTGGCGCTGATTTCGGGAACGCAGGGCTGATCATTGTCCAGCAACACCCGCAGCAACCGCACCTCTGGCCCCACTTTGGCCTGTTGATACAGGCCCTGACAAGCCTCCAGCTGCAGGGCGCGCCCGCTTTCCTGCAGCAGCGCCAAATGTACCTTCAGACCATGATAGGTGGGAAGCAACGGAGCCAGCCAGTCCTGCATTTGTTGCCGGCGCTCTTCGGGCGGGCGGGATAACCAGTAGTGATAACCGGGCAAGTCGAAGTCGCACATTCCCCCCGGTATGCCGGTGCGTTGCTTGATGCCCATGAGCCATTCATGATTACGCAGGTGTTCGCCAAACTTGCCCTTGCTGGCATGAAGATCGTAGGCGGCCGTTTCCAGATCGGAAAGGGTTTTTTCCAGCGGCTCCTGCAACACATTGACATTGCCCCGCAGGGGCGCAAGCGCCATGCGCTGGCGATCCAGACACTGCAGGAGATCGGATTTCACATCCGCCCTGGCCGTGACATCGATGATTTCAAACAGGGCCAGTAGCGCCCCGTGATGATCCTGGGGAGCGTTTTGTTCCAGCCAGTAAAGGGCGCGGCGAAACAAATGCTTCAGACGCAGGAACGTTCTGATCTGCTCGTTCAGTGGAAAATCGTAAGCAATCACCACAGGGGATCCCCAGGCCCTGGTCAGGCAGTACCCGCAGCCAGGGAACGGTATTGTTGATCCAGTGCACGCACCACGGTTTCCAGATGGGCCAGGTCGGCGCTGTTATCGATCACATCGTCGGCCACCCGTAGGCGGGTTTTGCGGTCCGTTTGCGCGGCCATGATGGCCTTGACCGAATCCACCGTCAACTGACCCCGGGCCGTGGCCCGTTGCACCTGAAGGGCTTCGTCACAATCCACCACCAACACCCGGGACAAGATGGGACGATAGCTACCCACTTCGATCAGCAAAGGGACCACCAGCAGCACATAGGGCTGGGTGGCGGCCTGCAAGGCGGCCTGGACCGCATCCCGAATACGACCGTGCAGCAAACCTTCCAGCTGTTTGCGTGCCGGCGGATGATTGAAGACATACTCGCGCATGGCGCTCCGGTTCAAGCCGCCATCTTCGCCAATGAAGGCCGCCCCAAAGTGCTCGCGAATGGCCTGCATGGCCCCACCGCCAGGTGCCGTCAATTGGCGCGAAAGGGCATCGGTATCCACCACCCCGGCACCCAGCCTGGCAAAGATTCCGGCCACGGTGGATTTGCCTGCGCCAATCCCTCCGGTAACCCCCACAATGAATTTATTGTTCACAGCATTCCTCCTTTGCCCCACAGCATAACACCTACACCAGCAAACGCAAGAAACGGGCCAAAGGGAAACAGGGTTTGCACCGTGGCCCCACGTTTTTGCAGCACCAGGGTTCCCATCACCAGGATTCCCGACAGGGAAGCCAGCAGCAGCAGCGCCGGAAGTGCCCCCAGGCCCAGCCAGGCCCCCAGCGCTGCCAGCAATTTGAAATCCCCATATCCCAAACCAGCACGCCCGGTTAGACGGCGATGCACCCAGTACACCCCCCACAAAAAACCATACCCCGCCATGGCGCCCCACAGAGCGGACTGCGCACTGGTGTACAGGCCAAAAGAATTGAAGAACAAGCCCAGCCATAGCAGGGGTAATGTGAGGAGATCTGGCAGCAACAGCGTTTCCAGATCCACAAACAGCAGAACCAACAATCCCCACAGCAGCAGTAGCGCCCCCCACAGGCCGGCCTGCAACCCCC
Organism: Ferrovaceae bacterium; assembly: GCA_027449685.1. Taxonomy (GTDB): domain Bacteria; phylum Pseudomonadota; class Gammaproteobacteria; order Burkholderiales; family Ferrovaceae; genus JAJZHV01. The sequence goes on along the minus strand of DAIDLC010000007.1, from coordinate 46,496 downwards.
AAGCACCCGCCATGGCCCCGGTCAGCAGCGCGTTCAGCCAAGGCACCAGATCGTAATAGCGTGCCCGTGCCTGGCGAAATACCAGCCCCTGCTCCAACCGCCCAAGCCCTTGAGTCGGTAACCAATGCTCCACAATACGACGTATCCAGCCATCCAGAAGGTAGCCGATAAAATAGCCCAGAACACCAAAGGACAAGACACGCAACAGGGTCATGACTCAGGCGCTCCTGCCAGAATCCAGCGTCAAGCGTGCCACCCGCACCATGCGATCCTGGGTTTGAATGATTTCGATGGGATAACCGTCAATTTTGAGCGAAGTGCCCGGTTCGGGAATGTCCTCCAGCGTTTCCAGAATCAACCCGTTCAGGGTGCGTGGGCCCTCCAGGTTGAAATGGGTTCCCAGCTTGCGGTTGAGGTCGCGCAGGGGACAAACCCCTTCCACCAGCACAGTACCATTTTTTTCTTGGGTAAAATGGGATTGATGATGGGGCGAGCTCACCCCGAACTCCCCGACGATTTCTTCCAGAATATCCTCCATGGACACCAAGCCCTGGAGTTCGCCATATTCATCCACCACCAGACCCACCTTGTTATGGCTTTCCTGAAACTGTTGCAACTGGGTCAACAAGGGCGTGCCCGCAGGAACAAAATACGCCGGTTGCATGACTGCGTTCAGGTCTTCCCGGGTCAGGACACCGGAATAGGCTTGGCTGAAGACCTTGCGCACATGGACCAAACCCGCCACATCGTCGGCATTTCCACGGTACAACAACTGAATGGTATGGTTGGAAGTGGCCAATTGACGATGCACCTCCTCCAGCGAACCTTCCAGGTCGATGCCTTCGATCTGGTTGCGCGGCGTCATCACGTCATCCACGGTGATGTCCTCAAGACCCAGCAGATTGAGCAGAATGTTCTGGTGTTTGGGAGCAATGAAGTGCCCGCCTTCCAGGACCAGAATGCGCAATTCTTCCAGGCTCAGGTCGGGGCTCAGCAAGTCGGGCGGTGTGCGCAGGCCTGCCAGGCGCAGCAGGGCACGGACAAATAGATTGACGAACCAAATGATGGGTGAAAACAGCCACAGCAGGGGCCGCAGCACCACACTGCAACGCAAGGCGATGCGTTCGGCATAGGTGGCCCCGATGATTTTGGGGGTAATCTCCGAAAAAACCAGAATCACCAGGGTAACGCTGGCCGTGGCCAACGTGATGGCCAGTTCTCCGGTCCCCACCAGGCGCACTGCCAAAACGGTTACCAGAGAAGCGGCCGCTGCATTGATGAAATTATTGCCTAGCAGTAACACGCCCAGCAGGCGATCCGTTTGGGCCAGCAAACGCGCCGTCAGGACGGCGCCGGGCTTTTTTTGCGCCACCAGATGTTTGAGGCGGTAGCGATTCAGGGCCATCATGCTGGTTTCGGCCATGGAAAAGAAGCCCGAGAGGATCAGCAGGATCACCAATACCCCGAGCAAGGCACCAAAAGACAGTTCATCCACGATGCAGAAGGATTTCCAGGACGAATTTGCTCCCCAGATAGGCCACCAACAGCATGCCAAAACCCACCAGAGTCCAGCGTGCAGCGCGTCGCCCGCGTACCCCCCAGAATTGGCGCGCCAATAAGAGCCCGGCGTAAATCAGCCAGGATATGAAGGAAAAAACCACCTTATGATTGAACGGCAGCGGTTTGCCGAACAGGGTTTCGGAAAAGAACACACCACTGACCAAGGTGGCTGTGAGCAGCAAAAAACCTGCCAGAACCATCTGAAACAACAGGGTATCCATGGCCACCAGCGAGGGCATGGGGCCCAAACGCGACAGGGGGCGATCATGGTTATGCAGCCGTTGCTCCATACTGCTCATGAGAATCGCGTGCAAGGCGGCAATGGCAAACAGGCCATAGGCCATCAAGGACACGGCCAAGTGGATTTTGAAAGCCAGCAAATGGCTGTACGAGACCTGCTTGTCCGCAGGCAGTACCAAGGGGGAGAGCACCAGGGCCCCGGTAATCATCAGAATGACGGGAAGCAGAATGCCCATCCGGTAGCGAAAGCTCACCCCCCAATACAAGGCCACCGTCACCCACCCAATGAGGGAAAGGCTATGCCCCAGGGAGAGGTCCAGCTGATTGTCTTCCATCAAGCCCTGATGCAGCAGCACACCATGAATGAGCAAGACCCCCAAAATCAAGGCACGTACCAGGCCCACGCGCATTTCCCCACGGGCTCCAGAGTGCTGGGGCAGCCCCTGATCCTGGGTGCGTTGCGATAAATACACTCTCAAGCCCAGTAACACGTAAAGGGCGGCAGTAATGAAATACAGACGCGGATCGATCATAATAGGCATAGTTTACCATTCCCTTCATCCAAGGCTGCTTATTCCATGCTGGAACAACTCACAGACCGACTCACCGGCGTCATCAAATCCCTGCGGGGCCAGTCCCGTCTCAGCGACAGCAATATTCAGGAAGCCCTGCGCGAGGTACGCATCGCCTTGCTGGAAGCGGACGTGGCCCTGCCGGTTGTCAAAACTTTCATCGATGAGGTCCGCCAGGAAGCCATCGGCCAGAGCGTGCTCACCAGCCTGACTCCCGGACAGGTATTGGTGGGCATCGTGCATCAGGCCCTGACGCGCCTGATGGGCGAAAAAAACGAAGCCCTCGATCTGGCCACGCAACCTCCAGCCGTCATCCTGATGGCCGGCTTGCAGGGCTCCGGGAAGACCACCACCAGCGGCAAACTGGCCAAATGGCTCAAGGAGCAGCAGCGTAAAAAAGTGTTACTGGTGAGCTGTGACGTCTATCGGCCAGCAGCTATCGAACAACTCCACGTGTTGGCGCAAACCCTGGAAGTGGACTGGTTTCCCTCGGATCTGTCCCAAGCGCCCAGCGCCATCGCCCGCGCCGCTCTGGATCATGCCCGCCGCCATTATCACGATGTGCTGATCGTCGACACCGCAGGACGTTTGGCCATCGACGAGGCCATGATGCATGAAATCCAGCAATTGCACGCCGCCTTGCACCCCATCGAAACCCTCTTCGTGGTGGATGCCATGCAAGGTCAGGATGCCGTCAATACGGCCCGTGCCTTTGGTGAGGCCTTGCCCCTCACCGGCGTCATCCTCACCAAACTGGATGGGGATGCCCGCGGTGGCGCCGCGCTCTCGGTGCGCCATGTGACCCAAAAACCAGTGAAATTCATCGGGGTGGGAGAAAAGCTCACCGGCCTGGAGGCCTTCCATCCCGAGCGTATGGCGTCGCGCATTCTGGGCATGGGTGATGTACTCTCCCTGATCGAAGAAGCCCACCGCACTGTGGACCGTGTGGAGGCGGAAAAACTGGCGCAAAAAATCAAAAAGGGCCAGGGCTTTGATCTGGAAGACTTCAAAACCCAATTACAGCAGATGAAAAAGGCCGGAGGCATCGGGGCCATGATGGACAAGTTACCGGCGCAACTCACGCGCGGCATGGCCGTCAACCAAGCGGTGGATGAGCGCTCTCTCAACCGCATCGAGGGCATCATCAACGCCATGACCCCTACCGAACGCCGTCACCCTGATCTGCTCAAAGCCTCCCGCAAGCGACGTGTGGCCACGGGAGCGGGCGTATCGGTCCAGGAAGTGAATCGTCTGCTGGGTCAATTCGAACAAATGCAGAAGATGATGAAGATGCTCTCCAAGGGGGGGCTGGGCAAAATGATGCGCGGCATGAAAGGCATGATACCGGGCCTGCACTGACCGGTACGCCCGCAACCTGTAAGCCCGTAACTTGGTGCACCTTGACCCTGAGGCCTGAGCGGCGGGTTGCCACCCCGAGCACTGCTCCCTCTGGCAACCAACCGTTTAGCGTTCCTTGCGAAAGATGGTTTCTTCACCACGGAGCAAACGACCCATGTTGGCGCGATGATGCGCCAGCAAGATCACGGCCAGTGCCAGCACCGTCCAGCGCAGCCAATCCTGATCCAGTAGCATCCAGCCCAACAGGGGTGCGGCCAGTGCTGCGCATAGGGCCGACAGGGAGGAGATGCGGGTGAGACCCATCACCAGCAACCACACCAACAGCGTGCCCAAACCCAAAACCGGTTGCAAGGCCAGCAAAATGCCCAGCGCAGTGGCTACTCCCTTACCTCCCCTGAAGGCAAAAAACAGCGGATAGCCATGTCCCATAAATACGGCCAGAGCCGCTACCGCCGTGGCCTGCACGGGCAAAGCCTGCAGCGGGTACGGGTGCAGGCTCCACCACACGGCCAGCCAGCCCTTGAGCGCATCCCCCAGTAGCACCAGCGCAGCGGCTTTCCGACTGCCCCCGCGCAACATGTTGGTGGCACCTGGGTTACCCGAGCCAAAGGTGCGCGGATCGGGCAGCCCCATGACCCGGCTGACAATCACCGCAAAGGACAGGGAGCCCATCAGGTAGGCCAGGAGGGCAATCAACACGAGTGTGCGCATGAACGATTCCTTGAGACGAACCCCATGACATCACCCACGGGGATGATGCTTTTGGTGCAGCAACCGTAACCGCTCGCGCGCCACATGGGTATAGATTTGGGTGGTGGAAATATCGGCGTGGCCCAGCAGTAATTGCACGATGCGCAAGTCAGCCCCGTGGTTGACCAGATGGGTGGCAAAGGCATGGCGCAAGGTGTGAGGCGACAACGTGGCCACGATCCCCGCTTGGCGCGCATGGCGCTTGACGAGATACCAGAAGGCCTGGCGCGTCATGGCCTGGGCCTGGCGGGTTACGAACAGACTGGGGTGCGTGTGCCCTCCCAGCAGTTCCGGGCGGGCTTGGCCGAGATAGCGCTGCAGCCAGTCCCGCGCCTCTTCGCCCAGGGGGACCAGACGCTCGCGGCCGCCTTTACCCAGCACCCGCACCAGCCCGCCATCCAGATCCAGGCCCGCCAAGGGCAAGGACACCAGTTCCGTTACCCGCAACCCGGTGGCATACAGCAGTTCCAGCATGGCCCTATCGCGCAGGCCCAGCGCCCCGCTCACGTCAGGCGCCTGAAGCAGACGCTCCACATCCGATTCCGCCAGAGAATGGGGCAGCAGACTGGGCAAGTGAGGGAACTGAAGGTTGGCAGTCGGGTCCTGCAGGCTTTGTCCGCCACGCTGCGCGTGGCGATAAAAACGCCGCAAAGCCGACAAAGCCCGACTCACAGAGCGACTCCCCAGACGACCGGAACGAAACACCCATGCCAGCCAGGACTGCAGGTGATGCGCATGAACCTGATAGAGCCCTGGCGGATCGGGTTGCTGCAGCAGCCAAAGGGAAAACTGGCGCAGATCGCGCCGATAGCCCTCGATGGTGTTCGGCGCCAACCCTTCCTCCAACCACAGCGCATCGCAAAAACGGTCGATGGCCTCCAGCCCGGATGCGTCTTGCACAGACACCCCAGGAACACCCCTCAGGGTTAACCGGCCTTGGGTGCCGTCGCGGTGGTAGCGGAACGCAGGACCAGTTTTTCGCGAATCCGGGCCGACTTGCCGGAACGATCCCGCAGGTAGTACAACTTGGCGCGACGTACGGCACCGCGCCGTTTGACTTCGATGCTGGCAATCAAAGGAGACCAGGTCTGGAAGGTGCGTTCCACCCCCTCGCCAGAGGAAACCTTACGCACGATGAACGAGGAATTGAGACCCCGGTTGCGGCGTGCAATGACCACACCTTCAAAGGCCTGAACCCGCTTGCGTTCACCTTCCACCACGTTGACATTGACCACCACGGTGTCTCCTGGGGCGAAGGCCGGGATGGTTTTCCCCAGACGGGCCATTTCTTCTTGTTCCAGTTGCTTGATCAGATCCATGAAACGACTCCTTACAATGTGAGTTCTGCTTTGAACTCGTCCAACAGTTTTTGATCGTCCGCGGATAGCGGTTGGCTAGCCAACATGTCCGGACGTTTTTGCCAGGTCCTTCCCAGGGCCTGTTTGCGCCGCCAGCGCTCGATGAGCGCATGGTGCCCCGACAATAACACCGGAGGCACCGTCAACCCCTCATACACTTCCGGTCGCGTGTAATGCGGGCCTTCCAACAACCCGTGCACGAATGATTCCTGGTGCACCGACTGGGCATCACCCAGTACGCCGGGCAACTGCCGTAAAATGGCATCCATCAGGACCATGGCGGGCAGTTCTCCACCCGACAGGACATAGTCACCAATGGAGACTTCTTCCTGAACCTCGCGCTGCAACAAGCGCTCGTCCACTCCTTCGTAGCGTCCCGCCAGCAAGATCAACCCTGCCATCCCGGCAAACGCCAGCACCCGCTCGTGGGTCAGCGGCCTGCCCTGGGGGCTCAAGTACACCACATGGGGGCACGCCAAGCCCGCGCTCTTCTGTCGCGCCCGCGCCGCAGCCAAGGCCAGCGCCAAGGGTTGGGCCAACAGTACCATGCCCGGCCCTCCCCCATAAGGGCGGTCATCGATGGTACGGTAGTTGTCCGTGGCAAAATCGCGCGGGTTCCAGGCCTGCAACTCCCAATGGCCCTGTTCCAGGGCCCGGCGCGTAATGCCATGGGCGCCAAGCGCCTCGAACATGGCCGGAAACAGGGTGACCACATCAAACCGATAGGTCATTTAATAATCCCGTTCCCAGTCCACCTGCAGTTGCTGCCGCTTTAGAGAAACCCATTGCAGGATGGGCGTCACAAAGGGGATGAGACGCTCCTGCCCGGTTTCATCCTGCACCACCAACACATCCTGGGCGCCTGCTTGCAATAACTCTCGCACCACGCCAAGGCACTCTCCCCGGGTGTTCAACACGCTCAGGCCAACCAGATCAGACCAGTAATATTCTTCTGCGGCGACGCTCGGCAACTGGTGGCGAGGAACCGCAATGACACAGGATCGCAGGGCCTCGGCAGCGCTGCGATCCTCGATTCCCTGCAGCTTGGCCACCAGATCCCCGGCATGCAAGCGCCAGGATTCCAGCCCATACTCACACCCGGTCTGGGGCGTCAAACCCAGCCACCAGCGGGGATAGTCTGCCAGGGCTTCCCGGGTTTGGGTGAAGGTTTGCACACGAAACCAGCCTTTGACCCCATAGGGCGCACCCACCCGCCCCATGACGACCCAGGGATCAGGCAGCGGAAACCTCGGGCCGGGGTGCGCGTTTGATCAGTTTTTCCACGGCATCGGAAGCCTGGGCCCCGTGGCTTTTCCAAAAGGCAATACGCTCCAGGTCGATACGCAGGGTATCTGGGCCCGCTTCCCGCACGGGATTGTAAAAGCCCACCCGTTCGATAAAGCGACCATCGCGCCGATGGCGCGAATCCGCCACCACCACATTATAAAAAGGACGGTTACGGGCACCGCCCCGAGACAATCGGATCACTACCATAGTCAATCAACCTTTAGGTCTGGGCCTCGAGAAAATCCCGATTCCGAAAAAGCCGTCCAGTGTACAAAATTAAAATCAAAAAATCAAGGGGTTCCGTTCCGATTCAGACGGGGGGCCAACTGGGCTCGCACAAACTCATGAAAATGCAGCATTCCGTCTTCCATGGGCGACTGGTATGGGCCGCCGTCTTCCAAGCCGCGCCCAATCAATGCCCGCCGCCCACGGGCCATCCGTTCACAAATTTCGTCGTCTTCCACGGCCGTTTCGAAGTAGGCATTCTGCTGCGCCTCCACGTATTCGCGTTCGAAGAGGGCGATTTCTTCCGGGTAGTAGAACTCCACCACATTGGTGCATTTTTCCGGACCGTCAGGCCAGACGGTACTCACCACCAGCACATGGGGATACCATTCCACCATGATATTGGGATAGAGCACCATCCAGATAGCCCCGAAGGGCGGGTCCTGGTTTTGGCTATAGCGCCGCACTACTTCGTGCCACTGTTGATACACCGGGGAACCGGCACGCCGCAGGTGCTCTTTTACCCCCACCGTCTGCACACTATGCCAGGCACCGAACTCCCACTGCAGGTCATCACAATTGACGAATCCGGACAAACCCGGATGGAAGGGGACCACGTGATAATCTTCCAGATACACTTCGATGAAGGTTTTCCAGTTGAACTGATGATGGGCTGTTTTGACGGAATCAAGCATATATCCGGAAAAATCCAGGTCACGGGCCGCCTGACACTGGGCCAGATCAGCCGCCACGTCGCGCTCCCCTTCGAACAACAATCCATTCCAGCGTGTAAGGGGGGTACGATCCAGGTTGAGGCAGGGCTTGCCGGGAAAATGGGGGGCTCCTGCCAATTCGCCCTGGAGGTCGTAGGTCCAACGGTGCAACGGGCACACGATATGGTGCGCATTGCCCTTACCTTGCAGCATCAGCGCTTGACGATGACGGCAGACGTTGGAGAGCAGCGTGATACCCTGCCCGTCATTGACCAGAAACTGGCCGTGGTCGCGCCACGAGAGGGTATAGTAATCGCCCGCATTGGGTACCATCAGTTCATGACCCACATAGCGGGGACCTTGGGCAAACAGCGTCTCCTGCTCCAAGCGCGCCACCTCCGGGTCGAAGTACCAGCGCACGGGCAACTGGCTGGTCAAGCCAGCCCACTGACTCGGGGATCCCAAATGTGACATATCCACACCCTCCGGGGAGCAAAGAATGCAGGCTTATTGATATGACGGGCTAAACCACAAACCCGATGGACAAGAGCGGAATTCTAACCTGATCATCCCCATGAGGCAAGGTCACCCGCCCATCCCAGCCCGCAATCCGTGCCCCCATGGCCGGTTTCAGGTCGTTGCACTCCTGAAGAAAACCCAAATATCTGCGACAATGTTCGACTGATTCCTTTTACCCAGACCATCGATCCCCTTAGCCCTTGCGGGTTTTCAACGACTCATGACACCCTCCGAACCCTTGCCCAATGATTACGAGTCCGCCCTGCGCGAACTGGAACAGGTGCTGGCTGCCCTGGAAAACGGCCAACTGCCCCTGGAACAATCCCTGCAAGCCTACCACCGGGGCACCCAACTGCTCGCTTATTGCCAGACGCAGTTGGCCGAGGCAGAACAGCGCGTCAAAATTCTGGAAAACGATTTGTTGAAGGATTTCAAGCCCAATGACCCAGAACGCTGATTTCGAAGACTGGGTCAAGACCGGGCAAGACCTTCTGGAACAATTTCTGCAGCAGCATCTGCCCACACCCACACTGGCACCCCAGCGCCTGCACGAGGCCATGCGCTACGCCGTCCTGGATGGCGGCAAACGGGTACGCCCGCTGCTCACTCTGGCCGCCGGTGAACTCACCACCGCTGCTCTGCCAACCCTGATCACCGTAGGTGCCAGTATCGAGCTGATCCACGCCTACTCCCTGGTGCACGACGACCTGCCAGCCATGGATAATGACGTATTGCGCCGGGGCAAGCCCACCTGTCACAAGCAGTTTGACGAGGCGTTGGCGCTCCTGGCAGGAGACACCCTGCAGTCCCTGGCTTTTCAATGGCTCTCCGATCCGCGTTTGGCCCTGGATCCTGCGCGCCAACTGCACCTGGTCCAGCAGTTGGCCCTGGCCAGCGGTTCGCGGGGAATGGGTGGAGGGCAGGCCATGGACCTGGAAAACACCAACCAGAATCCCACCCTGCCGGAACTGGAAGCCATGCACCTCAAAAAAACAGGGGCCCTCATCCGCGCCGCCGTGTTGATGGGCGCCCACTGTGGCCAACCCCTGGATGAGAAGGCCCAGCAGCATCTGGCCCATTACGCCAACTGCATCGGGCTGGCGTTTCAAGTGGTGGACGATGTGCTCGACGCCGAGGCCGACACCAGCGTTCTGGGCAAAACCGCCGGCAAGGATGCCGCTGCCCACAAAACGACCTACGCGAGTACAATGGGATTGGCGCAAGCCAAGGAATTTGCCCGGGAATTGCTCGACGATGCCTTGCGCGCCCTGGCACAGACAGGATCCCGAACCCAACGTCTAGAGCAGTTGGCCCATTTCATCGTTCATCGCAGTCATTGACCCGACCCCATCCATGACCCCAACCCCGTTACTCGATCGCATTCAATGGCCCCACCAGATTCGCGAACTGGAGCGCCGCGCCTTGCCGCAACTGGCAGAAGAAACGCGCCGTTTCATCCTGGAATCCGTGGCCCGCACTGGGGGACACCTGTCCAGCAATCTGGGGACCGTGGAATTGACCATTGCCCTGCATCGGGTGTTCGATACCCCACAAGACCGTATCGTGTGGGATGTGGGTCACCAAACCTACACCCATAAAATCCTCACCGGACGCCGTGACGGGATGGCCAAACTGCGCCAAAGCGGTGGTTTGTCCGGGTTTCCCCGACGCGATGAAAGTGCTTACGACACCTTCGGAACAGCCCATTCCAGCACTTCCATCAGCGCCGCCCTGGGCATGGCCACTGCCTTCAAGCGCACCGGCAGCCCGCAACGGGCAGTGGCCGTCATCGGGGATGGGGCCATGACGGGGGGCATGGCCTTCGAGGCCATGAACAACGCACGCAATACCGGCGCCAATCTGGTTGTCGTCCTCAATGACAACGAAATGTCCATTTCCCATCCCGTAGGGGCCTTAAGCAATCATCTGGCCCGTATCATGTCGGGCCGGTTTTACAATTCCGTGCGCCGTGGGGGAGAAAAGGTCCTTGGAGTGGCCCCCCCCATCCTGGAGTTTGCCAAACGCTGGGAAGAACACATGAAGGGGATGGTGAACCCGCCCGCCACCCTGTTCGAAGAATTTGGGTTCAATTACATTGGCCCCATCGACGGGCATGATCTGGATGTTCTCATTTCCACGCTCAAAAACGTGCGCCAGCTCGATGGCCCGCAGTTTTTACATGTGGTGACCCGCAAGGGCAAGGGATATCCCCCGGCAGAACAGGATCCGATTTTGTACCACGGCGTCACCCCCTTCGATGTGGAACAAGGCATTCAGCCCAAAACGGCTGCCAAACAAACGTTTACCCAGGTCTTCGGAGATTGGCTCTGTGACATGGCAGCCCAGGACGAACGCCTGTATGCCATTACCCCCGCCATGTGCGAAGGCTCCGGGCTGGTGCGTTTTGCAAAAACCTGGCCGGAACGGTATTTTGACGTGGGGATTGCCGAACAGCACGCCCTGACCTTTGCGGCCGGACTGGCCTGCGAGGGATTGAAGCCGGTGGTGGCCATTTACTCCACCTTCTTGCAGCGCGCCTACGATCAATTCATTCACGATATTGCGCTGCAAAATCTGCCGGTGTTGCTAGCCATCGACCGGGCCGGGCTGGTGGGTGCCGATGGTCCCACCCATGCCGGCAGCTTCGACATCACCTTTTTGCGCTGCGTGCCCAACCTCACCCTCATGACTCCTAGCGACGAAAACGAATGCCGCCAAATGCTCTATACCGGCTTTCAATGGCCGGGCCCTGCCGCCGTGCGCTACCCCCGGGGCTATGGCCCCGGTGTCCTGCCACAGCAACCTTTCAGCGCCATTCCCATTGGCCGGGGTGAACTGAAACGGCAAGGGCGGGGTGTTGCCCTGCTGGTTTTTGGAACCTTGCTGGCCTCGGCCCTGGAGGTAGCGGAAACCCTGAACGCCAGCGTGGCCAACATGCGCTTCGTCAAACCTCTGGATCGTGCCCTCATTCTCGAGCTCGCGTTGGGCCATGAACTGCTGGTCACCATTGAAGACAATGCCGTACAAGGTGGCGCCGGCAGCGGCGTGGCCGAGGTGTTAGGCGCCGAAAACATTTCGGTTCCCCTGCTGCAACTGGGTCTTCCCGATCGTTTCGTGGAACAGGCCGACCCGGGAGTGCAACTGAGCGCCTGCGCACTGGATGCTCCGGGCCTTTTGGCTGCGGTGCAGCAACGTCTGCAGCAGTTACATCTCCTGCGCCAGCGCCATACCCTGCAAGCCTGAGCAACTCTTGGCGTTGGCCGAGGTCCAACCGCTTTTACTTCACTGTCACCTGGAGCCTACCTGATGAATGCTCGCGATCCAAACCCCATTCCGGACATCCAGTCCACACCCGACACCCGTCAACTGGCCATCGACCGGGTGGGAATCAAGGGTATCCGTCATCCGGTCAAGGTTTCTGATCGTGAACTGGGGGGAGTACAACACACCATTGCCACCTTCAACATGTATGTGCACCTGCCCCAGCACTTCAAGGGAACCCATATGTCCCGTTTCGTGGAGATTCTCAATCGGGAAGAGCGCGACATTTCCGTAGAATCCTTTGGCGCCATGCTCACCGAGATGGTAGAGCGTCTGGGCGCTCGTGCCGGTCACATCGAAATGAGTTTTCCGTATTTCGTCAATAAAGCAGCGCCCGTTTCAGGCGTCAAATCCCTGCTGGACTACGACGTCACCTTCATTGGCGAAATTAGGGCGGATGGACGCCAAACCTTTACCATGAAAGTGGTGATTCCGGTTACCAGCCTGTGCCCCTGTTCCAAGGAAATTTCCAGTTACGGGGCCCATAACCAGCGCTCCCACGTCACCATCACGGCCCGCGTCAACGCCTTTGTCTGGATTGAAGAAATCATCCGTATTGCAGAGGAGTCTGCCTCTTGCGAACTATTTGGGCTACTCAAGCGCCCGGACGAAAAATGGGTCACGGAACGCGCCTACGATAATCCCAAATTCGTGGAAGACATGGTGCGTGACGTGGCCCACCGTCTGGATCTGGAGCCCCGCGTATTGGCCTATGTGGTGGAATCGGAAAATTTTGAGTCGATTCACAACCATTCGGCCTATGCCCTGATAGAGCGTGACAAGAAACAAACGCCAGCTTGACGGCCCCCAGGAGAAGCGTCAGGCGCCCACGCGTTTTCCCCAGGAATCGCGCAGGGTGACTGCGCGATTGAAAACCGGGGTACCCGGCAGGGAGTCCCGACGGTCCACCGTAAAGTAGCCCTGACGCTCAAACTGAAAGGTTTCCCCGTGGGCTGCCGCCAGCAAGGCCGTTTCTACCTGCGCGTGAGGCAGCACGCCAATGGAATCCGGATTGAGCAGCGTCCGCCAATCCTCGGCACCGCCGGGATTGGGGTCCTTGAACAGACGGTCATACAGGCGCACGGTGGCCGGGTGGGCCTGATGCACAGAAAGCCAATGGATATTCCCCTTCACTTTGTGGGCGTCGGACCCCGGAGTACCACTGCGGGTCTGGGGAAAATACTGGGCATGAATGAGCGTGACGGCGCCCGTTTGCGGGTCTTGTTCAAAGCCGGTGCATTCGATGACGTAGGCATAGCGCAAGCGTACCTGGGCTCCGGGCGCCAGGCGAAAAAACCCCTTGGCAGGGGCGCTCATGAAATCCTCCCGATCGATCCATAACTCGCGCGAAAAAGAGAGCTCGCGCGTACCCCATTCGGGCTTTTGTGGATGATTGGGCACTGCACAGGCTTCGCTGTTCCCCTGCGGGTAATTGTGGATGATCAGGCGCACCGGATCCAGCACCGCAATCCGCCGGGGAGCCCGTTCGTTGAGGTCGTGGCGCAGGCAATCTTCGAGCACGCTCACGTCAATCAGGCTATCGGCCTTGGACACGCCAATCCGTTCACAAAACAGGCGGATGGCCTGCGGGCTATAGCCCCGTCGACGCAGTCCCACCAGAGTGGGCATCCGCGGGTCATCCCAGCCCGTAACATGACCTTCCTGCACCAATTCCAGCAATTTGCGCTTGCTCATGAGCGTATAGGTCAGATTGAGGCGGGCAAATTCGTACTGATGCGGCTGCCAGGGCACCGGAGTATTCTGCACCACCCAGTCGTACAAGGGACGGTGGTCTTCAAACTCCAGAGTACAGATGGAATGCGTGATGCGCTCCTGAGCATCAGACAAAGCGTGGGCATAGTCATACATGGGATAGATGCACCAGGTGTTTCCCGTACGCCAATGGGTTGCATGGCGAATGCGGTAAATGGCCGGATCACGCAGGTTGAGATTGGGCGAAGACATGTCGATTTTGGCCCGAAGCACGTACTGGCCATCCGCAAACTCCCCACTGCGCATGCGTCGAAACAGGTCCAGGCTTTCTTCCCAAGGACGATCGCGCCACGGGCTGTTTTTGCCCGGCTCCGTCAGAGTGCCCCGCCAGGCCCGGATCTCTTCCGCACTCAGGGCATCCACATAAGCTTTCCCGGCCTGGATCAAACCTTCCGCATAGCGGTAGCAGTGTTCGAAATAATCCGAGGCGTAATACAGGTGTTGTCCCCAATCAAAACCCAGCCAACGCACCGTCTCCAGGATAGACTCCACGTATTCCGTATCTTCTTTGGTGGGGTTGGTATCATCGAAGCGCAGGTGACACACCCCACCAAACTCCTGGGCCATCCCAAAATTGAGACAGATGGATTTGGCGTGACCGATATGCAGATACCCATTGGGTTCGGGCGGAAAACGCGTGGCCAGGCGCCCCTGGGTTCGGCCTTGGGCCAGATCGTCAGCAATGAGGTTGCGAATGAAGTGAGTAACCGGGGTTGGTGTGGCGTTGGACATGGGGTTTCGCATTAGTTGTGCTGTAACACCGGCACTCTACATCAACCCACGAGCCGACGCCAATGCAAAACCCGCGCGGCCCTTCAGCGGGCTGATCCTGCGGGGCAAACACCAAAAACCGGCTGCGCCTGCAATCCGCTACAATGCTCCCTTTGGAATCCGTGCGCCGACCATGCCCTCCTCTGCGCTTCAATCCCAGATCCTGCAGCGCCTGTTGTCCCCTTCCTGTGGTCTGACTGTGGAAGTAACCCGCCAGACCGACTCCACCAATGCGGAGTTACTGCGCCGCTCGGCGCAGGATTTACCCCATGGATATTGTCTGATTGCCCAAGAGCAGACCGCCGGTCGCGGGCGCCAGGGTCGGCGCTGGCTCTCGGATGCCGCAGGATCCCTGACCTTTTCCCTGCTGTGGCATTTTTCCCGACCGGCCGGGCAACTGGGCGGGCTTCCGCTGGTAGTTACCCTGGCCTTGCTGCGCGCCTTCACAGCGTTGCACGTACAGGGGCTGTCCTTGAAATGGCCCAATGATCTGCTGCGCCACGGGCGCAAGGTGGCGGGGGTATTGGTGGAACTGGCCCCCGGTCGTGCCGAGGATGCCCACGCCATCATCGGTATCGGCATCAATCTGCATCTGCCCGAATCCTTGTTCGACCAGATTCCAACTCCGGCCACCGATCTGCGCAACGCGCAAGGCATTCCTCCCGAACCGCATACCGCCCTGGCCCAGGTGCTGAACCAGCTATCCCCCCTATTGCAACAGTTTGCCCAGGAAGGATTTGCCCCTTTCAAAGAAGAATGGATGGAGCACGCCATCCACCGGGAGCGCTCCATCCATCTGATTTTACCTAATGCGCGCACCGTGGTGGGCGAGTGCGCCGGGTTGAATGCCGAGGGCGCCTTACTGGTGCGCCAGGCCGGTCAGATCAGCACGTTTCATAACGGGGAAATCTCCCTGCGCCTGGCTCCATGAAGCGCTTGCTCCTGGATATGGGCAACACGCGCACCAAATGGGGGGTTCGCGTTGCGGGCAACTGGCAGGCACTGGGGCATTTTCCCGCGCAAGACCGCCGTGCCCTGGAAACCCTCTGGACGCAGCACGCCCCCATCGATGCCGTAGCCGCCTGCCACGTGTCCCAACCCGAGCAGGCCCAGCAGCTGGAACAGTGGTGCGCGAAACAAGGCCTGCCGCTGCAATGGATGCGTGCCGTGGCATACGCCGCAGGCGTACGCAACGGGTATCGGTCCCCTGAGCAACTCGGCCCGGATCGCTGGGCCGCCCTGATTGGGGCACGCGCGCTCGGCCCAGGACCCTATCTGGTCGTTTGCGCCGGTACAGCCACCACCATCGACGCCCTCAGCCAGGAGGGGGATTTTTTGGGGGGGATCATCCTGCCGGGCCTGGACCTGATGGACCAGGCCTTGCGCCAGGGGACCGCCCGGCTTGGCGCCGAACAGAGTACGCCGCACTATCGGACATTTCCCAAAAATACTGCAGACGCCCTGTATTCCGGGGCCCTGACAGCCACCCTGGGGGCCATCGAACACCAGCGGCGTCAGCTGACGCAGTTCCCGAGCTCCCTTCCGGTCATCTTGCTCCTGAGCGGAGGCAACGCCCCCCTGCTAGCCCCCCTGTTGACTGGAGCCGTTTTGCGGGTCGAGCATCTGGTGTTGGAGGGCTTGGCCCGATTCCTGGAAGAGCCCGAAGAGGGGCCCCTGGCATAGCGCGTCACATACGAATACGCTGCAACAAGGCCGTGGTGGAACGTTCGTGCTCGAACGGAATGGAAAACACCGAACCGCCCCGATCCAGCACCTGGGTGGAACCCACGATCTGATCCACCGTCCAATCGCCCCCCTTGACCAGAATATCGGGCCGACACTCCAGGATTCGCTGCAACGGGGTATCTTCCTCAAACCAGGTCAGTGCCGTGACATCTTCCAGCGCCGCCACCAGGGCCAGGCGATCCTGCAAGGCATTGATGGGACGATCGGCTCCTTTGCCCAGGCGCCTGACCGAGTCATCGGCATTCAACGCCACCAGCAGAGAAGCGCCCAAGGCCCGGGCTTGCGCCAGATAGGTGACGTGCCCGCGATGCAAAATATCGAACACGCCATTGGTGAAAACCAGTGGGCGCGCCAGGGCATGGATCCAGGACAGATCCGCCCCCGGGGCATGAATTTTTTTTTCGAAAGGGGGCCCAGGATAGCGGATCATGGTCAGGCCCGGTATTTACATCTTGACGGGCTGGGCCGGAGGCAGGGAGTCACCGGTTTGCGGTGCCGCTGGCTGGACCTCCAGGGGCCTGGTGGCACCTGCAGACCCGGCAGATCCGGAAGTTGCTGGGCCAGGACCGGGTTCGGCCTGGATTTCGCCAATCGGCCTTTTATCCGGAGCCGGTACGGCCACCGTATCGATATATTCGAACACCTTGACTACCTGCTGAACCCCCGAGGTGGTACTGGCCACATTGGCTGCCGCATCGCCCTCCCCACGGGTTACAAGCCCCATCAAATAGACGACGCCATTTTCGGTGGTGACACTGATCTGCACCGGAGAATAATGCTCGTGGGATTCGGTCATCAAGCGTGTATGCACTTTGGTGCTGAGATAGGAGTCGCTGGTGCGCTGGGAAAAACTGCTATTGGGCGCAACGCTCGTCTCGTCGATCACACTGCGCACATTCACCAAACCTTTGGCCAGGGTTTCCAGCTCCTTGCGCGTGCTTTGGTCCGGCACTTCGCCAGTGAGCAGCACGTTGCGATTGAAACAGGTGGCATTCACGTGCACCTTGTCGCCAAACTGATTGTCGATGGCGTGGCTGGCATGTCCCTCGATGCTCTGGTCGTCGAGTTGTGTGCCTGTAGTGCGCCGATCCGCCACTACCAAGCCAGTACCCACCACCCCAGTGGCCATGAGGGGAAAACAGCCCGGTAGTCCGGCTACCACGCACAGCAGAAACAGAACGCTCCAACCCTGCAAATGCTTCATTCCTCCACCCCCAACAAGACACAATCGATGGCATCACACAGGCAATGCAACACCAGGATATGCACCTCCTGGATGCGTGCCGTGCGCTGGCTGTGCACACAAATATGGACATCATTGCCGTCCAGCAGATCGGCCAGGGCTCCTCCTCCCTTGCCCGTCAGGGCCACCACAGGAAGCTCCCGCTCATGGGCCGCACGCACCGCCTCCAGAATGCTGGGAGAATTGCCACTGGTGGAAATGGCCAGCAACACGTCCCGCCCCTGCCCCAGGGCGCGAATCTGTTTGGAGAACACCTCGGTGTAGTGGTAGTCGTTGGCGATGGAGGTGAGCGTGGAACTATCCGTGGTCAAGGCCATGGCCGCCAGCGGCGGACGTTCCATTTCGAAACGGTTGAGCAATTCAGCTGCAAAATGCTGGGCATCGGCTGCCGAGCCTCCGTTGCCACAGACCAGAATTTTTCCTTCGGAGAGCAAACATTGCACCATGCGTTCGGCTGCCATGGCAATGGGTGCTGCCAGCTCGGAGGCCAAGGTGAGCTTGAGGGTGGCACTTTCATTGAAATGCCCGGTAATCCGTGCGATCAGATCCATGCCGGGCATTATATGTCAATTGCCGGAAAAATCGAGAATATCCTGCAACCACTGCAACGGCCCCTGGGGATGGGCCATGAGGATGGCATCAAAGCGACAGGGCCCCTCATGCCCGTGCTGCATCAAATACACTCGTGCTGCTCGGCGCAAGCGTTGTTGCTTATGCCAGTGGATGCTTTCGCCAGCATCTCCCCATGCTCCCGGACGTCGCAGGCGCACCTCCACAAACACCAACAGCCCGTTCTGCGCCACGATCAAATCGATTTCTCCCAAACGACAGCGAAAATTTCGGGCTACAATCTGAAAGTGACGTTGCAAGAAAAATGTGGCAGCGCGCTCTTCGCCCAACTGTCCAAGGGAATTCATGGCATTACCCTGGTTTTTATCGGAACCCTTGCCCCATGCCTAATACTGGCGCAACGTTGTATGTCGTAGCCACCCCCATCGGTAATCTGCAAGACCTCAGTCCCCGCGCCCAATCCACCTTGCAGCAAGTGGACTGGATCGCCGCCGAGGACACGCGCAACACAGGGCATTTGCTGCGCCACTTGGGCATCGAAAAACCGCTGTTGGCTTATCATGCCCATAATGAACGCAGCGCCACAGCCCTACTGATTCAAAAACTGCAAGCGGGTGAGTCTATTGCGCTGGTATCAGATGCCGGCACGCCGGGCGTGAGTGATCCGGGATCACAGGTGGTGGCGGCAGCGCTTGTGGCCGGTATTCCTGTAGTGCCGATTCCCGGGCCCAGTGCCGTGGTCACGTTACTTTCCGCCGCCGGTTTCCCTCCCGGTCCGTTCCTGTTTTATGGCTTTCTGCCCGTCAAACCCGGTCTGCGGCAACGCGCCCTGGCAGCTTTGCACGCCCAGCCCTGGACCCTGGTGTTTTATGAAGCGCCACACCGCATCCAGACCACCTTGCAGGCTCTGCTGGAGGCTTTTGGGGGAACAAGGCGCTTATGTATTGGACGGGAACTGACCAAACTCTTTGAAACCGTGCACTGCACGACCCTGGCAGAAGGGGCGAGCTGGCTTGCAGCCGACCCCAAGCATCTCAAAGGGGAGTTTGTTCTGGCGGTGGAAGGAGCCCCACCGGCCGCTCCCGAGGAGGCGGCCCAGCACGACCGGTTACTTCTGGCCCTGCTGCAACAGTTGTCGGTGTCTGACACGGTACGCCTGGCCATGCAGGCCACCGGCGCAGGACGCAATGCCCTGTACCAGCGTGCGCTCTGGCTCACGCAAGGGCACACCCCTGACCACCAAGGGCCTGGGGACTAGCCGGGTTTAATCCCGGAAGTTGTTGAATTGCAGGGGTAATCCCAGTTCCGAAGCCTTGATCAGGGCAATCGCTTCCTGCAAGACGTCGCGTTTGGCCCCACTCACCCGCACGGCGCTGCCTTGAATACTCCCCTGCACCTTGAGTTTGCTGTCCTTGAGCAGTTTGACGATCTTTTTACCCAACTCGGTTTCCACCCCCACCTTGATGGCGATCTCTTGCTTGACCTTGCCCCCCCCGATGGTTTCGACGTTTTTGATGTCCAGGGAGCGAATATCGATGCCGCGCCTGACCAGTTTCAGATTCAGGATTTCCTTCACCTGTTCCAGCTTGAAAGCGTCATCCGCAAACACCGTGAGGACAAATTCCTTCTGTTCCACTCGGGCATCGGATCCCTTGAAGTCGAAGCGGGTTCCCACCTCGCGATTGACCTGCTCCACCGCGTTACGCACTTCCTGCTTATCCACTTCGGAAACGATATCGAAAGAGGGCATGAGAGGGTTCTCTGAAACGGTTTAGCGCTGTAAACGGGCCGCAATGCGCAGCCGCAGGGCATTCAAACGGATGAATCCGGCCGCGTCGGCCTGCTGATAGGCGCCCCCATCGTCCTCGAAGGTAGAGATATTGGCATCAAACAGGGAATCGGTGCGGGAATCCCGACCCACCACGATCACATTGCCCTTGTACAATTTGAGCCGTACCCATCCGTTCACAGGCGTCTGTGTGTCGTCAATCAGGGTTTGCAAGGCGCGCCGCTCCGGACTCCACCAATACCCGGTGTAAATCAGGGACGCATAGCGCGGCATCAGGTCATCCTTCAAATGCGCCACTTCCCGGTCCAGGGTGATGGACTCCATGGCTCGGTGGGCCTTGAGCAGAATGGTTCCGCCCGGTGTTTCGTAACAGCCCCGGGATTTCATGCCCACATAGCGGTTTTCGACCAAATCCAGGCGTCCGATACCATGGGCACCGCCCAGCCGGTTCAGTTCCGTCAGCACCATGGCGGGTGTCATCCGTTGGCTATTGAGCGCCACCACATCCCCGCGCTCAAACTCCAGATCCAGATACTCCGCCCGATCAGGTGCTACTTCCGGGGCAACGCTCCAGCGCCACATTTCTTCTTCGGGCTCGCGCGCCGGGTCTTCGAGGATTTTTCCTTCATAGGAGATATGCAGCAGATTGGCATCCATGCTGTAGGGGCTCCCACCCGCCTTATGCTTCATCTCCACCGAGATTCCATGGGCTTCGGCATACGCCAGGAGCTTTTCCCGGGAAGTCAGATCCCATTCGCGCCACGGCGCAATCACCTTGATGCCCGGTTCCAGGGCGTAATACCCCAATTCGAAGCGCACCTGATCATTGCCTTTACCGGTGGCACCGTGGGACACCGCATCGGCTCCGGTGGCACGCGCAATCTCGATTTGCCGTTTGGCGATGAGGGGACGGGCAATGCTGGTGCCCAGCAAGTACTCTCCTTCGTACACGGCATTGGCCCGAAACATGGGAAATACGAAGTCGCGTACGAACTCTTCGCGCAGGTCATCGATATAGATCTGTTTGATGCCAAACTTTTCAGCCTTCAGGCGCGCCGGTTCCAGTTCTTCTCCCTGACCGATATCGGCCGTGAAGGTGACGACCTCACACTGATAGGTGTCTTGCAGCCACTGCAGAATGACCGAGGTATCGAGCCCCCCGGAATAGGCCAGTACGACTTTTTTGATATCACTCATGGCACTCTCACGACGCGGATTGGGGGGTCACATGACCCAGGATCAAATATTCCATCAAGGCTTTTTGAGCATGGAGACGGTTTTCAGCCTCGTCCCACACCACGCTTTGCGCGCCCTCAAGGACTTCTTCCGAGACTTCTTCACCCCGATGGGCTGGCAGGCAATGCATGAACAAGGCCTGCGGATGGGCCCTGGCCATCATGTCCCGATCCACCTGAAAGGCAGCAAAATCGCGTTTGCGTTCATCGGTTTCGGACTCGAAACCCATGCTGGTCCACACATCGGTGGTGACCAAATCGGCCCCGCGCACGGCTTCACGCGGATCGGAGTAGGTGGTGAGGTGGGGGGATTCGTAAGGGGCGATCAGGCTCTGGTTGATCGCGTATCCCTCGGGGGAGGCCACGTGCAGTTCGAAGTCGAAGATGGCGGCAGCCTGCAGCCAGGTGCTACACATGTTATTGCCATCCCCGATCCAGGCAACGGTTTTTCCCGTGATGGAACCCCGATGCTCGATATAGGTAAAAATATCGGCCAGAATCTGGCAGGGGTGGAATTGATTGGTCAAACCGTTGATGACCGGAACCCGTGAATGGGCGGCAAATTTTTCGATGATGGATTGATCGTAGGTGCGGATCATGACCAGATCCACCATGCGGGAAATGACGCGGGCCACATCTTCGATGGGCTCGCCCCGCCCCAACTGGGTTTCGCCCGTGGTCAGATTGATGGACGAACCCCCCAGCTGATGAATGCCAGCCTCGAAGGAAACCCGGGTTCGGGTGCTCTGTTTTTCGAACACCATGGCCAGCATCCGGTCTTTGAGCGGATGATGGATAGTGTACGATTTGAACAGCGCTTTGATATAGTGGGTGCGCTCGAACAGGTACTCGAATTCCTGGCGCGTAAAATCGCTGAACTGGAGAAAATGTTTCACTGGGAGCGGCCCAGAAATTGCCGGATCAGTGGTTCCACCAGAGCCACGATCTGATCGCATTGGTCTTGCGACAGGATGAGCGGAGGCAGCAGGCGCACCACTTTGTCGGCGGTTACATTGAGCAGCAGACCTTGCTCCAGCGCCCGGGTGACCAGTTCTGCACAGGGCCGATCCAGTTCGATACCCAGCATCAAGCCCTGTCCGCGAATGTCCAGCACCCCCGGAATTCCCGCCAGGGCCCGGGACAGTCCTTGTTTGAGACGCTCTCCCTGGCGGGCCGCGTTTTCCAGCAGTCCTTCCTCGGTCATGACCTCCAGTGTGGTCAGGGCCGCCGCGCAGACCAGGGGTCCGCCCCCAAAGGTGGTTCCATGATTGCCCGGTTTGAAGACTTGTGCGGCGGGCCCGTGAGCCAGGCAAGCCCCGATGGGAACACCCGAACCCAAACCCTTGGCCAGGGCCATGACATCCGGCACGACCCCGGTATGCTGGAAGGCAAACCATTTCCCTGTGCGGCCCATGCCACTTTGCACTTCGTCGATCATGTACAACCAGCCGCGTTCCCGGCACAGGGCCTGCAGGGCTTGTTGATAGGCAATATCCGCCACATGAATACCCCCTTCCCCCTGAATGGGTTCCAGCAGTACCGCCACGATGTTGCGGTTATGCTCCGCCACCACCTGTACGGCCTGGAGGTCATTGTAAGGAACGCGCACAAAGCCTGTCATGAGGGGTTCGAAACCCGCCTGGGCCTTGCGACTGCCCGTCGCGGAGAGGGTGGCCAGGGTACGCCCATGCCAGGCCTTTTCCATGACTATGATGGTGGGTAGCTCCACCCCGCGCTGACGTCCATACAAGCGGGCCAGCTTGATGGCCGCCTCATTGGCTTCGGCGCCGGAATTACAAAAAAATGCTGCGCTCATGCCCGCCAGTGTGCACAGGCGATCAGCCAGCTGCTCCTGCTGCACGACGCGATAGATATTGGAGGTATGAATCAGCCGTCCGGCCTGATGGGCAATGGCCTGCACCAGTCGCGGGTGCGCGTGCCCCAATCCGTTCACTGCGATTCCAGACAGGGCGTCCAGATAGCGTCGTCCCGTTTCGTCCCACAAATACGCACCTTCCCCGTGGGTAAAGGCAACGGGCAACCGGGTATACGTATTCATCAAGTGGCTCATGGACCCATCCTTCCTGCGTGGCGCCAACCGTCGGTAGCAAAAGAAATCGGCGGCGATATTCCTATCGCCGCCGCCTGATTTTTACCAAAAAAGGCTACGACCTGACAAGTCAGGCAGCCATCGCCTTGATGGCCGCAGAGAGGCGGCTTTTGGTGCGTGCTGCGGTGTTCTTGTGAATGATGTTTTTGTCGGCAATCCGGTCGATGGTGCCCGTGGCAGCCTGAAACACGCTTTGGGCAGCGCTTTTATCGCCAGCGGCCACCGCTTTGCGGACTTTTTTTACTGCGGTACGCAAGGTGGAACGCAACGACATATTATGGGCGCGCTGCGCCTGTGCTTGTCTGGCCCGTTTTTCGGCCTGGGCAGAATTTGCCATAGTTCAAGGCTCCTGATGATGGGCGCACTTTTTTGCCGCGTGCCCCAAGCAATCTGTTGATGGTTTGGATGAAAGTGGACTGAGGATTCTATCGGATTCTTCAATCAAAATCAACGTCACCATGGCGATTGAGACGCCAAGGGGGCTTTCACGCTAGAATCCCGTCATTCACTGTAACTTCGATTCCCTCTTGAACCTTCTCAAAGCCCTCGCGCAAACCAGCAGCATGACGCTGCTCTCGCGCATCCTCGGTTTTATCCGGGATGCGGCCGTGGCCCATGCTTTCGGAGCGGGCGGGCTGACCGACGCCTTTTTTGTGGCGTTTCGCATCCCCAATCTGTTGCGTCGGCTATTTGCCGAAGGGGCTTTTTCCCAGGCCTTCGTGCCCATTCTGGCCGCCACGCGCAGCCATCAGGGAGCAGACGCTGCCCGGCATCTGGTCAATCATGTGGCCAGCGCGCTGCTGCTGGCCCTGTTGCTGACCACGGTGCTCGGCATCGTGTTTGCCCCCCAGGTGGTCTGGCTCTCGGCGCCTGGATTTGCCCAACAACCCGAGAAGTTTCTCGTCACCACCCAACTGTTGCGGATCACCTTCCCCTATATTCTGTTCATCGCCCTGGTTTCCCTTAGCGCCGGGGTGTTGAACACCTGGGGCCAATTCTGGGTCCCGGCTTTTACTCCGGTGCTGCTCAATCTGTCCTTCATCTTTTTTGCCCTGGTGGCCGCCCCCTGGTTTGCTCATCCAGTCATGGCGCTAGCCTGGGGAGCTTTCGTGGGCGGAGTCCTGCAACTGGCGTTTCAGTGGCCCTTCCTGCGCCGCATCCGCATGCTTCCGCGCTGGCAATGGAATCCTTCCGACCCGGGATTGCGGCGCATCCTGACCCTGATGCTGCCAGCCTTGCTGGGGGTGTCCGTGGGTCAGATCAGCCTGCTCATCAGTACCATGTTTGCCTCCTACCTTCCCACCGGCAGCGTGTCCTGGCTGTTCTACGCGGATCGTCTGATGGAATTTCCCAGCGGCCTGCTGGGAGCGGCCTTGGGCACCATTTTACTGCCCAGCCTGGTGCGCCATCATGCAGCCGGTGAATACGAAGGCTACTCGGCGCTTCTGGATTGGGGACTACGCCTGACTTTCCTGCTGACCTTGCCTGCAGCCCTGGCCTTGGGAATTGCCGGCGTTCCCCTGATTTCCACCCTGTTTTTGCGGGGTGCCTTTGGTGCCCAGGATGTGTGGATGGTACGCCAGGCCCTGCTGGCCTATAGCGTAGGGTTGACCGGTTTGATCGCAGTCAAGATTTTGGCGCCCGGATTTTATGCCCGACAGAATATCAAAACCCCGGTCAAAATCGCTTTGCTGGTACTGGCCTGCACCCAACTCATGAACCTGCTGTTCATGACCCTGCTGCAACACGCCGGCCTGGCGCTGGCCACTGCTTTGGGCGCCTGTTTGAACGCCACCTTGTTGTTTTTGGGCCTGCGCCGTCAAGGCCTGTATCATCCGCAGCCCGGCTGGCCACGCTTTCTGGGCCAGCTGGGGATCGCCTTGATCGTTCTGGCCACCCTGCTGTGGTGGCTGACCGGAGACGAGAATAGCTGGCTACGAGCATCCAACCTGATGCGCCTGGGGCGTTTGTCGGTGCTGATGGCCAGCGCCGTGGTGGGCTACTTTGGAACCCTTTGGCTTCTGGGTTTTCGCCTCCGGGACTTTTCCCGGCGCGGGGCCTGAACCTCCTTCAAGCCCCTGGCGCCTCCTGTTCCTCGGGGCCCAGCAAAGCGGCCTGCACCACCTCCTGCGTCAGTTGCGGAGCAAACATTTCGATAAAGTCGAAGGTATAGCGACGCACGTAAGCCCCCCGGCGCAAACCTACCCGCGTGGTACTGGGAGCAAACAGATGGCTGGCATCACGGACCTGGAGCTTTTGATCCCGCACGGGATCGAAGGCCATGGACGCAATGATGCCCACCCCCATACCCAACTCCACGTAGGTTTTGATCACATCCGAATCCAATGCCGTCAGTACCACATTGGGAGTTAGCCCGGCCTGTTCGAAGGCTTGGTTGATTTTGGAACGACCCGTAAAGGCATAGTCGTAGGTAATCAGGGGGAAGGAGGCCAACAAGGGCAGGGTCAACTCTGGGGCGCTCAACAGGGGGTGCCCGCAGGGCAACACCACGCTGCGATTCCACTGATAACAGGGCAGAATGCGCAGATCGCTGAAGGCATCCATCCCCTCCGTGGCAATCGCCAGATCGGCGCCTCCGGCCACCACTTCCTGGGCCACATGGGTGGGGTTACCCTGATGCAAGACCAATTTCACCTGTGGATAACACCGCGCAAAACGTTCGATCACCTCCGGCAATACGTAACGCGCCTGCGTATGAGTGGTGGCAATGGTGAGACTGCCCGTATGCTGGCTACTGAATTCCCGACCTGCTTCGCGCAGGTTTTTGGCTTCCAGCAACACCCGCTCAGCAATATCCAGAATCCGTTGCCCGGGTTCGGTAATACCGACCACGCGTTTGCCATTGCGGACAAACACATCCAACCCCAGTTCTTCTTCCAGCAGACGAATCTGTTTGCTCACGCCCGGTTGGGAAGTATGCAAATTTTCCGCAGCCTGGGAGACATTGAGCCCAGAACGCGCCACTTCCACCAGATACCGTAGTTGCTGTAATTTCACGGGGCCCTCGCTTAATAGAACTAAATGTTACATAACTTTAACATAATATTACTTAATTATATATAAGGCCTTTGTTAGCATAGCTTCATTGCCTGGATTCAGGCACGCGACGAGTAACGATCATGCAGTGGTATTATGCCTTGTCAGGACTACTGGGAGGCTTTCTGGTAGGTTTGACCGGGGTGGGGGGAGGATCCCTCATGACCCCCCTTCTGGTGATGGCCTTTGGGGTAACGCCCATGACGGCAGTGGGAACCGACCTGCTCTATGCCGCGCTCACCAAAGCCGGGGGCGTGTGGGTTCATGGCCGACGCCGCAACATCCACTGGCCTGTGACGGGGCGTCTACTTCTGGGCAGCGTTCCTGCCGCCCTGTTGACGCTCTGGCTGGTGGCCCAATATCCCCAGTTGCATCCCGACCAAATCCTGATACGCCGCATCCTGGCCTGCGCCCTGCTGCTCACTGCGTTGGCCCTGTCTTGTGGCTTGCACAAGCGCGCTTGTGGAACCAGTCTGCGTGTTTCCTCCTGGGCCCATTGGGCCACTCCCGGATTGGGGGCACTGATTGGCGCCCTGGTCGCACTTACCTCGGTGGGTGCCGGAGCCATTGGCACCAGCGCTTTGCTGGTCCTGTATCCGGGAATGCCTCTGGCCCGCATCGTGGGGACGGACATTGCCCACGCGGTTCCACTCACCCTGATTGCCGGGCTGGACCATTGGCACCTGGGCCATGTCAACGGATTACTCTTGGTCAATCTGCTACTGGGCTCGCTACCGGGCATTTGGCTGGGTTCCCGATTTCACGGTCTGATTCCTGAAAAAATCACACGCCTGCTGTTGAGCCTTCTGCTACTGGGCTTGGCCCTGCAATTGCTGCGTTGAGCGCCCCACCCCCGAGCGACTGGCACAACCCCATGAATCAGCGCTAAAATGAGAGATTTAACCCTGCCAATCCATGCGCATTCACTGGGGGGCATCCAAGGCCGAATCCCGGCCTCTGGCCCTGACGATCGGGAATTTCGATGGTGTCCATCTGGGGCACCAGGCCATGCTTCACGCCCTGCGCACGGCCGCCACCTCTTTGTCGCTGGAAACCGGCGTGCTCACCTTCGAACCCCATCCACGGGAGTTTTTTGCGCGCAACGAGGCACCCGCCCGGTTGACTACCCTGCGCGAAAAACTGGAGTTGTTGCACAGCGCTGCCATCGAACACGTGGCCGTGCTGCGTTTCAATCCCGCTTTGGCGGCCCTGAGTGCCGAAGCATTCATTGAACAGTGGCTGGTTCGGCGTTTTAACACCCGCTGGCTTCTGGTGGGGGATGACTTTCGTTTCGGGGCCAAGCGCGGCGGTGATTTCAATACCTTGCAACAGGCCGGTCAACGTCATGGATTCGAGTGCTTTGCCCTCTCCAGCATCATGACCGAAGGGGTGCGGGTTTCCAGCAGCGCCGTGCGTGACGCCTTGGCCCAAGGCAATCTGAGCCTGGCCCACGCGCTGCTGGGCCGACCTTTTTCCATGAGCGGTCGGGTTCTTCATGGCCAGCGTTTGGGGCGGACATTAGGATTTCCCACGGCCAACCTGGCCATTCAACGTCGTACCCCACCATTGGCTGGCATCTTTGCGGTCTCGGTCGTGAGCCCGCAAAGCCCCCATCCGCTTCCCGGTGTGGCAAGCCTCGGCACTCGACCCAGTGTGCGCAGTGACGGCCAGTGGTTGCTGGAAGTGCACCTCTTCGATGTGCAGGCCGATCTGTATGGTCAGCGTCTGCGCGTGCGCTTTCACCACAAGATTCGCGACGAGAGTCGCTTTTCCTCCCTGGCGGACCTGACCACTCAGATGCAGCAGGACGCCCGGCAGGCCCGCGCATTTTTTGCCAGCGCCCCCGACGCGCTGACGGATGTTTATGCACCAACCCCCAACGACCACGCCCCAGCGAGTGCCGAACCGCGCCATGACTGATTTCAAAAACACCCTCAATCTTCCCGAAACGCCCTT
Source organism: Ferrovaceae bacterium (assembly GCA_027449685.1). Classification (GTDB taxonomy): domain Bacteria; phylum Pseudomonadota; class Gammaproteobacteria; order Burkholderiales; family Ferrovaceae; genus JAJZHV01. The sequence continues at coordinate 18,342 of DAIDLC010000007.1, read as the reverse complement.
TCCCATGCGCGCCGATCTGGCCAAACGTGAGCCGCTCTGGCTGGCTGCCTGGCAGGCGCAAGGACGCTATGCCCAATTACGCGTCCACTGTGCCGGGCGCCCCCGCTTCATCCTGCATGACGGCCCCCCTTACGCCAATGGCGATATCCACATTGGCCATGCGGTAAATAAAATCCTGAAAGACCTCATCATCAAAAGCAAAACGCTGGCAGGGTACGATGCCCCCTATGTGCCCGGTTGGGACTGCCACGGCCTGCCCATCGAGCATCAGGTGGAAAAACTGCACGGCAAAAAAATGGACCCCGCGCAATTTCGGGTCCTGTGTCGAGCCTACGCGCAAACCCAGGTGGCCCGTCAAAAAAAGGACTTCATGCGCTTGGGCGTTCTGGCCGATTGGGATCACCCCTACCTGACTTCGGACTTCACCACCGAAGCCCATATCGTGCGGGCACTGATCGGTATCTGGAAACAGGGCTATCTGACTCAGGGGCATAAACCCGTGAACTGGTGCCTAGACTGCGGCTCGGCCTTGGCTGAAGCCGAAGTGGAATATGAGGAGCGGCGTTCCCAGGCCATCGACGTGGCCTTTCCGGTGCAGGACCGAGCCCGTTTGGCCCACCAGTTTGGCCTCACACTGGAAGCAACGCCCGCCTATGCGGTCATCTGGACCACCACACCCTGGACCTTGCCAGCCAACCGTGCGGTCAGCCTGCATCCCGATAAAAACTACTGCCTGGTCCCCACTGCCAAGGGTTATCTGTTACTGCTCCAAGAGCAGGTAACCTCTTGTTTACAGCGTTATGGTCTGGAACCTCTAGGGCCTTTTGGCTGTGTTCCAGGGCGGGACCTGGAGCAACTGGCCCTGCGGCACCCCTACCTGGATCGCCCCTCGCCTGTGATTTGCGGCGAACATGTGACGGGAGATACCGGAACCGGATTGGTCCATACGGCACCCGCCCATGGCGTGGATGATTACGTCATTGGTCAACGTTATCGTCTGGAAATGGATGATCTGGTGGATGACAAGGGCTTTTTCCGAGCGGATGTGCCACTGGTGGCTACACAGCGCGTGTGGGAAGCCAACGCGCACATTGTGCAGCACCTGGATTCGCGGGGACTGCTCCTGCACGCCGCAACCCTCACCCATAGCTACCCCCACTGCTGGCGCCACAAAACCCCCATCATTTTCCGGGCCACGGCGCAATGGTTCATTGCCATGGATCACCCGCCCACCAGCGCTCAGCCCACACTGCGCCAAGGCGCACAAAGTGCTGTCAGCCACACCCTGTTTTACCCCCAATGGGGACAAGCCCGCTTGTCGGCCATGATCGATAATCGACCTGATTGGTGCGTGTCACGCCAACGTTTTTGGGGAGTGCCCATTCCCTTTTTTCTCCATCGCGAAACCGGGGCGCTTCACCCGGACAGTGAATCCCTGGCAGAAGCCGTGGCCCAACGCATCGAAGTCTTGGGCATCGAGGCCTGGTTTAGTCTGAACCCGGAGGAGCTATTGGGCGCCGAGGCAGCGCAGTATCGCAAACTTACCGACACCCTGGATGTCTGGTTTGACTCGGGAACCACCCATCGTGCCGTTTTGCGTCAGCGCCAAGACCTGAGTTACCCGGCCGACCTCTATCTGGAAGGCTCGGATCAACACCGGGGCTGGTTTCAGTCCTCCTTGCTCACTGGCTGCGCCCTGGATGGGCGGGCTCCCTATCAGGCCCTGCTTACCCATGGTTTCGTGGTGGATGGCCAGGGGCGCAAAATGAGCAAATCCCTGGGTAATGTGGTGTACCCTCAAAAAATCATGGACACCCTGGGCGCAGATAATTTACGCCTGTGGGTAGCTAGCACCGATTATTCCGGCGAACTCAACCTGTCCGACGAAATTCTCAAACGGGTGGTGGAGTCCTATCGCCGTTTACGCAACACCTTGCGTTTTCTACTGGCCAATTTGGCCGACTTCAATCCCGCAACCGATCTGCTACCCCCAGAACAATGGCTGGACCTGGACCGTTATGCCCTGGAACAATGCCGCACCCTGCAGCAACAAGTGACTGGCGACTACGACCGTTACGAATTTCATCTGGCCACGCAACGCCTGCAAACCTATTGCTCCGAAGATCTGGGGGGCTTTTATCTGGATATTCTGAAAGATCGTCTCTACACCACCGGGGCCCATACGGGTCCAAGGCGTGCGGCTCAGTCCGCGCTCTGGCATATCACCCAGAGCCTGGTACGCCTGCTGGCGCCCATTCTCACTTTCACGAGCGAGGAAGTCTGGGCCACATTGCACCATCGTGACGTACAACAGGGGCCATCGATCTTCCTGGAGCAATGGTTTGAACTTCCGCCACAACCTGCGGCCGAGGCCATCGTGACCCGCTGGAGTCTGTTACGCCAAGTACGCACGCTGGTTCAGAAGCAATTGGAAATCCTGCGTGCCGCCGGTGCCCTAGGCTCTTCACTAGCCGCAGAGATCACATTGTACGCACAAGGTTCCTGGCAACCCTGGCTCAAGCAGTTCGGCAACGATCTGCGTTTCGTGTTCATCACCTCCAGCGTCCGGGTCGTGGCAGCGCTGCCTCATACCCTGCCGGCCGAGGCGCTGGCCATCACGCTCCCTGCGCCCCAGGGCGATGGGGATGGCACTGACGCAGCAGCAGAATCTCCGGCTGCGGCGCTCTGGTTGCAGGTAGAACCCAGTCGCGCGCCCAAATGCCAGCGCTGCTGGCACTACCGCCTGGACGTGGGACACCACACTGCTTTTCCGGGTCTCTGTGCACGCTGTGTGTCTACCCTACAGGGCGTTGGGGAAGTGCGTACCCATGCGTAAGTGGCTTCCTTGGCTGGTGGTGGCCGGCACCGTGGTGGCATTGGACCAATGGAGCAAGCGCTGGATCCTGCAGTTCATGGCGGACGTTCCCTTGCGCTTCGTCAACGACTGGTTCGATCTGGTACTGGCGCACAATCAAGGAGCTGCCTTCAGTTTTCTCGCGGGGGCCGGTGGGTGGCAACGGGGATTCTTCAGTGCCGTAGCGGTCCTGGCCATCGGTTTCATGTTCTGGATGATCGGCCGCCACCTGGAAGAACCACGTTTCTGTCTGGGTCTTTCCCTGATTTCCGGGGGCGCCGCCGGCAACCTGATCGACCGGATCCGTTGGGGGACCGTCACCGATTTCATCCAATGGCATGTGGGCACCCATTATTGGCCGGCCTTCAACACAGCGGACAGCGCCATCACGCTGGGCGTGGCCATCCTCCTGTGGGATAGTTGGCGCAACCGGTTTTGATCTGTTCAGAATACCCTTACCATAGGCGGTGACAGGAATTGAATGCTCCCGAGACTTCTCCGATACCCTTACAACCAAGAAATCCCATGAATACTCTTTCTCCCCCCAGCGTCTTGCTGGCCAACCCCCGCGGCTTCTGCGCAGGCGTGGATCGTGCCATTGAAATCGTGGAACGTGCTCTGGAACGCTTTGGCCCACCCATTTACGTGCGCCATGAAGTAGTCCATAACCGTTTCGTGGTAGACAACCTGCGTAACAAGGGCGCCGTGTTCATCGAAAATCTGGCCCAAGCGCCCCGGGGATCCACCGTCATCTTCAGCGCCCATGGCGTGTCGTTGGCCGTGCGGGCCGAAGCCGAGCTGCGGGGTTTGACGGTTTTTGACGCCACCTGCCCCCTGGTCACCAAGGTGCATTCCGAAGTGGCGCGACTGCATGCGGCCGGACGCGAAATCGTCATGATCGGCCATCGCGGCCACCCCGAAGTGGAAGGCACGCTGGGGCAAGCACCGGACCATATCTATCTGGTGGAAACCGTGGACGACGTGGCTTTGCTGCAGATCCAGAACCCGGCGCAACTGGCTTACGTAACCCAAACCACCCTCTCGGTAGATGATGCCCAACGGGTCATTCAGGCCCTGCGCGGCCGTTTTCCATTGATTCAGGGCCCCCGCAAGGACGATATCTGCTATGCCACCCAAAATCGCCAGGATGCCGTGAAAGCACTGACGGCACTCGCCGATCTCATCATCGTGGTGGGTTCTCCCACCAGTTCCAATTCCAACCGTTTGCGCGAAGTGGCCACCCACCGGGGCATCGAAGCCTATCGGGTGGATCGTGCCTGCGATGTGCAGCCGGAGTGGTTGCAGGGAAAAGCCGTCATTGGCGTAACCGCCGGAGCCTCCGCTCCGGAAATCCTGGTGCATGAAGTGGTAGAGCGCTTGCAGGCCCTGGGCGCCGGTCCGGTGGAAACCCTCCAGGGCACCCCGGAAAATGTGGAATTTCCCCTGCCAAAGGCTTTAGGATGAAGTGCTTTGCTCGATGTTTGGACTGGATTGAAATGTATGAGCCATTCACGCTATAGTGACAGAAGTTACCCGCCCCAACCAACCGGACTTTGTTCGCCCATGGATACGCCCGCACCGGATCGCGCCCAGATTGCCAAATTGCTCCGCGCGCACGAGATCATTCCCACCCATCAACGACTGGTGATTGCCCAGATCCTCTTTGCCCGCAGCCAGCACCTTTCCGCCGACCAATTGCTGACCCTGGTCAATCAGGAACATGCCGAAGTTTCCAAAGCGACCATCTACAACACGTTGAACCTGTTCGAAAAAAAACAGATGGTACGGGAAGTGATCGTGGATCCGGAACGGGTTTTCTACGATACCAATACGCAACCACACCCCCATTTCTTTGACGTGGAGCAGGGCATCCTGATGGATATAGAAGCGCCCGACCTGCGCCTGGAAGGTCTGCCACCCATTCCTGAGGGCATGGAGCAGGAACGCATGGATGTGATCATCCGCATCCGCAAATCCCATTGACCCCCCCGGCCAGTTCCTCTCACCGATCACCGTGACCAACACAGCCATTCCGCTTGCACTGGTCACGGGCGCAGCGCGCCGACTGGGGCGTGGCATTGCCCTGGAACTGGCCTGTCAGGGGTGGGATATCGCGCTGCACTACCACAGCTCCGAGACAGAAGCGCGGCAGACCAGAGACCAGATACGCACCCTGGGACGCCGGGCCGAGGTCTTTTGCGCCGATCTGGAAGACAGCGCACAATGTTTGCAGCTGCTGGAAGACTGTGAGCAGCGCATGGGGCCTGTCACGTGTCTGGTCAACAGCGCCTCACGATTCGAATACGATGCGCCCCATGGGGTAGAGGCCAGGGGCTTGAACGCCCATATGGCCATCAACCTGACTGCCCCCCTGTTACTCTCCCGACAGCTCTTTGCAACCCGGCAACGACAACTCCCCCAAGGCCCCACAGAACCGGCCGAGCGCGCCGTAATCATCAATCTGCTGGATCAGAAGCTCTTCAACCCCAACCCTGATTTTTTTTCCTACACGCTCAGCAAAGCGGCCCTGGAGACGGCTACCCGGTTGTTGGCCCAGGCCTATGCCCCCTGGGTACGCGTGGTGGGACTGGCCCCCGGGATCACCCTCCCCTCTGGCGGACAATCCGAAGCCCAATTTCTCTGGGCTCACCGCCAAACCCCTCTGGGATACTCTTCCAGCCTGCAGGATATCACCCAGGCCGTGGTCTATCTGGTCCAGGCCCAAGCTATCACCGGCACCACGCTAGTGGTGGATGGCGGCCAACATCTCACCCCCTCCACCCGGGATGTGATGTTTAAACATGCGTAGAAAATCCCCAGATCATCAGCTATAATCCACCTGCACAAAGGCACAACTCAGTTCTTTGAACCACGGGCAAATCTGCCCTGCGGCATGGATTTTACCCTGTGCTGATGTAGCTCAGTTGGCAGAGCAACTGATTCGTAATCAGTAGGTCGGAGGTTCGACTCCTCTCATCAGCACCATGATTCCTTATAAAAAGCAATAAACGCCAAAGAATCATAGCGTTCAGAGCACTCCCACCGATCTCTTCACGCGAAAAAACAGGTCAATGAATGGACAACAGTTGGCCTTGCGGCTCAATTCAAACCTTGCTGGACCAGTCGTTGCCCCATTTTCTTGTCGGTTTTCATGATGTGGCCCGTGAGCCAATCCCGCAAAAAATGCATCAGGTCGGTGGAGATCAGCACCGACCCAGCTTCAAATTGCCGTTGAAAGTCATCCACCACCTGAACAAACTTTGAATGTTCCGCCCTATGGCGCGCCGCATCTTCGTCGTCGTACTGCTTCATCAGGCCCTCTTCATAGCCAAAATGATAGACCGTGTAGTCGATGAGCTGGGCCAGCACCACGACCTGAATCTCCTTGTCTTGCCCGGTGTACAGGGCTTCATCCAGCTGGTTGATGAGTTCTACCAGTTTTTTGTGTTGGGCATCCTGCTCGGCGATGCCGGTGGAAAGCATGTGCGACCAGGTGATGAGTGGCATTGCAATCTCCTGTGGGTAAACCCCCGGAAGACACCTCTTTCCGAGTACGCGTATTCTGACATTCTCCCGGCGCCAAAGAAAGCGCTTGTCTCTTGCCACTGGCAACTTGCTCATCCTGCGCCAGGCTGGCACACTTGTCAGTACTTGAGCGCGGGCGTGGTAACCCTCTACCAGGTCAAGCATTCCCCCAAACAGCCGATAAAGTGCTGGTACTGCCATAATGAGAGGAGAAGTTGGCGTGCAAGCCTCGAACAAACGCTCTCTGGGAAACTGGCTCAGCTTTCTTTCCCAAACCGAGATCCCGGTGCTGAAAGGCACGGGTGAACAGCTCACCGCGTTGTTGGAGGACGAAGAGCGCATGAGTGCGCGCATGGTAGCACGCATCGTTTTGGGAGATCCCCTCCTGACCGTGAAACTGCTGCATTACCTGCAGTTGCATCGCCCCAGCCACCAATCTACGGAAATCATTCAGGTGGAACAGGCCATCCTGATGCTGGGATTGAAAAAGTTTTACGACAAGGTATCTTTTGAGCCCGTGGTGGAAAACTTGCTGGAACCCCATCCCTGGGCCTTGATCGAGCTGGGACCCGTACTGGAGCGTTCCTCTCGGGCCGCGGATTACGCCATCGAATGGGCCGTGCGCCTGAACGATCTGCGCTTTCACGAAGTCTATGTGGCCGCCTTGCTGCACGATGTGGCGGAAATATTACTGTGGTGTTTTGCCCCCAAGGACATGTTGGCCATCCGCGAGCGTCAAATCGAGGACCGTACGCTACGCAGCCAGGCGCTCCAGGAAGAGGTGCTGGGTTTTCCCATTGCCGAATTGCAGCGCCTGCTGGCCAAGGAGTGGTCCTTGCCCCGATTGCTGACCACCCTGATGGATGACTCCCTGCAACGGCAAACCCGGGTGCGCAATGTGGCCTTGGCGGTGAATCTGGCCCGACATTCGGCCAACGGCTGGGACGACGCGGCCTTGCCCGACGACTTTCGCGATATTGCCGCCCTGCTGCACTTGCCCCTGGAACAGGTCAAGGACCTGGTGCGGGCAACCCCCATCTATCAGTACCGCTCCGACGCGGACAGGTAATCCCCACGCAAGCCATGAAAAAGATTCCGGTTAGTCACCTCACGGTCGGCATGTTCATTCACGAAATCTGCGGCAACTGGATGGATCATCCCTTCTGGAAAACCGCTTTTTTGCTCACTTCCGACAAAGACTATCAAACACTCCTGCAAAGCGGCGTACGCGAGGTCTGGATCGATCCGGACAAGGGTCTGGACGTGGGTGACGACACCCCCAGCCTGGATGCCGAGCAGGTGCGCGAACAAGCGGAAAGCCTGTTGAGCCACACGCAACAGACCCCTCCCCAGGATCTGCGGGTTCCCTTCAAGGAAGAGCTCGAGCGCGCCCGCTTCATCCACGCGCGCGCCAAAACAGCAGTAACCTCCATGTTCCAGGAAGTGCGCATGGGGCAGGCCCTGAACGCCGAAGCGGCTTATCCTCTGGTAGCGGAAATTCATCAATCGGTGGCCCGCAATTCCGACGCTCTGCTCAATCTGGCCCGCCTGAAAAACAAGAATGACTACACCTACCTGCATTCTGTAGCGGTTTGCGCCTTGATGCTGGCTCTGGGCAAACAATTGGGGCTTACGGGTGAAGAACTGATGCATGCGGGCACCGCCGGGTTGTTACACGATGTGGGTAAAATGATGATTGCCGACGAGGTGCTGAACAAACCAGGGCGTCTGACAGACGAAGAATTTACCACCATCAAATCCCATCCCGTGCTGGGTCATGAGATTTTGCTGCGCTCCGGAGGACTACATCCCATCGTTCTGGATGTTTGCCTGCATCACCACGAAAAAATCGATGGCAGTGGCTACCCGGAGGGCTTGTCGGGTGAGGAGGTTTCGTTATATGCGCGTATGGGTACGGTCTGCGATGTGTATGACGCCATCACCTCGGAACGCTGTTACAAGACCGGTTGGGAGCCGGCCATGGCCCTTCGAAAAATGGCAGAATGGCAGAGTTCGCATTTCGACTTGCGCATTTTTCACGCCTTTGTGCGCACTGTGGGCATTTATCCCACAGGCGCTCTGGTAAAACTGAAGTCTGAACGCCTGGCGCTCGTGGTGGAACAGCATCCCGCCAGCTTGCTCACTCCTTTGGTCAAAGTGTTTTTTTCCGTGCGCAAGAACTGCCATCTGGAGCCAAAATTGCTGGATCTGTCCATGGGTGAAGACGCAGTGGTTTCTGCTGAAACCCCCGAGCGCTGGCACTTTCCGGCTTCGGTGCTGGCCCTTTGAAGCTGCGGCACAGTCCCCGCCCAACGGCCCTATACCTGTGACCCTCGACCCCACAGACTGGACGGCCTTTCGCCAGCAAGCCCATGTCATGCTGGATGACATGCTGGATTACCAACAACATCTGCGCCAGCGCCCCACCTGGCAACCCTTGCCCAGCGCCAAGCAGCCCTTCTTTCAGCAGGACTCTCCCCTGGAACCCCAGGATCTGCCCCAAGTCCACCAGGAATTCCTGGACCATATCCTGCCCTATACCATCGGTAACCCGCACCCGGGTTTCATGGGGTGGGTACACGGTGGCGGCACCCCGGTGGGCATGCTGGCCGAAATGCTGGCTGGCGGTTTGAATGTCAATGCCGGAGGGCGCCATCAGGCTCCCATTCAACTGGAACGCCAACTGTTAGCGTGGATCCGGCAATGGTTCGAATTTCCCCCTCAGGCCAGCGGATTATTCGTGACAGGCACGTCCATGGCCAATTTGATTGGCGTTTGGGTGGCCCAACGCGCCCGTCTAGGCCCCTGCTTGCGGGCCCAAGGCCTGGCTGGCCAGACCCAGCGCGCACTGGTGGCCTATGCTTCAGCCGGCGCCCATGGGTGCATTGCCCAGGCCCTGGATTTGTCTGGCCTGGGCACCCAGGCCCTGCATCTGATTCCCATGAACGACCAGTTCCAGATGGACCCCGGCGCCTTACGCGCAAGGGTTCGGGCCGATCGGGCCGCCGGACTGGAGCCCTTTCTGGTGGTGGGAACCGCCGGCAGCGTGGATGTGGGCGCCGTAGATGACCTGGCGGATTTGGCCGCATTGTGCGCCCAGGAAGGGCTCTGGTTTCATGTGGATGGTGCGTTTGGCGCGCTGGGATGCCTCAGCCCACAGCTTGCGCCACGCTTTCGGGGGATTCAGCGTGCCGACTCCATCGCCTTCGATTTTCACAAATGGGGGCAAGTCCCCTATGATGCCGGCTTCATTCTGGTGCGCGAGGATACGCTGCAGCGTCAGGCCTTTGCCACACCGGCCGCCTATCTGCGGCGTGACACACGCGGCGCCGCCGCAGGTTCTCCCTGGCCGTGTGACTACGGCCCGGATTTGTCACGCGGCTTTCGCGCCCTGAAAACCTGGTTTACACTCAAGGTTTATGGAACCCGTGCCTTGGGCGAGATGATGGCGCATACTTGCACCCTGGCACAACAACTGGGTGCCTTGATCGCCGCACAGCCGCGGCTGGAACTTTTAGCACCCATCACCCTTAACATCGTATGTTTTCGTTTTCGTTGCCCTGACCCCAACACCGTGAACGCCCAATTGCTCATCGAGCTCCAAGAATCCGGTCTGGCCCTGCCTTCCAGCACCACGCTCAAGGGCCAATTTGCTCTGCGGGCAGCCCTGGTCAATCACCGCACTACCCTGCAGGACCTGGAAATCCTGGTGGCAGCCGTGCTTCGATTGGGAATGAAACTGGCCCCGAAACCCGACTGACATCCCTCTCACCCCAGCGAGCCCAACCTCTCATGACACTCCCTTTTCACGGCATGGCCCACCTGATGACCCTGGCCTATCAGGGCACCGATCTCACCCCTCTGGCGCAAACATTGCTGGAGCAAAGCAACCAGCCAACCGGGGCCAACGCTGCCGACGCCATGATGGATCTGTCCATCATCCTGCATGTCAAGGGCCACCATGACATTGCCCTGGCCTTACAACAGCAGGCCCTGAAGCACCAACAGATCTATTGGCTTCCAGCCAAAATGCCGGGCGCCATCCGGCTACTGGCCTTTGTGACCTCGGGCCCTCTGGCAGCCAACACCCCGGTGGAGTTTCTGGTAGGTAACCGAGACGTGGACCTGACACTCGTCTACGTAGCTCCAGACCTGCCCTTTCCCAAAGAGATTCCCGAGCATGACGTGTTGTTCATGGCCGTGGGAGAGTCGGATGGGGCGCAACTGCTGTTGCGTGCGCTCTCCGAAGTCATTCAGATCTGGCCCAAGCCAGTGCTCAATCTTCCCGAACGGGTGGCCCGCCTGGCACGGGATTCCGTCTCCCATTTGCTGGCCGACATCCCCGGATTGGTGGTGCCTTCCGTGTTGCGCCTGACCCGGGAGCAACTGCAGATGGTCCATTCTCATCCCTCCCTGATGGGCCCCTGGACACCGCTGGTGCAGACCCCGTTTCTGCTGCGTCCAGTGGACACCCACGCCGGCCAGGGATTGGAACGCCTGGAACAGGCTGCCCAGATTCCCGACTATCTGGCGCGCCAACCAGAAACCACGTTTTTCATGATCCCCTTCGTGGATTACGCCAACAGCGATGGACTCTATCGCAAGTATCGGATCGCCCTGATCGATGGCAAGCCCTATGCCAGCCACATGGCGCTTTCTTCCCACTGGATGATCCATTATCTCAATGGCGGGATGGGCGACTCTGCCGCCAAGCGCGCCGAGGAAGCGCATTTCATGAGCCACTTCGAGCAGGAGTTTGCCCGCCGCCACCGCACGGCCCTGACTGCCGTGCATCACCGCCTGGGACTGGACTACCTGGTGCTGGACTGCGCCGAAACCGCTTCGGGAGAGTTGCTCATCTTCGAAGCCGATAGCAGCGCCGTCATCCACGCCATGGACCCGGTGGACGTGTTTCCGTATAAGCAGGAACCCATGCAGAAAGCTTTCTCTGCCTTCAAAGACCTATTGCAGCGGGTCATGAGCGAGCCTGTGCGACCCCGGGATTCGGCTTGACCCGAGTGCTCGAACGCTCCGCTGCCAGCGCCCCCTCTAACAGGCCTTGCCCCGTTGCCCCAGGAAGCTGATCCTTTTTGTTCCCGCCTGGTCCAGGATGGGGATGAGCGCATCGCGCTCGACCCGCTCACCGGGCTCAATAGCTATGGCTGTGGCTGCACGCCAGACCCCGCCTTGCTGGAATTCGGCTCGGCCACAGCCTCCACCATCTCCCGGTCAGGGTTTGTGGCAGCCCGGGAAATGGCCCGCCGCATGGCCCCCTGGATCGATCAAGGGTTCTCCCAGCAAGCGCCCCATCGGTACGCGCTAACCCAGCACATCCGGGAGCGCCTGTTACCCTGCCTGCTGGGTGCAGCCGATGATCCCGACGCACCACCCCCCCCACCCAGCCTGTTGCTCAGTGCTTCGGGAACCGATGCCCTGCGCCAGGGCGCGGCCCTATGTGCCATTCCCGGCACCAGACTGGCCATTTTTCTGTTAGAGGCCGAGGAATCCGGCCGCGGGGTGCCAGGCGCGCTGGCCCAGTGTCCGGACAGCCAGGTCCTGCATATCCCGGTACGCGACGCAGCGGGACATTTGCGTCCTGTGGCGGACGTGGAGCAAGCACTGGAAACCGCGGTCTCACGGGCACGGCAAGCCGGAGAGCAGATTTTGCTGGTGCTGACCGATGTATCCAAAACTGGCCTGATCGCCCCCAGCCCCGCGTGCGTCGTTCATCTGCAACAGCGTTTTGGCTCTGCCCTGCAGGTATTGGTGGACGCCTGTCAACTGCGACTGACCCGCAAAAGCCTCCGGGCCTATCTGGCCCGGGGTTGCCTGGTGGCCCTGACCGGCTCCAAATTCATGGGGGGCCCTTCCTTTTCGGGCGCACTGCTCGTTCCTGCCGGACATACACTGCCTCCGGAGCCGCTGGGTCGCCTCCTGCAACAGAATCGGCTGGCGCCCGGTCCGCTCTTGCGCTGGATTGCGGCCCTGGCGGACATGGAAGCCTTTGCCCGGATTCCAGAAGCGCTGACACAAGCGTTTTTGTCACACTTTGCCGGGCAGATCATCCGTTTCATAGACCGTCAGCCCCGCATGGAAGCATTACCCGTGCCGGTGCTGGATCGATCGGCCCTGTTTGCAGACCGCAGCAGCAGGTGCAATCCCCTGGAAGAGAGGCATCCACAGAGCGCCAGGGGCCTACCTGCTGCCACTGGCTCACCCTTATGGGACCAGGAGCAGACCATTTTCCCCTTTTTACTCTATCGCACCTCTCGGGATTCCAGAGGCGCTGTGTTACACGTGGCCGAGATGTTGCATCTGTTTCACCAACTTCCCGGACTCAGGGGCCCCTTCCCGGTGCCAGGGCGCCTGGCGCAAAGCGCTGTTCCCGCGCCCCTGCGGGGACGTCTGGGCCAACCGGTGCGCTGCGGGCAACGGGACGGAGAAGCGCAAAGCGCCTTGCGACTCTGTGCCAGTGCCCGCTTGGTGCTCCAGGGAATCGTCCAACAATCCAGCAAAAACGGTGAAAACTCAGAGGGTAAGCATTCACTTCACAGACTCGACGCCGCACTGTGGCCGGATATTACCCAAGTGCAGAGTGCGGCTCAGAACAGTGCGCAGCAGGCCTGTCAGTTTTTAGAGTACGTGCTGTGGGAAAGCGCCAAGCTCTGATGCTCTGCCGAAAGAGGAGCAGAGTGCGCCGGCTTCAGGGCACAATGAAAACCTGCCCCCCCTTGACGGTGCCCGTGACCAAGCGCCCGCTGGCCGTGCGCACCTGCACCGACTGCCCCTCGGCGGCATTGCCCAGGGCCTGACCCTCCGAACTCACGTCAAAGCCATTGCCCTGCACCTGAATGGAGACCGTTTGCCCCTGACGCACCTGAAAGACTTCATGCAGCAGATCCTGCCGCAGTAATTGTCCGGGGGCAATGCTTTGGCGCGCCACTTTGCCCAAAACATCCTTTGGATCCGAGAGGAAATCGGGGCGCGTCACCTCTCCCGTGCGCTCTACCACATCCTGTGACGTGATGACGTGATCAAAGGGAATCATCTGGCGCGCCACCCAGTAGTGGGCCAGAATGCGAATATCCACGGGGACCATGACACTCCAGGGCGCGCCAGAGCGCGGTTGGTCGCAGCGCAGGGCGAGGGACAGGCGCCCCGCCAGGTGCCGTCCAGGCGGCACAGACACTTCAGGTTTCTGGGTGCAGTCCGGGAGTTCTGCCAGCGCTGCAGGATCCAGGATCTGCACGGACACCTGAGCGCCCCGCGAGGCGGTTTGCTCCTGCACAAACTGTTGCAGGGTCTGGGTGGCCGTGGGTACTGGCAGTACCACCGAGGGCGCTGCCCATACCAGTGGCGCCAGAGCACTCCCCAGCAGCGCCCACAGCCCAGCCTTCTTCTCCCGGAAGGCGTACCGGCGCCCACCGGGAGCGCGTCGCGAAAGGGTTCTGTGAAGTTTCTTCCTCATGTCGCTTGGTATCCTATACCAAGCGCGCATCCAGGAACAGATGGGACGTGAAATACCCTGTGTTTTGTGCCCCTATTTACCGGATCGATTCACGGCGGGACACCCTATCATAGGTACCAAGGAGTGACCCCCTTCCGTTTTGGAGCCCCCATGAGCAACAGCCTCGACAGCTTGCTGAAGTTTCAGCAGACCGCCATGAATCTGCGGGAAGCGCGTCAGGAGCTGATCGCCTCGAATATTGCCAATGCGGATACGCCCCATTATCAGGCGCGGGACATCGACTTCTCCCAAGCGCTGCAAAATGCCCTGGGAAATCAGGCCGGAAACCTGACGCTGAGCACCAGCGCCGCAGCGCATTTGAGTGGCAACGCCAGCGGTGAACAGGTTCAAGGCACACCGGTGTTATATCGTAGCGCCTTGCAGCCCAGCGCCGACGGCAACACGGTCAACATGGACGTGGAGCGGGCCCAGTTTTCGGAAAATACCATCCGTTATGAAGCCAGTCTCAAATTTGTCGGCCAGCAGATCAAGGATGTGCTGGCCGCCTTGACAGGGTGACCCAGATGTCCTTGTTCAACATATTTTCCATAGCCGGTTCGGCCTTGACAGCGCAGTCCGAACGGCTCAATGTAGTGGCGAGCAACCTGGCCAATGCGGACAGCACCACCAGCGCGGACGGCACGGCCTATCGCGCCAAACAAGTGGTATTCAGTGCCGTGCCTCTGGGCCCGGGGCAAACCGGCACCGCCGTTCAGGTGCAGGGGGTCATCGATGATGCACGGCCTCTGAAAACGATCTATGACCCCGGCAACCCCCTGGCCGACAAGCAGGGCAATGTGACCCTCCCCAACGTCAATACGGCAGAGGAAATGGTCAACATGATTTCGGCTTCACGTTCCTATCAAAATAATGTGGAAGTCATGAATACGTCGAATGCATTGCTGCTCAAAACACTCACCATTGGGCAATAAGGAGAATCACCATGAGCTCATCTGTCGCTCCCGTCAATATCAACCTGATTCAGCAACTCAACAGCACCAACAGCTCGCTGGCCAGCAAAAACACCAGTGCAGGTGCCAGCACCTCAGGCAGCAACAACTCGGTCACCTCTACCTCCAGCATTCAGAACAGTTTCATGACCTTGCTGATCACCCAATTGCAAAATCAGGATCCGCTCAATCCCATGGACAGCTCCCAGATGACCTCGCAACTGGCCCAGATCAATACCGTTAACGGCATCAACTCTCTGAATACAGCCCTGCAGGCGCTCAATACCAGTCTGACCAGCAGTCAAAGCATGTCCACGGCCAGCAGCCTGATCGGACACACGGTACTGGTCCCGGGTAGCGACGTGGCCTACAAGGCTGGCACCAGTACCACCACCGGGGTTCAATTGCCTTCTGCCGCCGATAAATTGACGATCAAAATCGAGGACAGTGCGGGGAATGTGGTGCGCACGTTCAATATGGTCAACCAGAAAGCCGGTGTGATACCCGTCACGTGGGATGGCAAGAGCGACAGCGGAGCCGCCATGGCTTCCGGCACTTACAAGGTGGTGGCCCAAGCCACTCAGGGCAGCAACAATGTGGCCGCCACGACCCTCTCCCCAGGAGTGGTGGGTTCGGTGACCATGGGCTCGCAGGGCGCCCAACTGGATTTGGGGACATTGGGGAATGTAAGCCTGTCTTCCGTTGCAATGATTCAATAATCGTCAGGAGATCATCATGGGTTTTCAACAGGGTTTAAGTGGTCTGGACGCTGCCAGCCAACTGCTGTCCAACATCGGCAACAATCTGTCCAACGCGAACACCGTAGGGTTCAAATCATCGGAAACCCAGTTTTCTGATCTGTTCGCCTCGTCGCTCAGCGGCGCCAACTCGGCCCAGAACGGGATCGGCACCCAGGTTTCTGCAGTGGTGCAGCAATTTAGTCAGGGCAATATCGTCTCCACCAGCAACCCGCTGGACATGGCCATCAATGGTCTGGGGTTTTTTCGCATGGAAGACAAGTCGGGGAGCATCTCCTACAGCCGTAACGGCCAGTTCCAGATCAACAGCAGTGGCGTGATCGTGAATGCCGCTGGACAACAGCTGACCGGCTATCCCATCAACGCCTCGGGCATTGTTTCAGGCGCCAAACCGGTGCCGCTCACCATTCCCACCACCAGTCTGGCGCCATCGGCCTCCACCAAAATTACCGCCGGATTGAACCTGCCCTCCAGCGACACGCCCATAGTATCTACGTCTACGTTTGACCCAACCAATGTAGCGACTTATAACGAGTCTACCTCGGTCAATTTTTACGACAGCCTGGGCAACAGTCATGTGATGACCCTGTACTTCGTGAATAACCAGAACACCACCACCGGGGGCACCACCACACCCAGCACCCAATTACTGGCCGCCCAAACCGCCGTCAGCGCTTACAATGGCACTACCCCGCCCCCCTCCACCAAGCTGGGTACGCCCACCCAGGCGTGGTCGATCTATGCCACCTTGGATGGCAGCCCCATCTCTCCTGCCACCACCACCGGGGGCACCACCACACCAGCGAGCTATAACTTGGGCAATCTGGCCTTTGATGGCCAGGGAAATCTGGTGTACTCTCAGCCGGTTGCAACCACCACCACCCCTTCAGGAACCCCTGCTGCGTCAGTGCAACCCATCGGAACAGTGTTCACGCCGTCCCTAACCTTCAGCAATGGCGCCAACACCCAACAGATGAGCATGGATTTCTCTAGCACAGCCCAGTTCGGCACCGCCTTCACCGTCAACAACCTGGCAGCGGATGGCTACACCTCAGGTCAGTTGACCGGATTCAACACCAGTGCCAAGGGGATTCTGCAAGGGCAATATTCCAATGGTCAAACCAAGGATCTGGGGCAACTGGTGCTGGCCAACTTCTCGGATCCGCAGGGCCTGCAGGTGGCCTCTGGCGGCAGCTGGATTCAAACCACGGCCTCCGGAGCGCCCCTGCTGGGCACGCCGGGGACCGGTAATCTCGGAACGGTACAATCCAGCGCCACGGAGTCTTCCAACGTGGACATGACCACCGAACTGGTGAATATGCTTACAGCCCAGCGATATTATCAAGCCAATGCACAGGCCATCCAGACCCAGAACCAGGCGGAACAGACCATCATCAACCTGCGTTGATGACCCCCGTTCCCGGAGATCGAGTCCATGGACCGCCTGATCTACACCGCCATGACCGGCGCCTCGAACATTCTGGCGCGACAAGAGGCGGTGACATCCAACCTGAGCAACCTCGGTACCACAGGTTATCGCAGTACGCAGGAGGCCTTCAAAGCCATTCCCCTGAATGGCCCTGGGCTTCCCACCCGCACTTTTGCCATCAACAGCAGTACCGGGTATGACTTCACTCCAGCTCCCTTGCAGCGCACAGGACGCAATTTGGACGTCGCCCTGCCCGGCAAGGGCTGGATTGCTGTCATGACGCCCAACGGAAAAGAGGCTTACACCCGCAACGGCAATTTGCAAGTGGCTCTGGATGGCACCCTGCAAACCCAGTCGGGCTTGCCGTTGGTGGATGACACCGGGCAAGTGGGTACACCCACCGCCATCAACTTGCCTCCAGATATGGATATTACCGTGGGCCCAGATGGCACGATCACCGCCAGCCCTCCCGGCAGCGCTGCGGCCCAAGCCACCATTGTCGGGCGCATCAAGCTGGTCAACCCGCCAGAAAATCAGCTGGCCCGGTCCGAAAACGGCCTGTTCCAGACCACCACGGGCAAAGCTGCAGCCCCCGACGCCAGTGTGTCGCTGCAAGCCGGCAGTCTGGAGGGCAGCAACGTCAGTGCCATTGGCTCCATGGTGGACATGATTGCTATTTCGCGCCAATTTCAAACCCAGATGCAGTTGCTCAAAACTGCGTCCGATGATGCTCAGCAAGCAGCCCAGCTGCTGTTGATCACCGGTTAACCAGAGGAAGTCGCCATGCAACGCTCTTTGTGGATCGCCAAAACGGGGCTGGAAGCCCAGCAAACCCAGATGGACGTCATATCCAACAACCTGGCCAACGTCAGCACCAACGGTTTCAAGAAGTCCCGCGCCGTATTTCAGGACTTGCTGTATCAGACCATTTACCAACCCGGCTCCCAATCCACACAGCAAACCATGTACCCATCGGGCATGCAATTGGGCACGGGGGTACGTCCCGCAGCGGCCGAGCGCATCATGACTCAAGGGAACCTGCAACAAACAGGTAATCCCCTGGATGTAGCCATCAATGGCGCCGGTTTCTTTCAGGTGCTGATGCCCGACGGCACCACAGCGTATACCCGGGATGGCTCGTTTCAGACCGACAATCAGGGCAACCTGGTCACCTCTACAGGTTATCTGATCCAACCCTCGATTACCTTGCCCCTCAACGCCACCAGTCTTACCATCGGTAGTGATGGCACCGTATCGGCCACCCAACAGGGAGTCGTTACCCCCCTGCAAGTGGGAACGGTACAGCTAGCTACCTTTAT
>DAIDLC010000006.1 GCA_027449685.1 Ferrovaceae bacterium | reverse complement strand
AACCAGCCGCTGGACCAACGAGACGACGACTGTCTCTTCAGGGTCGGGAGTGTGAATTGGGCAAGGTCCGGTAACCGGCAGCACATATCCCCACCGCCTACCAATTCTCCAATCAAACCGTTCTCCCGAGTAAACGTGTAATTGATTGAAATTACTCGATATAATTTTTTCGGCTTGCGGACTTCGTGATTTTTTATCCGCCAAGGCAGCGGAGAATTCTGGCCCGGAGAGAGAAAAACGTGGCCAAACCGTGACTGGATGGCGCGGGTTGAAGTCCGCAAGAGTTAGCACGAACCCCCACGGATACGCGACGATACGCAAAAAATAAGGCCAACGGATAAGCGTTGACCTTATGTTATTGGTGGAGGCGGCGGGAATTGAACCCGCGTCCGAAAGTCCTCTACAAGCAGTTCTACATACTTAGTCTGGCTATTTGGATTTGACCTTTAGGACGTCAACCGACGAACTTCCTGCAGGCGAGCCACCTTGGTTTTGACAGCCGGCGAAGTGGCACCGCCAGGCTTGCGATTCTCTGTTAATGACTCCGCAGCCCGGTTTCCCGAACTCTAGCCCAGAGAAGAACTAGTGCGGAGCCTGGCCGTCAAGCGGCCAGGGCGTAGTTGTCGTCGTTGGCAACTATAAAGTGCCCAGATGGATTTACGAGGTCACTGGCCCTCGGTATGCCCTACATTGCTTTGCAACCCCCGTCGAAGCCATGTCGCCCCCGGTTCAACGGTCATTATCCATTATTCCACTCCCAAGAGAAAGTATTTTTGGGCATCCATCGGTGGACCTCATTCATCCCACCAGCGGTTGTCCGGCACAACTTGTCCAGTAAGGGATCAATGCTCGACATGGGCAGAGGACTTTGCGTCCTTGCAAAAAATGAGGGGACCCATACCAGGGATTAAGGACTGATGTGGGGCGGGCAGAGGCTAAATTTGCTTACGATAGATGGTAGGTTGCAGCAAGGCCATCTCAGTATTGATGCCATGCAAGGTTTCAGAGTGGCCCACAATGAAGTATCCCCCCGGGCGCAGTCGGGCCAGCAGATTTTCCACCACCTTGCGCTTGGTTTCCATGTCGAAATAAATCATGACGTTACGCAAAAATATAACATCGAACAGACCGATCTCCTGGGTGACCGGTTGTGTGAGATTGACTTGAAAAAAATTGGTTGCCTGGCGTAGAGCGGGAATCACCAAAAACGTGCCTTCCTGAGAGCGCACCCCTTTCATACAGTATTTTTTTAAATAGGCCGGGGGGATTCCCTCGTTCCGCTCCAAAGAGTAATGCGCCTTGCGGGCTTTCTCCAGAACTTGAGTACTGATATCGCTACCCACCACCTCCCAGGTTTGTGCTGGCAAGTGATCGGACAGCACCATCGCCAGGGTATACACCTCTTCTCCGGTGGAACAAGCCGCACTCCATACCCGAAAAATCCTTTCTTCCTGACGCTGTGGGAGAATCTGACTGACCAAGTATTCGAAGTGCTTGGGCTCGCGAAAAAAATAGGTTTCATTGGTGGTAATCAAATCCACCATGGTCTGGAGTTCTTCCGGGTGTGTGTTGGCCGAAAGCAAACGGTAATATTGGCTATAGGTCTCTAGTTGATACACCTTGAGGCGGCGCTGGAGACGGCCCGTGAGGAGAATCTTTTTGGATTCAGTCAGCCAGATCCCGGAAACACGATGGATCAGGCGTTGGAACAGGGCAAATTCCTGATCCGTGATCGCAGAAGGATCCACTAAAACAACTCCACATTAGTACTGGCTTTTTGGGTTTTGAGCGATTCAGCGTAGGCTTCTTCTTCGCGTCGGATCGATTCGCTCACCAGATTGGCCACCATACGGCGACACCACACTTCACCAGACTTTGGCGTCATGATGATTTTTCGGGCCCAGGGACCAAGAAAATCAGAAGAAACCAGAGGAATGCGTTCCCGAATCAACCAGGATTTTGCAAACTCCACATTTTGCGCTCCTATGCCCCGCCCAGTCCCGTTGGTTTCAATCACCGTCCCTCCCCCAAAGGCCTTGGCCTGGATTCGATGGCGCACTGCACCAGAGGCCAGCAAGTTGTTGAGGAGGTTTTCCATCGCCGCATCACCAGCCAGCATCACGTCTTCTGCCGAATGTTGATTTCGGGACATCTTGGGCAGCATGAAGTGATTCATTCCACCAACTGGCACGCCTGTGTCGTACAGACACACCGCAACACAAGAACCCAGCAGCGTGGCAATGGGAAAATCGTTCTCAACCGCCCAGCCACCTGCATGAATATTCCGAGCCAGGCGTTCAATATCGCGCGCAGGGAGCGCAGAATAATCCGTCAAACCAATCCTGTCCGAATCAGGAAATATGGGTTCATTCCGTTGCAGTGGCGGCTACTGTTCCCGCTGCGACAGATTCTGCGGCTTGACTCAGCATGGCCATTTCTTCGGAAGAGAGGACTTTGCTCACGCTGAGAATAATCACGAACCGCCCCTCGATCTTGCCCATCCCTTCGATGAAGTCCGTGCGAATTTTGGCGCCGAACAAGGGGGGTGGCTCGATTTCAGTAGCAGAGATTTCCAATACCTCAGAAACCGCATCCACCATGATCCCCACATCATGTTTGTCATCGCCTTCATTCAGTTCGACGATCACAATGCATGTACGGCGATCCACCTGGGTTGGCAGGCCACCAAATCGGCAAGACAAATCAATCACCGGGACAACGGCCCCCCGCAAATTGATGACTCCCCGGATAAACTTGGGCATCATGGGGATTTCGGTAACCGTCCCAAACTCGATGATCTCCTTGACGTTGAGAATAGCCAGGGCGAACATCTCACCACCCAAGGTAAAGGTTAAATACTGCTGTGGTGCGTCCGCGACAGCAGCGCGCACCGCAGCCTTTCCGGTTGAGGTCAGTTGTCCCATGATGTACTCCTAAAATTTCTCGAAGTCTGACTCACTGACCGACAAGGGGGTACGTTGCGAAACGTGGTGGGTAGTCCGCTCGGTGTTACCCGGACTCGCCGCCTTCATGTTGGAGCGCGCCGCTCCCGAGGAAGCCCCACGGGATTTATTGATCTGAAAGAACTCCATCAACTGCTGCAACTGGCTTGCTTGACCACCCAGTTCTTCTGCAGTAGCCGCCAGTTCTTCAGAAGCCGAGGCATTTTGCTGTGTGGCCTTGTTCAACTGCCCCATGGCATTGTTGATTTGCGCAACACCCGTGGATTGCTCCTGCGAGGCCGAGGTGATTTCCTGCACCAGGTCGGAGGTCTTCTGGATGGAAGGAACCATTTCCGTGAGCAAATGCCCTGCCCGTTCGGCCAATTTGACCGACGAACCCGCCACCTCGCTAATTTCCTGCGCGGCCACCTGGCTGCGTTCAGCCAGCTTACGCACCTCGGCTGCCACCACGGCAAACCCCTTCCCATGCTCTCCCGCCCGAGCGGCTTCAATGGCCGCATTCAACGCCAGCAAATTGGTCTGATAGGCGATATCGTCGATGATGCTGATTTTGTCCGCAATGGACTTCATGGCATCCACGGTCTTGCTTACAGCGTCTCCGCCTTCCACCGCCTCTTTGGCCGATTTGGCGGCCATGTTGTCGGTCACCTTGGCATTTTCGGTATTTTGAGCCACGGATGCGCTCATTTCCTCCAGAGAAGAAGTGGTTTCTTCTACCGATGCGGCCTGTTCAGAGGAGGATTGAGACAAGGATTGTGCCGTAGCCGAAACCTGTCCGGAAGCGTTTGACAAGGCATCTGCAGCCGTCACGATCTGCTCCACGG
This sequence comes from Ferrovaceae bacterium, assembly GCA_027449685.1. Taxonomy (GTDB): domain Bacteria; phylum Pseudomonadota; class Gammaproteobacteria; order Burkholderiales; family Ferrovaceae; genus JAJZHV01. The sequence goes on along the minus strand of DAIDLC010000006.1, from coordinate 115,693 downwards.
TTTCTGCCAGGCGGGTGATGGTACTGTTGATCGCGTTTTTGAGGACAGCAAAGTCACCTTGATAATGCTGCTCGATCAACTGGGTCATGTCACCTTTTTCCATCGCGGCCATGACACGTTGGACTTCATTGATGGGCCCAACCACGGCATCCAGGGTGTGATTTACCCCTTCCACGGTACGCCGGTAATCACCGCGATGACGTGTGGCATCTGCACGGGTGGAAAGTTTTCCTTCTACGGCTGCCTGAGCCAGCATATTGGCATCGGAGACCAAGGCATTGACAGCATCGATACAGGCATTGAGATTATTTTTGATGATGTTGTAATCACCGCTGTAGGGATCGGTAATCTTGGGGGGAATCTCCCCCTTGGAGATACGATCCACATAGTTGGCCGTCACATTCAGGGGATTGACAATGTTGGTAATCGCCTGATTAACCCCTGTAACTAGCTGGTTCCAGCCGCCCACAAACAGGTCCGCGTTGGCCCGCTTGTCCAGTTCACCCTCTGCGGCCCCCTTGATGATGATGTCGGTCTGGGCCAGCAGATCACTCATCATCTTGACCATGTTATTGAGATTGATCTTGATGACGTTGTATTGTCCTTTGTAGTCCGTAGTGATGACTGGGGGAATGATCCCCTTGGCCACCTTGTCCACATAATCCGCAGTGACATTCAAGGGATCCACGATATTGGTCACGGCCTGATTGACCCCAGTCACCAGCTGGTTCCAGCCGCCCACGAACAGGTCGGCATTGGCGCGCTTGTCCAGTTGCCCGTCTGCAGCCCCCTTGATGATGATGTCGGTCTGGGCCAGCAGATCGCTCATCATCTTCACCAGTGTATTCAGGTTGTTTTTGATGAGGTTGAAATCACCATTGTAATTATCGGTAATGATGGGGGGAATGATCCCTTTGGCCACCTTGTCCACATAATCCGCGGTCACATTCAAAGGACCGATGACAGCGTCAAGGGTTTTGTTGACGCCTTCCACGATGCGCCGATAATCCCCCTGATGGCGACTGGCATCGGCGCGGGTGGCCAGTTTTCCCTCCACCGCCGCAATGGACAACAGGTTGGCATCGGCCACCAAGGCCTTGATATTGGTGCGCACTTGCTCCACGGTTTCGTTGATGAATTTCTTTTTCCCGGGAAACTGCTCGATCTTGGCATCCAGATTACCGTTACCAAATTCCTGAAAGCAGGCCATGGCTTTCTTTTTGACCGCAATGTGGCCAAAGACCATGGTGTTGACACCTTTGGCCATGACTTGAAAGTCGTTCTTGAATTTATCTTCATCCATCTTGACGTCGATATCGCCCGCGTCATGTTGCGCTGACATATGGTTCATGTCGGTGATCAATCCCGTGACGGTCTGCTGAACGCTGGACATGGCCCGGGTAAGATCGCCCACTTCATCATGTGCTGAGGATTCCAGGCGGAAACTGAAATCTCCTGCAGCCATTTTTTTGGCAGCATCCACCACCTTGGCGATGGGTTGTGTCAAGCCACGAGCAATGAGGTAGGCCAGCAAAACCGCCAGGGCCGCAGCCGCCACGCTCAAAACGATGACGAGTTGGCGGGCTTGAGCGCTGATCTCGTCGGCTTCGGTTCCACGTTGCTTGACCAGATTGGTTTGAAACTCCACCATGGTATTGATCGCGGCAATATAGTCTGCCTGGGACTTTCTGGCGTGTTGCAGCAATAATTCTGTGGCATCGGCCCGTTTGCCCGCCTTCATCAACTCCAGAAAGCGGTCCTGGTCACCCCCATAGATCAAACGCGCGGCCTTGATCTGGTCAAACAAACGCCGGCCCTCGGGCAGATTGATCAGGCCATCCATCTTGTTGAGTAACTCGATGATTTTGTCGCGCGAGGCCTGGATGGTATTGATTTCGCGCGCCACATCCTCGGGTTTGTCCTCTAACAAGGCCATGCGCATGGCTACCGCAATGATGTTGATCTGGTCGATGACCTGGTTGGCCATCACGGTTTTTGGGAAGCGATCTGTGACCAGATTGGAAACCTGGCTATCGATACTACTGATCTTCGAAACCGAAATAACCGCCAGAAGGATCATCAACAGGATCGAAACTCCAAACCCCAGTGCCAGACGTGTTCCGATTTTTAAATTATTCACTTGTACGCCCTCTCAGTTTCAATTCCAAAAAATCCCCGTAACCACTCTCGCCCATATCAAATGACACGAAATCCGAATGAAGCCAAACCTTGTTCAACCACTCAGCCAGCCTTCAGCAGGGCCTGCTGTTTCAAAGCTTTTTCTTCGCCCCGCACGCAGCGCTGGATCAAGGCCTGAATGTCGAGGATGAGCGCCACTTCGCCCGACCCCAGGATGGTGGAGCCACCAATACCACGCAAATGCCTGAAAATAGCCGCCAACGGCTTGATGACCGTCTGAAATTCTCCCATCAACTGATCCACGACGATGCCCGCTTTTTCTCCTGCATACTGCACGATCACGATATTTTCCCGCGCTGGAGGGGTACCCTCGATCTCGAAAATGTCACGCAAGCGCACAAAGGGCAGCACCTCGCCGCGCAGATTCAAAAAATTGCGATCGGTTTGGTCAGCGTGCAACTCGATACACTCGATGACCATATCCAGCGGAATGACGTAGGAAGATTTGTCTACTCCCACCAGGAAACCATCGATGATGGCCAGTGTCAGCGGCAAACGGATAGAAAAGCAGGTTCCTTCACCCTCCTGAGTCGTAACCTCCACAGTGCCGCGCAAGGCTTGAATATTGCGCCGGACCACATCCATGCCCACCCCGCGGCCAGAAATGTTGGTCACCTCCGAAGCTGTGGAAAACCCCGGCTCGAAAATCAGATTGATGATTTCCTGTTCCGAGAGCACCTGCCCCGCTTGAATGAGCCCCCGTTCCAGGGCCTTGGCATGAATTTTTTCCACTGGCAAACCACTGCCATCATCGCGCACCTGGATGACGATGCTACCGGAATCGTGGAAGGCATTCAGTTCCAGACGACCTTTGGCGGGCTTGTTGCGCTGAATGCGCAAGGCCGTGGGCTCGATGCCGTGATCCAGGGCGTTGCGCACCAGGTGCATGAGCGGATCGCCAATTTTTTCCACCACGGTTTTGTCCAGCTCTGTATCGGCCCCGGTAATGATGAGCTCGATATCCTTGTTGAGCTCGTGGGACATGTCCCGTACCACGCGATTGAAGCGGTTGAAGGTTTCGCCAATTTGCACCATGCGCAACTGCAGGGCCGAGTCGCGGATGTTTTCCACCAGACGCGACAGAATGGAGGTGGACTCCACCAACTCGGTCTGGCCACTGCGCTGGGCCAGCAAATTGGCTGAGGCCCCGGCAATGACCAACTCTCCCACCAGATCGATGAGCTGATCCAGCTTGTCTGCCTGCACACGAATGAGGCGCGCATCGGCCGCCTTCTTAGTGGAAATCTGAGCTTGCCGACTGGCGGCTGCCTCCACCAGTTCCTTGGGCACCACCTGATGCTCTTCCACCAGAATATCGCCGATTTGCACGGGGGCTTGAGGCGCATCCCCGTCCTGGTTCTGTTCGGAGAGCGAGGCGGCTTTTTGCGCCTCTAACCCTGCGTCCAGTTCAGCCTGGGTCAAGGCGCCTGTGCGCACCAGGATCTCACCCAAGCGCATGTCCTCTTCAGGAAGCTCTTTGATCAGCTGCAAATATTCGGAAATCTTGGCCGGAGGGGGAATGATGCGCAACTCGCACTCATCCTGCACAAAGGCGAACACCCGTTCGATATCCGCTTTGGTACCGCGGGTCTGATACTTGATTTCGAACCCCAGGTAACAGGTTTCGGGGTCCATCAGTTCGGCCACCGGCATGGCGTCCGGCAAGGTCTCGATGGCCAGAATTTCGCCCTGGGTGCCCAGATAGCGCAGGAAGGACAAGGGGTCCATGCCGCCGCGCATCACATTGGGACCAAACCGGACGGAAATGTGCCAACTATCCCCAATCAACACGCCACCTGCGGCCAGCACATCCACCGAATGGGCTATCAGAGACGCTTCCCCCTCTCCCATGGATCTGGCATCAGGATCGGGATCGGAAGATTGCAGGTAGTTGCGCGACAGTTCGGCCAAGAGTGCCTCGCCGGCGGTTTGCAAGGACTCATCAGGTTCGGGGTTACCCGCTTCCAGCACATCGATCAGATGACCCAGATGGTCGCAACACTGCAAGAGTAGTTCGGTCAGACGGGAGGTTAGCTGGATTTGCCCGTTGCGCAAACGATCCAGTACATTTTCCACCTTGTGCATGAAGGCTTCGATGAAGTGACACTCGATGACGCCCGAAGCACCCTTGATGGTGTGCGCCGCACGAAAAATGGCATTGATGTCATCGGGTTGCGGGGCTTGATGCTCCAGAACGAGTAATCCGCTTTCCATGGAAGCCAGTTGTTCACGACTTTCCTGCACAAAGACGCTGGTGAGTTCATCCACGCTGCACCTCGCTTTCCTGGGCAGGAATGACCATGGGGTCCCCAAAATAGGAGGCCAGATTGCAAAAATCGAGGGTTTGTCGAACCACCGGATTATGGGCCACAATGGCCAGACGTTTGTTGCCTCGGGCAGCTTCGCGTTTGGCTAACAGGAGTAACTGCAAGCCTGCCGTATCGATGTCGGAAACCTGAGACAGGTCCAGTTCCAGCGTGTCGCTGCGTTCCAGGGCCTGCAAGAGTTGTTGCTTGAGCGGGAGAGCATGATTGATCGTCAGTTCACTGTCCAGGAGAAGGCGCTCTACGGTACTCATCATCCATGACTCCGCTAATCTACGCTGATAAGCTTATAACATAATGTTGCAGAAAACTTTGATGTGAATCAAAACAATTCGATATGGCTCGCCGCTTTAGCCGTCGAGTTCTGAGATGGGGCCTCCAAGGATAAATCTGCAGGGGGTTCCCCGTGATGGAGCACCTGTTGATGGGTTTGCCGTTGCTGGTCCATGACGTAACTGCCATAGACCTGTTCCAGATGCGCGTTGAGTGGGACATACTGGTAGGTCTCCTCCTCGGCCGACAGCAAGCGACCGGACAAGGCCTGGGCGTGGGCATCCAGACGGTCCAGGGCATTCCCCACCTGATCGAGCTGCTGCCGGGTAATGTCCTGAAACTGCACACTGGCCAAGGTATCCATGAACATGGCGGTGAGCGAGGAACTGGATTCCCGGATGGAGGCCATGGCCTCCACGCTATGCTGCAACAGTTCCTGATAACCCGTGCCCACACGCTGCAATTGGTCAGAAAACTGAGTCAGGGCCTCACGTTCCTCATTCAACCGGGAATGCGCCAGCTTTTCCTGGAACTGCTCTTCGATGGAACGTGCAACCCGGGTGATGCCATCATTGATTTTGGAAACCGCTACTTCGGTTTCCGAGGAGAGTTTGCGAACTTCATCGGCCACCACAGAAAACCCGCGTCCAGCCTCACCCGCGCGCGCGGCCTCGATGGCGGCATTCAAGGCCAGCAAATTGGTCTGCCCCGCAATGTTTCGAATCAATTGCACCAAGGAGGCCAGGTCAGTGGCTTCCTTGGCGATCTGCTCGATACGCGTCTGATCCTTGTGGATATCATCGATGCGCTCCCGAATATAGTCATTCATACGCTCGATCAATGCCTGATTTTCCTTCAGGGTGGATTCGGCATCCGCCGAGGCCTGGTTGGCCGACTGGGAAGACTCCTGTACGAAAGCATTCAACCGCTCCACCACGCTATCGATGGACTGCAGACGTCCGGCAATGTCGAAGGCCGCCTTTTCGGTTTGCTGCACAACCGAGGCAATCTGGGAACGCAGCACACGGTTGAAAGAAGGAATGCTAGTCAACTCTTTGGACACCTCATCGCCCACCGTCTTGAGGCTTTCAAAACGACTGGCAAGCTTTTCGTCGTCCCGCATCAAGCCGTAGAGAAAATCGTGGTACACCCCGTAAGACACCAGGCGTTCTGCCCCATAGGCCAGGGAAATGGCCAGCATCACGCCCAGCGCATCCCCCAAAGGCTGGGTGATTTTGAAAAACGGGAACACCACGCGAACAAACCAAGGATCCAGAAGATATACGCCAAGCCCCGCGCTAGCCGCCACCCCCGCAAACACCCAGCGCGAGCGTTCCTTGGTCAGTCCAGTTTTCATAAGCATCGAGGTTCTATTTCATGACCAACTTGATGGTATTGAGCAACTCGTCTGCCGTGGCGGGCTTGACGATCCATCCGGAGGCGCCGGCAGCCTTGGCCTCCAGCTTGCGGGATTGTTGCGACTCGGTGGTCAAAAACAGGATGGGCATGAACTTGTAAGCCGCAAGCTTTCTGACTTCCCTGATCAGATCGATGCCGTTCATTCCTGGCATGTTCAAATCGGTGATGAGCAAATCGGCCTTTACGCCCGACTGAAACTTCTTGAGTGCTTCCTCGCCACTGGAAGCTTTCTCCACGGCATAACCCGCCTTGGCCAGAATGTTGGAGATGCTGAGTAAAATCGTGGCTGAATCGTCCGTCAAAAAAATGGTTTTCATAACGAAGGTCATGCTCCCTGAAACAGTGGATCTGGTAACGTGCCGGAGGAAATGGCCAGTCAACGACCATCGCGGACCATTGGGATGAACCATCCGACTCGAACAGGGACATTTTGCATTAACTCCCGCACCTTGTCATGCCTATTGTCAAATTTGACCACGTGCTTTGCTGTACCCTACAGGAGTCTTTACGGCCGGTTGCGCCAAAAGTTTAGCCCCCTAAGACTCCGCCCTCTGCAGCACAGCACCATTTTTTTGATGACCTATAGCCTAACTCTGGCACCTCTGGTAATCTGTAGAAGCGCATGGAGGCGCATGTGCCATTCGTGCGGCTCTGCCTCGCAACCCTAAACCCACTCTTCCAAGAACAAGGTTCATGGCACAAAAAAAACCCATACAGGTCATCGTGGTGGACGACTCGGCGCTGGTGCGCATGGTGGTGTCGGACATGCTCTCCAAAACTCCGGACATCGAGGTTTTGGCCACTGCACCCGACCCCTTGTTTGCCATGGAAAAGATGAAAACCAACTGGCCCGATGTCATCATTCTGGACATCGAGATGCCGCGCATGGACGGCATTTCATTCCTCAAAAAAATCATGCTGGAGCATCCCACCCCGGTGATCATCTGCTCCTCCCTGGCAGAAAGCGGGGCCCAGGCCACCTTCGAGGCCCTCTCGGCCGGAGCGGTCAGTATCATCACCAAACCCAAAGCCGGATTGAAGTCCTTTTTGCTCGACGCCTCGCTGGAACTGGTCAGTGCCGTGCGCACCGCGGCCCGTGCCAATCTGCGCCCCTTGCAACACCGCCTGCAAGCACAGCCAACGTCCCCCCGGCCTCCGGGGGCTTCTTTGTTCGAACCCAACTCTCCCAACGCCAATCAAAGCGCCATGGCCCACACCACGGATCAGGTCATTGCCATGGGAACCTCCACCGGAGGCACGCTGGCCCTGGAAGCCGTTCTCACCCAACTGCCCGCCACCTGTCTGGGCATCGTCATTGTGCAGCACATGCCGGAAAAGTTTACCGCCCTGTTTGCCGAACGCCTGAATGGACTATGCGCCATCGAAGTGCGTGAAGCCCGCCAGGGAGACCGCGTCTTCCCGGGTCGCGCCTTGATCGCCCCAGGTGGCAAACATATGACGTTGGTGCGAAGTGGGGCGCAGTATCATGTGGATGTGCAAGACGGCCCTCTGATGAATCGGCACAAACCCTCGGTGGATGTCCTGTTTCGGTCCGTGGCCAAATGTGCTGGTGCCAATGCCCTGGGCATCATCATGACCGGAATGGGTGACGATGGGGCACGCGGATTGTTGGAGATGCACCGCAGTGGGGCGCCCACCATAGCTCAAGATGAAGCCAGCTGCGTGGTCTTTGGCATGCCCCACGAGGCCATCAAACTGGGGGCCGTGGACCGCGTTCTGGCACTGGGGCAGATCCCGGCTGCCATGATGCACCATAGTCGGGAAAATCACTGAACCGCCCGCCCTGCCTTGCACCTGTCATCCCGCTCCTGCCTTGGCTTGGTCCCGTTGTTTCCCTCTGAATGGCAGGAACTGTCCGCATCCCACGCTCCATGCCGTGCCAGGATGCAGAAAACTCAGGATTGTCAAGGCAGGCAAACGGGTTTATAATTTCTGCAAACGAAACCTGAAAATGGGAGGCTCGTCATGGCGTCTGTTGGCGGTCTGGGTCAGGCCTACGCCGCATCTTCGGCGGTGGGTAGCGTGTATGGACAAACGCAGAAGGCTTCCAATCCCAATGCCCCGGACAACAAAACCGACAACAGTAGCACCAGTCAAGCCGCTGCGGCTGGTGCACTGGCCTCAGCCATCGTACAATCCTTGTCCCAGTTGGGCGTCAACACCCAGGTGCTCACTGCGCCAACGGCCTCGAATGCAGGCAATGGCAATGGAACAGGGGCGAATGGTGGCTCGTCTGGCTCCAGCGCCAATGCCGCCCAGCAAGCCCTGAACCAATTTCTACAGGGATTGGTGGCCTCGCTGCATAACGGCGTTGCCCCACCCAACGCAGCTTCCAGCACCCAGTCAGGCCAGGGCGAAGGGGGCAGCCCCAACACGCCCACCGGCACGTCCCAAAACAATCCCCCCACTTCCCCCATTGGGGCTCCCCTCAACGGAGCAGATACCACCAATCCCAGTGGACTATTGGCCCAGATCACCCAGGATCTGGCCAACGCCCCCAACGTCCTGAACAGTTCTGGCCCCAATGGATTAACAGCCCAGATCGGACAGGATCTGGCCCAGGCAGCCAGCGCAGCCAACATCCTGGGCAATTCCGGAGCACCGGGTCCCACTCCGGGGGCGCCCGTCGTCTCCAACGGACCGGTGGTATACACGCCCAACGGTACCTCGGGTGGCAGCGGAGCCCAAGCCCGCCTTCAGAATTTGGCACAACATCTCAATGCCCAACTGCAGGCGGCTGTCGCCAATGGCAGCCTTGGTGGGGCCAGCGCTGCCGGTTCAATTCGCACCCAGGCCAGTCCGAGTGGCGCTACTGCCACAACCACCACACTACCTCCCCCAGCGGCCAGTACCGGGGCCACCCTGACCAGCAGTACCGGTAGCAGTGTTAGCGCCAGTAGCGCCCTGCCCCAGGCAGCAAATATCAGCGGCAACAACCCGGCCAGCCCAACCGCCGCCAATTTGCAGCAATCCTTTCAGCGCCTGATGCAATCTCTGGGTGCGCCCAACCAGACCTCTCTGGATGGTTTTTTGAGTTCACTTTCCAGTCATCTGCAACATTCAGGCAGCTCGGGTCTGGGGCTGAGCGCAACGGCTTAGGCAAGGCCTTTTTGCGCCGCACACCCTACACCACACAGTCCACATAAAATCGGGAAGTGCCGTTGGTCCCCATTTTGGACAGTCCGTGGATATCCGTCTCGAATCCCGGGAAGCGCTGATTGAAGGAACGGGCAAATTTGAGATAGCGCACAATGGTGGCGTTGAAGCGCTCTCCAGGAATCAGCAAGGGAATGCCGGGCGGATAGGGGGTCAACAGGACCGAGGTAATACGCCCCTCCAGATCATCGATCTCCACCCGTTCCGTTTGCCGATGGGCCATGCGGGCGAAGGCATCGGCCGGTTTCATGGCAGGAATCATGTCCGACAAATACATTTCCGTCGTCAGTCGAGCCACATCGTTTTCACGGTAAACCGCATGAATCTCTTCGCTCAATTGCTTCAGGCCCCAACTTTCATAGCGCGGATGTTTGGCCACAAACTCTGGTAGCACCCGCCACAGGGGTTGATTTTTATCATAGTCATCCTTGAATTGCTGCAATTCAGTGACCAGGGTGTTCCAACGCCCTTTGGTGATCCCAATGGTAAACATGATGAAAAACGAATACAGTCCGGTTTTTTCCACCACCACACCATGTTCAGCCAGATATTTGGTCACCACCGCAGCGGGAATTCCCAAATCATGGAAGTCACCGTCCACATCCAACCCCGGGGTGATCACTGTAGCCTTGATCGGATCCAGCATATTGAAACCTGGTGCCAGATCACCAAACCCATGCCAATGTTCTCCAGGCTTGAGCAGCCAGTCGGTGCGATCCCCAATGCCCTCCTCCGCCAGATATTCCGGACCCCACACCTTGAACCACCAATCCACCCCCCATTCCTCGTCCACCTTGCGCATGGCGCGCCGAAAATCCAGGGCCTCGTTGATGGATTCTTCCACCAGAGCGGTGCCCCCCGGGGGTTCCATCATGGCCGCCGCCACATCGCAAGAGGCGATGATGGCGTATTGCGGGCTGGTGGAGGTATGCATGAGGTAGGCTTCGTTAAAACAGTCCCGATCCAGCTTGATGGTCTGGCTATCCTGAATCAAAATCTGTGAAGCCTGACTCAAACCCGCCAGCAACTTATGGGTGGACTGAGTGGCCATGACCATGGCCTCTTCGCATAAGGGCCGGTCACGCCCAATGGCGTGCATGTCCTTGTAGAAATCACTGAAAGCTGCATGGGGCAGCCAGGCCTCGTCAAAATGCAGGGTGTCGATTTGCCGATCCAGAATGCGCTTGATGGTTTCCACGTTATACAGGATGCCATCATAAGTGCTTTGCGTGATGGTCAGTACCCGCGGCTTGACCGCGCCCGATTGGGTGAACGGATTGGCGGCGATTTTGCGCTGAATGGTTTCCGGGGTGAATTCGCTCAGAGGAATCGGCCCGATGATGCCATAGTGATTGCGCGTGGGCATGAGAAACACCGGAATGGCGCCTGTCATCATGATGGCGTGCAGCACGGACTTGTGGCAATTGCGGTCCACCACCACCACATCGCCCGCCGCCACGGTGGAATGCCACACGATCTTGTTGGAGGTGGAGGTGCCATTGGTCACAAAAAACAGGTGATCGGCATTGAAGATGCGTGCCGCATTGCGCTCCGAAGCCGCCACCGGACCCGTGTGATCCAGCAGTTGGCCCAGCTCGTCCACGGCGTTGCACACATCTGCGCGCAACATGTTTTCTCCAAAAAACTGGTGGAACATCTGCCCCACCGGGCTTTTTAAAAACGCCACACCGCCGGAATGCCCCGGGCAATGCCAGGAATAGGAACCATCCGAGGCATAATGGGTGAGGGCCCGAAAAAAGGGCGGCGCCAAGGAATCCAGATATACCCGGGCCTCACGGGCAATATGTCGCGCCACGAACTCTGGCGTATCCTCGAACATGTGAATGAACCCATGCAACTCCTTGAGGACATCGTTGGGAATGTGGCGCGAGGTACGCGTTTCACCGTACAAAAAGATGGGAATATCGGCATTACGCCAGCGAATTTCCTGGACAAAAGCCCGTAGGTGTTTGAGGGCTGCCTCCATTTCATCGCGCGAACCAGCGCCAAATTCCTCGTCATCGATGGACAGGATAAAGCAGGAGGCCCGGCTTTGCTGCTGGGCGAAGGAGGCCATGTCCCCAAAACTGGTGACCCCCAACACCTCGAGCCCTTCCTTTTCCAGCGCGTCGGCCAAAGCTCGCACCCCCAAACCGCTGGTATTTTCGGAACGAAAGTCTTCGTCGATGATGACGACTGGAAAACGAAATTTCATGGGCACTCCCTGGCAAGTAGGCGCGATTATAGAATGGTTTTTACTACGCCGCGGATTTATTGGTCCTGCCAAAAAGCAAGGCGTGGCCGGATTGCAGCGTGCCGGAAGTGCCCCGGGAAACGACAACCCGGTCAACCACCCAGGTAGGACATTTCCTGGGGTCGGTGCAGGCGTGGCGCCTGAAACCGCAATTGCGAGTATTGATCGGTACGCTGCTGCCAAAGTAAGCGCAAGCGATTTGTCAGTTCGTCTTCTGTCATCCCGGAGCGCAACAAGGTCTTCACATCGAATCCCTCACTGGCAAACAGGCAGGTAAACAATTTGCCGTCAGTGGAAAGACGCAAGCGACTACAGTGACGACAAAAGGGTTGCGTGACCGAGGCGATGACCCCCACCTCGCCCGCACCGTCGCCATAACGATACACTTGAGCCACGGCGTGAGGGTTGCTGGTTACCGGCTCTAGCGCCCACTGCTGGCGCAGCAGTGCAAGGATGTCCTGGGCGGAAAACACGTCCGTCGGCTGCCACCCATTGGTGGCGCCCACATCCATATATTCAATGAAGCGCACGGTCAGTCCCGTTGAGCGAAAATATCGGGCCAGGTCCAGTACGGCGTGTTCGTTTACCCCGCGACGGATCACCGCGTTGATTTTCAGGTGCTCAAAACCTGCCTGCTGCGCCGCCTCGATCCCCGCCAGCACGTCCCGCACGGATGTGTTGGCATCATTCATGCGCATGAAAGTGGCATCGTCCAGGGCATCCAGGCTGACCGTCAGGCGATCCAGACCAGCCTGGCGCAAGGCCACGGCCTTGCGTGGCAGCAAGACCCCATTGGTGGTCATGGCTAGTTCCACACCCTGGAATCTGGCCAGTTGGGCCACCAGACGCTCCAGGTCGCGGCGCAGCAAGGGTTCGCCCCCGGTCAAGCGCAATTTGTTCACCCCCAATGGAACCAGGGCACCAGCCAGCTTGAAGATTTCCTCGAAACTCAAGAGCGCGGAGCGCGACAGAAACGCATGATCGGCTCCGAATAACGCGCGGGGCATGCAGTACGTGCACCGAAAATTGCAGCGGTCCGTGACCGAAATGCGCAAATCCTGCAGGGGTCTGGCAAAGACATCCCGGACGGGTTCTGGAGTAGTGATAGAGGTATTCATGGGCTGGTAAGGGAATTATACTGTAGTCCATGAAGATTGCCGGCTGCATTCTGGCGGGCGGCGCCGGAAGCCGCATGGGAGGGCAGGACAAGGGCCTGCTGCTGTGGCGCGGCCAACCGTTGTTGACCCACGTTCTGGCGCGTTTTGCACCGCAAGTGGATTATCTGTGCTTGAGCGCCAATCGCTCTCTCGCGCGCTATCAGGCTTTGGGTTTTCCCGTGTTTTCTGATCGCAACTTTCGGGGCGGGCACCCCGACCTTCCATTGGCCATCACTGAGCCAACGGCTCGCCAGGACGCGCCGGCCCCGGCCCAGGAACCGGGTTTTCCCGGACAAGGGCCCTTGGCCGGAATCGAGCGGGCCCTGTACTTTGCGCACCAACAACACTGCGCTCTACTGGCCGTCGTCCCGTGCGATGCCCCCTTGTTACCCACCACATTGGTCCCTCGCCTGCAACAAGCGCTGGAACGAGAGGATGCGGACCTGGCCATGGCCTGTGCCCAGGGCCGTGAGCAGCCCCTGTTTTGCCTGCTGCGCAGCGGGTTACATCAGGATTTGATCGCCTATTTGCGCTCCCAGGAGCGCAAGGTGTTGCGCTGGCAGGAACGTTTTAGTATCGCGCGGGTCTGCTTTGATGATGAGGCTGAAGCCTTCACCAATGTCAATTACCCCGTGCAACTCTCGAGTGCTGATCACACGCCTGATTCCCGCAGAAAGGAAGGCGTTGGGCAAACCACTCCACGGACCAACGGATAGACTTCATGACCCAGAATGCAACGCCCAGGCAAGACCAGTCGCTTACCCTTCCACAGGCGCTGGATCATATTCGCCAGCACCTGACCCCCGTGCAGGAAGTCGTTCAGGCACCCTTGCAGCAGGGATTGCACCGGATTCTGGCCCGGGATCTGATCTCGCCCCGGGCGGTGCCCGGGTGGGATAATTCCGCCATGGATGGCTACGCCGTGCGCCATGCGGACCTGACCCCCGCTACTCCCCTCCCCGTGGTGCATACCCTGTTGGCCGGTGCGGGGCACCCCCCCCACCTGCAACCAGGCCAAGCCATCCGGGTGATGACCGGAGCCCTGATACCCCCCGGCGCCGATACGGTCGTGATGCAGGAACAGGTAACCCTGCATCAGGGCTCAATTCTTGTTCAATCCGGGCAAAAACCGGGGCAGCATATTCGCCGCGCCGGCGAAGACCTGCCATTCGGTGCCCCGGCACTCCAGCAGGGACAACGCTTGGGTGCCGCAGAGCTGGGCTTGATCGGTTCCCTTGGCCTGGCCGAGATCCCCGTGTTTCGTCCCTTGCGGGTAGCCTTCTGCTCCACCGGAAACGAACTGGCTTCTCTGGGGCAAACCCCTGCTCCAGGACAATGTTTTGATAGTAATCGTCACACCCTGCAGGCACTGATCACTGGTATGGGATTCGAATGCCTTGATCTGGGGGTGATTCCCGATCAACCAGAACAGATTCGCGCCGCGTTTTCTGCTGCTGCTCAAATGGCGGATGTAATCGTGTCCACCGGCGGTGTTTCGGTGGGTGAGGCCGACTTTATCAAGCCCATCCTGCAGGATATGGGGCAAATCCGTTTCTGGAAAGTGGCCATCAAACCAGGACGACCCTTTGCCTTTGGAACCCTGGGATCAGCCCACTTTTTCGGTCTGCCCGGTAATCCGGTGGCCGTCATGGTCACCTTTCTCCTGTTAGTGCGCCCGGCTCTGTTACGACTGGCCGGAATGACTGCGGTGCCAGAAGCGCTACAATTTCCCGTACGCTGTGCCCAGGACCTGAAAAAAGCGCCCGGACGTCTGGAGTTTCAACGGGGAATATTCCAGCGCGATCCAGAAGGCCAGTGGCGGGTTTACAGCACAGGAAACCAGAGTTCTGGCGTTTTGAGCTCCATGAGCCAGGCCAACTGTTTTATCGTGCTACCCGAGTCCTGCACACAGATTGCCGCTGGCAGCATGGTGGACATTCTCCCCTTTTCGGGGTTAAGCTGTTGAATCATGACTCATTTGCTTGATCTGCCGTTACATCGGCTTCAATTTTACGCCACTGCGTCCTACGCCTGCAGTTATCTTCCCCAGCAGGAAGCGCGTTCGCAAGTGGTCACCCCGGGTTATCTGGTGGATCAGGTCCTGTACAGCCACCTGGTGGAGAATGGCTTTCGGCGTAGCGGATCGTTTACCTACCGTCCCCATTGCGATCATTGCAAAGCCTGTATCCCGGTGCGCATCGATGCCAACCATTTTCATCCCAATCGCTCTCAACGTCGCGCCTGGGAGCGCCACCGTCAACTCAGCACAGTGCAACGGCCGCTGCATTTCGATCAGGAACATTTCGAATTGTATGCCCGCTATCAAAGCGCCCGTCATCTGGAAGGAGAAACCGCCGGAGACAGCCAGGATCAATACGAACATTTCCTGCTGCAATCCTCTGTCACCAGTTATCTGGTGGAATTTCGGGATAACGGGGTGTTGCGCATGGTCAGCGTCATCGACGAATTGGCGCAGGGTTTGTCCTCGGTCTATACTTTTTATGAACCCCATCAAGCTCAGTCCAGTTATGGGACGTATAACATCCTCTGGCAGGTGCAACGGTGCAAGACCTTGGGCTTGCCCTGGCTTTATCTCGGCTACTGGATTGCCGGCAGCAGAAAAATGGCCTACAAAATCCAGTACCAACCCCTGCAGGGCCTGATCAACCAGCAGTGGACCGCCCTTCCCTATCCGGCCTGAACCCTCTTTGCGGACGATTTTCTCTCATGTTTTATCCCCTGGCACGGCACCTGCTGTTTCAACTGGACCCTGAGCGGGCCCATCACCTATCCTTGAGTGCGCTCAATCAATCCGCCCAGTGTGGACTATCCCGCTGTGCAGATACCCCACGAGTTCTTCCGCGCACCGTCATGGGGTTGTCGTTTCCCAATCCAGTAGGCATTGCCGCCGGGCTGGACAAAAATGCCGAGTACCTCACCGGTCTGGGAACCCTGGGCCCAGGGTTCATCGAGGTAGGGACAGTCACTCCACGCCCCCAACCAGGAAACCCCAAACCCCGGGTGTTTCGTCTGCCGGAAGTGGAAGGTTTGATCAACCGCCTGGGATTCAACAATCTGGGAGTCAGCCACCTGCTAGAGCAGGTGCGCTCGCGGTCCTGGCACGGTATTCTGGGCATCAACCTGGGCAAAAACTTCGACACCCCACTGGATCAGGCTTCTGGGGACTATGTGACGGGACTGCGTCAGGTTTACCCCCACGCGGATTACGTCACCATCAACATTTCATCACCCAACACCCTGCATCTCAGACAATTGCAGGATGCCGGCGCACTAGGGTCCCTGCTGGCCACTCTCAAACAAACCCAACAGGAATTGTCGGACCAGCACGGACGCTACGTACCCATCGCCCTCAAAATTGCCCCCGACCTTTCGGAAGAAGCCCTGCAGGATATTGCACACCTACTGCTGCAATACCGCATCGATGGCGTCATTGCCACCAACACCACGATCAGCCGCGAGCGTGTCATGGGACTTGCCCTGGCCCAGGAAACGGGAGGTTTGAGTGGGGCGCCATTGCATGCGCGCGCCGTACAGGTGGTGACGACCCTGGCACAACAGCTGCAGGGGGCCATTCCCATCATCGGTGTGGGCGGCATCAATAGCCCCGCTCGCGCCCAGGCCATGCTCCAGGCAGGCGCCAGTCTGATTCAGTTGTATACCGGTATCATTTACAAAGGCCCGGGCTTGATTCGGGAAATCGTGCGGTCTTTGGCATGAGCCCTGAGTTGCAAGCGCTGCCTCCCCCCACGCTGCTCACGCGCATTCAAACGGCAGTCATCGAGGAAACTCATTGTATTGGCTGCTTTCGTTGCGTCAAGGTTTGCCCGGAACGGGCCATTCTTGGCGCCTCGCGCTTTACCCACACGGTCATCCAGTCCCTTTGTACGGGTTGCGCGCACTGTTTGGAGGCCTGCCCCGTGGACTGCATTCAACTGCATTCCCTCGCGCCCCGGCTACATCCCAGCGGGCTCCTTGCGATCCCATGACCCCTGAGCAACGACAACAGTTTTTTGAACGTTTGCAGGCTGCCAATCCACATCCCGGCACCGAACTGCACTATCACAACACGTTTCAGTTACTCGTGGCTGTCATGCTTTCGGCGCAATCCACCGATCGGCGTGTCAATCAGGTCACCCAACCCCTCTTCGAGCACTTGAAAACACCTACGGATCTCCTCGCTCTGGGTTTGCCCGCCCTGGAGTCGGCCCTGCGGCAACTGGGGCTGTATCGCACCAAGGCACGCCATGTGTATGCCACGGCGCAGATTCTGGAACAACGCCATGGCGGCCAGGTTCCGGGTACTCGCGAGGCCCTGCAGGCTCTCCCGGGTGTGGGCCGAAAAACCGCCAACGTGGTGCTCAATATCGCCTTTGGACAACCCACTATGGCCGTGGATACGCATATTTTTCGGGTGGCCAATCGTACCGGTCTGGCGCCGGGAAAAACCGTTCTCGCTGTGGAAACCGCCCTGTTGCAAGTGATTCCAGCGCCCTTTCTCAAGCATGCGCATCATTGGCTGATCTTGCATGGCCGCTATATTTGCCGCGCCAGAAGGCCCAATTGCGGCCTCTGTCCGGTAATGGATTTATGTGCCACCGGAGCTTTGCATGTACAACCCCAGTCGTGAACAAGCCCGCCAGTTTTTTTTGACCGTGTGGAAAAAACAGCAACAACAGGCGCCGCTAACCCCGCTGGAAAGCATGGCCTGGGAGATCATGCGTTTTCACCCCGAGTATCATGCCCTGCTGAACGCCCCCGAGCATTCCCTGGAACGCGAATGGTTTCCGGAGCAGGGAGAAACCAACCCCTTCCTTCATTTGGGCTTGCACCTGGCTCTGGAAGAGCAGCTGGCCATCGACCAACCCCCCGGCATCGTCAGCTACTACCAGCGTTGGTGCCAACAGTTGCAGGACGAGCATGCGGCCCGACACCGTTTGCAGGAATCCTTGGCGGAAATGATCTGGTCCGCCCAGCGCAACGCTACCCCCATGACTTCCGAACTTTATCTGTCTTTGTTGGAACAGGCCTGGCAACAACGCTAGCCAAAAAGCGCAACCATTACGTCGGCCGTTCAAGCCTGCCGGGGCTTCAGGTATTCGACTCGTTCCAGGTCCAGTTGCACTGCCCCTGGCTAGCCTTCTTGAGGGCTTCCAGTTGCTGCACATGTTGATCGATTTCTTCGAGGTTTGCGTATTGAATACGCAAGGGGCGGGCGGAGCGTTGGGATGCCACCGAACGAGCCCTGCCCGGTGCGTCGTGGGTGCTTTCCATCAGCAGTGAATCCTGGCCACGGGTCATGGCCAGATACACATCGCCCAGCAATTCGGCATCGAGCAACGCCCCATGAAATTCCCTTTGGGAACGATCCACCCCGTAGCGGTCACACAGCGCATCCAGGGTGTTGCGCTTGCCCGGGTGTAACTCGCGTGCTTTGGGCAAGGTGTCTGTTACCCGGGCGCAAAAGCTGGTGAGGGGTGGTTGGTTAAGGCGCGCCAGCTCGTGATTCAGAAACCCGATGTCGAAGGGGGCGTTATGAATGACCAATTCGGCATCCTGCACAAATTCGAGAAAAGGCTGCAGAACTTCTGCAAAGCGTGGTTTATCCTGCAAAAACTCACTGGTCAGGCCATGCTTTTGAAGGGCACCGGGATCGCTGTCACGCTCCGGATTGAGATAGGCATGAAACACACTGCCGGTTCGACGCCGATGCACGATCTCCACCAACCCGATCTCCACCACACGGTGCCCTTTGGCGGGCTCCAGTCCGGTGGTTTCAGTATCCAGAACGACCTGTCTCATGAGGAAAGATTGGCAACACCCAGATTGGCCAGGCGGTCGGCCCGTTCGTTGCCTTCGTGACCGGCATGCCCTTTGACCCAGCGCCATTCAATCTGATGGCGTTGGGTTTGGGCCAGCAGTTCCTGCCATAAATCAGCGTTCTTGACCGGCTGCCGAGCAGCGGTTTTCCACCCATTGCGCTGCCAGGCGTGCACCCATTCCTGAATGCCCTTCTGAACATATTGCGAATCGGTGTAGAGCGTGACTTGGCACGAACGCGTCAGGGCCTTGAGTGCTTCGATGACGGCCGTGAGTTCCATCCGGTTGTTGGTGGTCTGTGCCGCGCCACCATGCAACTCCCGTTGGGCTTGGCCTGCGCGCAAATAAACCCCCCACCCACCGGGTCCCGGGTTACCCTTGCAGGCCCCATCCGTAAAGATTTCCACTTCAGGGGGCATGGCCTTCCGGAGGTCTGGGCTGGCGCACAAAAGGCAGTACCTTATGGGATTGAATGGCGTTATAGCGCGACACCGAAGAACGCACCGTGCTCGCCAGGACTTTTTTTGGCACAAGGCTGGGACTCCAGCGCGGGGTGATCAAGCGCATGCCATGCACCCGTTTGACCGCTTGCAGCATATACACCCCTCCCCCCACGCCCCACCAGCGATCACCCGCCGGTTCCATGAACCGGAAGCGGTACAGCCAACGGTCGCTTTGAAAGGGCGGTACATAGGCCCAGAAGCGGCCCGCGCTCACCTCGAAGCCCAGCAGGGACAACCAGTCCTTCAAGCGGGACAAGGCGATGAAATGGCCGCACCAGGGGTATTCTTGCGTTCCCCGGGAAAAAGACTGACGCAAGCCCCACAGACTGCGAGGATTGAAGGCGGTGAGGATGAGTCTTCCCTCCGGGCGCATGACCCGGGTGATTTCGCGCAAAATGGCATGCGGATTGGGAGAAAACTCCAGGGCATGAGGCAACACGGCCAGATCGATCGTTTGGGATGCCAACGGCAGCGCATGGGGTTCTGCCCGCAATGACGTAGGACCATGGCGACACAAGGTGATGCGATGGGCAATGCGGTTGGCACGCAGGGCGTCCAGTTCGGGCATGAAAACCTGCAAGGCGTTATAACCAAAAATATTACAGACTGCGTCGTCCAGCACACGCTGCTCTTGCCCAAGCACATGTTGCCCCAGGGGAGTGAGAAGCCAATCATGCAAAGTCAGGTTAGTCATGTCAGAATTGTAAGCCAATCCGCCATAACAGTGAATAGGCCAGCCAATGGACCTTCCCCTTGCATGCGCGCTGCAGGAGCGCTCTGCCGCTTTGCACGTCAGTTGCCTACCGGCGTTCCAGGATAATTATCTCTGGGTACTTCACGATCACACGCATGCCGTCGTGGTAGATCCCGGGGATGCGCGGCCCGTGGAGCACTTTCTGGATCAGCAGGGATTACAGCTCGCGGCCGTGTTGGTTACCCATCATCATGCCGATCATACCGGCGGCATCGAGGTCTTATCGCGCCGGGGTACGATTCCCGTTTACGGCCCAGAGCGGGAACCCATTCCCCAGCTCACGCATACGCTTCATGCCGGGGACGAAGTGGCGCTTGCCCAACCGCAGTTGTTGCTCCAGATACTGCACCTGCCGGGTCATACTTTGGGACATCTGGGGTATCTGGTGCCCGGCCCCATCCCCTGGATTTTTTGTGGCGACACTCTCTTTGGTTGTGGCTGTGGTCGCCTATTCGAAGGCACACCAGCGCAAATGCTCGACTCCCTGCAGCAGTTGAGGCGCTTGCCCCCCTCCACACTGGTCTACTGCGCCCACGAATACACGCTGGCCAATATCCGCTTTGCGCTTGAAGTCGAACCAGATAACCAGGCCCTGCAACAGCGGGCCCAGGACTGCACGGCCCTGCGCCAGGCAGGTCAGGCTACCATCCCCTCCACCATCGCCCTGGAGTGCGCCACCAATCCCTTTCTGCGCTGCACCCAGCCCACCGTGGTACATACCATTCAGACGCGTTGTCTGGAAACCCGGCATGATGAACTGAGCCTCTTCACCGCCATGCGTGCCTGGAAAAACCGGTTTTGACCACCAATGGGCTACAATAGCCGTTTTGGGCGTAGAAAACCGAGCCATGACGCCTTACTTTGAACGCCTTCGGACTTTGCTCTTCCACACCCGCACAGCCTTGGCCAGCGCCCACCCGGGCTTGTCTGTGCAGCGCTGGATTCTGGGGCTTATGGTCATGGGGGGGGTTCTTGGCCAAGCCTTTGCCGATCCAGTTGGGCCTTCACCGGGCACACTGTCCACAGACAGCTTGCCCACGCCAGTCGCTTCAGCCCCGCTGACCCACCCGCAGGGCACTCCCTCGGCCACCCCTTCGGCCACTCCCGCCACGGGCTCTTTGGCCACTTCGTCAACCACCCCCGGCAACCCGGCCAATCATGTGGTGCAACCCAGCGCGGATGACGAGGTCCCGGTGGACTTGTGGGATCGCATTCGTGACGGTTTTGCCCTGCAAGCCCCCGACAATGACCCGCGCGTGGCACGCCATGAGGCCTGGTTTGCAGCGCGTCCGGATTATGTGGAACGCACCATGGAACGCAGTCGCATGTACCTGTACTTCATCGTGGAAGAAGTACAAAAACGCGGTATGCCCATGGAAATTGCCCTGTTACCCATCGTGGAGAGCGCCTTCAATCCCCATGCGCTGTCGCGCAGTCAGGCTTCAGGCATGTGGCAATTCATTCCTTCCACCGGACGCCTGTTTGGTTTGCAGCAAAATTGGTGGTATGACGGGCGTAAGGATGTGGTTGCAGCAACCACCTCGGCATTGGATTATCTGCAACGCCTGCATGAGGAATTTGGCACCTGGGAACTGGCGCTGGCAGGCTACAACTGTGGGGAAGGAAAAATCAGGCGGGAAATGGCCTACAACAAAGCGCGCAATCGACCCACCGATTACCTGAGTTTGAATTTGCCTGACGAAACCCGCAATTATGTTCCCAAACTGCTTGCGGCCAAAGCCATCGTTCTGCATCCCGATCAGTTCGGCCTGATTCTTCCACCGATTCCGGACGAGCCGTATTTTGCGGCGGTCACAACCCACCAACGCCTGGATACCCAGGTAGCCGCTCAACTGGCCGAAATGAACCAGGAAGATTTTTTGATGCTCAATCCGGGCTTCAATCGCCCCATCATCAGCCTGGATTTCAATCAGGAGAAAACCATCCTGGTCCCGGTGGATGTGGCCGAGCGTTTTGTGCAGAAGCTGGAAGACCCTGCCGTCAAACTGACCACCTGGAAAGCCCATCGCCTGCAACGGGGCGAAGCGCTGGAACAGGTGGCCCTACAGTACGGTCTGACCGGAGCCGAGTTGAAGCGGGTCAATGGCATTGCCAGCAACAAGAAAGTGGCCGGCGGTGGTGTCATTCTGGTTCCCGATCAACTGGCCTCCAACCGCTCGAGCACCGAACCCCCACTGTCCGAACTGGACGGCATTCCCGAAGCGCAAATTCCAGCGCCCGCACCCGTTTCCGCCGCCAGCAAACAGGGCAACCGTCATGGCAACCCGCATAACAGCGGCCATGACAACCGTCATGGGCCCGGAGGTTCCAAACACGCACACCCTGGCGCATCGCAACACACACGCCCCTCCAACAAAACGCCCGCGCGGACAGCACCGACCCATACGCACAGCAAGCATCACCAAACCCACAAGCCTTCCCATCCCTGAAGCGCTCATTCCGCGCACTGGACGGCATACGTGCCGTAGCGCACGCCTGCGCCCGCACGCATACCCGCAGAAGGTTACAGAACGCCTGTGGGGTCGCGAGGGATGGCCTGGAGCAAGCGTTGGGTGTAGGGCTCTTGTGGCCGCGAGAAGACCTGATCAGAATCCCCCTGCTCCACCACCATCCCTTCACGCAGGATAAGTACCTGATCGGCCATGTAATGCACGACGGCCAGATCATGGGAAATGAACAGGTAGGCCAGACCAAACTCATCCTGCAAATCCTGCAGCAGATTCAGTACCTGCGCCTGGACCGACACATCCAGGGCCGAAACGGATTCATCACAAATCAATACTTCGGGCTGCAAAGCCAAACAGCGCGCAATGGCAATGCGTTGTCGTTGGCCTCCGGAAAATTCGTGGGGATAACGTTTCAAGGCCGAGCGCGCCAACCCCACCCGATCCAACAACTGCACAGAGTGCCGGGTCCGCTCTGCGTCGCTGCGGCCCTGATGGTGCAGTAACAGGGGCTCGGACAAAATGTGCGCCACCGTAAAGCGGGGGTTGAGCGAGGCAAAAGGATTTTGGAAGACAATCTGAATCCGCCGACGCATGGCCATGGAACGTTGTCCCACTGTGGCCGGCAAACGTTCACCCGCAAAAAAAATCTCCCCCGCATCGGCTTGCAATAGACCGGCAATGGTCAGGCCCAGTGTGGTTTTTCCCGAGCCGGACTCTCCCACGATCCCCAGGGTCTTGCCCTTGACCAAAGTCAAACTGACGTCCTTGAGGGCCAGGAAGTCGCGTTTGCCAAATAGTCCTTGCGCGATGGGAAAGCGTTTTTCCAGATGCGCAACGGTTAGCAGAATGTGTTCCTGGGGCGCCAAACCACGAGGCCGTTGCGTGGACCCAGGGTCGGGCACCGGTACACGTCCCACGATCCCGCCTTCTGGCCTCGGATCGCCGGAAAGGGGTGCGGTGAGATGAGCTGGCGAGGCGTGGCCCTGAGTCGGGGACATGAAATCCTCGATGGTTTTCAGGCGCCAGGGACGCGAGGAAAGAGGGGGACGACAAGCCAATAGTGCCCGGGTGTAAGGGTTTTCCGGGTGCTGGAAGATTTGGGAAACCGAGCCGGATTCGCATACCCGTCCGTGACGCATCACCACCACCTGGTGCGCCATTTCTCCCACCAGGCCCAGATCATGGGTAATAAACAAAACCGCCATGGCATGACGCTGCTGCAAATCCATGAGCAGTTCCATGATTTGGCGCTGAATCGTGACATCCAGGGCTGTCGTGGGTTCGTCGGCAATCAACAGACGCGGATGGGCACTGATGGCCATGGCGATCATGACCCGTTGTTGCTGTCCACCGGAAAGCTGGTGCGGATAATCCCGCAAGCGCCGCTGCGGCTCGGGAATGCCCACTTCCTGCAGGAGCTCCTGAGCGCGCACCAGGGCCTGACGGCGGCTCATTCGGCTTTGCACACGCAAGCCTTCGGTCAATTGTTGCCCCACGGTAAACACCGGGTTGAGTGATGTCATGGGGTCTTGAAAGATCATGCTTATCCCAGCACCACGCAAGTGGCGCATGAATGCTGGTGACTGGGTGAGCAGGTCCTGTCCCTGCCACAGAACCCGGCTTGCGGAATGAATCCTGGCAATTTTTTGCGGGAGCAAGCGCAACAGGGAAAGCGCCGTGACCGACTTGCCACTTCCAGATTCACCCACCAGCGCAACGGTGGTGCGTTCGGGAACCTCAAAGCTGAGCGCGTCCACCGCGCGGAAAAATCGCTGCCGATCTTCCTGAAAATCCACGGTAAGATTAGACACCTGCAGCAAGGCTGGGGTGTTGATCGCCTGTGAAGATTCCTGGGACAACGCCGAAAGGGCAGCCGTGGGATTCATGACTTGAGCCTGGGGTCGAGGGCGTCGCGCAAGGCATCGGTGAGCAGACTGAAGGCCGTCACCAAAACAGCCATGGCCACTCCGGCAGCAGCCAATTGCCACCATTTACCCAATATCAGTTCGTTTTGGGCCTCGTTGAGCATACTGCCCCAGGAGACCGCATCCACAGGTACGCCAAATCCCAGGAAGCTCAAAATCACCTCTGACTTGATAAAGCCCACCACGTTTTGGGATAGCTGGACCAATATGACATGGCTCGTATTGGGCAAGATGTGCAGGAACATGCGACGCCAGTGACTGGCCCCCAAAGCACCTGCTGCCAACACATATTCCCGTGACTTATGCTTGAGATACTCGGAGCGCATCAGGCGAAACACACCCGTCCAACCGGTCAGCCCCAGAATGAGAATCAGGGTGCTGGTTCCCTTTTGGTGCAATACGGCCGCAATGGCAAACACCAGTAACAAATAGGGGACGGCCGTCAAAACACCGTACAGCCAATTGAATGCGTCATCCACCTTGCCCCCCCAATACCCAGCCAGGGCCCCCATCAAGGTCCCCAGTACCGTGGCCAACACGGCGGAAAACAGCCCTACTTGAAGCGAAGTAGCCCCGCCCTGGATGGTTTTGGCCAACACATCATGGCCCCATTTGTCGGCTCCCAAGGGGAGCGTGGTGCGTCGCGGGGCTTCGATCAGGACCAGCGAAGCGCCTGGCTCGGTGTGTATCCTGGCCAAAAGATCTGCCAGAGGATCTTGCAAACCATACAGGTCCACGCTTCCAGGCCAGACGGGCTGAGGTGCGGTGGCAAAATCCGGCTCGCGCGCAGAGGTGCCCATCCAGCTTGGCGGCGCGTAATGCGTTCCCACTTCGGCACTCCAGTGCGGCGCCACCCATCCCAATCCGGCCAGCAACGCCAGCAGGACATAAGCGCCCACCACCCCCAGGGAAATCAGGCCCACCCCATCCGCCCGCAAACGCCGCCAGGCCAGAGTCCACAGGCCCGCTGAATACTCTTCCTCCCGGGGCGGGTTGGCAGACGACGGTGTGGCGAGATCAGGGTTTGATGCTCCCATGGTTCAGTCCAGATGCACGCGGGGATCCAGCCAGCGGTAGAGCAGATCCCCCAACAGGTTGGTGAGCAACGTCGCCACAGCCACGCCGATGGTTGCCGCCTTGATGAGGGGAAAATCGCTGCGTTCCACAGCCAGGATGATTTCCCGACCAATGCCGGGAATGGCAAAAAAACGTTCCAGCAAAAAGGCGCCCGTCAGCAGTCCGGGCAGGCCCATGAGTACATTGGTCACAATGGGAATGGCCGCATTGCGCAGCACATGCACCAGCAGCACCCGGGACTCGCTCAAACCCCTGGCGCGTGCCGTGCGCACATAATCCTGATTGATCTCATCCAGAATGAAGGTGCGATACAGCCGAACCGAAGGGGCAACACTCACCATCAGACCCATCAGAATCGGCAAGACGGCATAGGTAGTCAGATTATGCGCCCAGTGATCGCTCCACCCCTTCACCGGAAACCATCCCCACAAAAAGGCCAGAACATACTGACCCACGATAATGTACACCAGCAGGCTGATGGACATCAGGACGGTACTGACCACCATGAGTGAGCGATCCAGCCAGCTTCCGCGAAAAGCCGCCACCAGCAGGGCAATGCAGACGGCCAGCAAGGTTTCTAGCAGCATCATGGGGATCAGCAGGGTGAGGGATGGCCCCAGACGGGTTCGAAAAATCTGTGCAATGGGTTCTTGTGTGGCCCAACTGTTGCCAAAATCCAGAGTGAGGATCTGTTGGATGAAGACCAGCAGCTGCTGCCACAAGGGCAGGTCCGTTCCCAGTTGATGGCGGATATTGGCCAGCGCTTGCGGGCCGGCCATTTTGCCCGCCAGTAAATAGGCCGGATCACCGCCCACCCAGTTAAACAGGACGAATACCAGCAAAACCACCCCCAGCAGGGTAGGAATCATTTGCCACAAGCGTCGAATCAAAAAGGCAGAGAGGTTCATGGTGTGCCACTGGATGCAGGTTTCAAATCCATATAGGACCACACGGAAGGCAGGATGGGATGCGGTTTGAAACCTACTACCCAAGGCTGGAAGAGCACATTACGTATGTGTGTGGTGCTGATTTTAGTCACCCCGTTAATTTCCAGCAAGCGCGCCAATTGATGATAGAGCGCAGAACGTGCTGGTCCGTCCGGAAGGTCCAGGGTTTTTTCATACAACCGGTCCCACTGCGGGTCCTGATAGCAGGAGGCATTGTTTTCATGCGTATGGGGTCCATACCAGAGCTGCATGAAATTATCCCCATCAGGATAATCGGCAATCCAGGCCGACAAACGAAACTGGATTTGGCATTGACGTTCTGCCTTGAGAATTTCTGGAAATTTCAGTTTTTCACTGGCAAAACGGATCGCCAAACGGTCCAGGGCTTTCTTCATCATCTCATCCAGCTCCCGGTCCTGGGAAGACAGGCTGGTGGTATAGCGAACCACCAGTGGAGAACCATCCGGCTGGCGCCGATAACCATCGGTCCCACGGCGATAGCCTAGTCGATCCAGCAACAGGTTGGCCAGCGGCGGATTGTAATCCAGCAGGCTCACATAGGCAGGATCGGCACCCGCCACGCCGGGAGGAATGGGATAGGTGGCACGTAAGGCCTGACCCTTGTGCATGACCTGAATCATCTCGGTATCATTTTGTGCCATGAGCAAAGCCCGCCGCAAACCAATTTTTTCGGGGGTCATCCCACCCAGCACAGGATCCTGCTGGTTGATGAAATAGTAGGCGATGGAAGGATCACTCATGCGCGCCAGCTGGATTCCCTGTCGGGCCAAGGCAGGTTTCAGATGATCACCATCCAGAGCCAGTGGTGCAAACTGGCCCGACAGTCCCAACACGTCCAGTTCCCCTTTGCCGAAACTAAGCCAGGCCGATTGCGGCTCTTCCACGATCTGTATATCCACCTGATCGATCTGCGGAATCGTCTTGCCCTGCATGGCTTTTACGATGGCCTGATCCTGGGGATCGGCGCCAGCCTTGAAAGCCCACTGTTCATGGCGATAGTTGGGATTGCGTGCCAGCACGATATGCGCCGAGCGAATCCAGCGCGCCAAACGATAAGGTCCGGTTCCCACCGGATGCGAGGCCGTATCTCCGGCATAGGCCTGTATCACTTCACGGGCCACAATGCCCATCATGGGTTGGGCCATGGCGTGACCAAAATTGTAATCGGTGGTCTTCAGGCGAACGAGCAACGTATAGCGATCCACGATCTGCAGACCAGCCACATTGGCGTCATAATCAAAATGCCCGGTTGATTGCGCTTGCCTGGCCAGTTCGTCGAGCCCGACAATTTTTCCCTCCAGCAAGAAGCGGTAGGGTGAACGATTTTTGGGATCCATGAAACGCATCAGGGTAAACACCACATCCCGGGCCGTGACTTCGCGTTTAACCCCTTTGAACACGGGATCGGGCGCAAAGTACACGCCCGATTTGAGATGAAACAGCCATTGCCTGCCGTGCTGCGTGATTTCTGGCATGGCTGCCGCCAGGCGTGGAACCAGACGCACCGGACGTGCGAGGTAATCGTAGGTCAGCAAGGACTCGAATAATTGCTGTTCGATGGCTGCGGTATTCAGGTCTGAGGTAAGAACCGGATCGAAGCCGGTTTCTGGTGCCGACATATCCAGATGCAGGACTTTGAGTGCCGGAACAGACTGCGCTTCATCCCCCGGATGGCTCGGACCTGCCAGCGACGGCTCGGTGAAAAAGCCGCCGATGATCAAGAGAAATACAAGTAATGGGCTCAGATGGTTTATCATACCGGGCATCTTTGAAGGAGAGCGTATGGGATTCTTGTCAAACAAACACATTCTCGTCACCGGCTTGCTGAGCAATCGATCCATAGCCTGGGGAATTGCCCGGGCCATGTTGCGCGAAGGCGCTCAGCTGGCCATCACCTATCAGGGGGAAGCCGTACGCACCCGGGTAGAAAAGCTGGCTGCAGAATTGGGTGTGTCTCTGGTATTGCCCTGCGATGTGGCGAACGATCAGGAAGTAACGGCATTGTTTGACGACCTGGGGCGTGCCTGGAGCGGTCTGGATGGCATCGTTCATTCCATTGCCTTTGCCCCCCGCGAGGCCCTTTCCGGAGAATATCTGGATGTGGTGACGCGCGAAGCCTTTCGCATTGCCCATGACGTGAGTTCTTACAGCTTTTCGGCCTTGGCCAAGGCCGGCTATCCCATGATGGAAGGGCGCAACGCCGCTCTGGTCACCATGTCGTATGTGGGAGCCGAGAAATCGGTCACCAATTACAACGTCATGGGATTGGCCAAAGCCAGTCTCGAAGCCAGCGTACGCTACATGGCCCATAGTCTGGGGCCGCGAGGCATTCGGGTCAACGCCATCTCGGCAGGCCCCATCAAAACCCTGGCCGCTGCCGGTATTGGCGATTTCGGAAAAATTCTCAACTATGTGGAGGGGACTGCACCGCTGCGACGTAATGTCACCATCGACGAGGTGGGCAACGTGGCCGCTTTCCTGTGCAGTGATCTGGCCTCTGGAATAACAGGCGAAATCGTTCATGTGGATTCCGGATTTTCCAGTACGGTAGCCGGCCTGACGGCCTAAAATCTCTACTTTTTCACCTCCAGGGCCGCTTTGTTGAGAAGCTTGACCTCGGCGCCCTGGCGGATTCCTGCCATATAGGCGGACATCACCTCATCGCCATAGGCCTGTGAAAGCCCTGTTTCGGTTTGGCTACGCGCCCGGGGATCATCGGTAGCCCCAGCAGTGATTTGACTGACCCGTATCAGCGCTTCGTTGCCATTGGCCAAGGAGGCTGCAGCATAGAGCGGCAAAGCAGCGGGTGCCAGGGCAAAGGCCGGTTTTACGGCTTCAGCCGGAACTCCTGCCGCACCTGCCTGTTGCCGAGTAACCAAATGCGGAGCAGACCAGACCAGATGGGGTTGCTCCACCGGCTTGCCGGCCTTCAGAGCGGCCAGCGCCGCACTACCCGCCGCAGCCGCCAGATGGGCCGCCTCTTGCTGTTGCAGTTGCTGCTTGATGGCTCCGGCCACATCCGCCAAAGAACGCGTGGAGGCTGCTTCATGCGCCACCACACGCGCTGCCACCAGCACGTTGGGTTGCACCTCGACGGCTGTCGTGTTGCGCCCTTGCGTCAAGACTTCGGGCGTAAATACCGCCTGGCGGAACTTGGGCTGATCCAGTAGTGGATTGCCCGACGGGGTACCTCGGACCAACCAGTCAGTGCTAGCCAGTGTCAATTGCAAAGACTTGGCGGCCGGCTCCAGACTGTTGGATTGTTCGTACACCAGGTTGCTGAAATTTTCGGCCCCTTCGGCAAAGCGCTGCGCCGCCAGCTGTTTACGCAGTTCTTCAGTAAGTTGCGGCGTGGCTTCGGCCAGAGTAAGGGTTTTTCCTGGGCGGATATCCGTGACCAGGATGAGATGGTAACCAAAGGAGGTCTCCACCGGGCCCTTGATTTCCCCCTGTTGCATGGCAAACACAGCCGCATCGAAGGGCGGGGTCATGGCGCCATGCCCGAAATAGCCCAGGTCCCCCCCCAGAGGGGCCGAACCCGGGTCCTGGGAATTGGCCTTGGCCAACGCCGCAAATTGTTCAGGATGGGCTTTGAGTTGTTGCAATAATTGCAGCGCCCTGTCCTGGGCCGCCTTGCGCTGGGCCGCATCCGCATTGGGAGCAACGGCCAGCAGAATGTGACTGGCACGGCGGGTTTCCGTGCCTTTCCAGCGGGCCTGGTTGGCGGGGTCTTCATAGGCCTTGCGCACCATGTCTGCGGTCACGTTGACGTGCTGCATCAAGTCATTGGCAGAATACACCAGATACTGAAGCTTGACTCGTTCAGGATTCTGGAAGAAAGCGATGTTTTTGTCGTAGAACGCCTTTACCTGTTCGTCCGTTACCTTGACCTGATTGAGGTAGTTACTGGCCTCGATGAGGGCGACCGATATTTCCCGTTGCTGGTTATTCAGTTTGAGATAGGCGTCTACCGAAACTTGAGGGGTCCACTGAGTTCCCGAGAGTGTTTCTTGTTGCAGCTGAATTTTGAGATCATCGCGCAAGCGGGATTCAAACACCGCAGGGGTCATTCCCTGAGCCGCAAGAATTTGCTCGTAGCGCTTTTGGGAGAAGGATCCCTTCTCCTGAAACGCCTGAATCTGGCCAATTTCCTTCACCAACGTGGCATCAGGAACCACCAGATGGTGCTGATCCGCATAGTGGGTGAGCAAGTAGCGATTGATGAGGGCGTTGAGCGCTTCGTAGCGCATTTCCGGGGAATCCAGCGCAGCCGTATCCAGTGCGGAACCGGGGGTAGCGCCAGAGCGTGCGCGATCCAGCTGGTTGCGCAGGCTTTCCGAAAACTGGGCCTGACTGACCATGTAGCCGTCCACACTGGCCACCGCATCCGACCCGCCGCTTTGCCGGAAATAGTACTCGATGCCAAACAGCGCAAAGGGGATGGTGATGAAGACCAGTAAGGCCTTGGCTACCCAGGTTTTGGAGAGATCTCTGAATTTATCCAGCATGGTCAAAGCGACGGATGAAAAAGACGTTCAAGTTTAACATGAATGCCGGGAGGTAACCGCACCCCAGGGCACCAGGCCACCCAGATCAGCCTAACTGATCACAGCGCGGCCGTATACGTGGTGGCCTGGCCACTCACGCATAACTCTCCTTTCTGGTTGTGAATCTGCACCGTCAGGGTACAGATCGGTTTGTCAGCACGCACCTGCGTCAGTTCCACACGCCCCGTAATCGTGTCATCCACGTATACCGCCTTCAAAAATTTCAATTCCATCGCCAAAAAGACCGTACCAGGTCCTGGCAGATCTTCTGCCACCAGCGCATTGAGAATGCCCGTGGTTACCCCCCCCTGAACGATCAAACCGCCAAAGAGGGAGCGCCGGGCCGCTGCCTCGTCGTAGTGCAGCGGATTGCGATCTCCAGTGATCTGGGTGAACAAGGCGATGTCCTGTGGCGTCATGGTTTTGGATCGTTGCGCCACGGCCCCTATCTGGGGCATACCCTTACGGGTGCCCGTCCAACCCGAAGTTTCCATCGTGCTCATCAAAGGTTACCTCCTTCGTCAAAAAACAGTCACAGTAGCAAGCGATTGCAGCGCCCTGCACGCACCTGAGGCGGTAATAGGCTCACAGTGGCGTCAACAGGGCGTTGACCCTGGCCGCACAAGCGTAGTCCTTTTCCGTCAAGCCTCCCGCATGATGCGTGGTATATTCCACTTGGCAGGTATCGTAGCCAACTCGCATCAAGGGATGGTGGTCTGCGCGGTGAGATAGCCAAGCCACCGCATTGGCAAAAGCCATAGTCTGATAGTAGTCATCAAATTTGAAGGTCCGAGTGATCACTTGATCGCATCGTATCCATCCTTCCAATTGCCATGGGGAATCGTTCATTGGCTTGTCTCCGTTTTGAATTCATCGATCGCTAATTAAGGAGTTTGCATGAAAGTCATTTATGTTCAACCCGAAGGGGGTTTTGATCGCGTCACACTGGGCCATCTGGAACCCAGATCACCACAGGCCGGCGAAATCAGCGTACGCATCCGGGCCAGTTCGCTCAACTACCATGATTATGCCGTAGTCAGTGGTATGTGGGGACCGAAGGAAACGCGTATTCCCCTGTCTGATGGCGCTGGTGAAGTCACGGCCGTAGGCAAGGATGTCACCGGATTCGCTGTGGGGGATCATGTGGTCAGCCTGTTTTTTCAGGGCTGGGTGGACGGCAAGCCGGAAGTCTGTGATTTTTCTTCGGTTCCCGGAGACGGCGTGGATGGCTTTGCCCGGGAAATCGTGACGATGCCGGCGGCAGCCTTCACGCACGCTCCCAGGGACTACACCCATGCCGAAGCAGCTACCCTGACGACAGCCGGGTTGACGGCCTGGCGCGCCCTCATGTCTGACGATGCACTCAAACCCGGAGACACCGTACTGGTGCAAGGCACCGGTGGCGTTTCCATTTTTGCCCTGCAATTTGCCAAGATGGCTGGTGCTACCGTCATCGCCACTTCCTCCACAGCTGCCAAGCTGGAGCAGCTCAAAACCCTGGGCGCTGATCATGTCATCAATTACCGGGAGCACCCCCAGTGGGGTGAAATCGTCCGTGACTTGACCCATGGCCGCGGAGTGGATCATGTCATCGAAGTGGGGGGGCCGAAAACTTTGGAGCAAGCCATGATTGCCGCGCGCATTGGCGGCCATGTGTCCATCATTGGCATCCTGACCGGCCTGGAAGGCTCCCTGTCCGTGCTCACGGCCATTGTGCGCCAACTGCGATTACAAGGGGTTTTGGTGGGGAGCCGGCAGCATCAACTGGACATGATCCGGGCACTGAACGCCAATTCCATGCGCCCCGTCATCTCCCGCCACTTTCCCCTGGAACAGATCGTGGAAGCCTTTCGTTTTCAGGAGTCCAACCAGCATCTGGGCAAAATCTGCCTGGATATTTGAGGCTCTTGTGGCACGTCCTGCCGCTGCCGCGCTGGGATGTGCCCCGTGAAGCGTGCGAGCTTTGCGGGAAAACCGTTACCGGATAACCGACTCGAGGTTCGTGCTCCATAGTCGGCCTCAGGTTGGATCGCCGGCAGAAAGGCCGTTACAGGATGATAGGCTCGAGGGCGAATTTTCCTTTGCGCGACTGGCGTCCCATTTCGGCGGCCAAACCTGCGCGATTGGCACACCCGGTTTTTTCCAGAATCAAACTCACCTTGTTCTTGATGGTGCTGACCGCCAGGCTCAAGGATTTTGCAATCTCCTCGTTGCTTTTACCCTGGCAGATCAACATCACGATTTCCATATCCCGCGCTGACAGAATGTGCATGAAATCTGGTTTCATGCCCTGGTGTAAACGATGATTGGAGACTACCTGCACGAAGGTTTGGTGCAGGAGTGGTGTCAGGTGTGCAAACAGGCTGGTCAAAGCCGTGGTGTCGATCGCGGGAAGATTATGGAAACTGAAATAGGTGGCAATGCCCCGCGTCTGATCCACAAAACCATCCGAAGCCAGGTTACGCAACCCGAATTGATGAAAACGCTCCAGCCAAGGGGGTTGCACCTCGATCGAGGAATAACTGGGATCCACGAATACCGGCGTCCGGTTTTCGTACCAGTAGCGCACTACAGGGGTATCGATATGTCCCGAAGCATTGCGTATTTCCTGCAAATACCCGCCGGGAAAATCCACGGGGATCAGATAATCGACGGTAATTCCCAGGGCATGCAACGCGCCGCAACCACAGACGAAGGCTTCGTGAGGGACCATTAGCCGCACGTTGCTGCGGATCAAGTTCTTGAAATCTTCACTGCTTTCGACGCGCTTCGACTGCAGTACACAAGCCTCAAATAATGGATGTGGCATCTATAACACTTTGTTTAATAGACTGAAATAGTCCTGTTTGCGCTGCCTTGGGATGATCTCCACTGGATTATGGAACGCTAGAGTCCTGTCGTACACGGTACTTTGGTACTAATACAGGCAAAAAGAATGTAACTAGATGTTACAAATAGAGGCGAAACGGACGCTTACTCCACAAGGGCCCTTACCAGCGATGAGCAGGCGGTCTGGAGGACCGCCGAGTCATGAGGGGGCCACGGGAAATGCGGCAGGAACGGTGGGGAAATTATCGGGTGGTGGGGATAGTCAGACTCGAACTGACACGAATTTCTTCGCTAGAACCTAAATCTAGTGCGTCTACCAATTTCGCCATATCCCCTAAACAGCAGCGCAAGGCGCATTTTACTGCAATGCGTGGACATTGGGGGAAAGCCTCTAGCTGTGCTAGACTGCGCACTTCACGCAGCAGGGTGGACTGTAAACCGTGTGGGTGGTCAACCATCAGAGAAAACTTTCTGGTGCCGAGAAGAGGACTCGAACCTCCACAGTGTTGCCACCGCCAGGACCTGAACCTGGTGCGTCTACCAATTTCGCCATCTCGGCACATCAAGCCTTGGCATTCTAAAGGATATCCCGACTTTGTCAACTCACGCACTGCCACTCAGACTGCAGGACCCTCATTTGGAACGCGAAAAAACCAAATACCCGGACCCTCTTCCCAGCCGCGAATTCATTCTGGAGATTCTGGAGCGCGAAGGCGTTCCCACCACGGTAGAACAACTGGAACGACTGCTTGCCATCCACTCCCAGGAGCGGGATTTGTTTGCCCGGCGCCTGCGGGCCATGGAGCGCGACGGACAAGTCATGCGCAACCGTAAAAACGCCCTGTGCTTGCCCGCCAAACTCGATTTCATTCGCGCCAAAATCGAAGGTCATCCCGATGGCTTCGGCTTTGCCATTCGGGAAGATGGCGGCCCGGATATTTTTCTGGGCAATCTGGAAATGCAACGCGTATTGCATGGTGACCGGGTCATGGTCCGGGTAATGGGCACCGATTCACGCGGTCGCCCTGAAGGGGCCATCGTAGAAATCCTGGAACACGTCAATCAGCGCTTGGTGGCCCGATTGCATGAAGAAGAAGGCGTGCTGTTTGCCGTAGCCGAGAACAAACGCATCAACCAGGATTTGCTGGTCGCTCCAGGCAAGGACGCCGGGGCCAAACCGGGTCAGGTGGTCATGGTGGAATTGCTCAAACAGCCTAGCCGCAAATCGGAACCCATCGCCCAAGTGGTGGAAATTTTGGGACGCTACGCCGACCCCGGCATGGAAGTGGAAATTGCACTGCGCAAGCACGAGTTACCCCACGAGTTTTCCGCAGCGGTAGAAACCCTGGCCAACAAGCTTCCCAAAAAAGTTCGGCAAAGTGATCTCAAGGGACGGGAAGACCTGCGGGCCCTGCCTCTGGTCACGATCGACGGAGAAACCGCCAAGGACTTCGACGATGCCGTGTACGCCGAACCCCTCCCTGAGGGCTTTCGTTTGCTGGTGGCCATCGCCGATGTATCCCATTATGTCAAGCCTGCAGATGCCCTGGATCAGTGCGCCCTGGAGCGCGGTAACAGCGTGTATTTCCCCCGGCGCGTGATTCCCATGCTCCCCGAAGCCTTGAGCAACGGGCTCTGTTCTCTCAACCCGGAAGTGGATCGCTTATGTATGGTGTGCGACCTGCAGGTATCCCCCCAGGGGAGCATTCTGAACTATCGGTTCTACCCCGCCGTCATGCATTCCAAGGCCCGTCTAACCTACACCGAAGTGGCTGGACTGCTGGAAAATCCCACCCACGCCCCGGATTCACGACGCGCGCTCATTCCCCACCTGCAGCATCTGGAACAAGTATTTCATGCCTTTCTGCTGGCTCGTCAGCAACGCGGGGCCATCGACTTCTCCAGCGCCGAAACCCGGATGAATTTTGATGATCGCGGCAAAATCGAAAGCATTCATCCCGTCGAGCGCAATGATGCCCATCGTCTGATCGAGGAATGCATGCTGGCGGCCAACGTGTGCGCCGCGAATTTCCTGTTGTCTCATCAACACCCCACCCTGTTTCGGATTCATCCGGTGCCCGCCACTGAACGCGTCAATGCCGTGCGCGATTTTCTGGGGGAATTCGGCTTACACCTGGCGGGAGGAGACTACCCCCGGGCAGTGGATTACGCCACCCTGATCCAGAAGATTCAGGGACGCCCCGACCAGCGCCTGCTCGAAACGGTCCTGTTACGCTCCTTGCAGCAAGCCCAGTACAATCCCGACAACGTGGGCCATTTTGGCCTGGCCTATGAAGCCTATGCCCATTTCACCTCACCCATTCGGCGCTATCCCGATTTGCTGGTGCACCGCTGCATTCGGGCCGTTCTAGCCAAAAAAACCTATGCGCCGGGAGACTGGAAAGCCCTGGGGGCCCATTGTTCCATGACGGAACGCCGCGCCGATGAGGCCACCCGCGATGTGGAAGCCTGGCTCAAATGTTTTTTCATGAAAGACCGGATTGGTGATGTGTTTGAGGGATCGGTCAGCTCGGTCACCAGTTTCGGGTTGTTCGTCGCACTGGATGACGTCTATGTAGAGGGGCTGGTCCACATTTCGGAACTGGGGAGCGACTACTATCATTACGATGCCGGACGCCACCAACTGCTGGGGGAACGCACCGGGCAACGTTATCGCCTGGGGGACCGGCTGCAGGTTCAGTTGGTACGGGTAGACATGGAAACCAGCAAAATCGATTTTCAACCGCTGCCCAGCACAGCTCAACAGCGCACCCAGCGCGGCAATCAGGTTCATGGTACGGCCAAGGTCCATAAACAATTTCCGGCCAAACCGGCCAAATCACAACGGGACAAGTCGTCCGCTCAGGAGCCCACAATCCTTGGTGGCGAAAGGCTGCACAACAGTCCCAAGCCGGCTACCAAAAAAGGGAAAAAAAGCTCCACAGCGCGCTCCCCTGCGCGCGCCAAGCGTTAACTGCCAACTGGACGGACCCTGCAACGTGACCCAATCCACTATTGTCTACGGCTTTCACGCCCTACACAGCCGCCTTCGCCATCATCCCCAGAGCGTGCAACAGATCTATCTGGATGCCACCCGCCAGGATGCCCGCATGAAAGATTTGCTGACTTTGATCCAGGCAGCAGGCTTGGGCGTTCATCGGGTCTCTGCCCAACGCCTGGCAGGCTTGGCCGGAACCACCCACCATCAGGGCGTGGTGGCTCAAGTGGGGCCCATCCGGCTACCCACCGATCTGGACGAGTTGGTGATCCAGGCCGGCACCGGGTTGTTACTTCTGGTTCTGGATGGGGTGCAGGACCCCCATAATCTGGGTGCCTGCCTGCGGGTTGCCGATGCCATGGGCGCCCACGCCGTGGTGGCACCGCGCGATCGCTCGGTGGCTCTTTCCTCTACCGTCGCCAAAGTCGCATCCGGCGCGGCAGAAACCGTTCCCTACCTGACGGTGACCAACCTGGCACGCACCCTGCGCGAGCTGAAGGATCATGCCGTATGGGTGGTAGGCACCGCCAACGAGGCGCCTTCATCGCTGGCCCAGAGCACCCTCGAGGGCCCATTGGCCTGGGTTCTGGGGGCTGAGGGGAGCGGCTTGCGGCGCCTGACCCGGGAAGCGTGCGATCAACTGGTACAAATCCCCATGTATGGCACCGTGGACTCGCTCAATGTATCGGTGGCAGCCGGCATTTGTCTGTATGAAACCCGACGCCGCTGCCCCCTGCCCCATCCCGCCAATGAATCAGATCCTGAGGCAACTTGATTATTAAAGCCGGTTGCGTTAAAATTTTCTGTTCACTAACCTTGCAGGTAACGGCGCCCATCCGCAACCTGCTTTGTCACGCAAGCCGTGACCAAATCCACAAGGAGTCTGTATGCGGCACTATGAAGTCGTTTTTATCGTTCATCCCGACCAGAGCGAGCAGGTGGGCGCCATGGTCGAGCGCTACCGTAACATGGTTACACAAGGCGGTGGGGTCATCCATCGTTTTGAAGACTGGGGCCGACGTCAACTGGCCTATCCCATTCAGAAAATCCACAAGGCGCACTACGTGCTGATGAATATCGAGTGCGAGGGCGCCATTCTGGCCGAACTGGAAAACGCCTTCCGCTTCAACGATGCCGTGTTGCGCCATCTCACGATCCAGATGAAAGCCGCCGTCACCACACCTTCCCCCATGATGCGTGAGGATAAACGTAGCGCCCCCCGGGAGGAAAGCTTTCGTGACCCGGATGTGACGGCAGAACCCGTGGCGGGATAATTGCACCGCAACGAACTGGTGTTGAGTGGACTGATCGGCACGCAGGACGCCTTGCGCTTCACCCCCGGAGGAATCCCCTCTTTTTCCTTCCAGTTGAAGCACCAATCCACGCAACCAGAAGCCGAGCACAGCGTGCAAGTGGCTTTCGACCTGTGGGTACTGGCTCTAGGGCCGGTAGCACAGCAGTTGGCGCAACTGGAATCCGGTTCGTGCATCACGCTCAAGGGTTATCTGATACGCAAGCACCGCAGTTCCCCTCAATTGGTTCTGCGGGCAATACAATTCAAGATGTTTGACGGAGAATGACATGGCTTTCAATGGCAGAAAAGACAACAAGAAAGAACCCCGGAACAATAATCGTGGCGGCATGTTTCGGCGTCGCAAGTTTTGTCGTTT
The DNA here is from genome assembly GCA_027449685.1 of Ferrovaceae bacterium. Lineage (GTDB taxonomy): Bacteria > Pseudomonadota > Gammaproteobacteria > Burkholderiales > Ferrovaceae > JAJZHV01. The sequence goes on along the minus strand of DAIDLC010000006.1, from coordinate 77,313 downwards.
CACAGTGGAAAAAATCGAGTGGGTAGATTATAAGGATGTGGATCTGCTCAAGGATTTCATCAACGAAAATGGCAAGATCATTCCCGCGCGCATTACCGGAACCAAAGCGCGCTATCAACGTCAGTTGAGCACCGCTGTCAAACGCGCGCGCTTCCTGGCTCTGCTCCCCTACACTGATTTGCACTAAGGAGATATCCATGGAAGTGATCCTCATGGAAAAAGTGGTCAATCTTGGCCAGTTGGGCGAAATCGTCAAGGTCAAGGACGGCTATGCCCGCAATTTTCTCATTCCTCAAGGAATGGCCAAGCGCGCCACCGAAAACAACCGCAAGGAATTCGAAGCCCGTCGGGCGGAGTTGGAAAAATCCCAACAGGATGCCTTGGCGCAGGCCCAATCCCGTGCCGACAAACTGAGCGGTTTGTTGGTTCAAGTCATCCAAAAAGCTGGTGTAGATGGCCGGCTATTTGGCTCTGTCACCAATCACGATATCGTGGATGCCTTGACTGCCCAGGGGTTTGACGTGCACAAGTCCGAGGTGCGCATGCCCAATGGGCCCCTCAAAATGGTTGGCGATCACCCTGTTACACTGGCCCTGCATAGCGACATTACGGTAGAGATCACTGTCTCGGTGTTGGGAGAGCATTAATCTCTCTTCTTCCCTCTGACATCCCATTGATGCGCATCCTCTTCCGAGGCACTCCCCCATGAACGATGCCGCAATGGATGCCCTGCGTGTTCCGCCTCATAGCATCGAGGCGGAACAGGCTGTCTTAGGAGGTCTGCTCCTCGACAATCACGCCTGGGATCGCATGGGAGACCAGGTGGGAGAAGCCGACTTCTACCGCGAAGATCATCGCAAAATTTACCGCGCCATCCTGGCGCTGCTCGACCGCTCCCATCCTGCCGACGTCCTGACGGTCGCCGAAGAACTGGCGCTGCGTGGCGACCTGGAAGGCGTGGGAGGAATGGCCTATGTGGGCGCCCTGGCACACAACACCCCCAGTGCTGCCAACATTCGTCGCTACGCCGAAATCGTCCGGGAACGGGCCTTGATCCGTTCTCTGGTTCAGGTAGGCACCGAAATCACCGAGAGCGGCTACAATCCTTCTGGTCGCGCGGCCCGAACGCTGTTGGACGAGGCCGAGGCCAAAATCTTTCGTATCGCCGAACGCGGTGCGCGTTCCACCCAAGGGTTTCGCCCCCTCAGTGATCCCCTTGGAGAAGTCGTCAATCGTATCGACGAACTCTATCGGGCAGGCAATCACGATCCAGTCACGGGTGTTCCCACAGGGTTTGTGGACCTGGACAAGATGACGTCGGGACTGCAGCAGGGGGACCTCATCATCGTTGCAGGCCGCCCCTCCATGGGTAAAACGGCCTTCGCCTTGAATATTGCCAGCCATATTGGCGTGGACACCCGTCTGCCAGTGGCCATTTTCAGCATGGAAATGTCCTCCGAACAACTGGCCATGCGCCTGTTGGGCTCCCACGGCCGACTCAACCAGCAGGATTTACGCACCGGCACCTTGAAGGCTGAAGACTTCAGCCGTCTCACCAAGGCCATGGGCGAGCTCAGTGACGTCAAAATCTTCATCGATGAATCGGCCGCCCTCAACCCCCTGGATTTGCGGGCCCGCGCCCGGCGCCTGTATCAGCAACAGGGGGCTCTGGGTTTGATCGTGGTGGATTACCTGCAGTTGATGAGTGCCGCCACAGGTGGCGAAAATCGGGCCACGGAAATATCCGAAATTTCCCGCTCGCTCAAATCCCTGGCCAAGGAACTGCATGTACCCGTGGTAGCCTTGTCCCAGCTCAATCGAAGCCTGGAACAACGTCCCAACAAGCGCCCCGTCATGTCCGACTTGCGCGAATCGGGCGCCATCGAGCAAGACGCGGATGTCATCCTGTTCATCTATCGCGAAGAGGTATACAACAAGGACACGCCCGACAAGGGCATAGCCGAAATCATCATCGGCAAGCAGCGTAACGGCCCCATCGGAACCGTGCAACTCACTTTTTTGGGTCATTACACCCGCTTTGAAAACTTTGCCGGCCCACCCAGCTTTCAGTCTCATGATTACTGATCGTTTCCGCCTCGGATCGTGACCCGCTTCAAAACACTCTATCTCTGCGCCACCTGCGGTGGTCAAAGCACAAAATGGCAGGGGCAATGCCCGCATTGCCAAAGCTGGAATACCCTTCAGGAATCTGCCGCAACCCCAAGAGGTGCAACCCGCTCCCTGGCGCTAAACGACGTTCAACCGGTACAGTTGCTGGGCGAGGTGGCCACCACCACCGTCGAACGCACCAGTTCTGGATTAGGCGAATTTGACCGCGTTTTGGGCGGCGGATTCGTTCCCGGTGGTGTGGTGCTATTGGGTGGTGATCCTGGCATCGGAAAATCCACGCTTTTGTTGCAAGCGCTCACAAAAGTCAGTAGGTTACACTCTGTTCTGTATGTAACTGGTGAAGAGTCCGCGCAACAGGTGGCCGCACGCGCCCAGCGTTTAAACGTGGACTACGCCCAGGTTGCCCTGTTGGCAGAAATCCGTTTGCAAAGCATTCAACAAGTCATCGAGCAACGACGCCCGGCACTGGTGGTCATCGATTCGATTCAAACGCTGTACAGCGACGCTCTGGAATCCGCGCCGGGTTCGGTGTCTCAGGTGCGCGAATGTGCAGCCCAATTGACGCGCATGGCAAAAACCCAGGGGCCGGTGGTGGTGTTGGTAGGTCATGTCACCAAGGAAGGCACCCTGGCTGGCCCCCGGGTACTGGAACACATGGTAGACACCGTCCTGTATTTTGAAGGCGATGGCAGTTCCAATTTTCGTCTGGTGCGAGCCGTCAAAAACCGCTATGGCGCAGTCAATGAACTGGGCGTCTTTGCCATGACGGAAAGCGGCTTGCGCGAAGTCAGCAACCCTTCGGCACTGTTTTTGTCCCACGGGAATACGCCGGTACCTGGTTCCTGCATTACGGTCACCCTGGAAGGATCACGCCCCTTGGCGGTAGAAATTCAGGCCCTGCTCGATGCGGCGCAGTCGGGACATCCACGCCGGCTCAGTGTCGGTCTGGACCAGAACCGGCTGGCGCTGCTGTTGGCGGTCCTGCACCGACACGCTGACATCTCCTGCGCCGACCAGGATGTCTTCATCAATGCCGTCTCGGGCATCCGTATTACAGAACCAGCGGCCGATCTGGCCGTGCTCCTGGCTGTGGTCTCCAGTTTGCGCGCCCGACCTTTACCCCAGGGTTGGATCATCTTTGGTGAAATTGGCTTGGCCGGCGAGATCCGTCCCGTACAGCGCGGACAGGAACGTTTGCGGGAAGCCGCCAAACTCGGGTTTACCCATGCGCTGATCCCCAAGGGGAATCTGCCGCGCCAACCCTTGGAGGGAATTACCGTGCAGGGTGTGGACCGGGTGGCACAAGCCGTGGCCCATGCTTTTGAAGCATCCGCTGGCCGCTTGAAGGCTCAGGGATGAATGATTTCGCCACTATGACCAGTGCTTTCAGGCCCCATCCAATGGCAATAGCACGCCATCAGAGAAGCCGGTTGACGCAGCATTGCGCCCACTTCGCCCGGATGTGTGCGGCCGCGCATGGGAGAGGCCACGGGCCCGGGAATCAGGACATTGAAGCGAATTCGAGGATGTAATTCATGTTCGTCCGCAAAGGTTTTAGCCAACGCCACCAGCGCTGCCTGGCTGACGCCAAATCCTCCCCAATAAGCGGCGGGCTTGAGGCCGTGTTGCTCGGCCGTAAACAATACCGAGGCATCGGGGGCTTGCAGGAGTAAAGGCAAGCAGGCCTGCGTCAAGGCAAAAGGTGCCAGCACATTGGTTTGGAAACCCGTTTGCCAATGCTTGAGTTGCTGCTGTGCCAAGGGAGCCAGTTTGATGAAGTGGCTAGCGCTATGCAGCAAACCATCCAGGCGCCCTAGTTCGCTTTCGATCATGCGTGCCAAGGCCTCGAAGCGCTCCGTGGTGGCTTGCTCCAGATCCATAGGAACGACCACAGGCTGCGGATAGCCGGCCTCCACCAGTTGATCGTAAAGGGCTTCCAGACGCTTTTCGTGACGCCCCAGCAACAAAACCGTGGCACCCTGGGCGGCAAAGGCCGTGGCCGCATGGCGCCCCAAACCGGAACTTGCGCCAGTGACTAGAATGACGCGGGATTGCAATGTTTGATCTGTCATAATTCAAGATTTTAACATATCGAGGTTCCCGTCCCCGCATGAAACTGCCATTTTCCTGGTCTGGCGCCCTCATGGCGCTGCGTTATCCCAACTTTAGAAAATACTTTCTGGGGCAGGCGCTTTCCATCCTGGGGTCCTGGATTCAACGGGTGGCGCTCTCCTGGCTGGTATATCGCATCACCGGATCGGCTTCTTTACTGGGGCTCGTAGCCTTTGCAGCGCTGGCACCCCAATTGCTGATCGGACCTTGGGCAGGGGCCTGGATCGACCAACGGGACAAGCGCCGCACGCTCATTACCGTGGAATTGCTGCTCACCGCCCACGCCGCTATTCTGGCGGGTCTCACGCTGCTGGGTTGGGCCACACCGATTCCTATCGTCCTCATGGCCTTGACCCAGGGCATTTTGAGCAGTTTTGAAGGTCCCTTGCGCCTATCCCTGATCTCCAGCTTTCTATCCGATGCGCAAGCCCTGCCCAGTGGACTCTCGCTCAATGCCATGCTGGCCAATGGGGCCCGCTTCATCGGCCCACCCATGGCCGGCTTTCTGCTGCATTGGACGAGTGAGAGCACCTGCTTTCTGCTCAACGCCTTGAGTTGTCTGCCCCTGGCCTGGGCCCTGACGCAAGTGGACACCCCGCGCCCAGGGACAGCCCAGGGCCGCACCCGGGACGCCTTTGTAGCCGGTCTGCGCTTTGCACGCCAGACTCCACGGGTCCTGCAACCGCTATTGCTGCTGGCAGCGCTTAATCTGACCGGATCTTCCTACGCGGTTTTACTCCCCATCGTGGCCCGTGAGTTGCTACACGGCGACGCGCATTTGCTGGGCATGCTCTGGGGTGCCGCAGGATTCGGCGCCTTGGCCGGTACTATCGTACTGGCACTGCATCAGGGGGTCGAAGCCATTTCCCGCGCCGTGGGCCGGTTTGCATTCCTGGCCGCTCTGGCCTTGGTGGCTTGTGCCCTGTTTCGCTCGCAAACCATGATGTACACCAGCCTGGTCGTGCTGGGCTTTAGCGTGGCTTTGTGCAACGCGGGAATCAACATTTTGTTGCAGGAAATTTCCCCCCCAGAGTTCAAGGGCCGCATCATTGCCCTGTTCTATGCCATCCGTTTTGGACTGGATGCCGTGGGCAGCCTCTTGGCAGGCTTCGTAGCCTCCCTGCTGAATGTATCCCAAAGTTTTCTGCTGGAGGGGCTGTTGCTGTTTTTAAGCGCTCTGCTCCTGCAGCGACTGCGTCAAGAGCGCTGACCCATGTACCCTGCGCACGCACGGCGGGGAACGGTGGTGACCGGGCTTTCAGGTGAATGACGCTGGCCTGATGGGAGTCTTGTTCCCGGCGCTTCTTTGATCCCGCGCAGCTTGCGCTGCAAGGGCCAGGCGTGCCAGACGATTGAGCAGGATACGCAACCCCTGGGGTTGACTGGACCACACCTGCTGATCCATGAAGTTGCGCATTTCCAGACCCAGGGCCGTATCCCCGCTCATTTTGAGACGCCTTTGAAAAAACAGGGTATCCGCATCTTCCAGTTGACTGGCCAGCAGCAGCAGATCCAGTAACTTCCCCTGGATGGTGGCTTCACTTGGCGTGTCGTCCGGCAACGCCTGCAAGCGTCCCGACTGGCCGCAAAATACCCAACGCAGACCCAGATCTTCCACCTCGATCGCCAAGGTACGCTGCTGCATGAATTGCAGATCCTGGGGGTTCAAGCGCGAACACACCAGGCGGTTGGTCAACTGCGTGAGGGCCCGGGATTTGACTCCCGAGGGAAGGCAGTTCAAGCCCAGGGACCATTGGGCCGGGGTGGGCAACCACGCCAGCAAGAAAGAAGGCAGAGACTCGGGTTTCAAGGACAATCTGCACGCCATACACTACTCCTAGCCATTAAATCGGTGTTGCGGAGGATACCCAGGACATTCCAGGGTTGCCATACCAGAAACCATTGCAATCGCCTTGCCGCTCCAGGGGGGTGGCGGCGTTCAAGCCCTGCCTGAAACGCTCGATGACAGCACCGGTTCCGGAGGGTTGCGGCGTAATGCGCAGATGCGTGACCCCCAAAGCTTGCAGTTGATGCAGCTCGGGCCCCAGATCGCAGCATTGGGCACTGAGCACCTGAATGCCATTCAAACACAAAAACGGCAGCTCCTCGCGCGTGTCCAGCAAAATCCCCTCGGGATATTGAATACAACAGTGGTCACAGTCATCCTTGGAACGTTCCTGGGCTCGGGCCGTAAAACAGCGTGCGGAATAGGCCAAGGGTAGCCGCCCCCAAACCAGCACTTCGGTATCCGGAAACCTCTGGGCACCACCTGGAAATTGATTGCGCAGCGCCTGCAATTGCCCAGCCCCCTGATCAACGCCCAGAACGAACCGACACATCCCCCGTTGTTGCAGAAAATCCAGGGCTTCATGGTTGTACAGGTTAAGGCTGGCTCCTGCCACGAAGGGTAACCCATGGGCATGGGCGCAATGCACCGCGGACCAGTCATTGGCTTCGATGAGCAACCCGCCCTGCTCCACCCACCGATTCAGCGCCAGAATTTCTGATTCTGCTTCGATGAGGGACAAGGTGGAAAACACCACTTCCTTGCCGGCATCCCGCAGCAACCGGGCCACCTCCTGCCAGTCCTGGGTGCGCATTTCGCGCCGTTTACTGCAAATGATTTCGCCCAGATAGACCACATCCACGGGCCAAGTGGCCGCCGCCTCGTAAAATTCATGAACCGCTTCCCTTTTCCAGAAGTACGGAATCGGCCCCAGAGTCATTTTCATAGGCGATGGGCTCCCTATTGCCAGGAACGATGATAAGGACCCAGCGTGGTCTGTTTGCCTTCGGCCACATGGGCCAAGCGACTTTGCCACTCGGGTTTGAGGGTAAAGGGGGCGCCGGAGTCCAGAGCATCCAGTGCCGCGCGCCATACTTGCGTGACTTGACTGACGTAGGCCGGGCCCCGCTGGCGTCCCTCCACCTTGAGCGCCACCACGCCGGCCTGAGCCAGGCGGGGCAGCAGGGCCAGGGTGTTCAAACTGACGGGCTCTTCCAGGGCATAGTACGGCTGGGAGTCGCCCTGATAGCGGCCCTTGCACAGGGTTGGATAGCTGGCAAACTCCTCGGGCCCGAAACGATCGATCAGCACCGAGCCCAGACGGACCTGTCGTTCGCCACCGGGGTGCTCTTCCCAGTGAACCTGTTCGGCCGGAGAACAAACCCCATGGCAATTGGGAGAGCGCCCCGTGACGAAACTGGATAATTGGCAGCGTCCTTCCACCATGATGCACAAACTACCAAAAGCAAACACTTCGATGTGCACGGGCGAATTGGCGCAGAGCCGCTCCACCTGCTCGAGGGAGAGGACCCGCGGAATGACGGCACGGGTGATTCCAAACTGCTCCTGAAAAAACCGTAGCGCCTGAGGTGTGGTGGCCGAACCCTGAACGGACAGGTGCCGTGGGGTGTTACTATGCACCTTGGCCGCATAATCCAGCAGGGCAATTTCTGCCAGAATCAGGGCATCCACCCCGGCTGCAACACCACAATCGATACTCTCCTTCCACAGTGCCATCTGCTCGGCCATGGGATACGTGTTGAGCGCAAGAAAAACCTTGCGCCCCCGGGCGTGGGCTTGGCGTACCGCTTCCTGCAAAGTCTGGGGAGTGAAATTCAGCCCTGGAAAGGCTCGGGCATTGGTGTGGTTACGCAAACCCACGTAGATCGCATCAGCCCCGTTTTCAAGCGCTGCAGCAAAGGCTGCGGGGCTTCCCGCAGGACAAACCAGTTCCATGCTCATGAGGCACTCCGCGGTGAAAGTTGCTGCCAAAGGGTTTCCATGCGTCGCACGATTTCAGGATCGGCAATGATGGGACGTCCCCATGTCCGATGGGTTTCTCCCGGCCACTTGTTGGTGGCGTCAAAGCCGATTTTGCCGCCCAGTCCCTCCTCTGGACTGGCAAAGTCGAGATAGTCGATGGGCGTGTTTTCTACCAGCAAGGTATCCCGCACAGGGTCCATGCGCGTAGACAGGGCCCAAATCACCTCAGCCCAGTTGCGAATGTCGATATCCGTATCCACCACGATGATCATTTTGGTGTAAGTAAACTGACGCAACCAGGACCAGATGCCCATCATGACGCGCCGGGCATGCCCCGCATACTGTTTGCGGATACTCACCACGGCAATTCGATAGGAGCATGCTTCGGGGGGAAGGTAAAAATCTTCGATTTCAGGAAAGGTACGCGTAAGGATGGGGACGAACAGATCGTTGAGCTCACGCGCCAGAATCGAGGGCTCATCCAGCGGCGAGCGCCCCATGTAACTGCCGTGGTAGATGGGATGCGCGCGTAAGCTCATGCGCTCCACGGTAAATACCGGAAACTCGGCCTGACTGTTGTAGTAACCCGTATGGTCGCCAAACGGACCTTCCAGGGCGCGGTCATTGGGATAGATAAATCCTTCCAGCACGATTTCTGCCTGGGCTGGAGCATCCAGTCCGGTCAGCACACTATGGTGCAAAACCGTGTTCTGCCCCCGCAGCAATCCCGCAAACTCGTATTCAGACATGGTGTCGGGCACCGGCGCCACAGCCGCCAGCAAGGTGCAGGGATCACAACCAATCACCACCAGCACGGGGAAGGGCCGGTCCGGATGCGCTGCTACCCACTGGGCGTAATCCTGTGCCCCGCCACGATGGGATAGCCAGCGCATGATGACCCGGTTACGGCCGATGACCTGTTGCCGATAAATGGCGACATTTTGGCGGGGTTGGCGCAATCCGCGCGTGACCACGAGGCCGAAGGTAATCAGTCGCCCCGCATCTTCCGGCCAACAGTGTTGAATGGGCAATTGCCCCAAATCCACATCGGCGGCTTCATACTGCTGAGCCTGAAACGCGGCATGAGCCTCGTGCCGTGGGGTGACCTGCGTTAACTGGGCAAATTCCGGCCAGGCTTGCATCCAGCCCTTGAAATCTTTTGGTAGGCGGGGTTCCTTGAGCGCGGCCAGCAATTCTCCCAGTTCCCGGAAAGAACGAATGGCGCGATGATGCAGTGCGGCACGAACCCGGGAGGGCGTGCCAAAGAGGTTCCCCAGCAAGGGGATCTGCGATCCCGTGGGTTGGGTAAACAACAGGGCCGGGCCCTGGGCTTGCAGGGACCGTTGACAAAGCACGGTGGATTCGAGATGGGGGTTGACCGGCTGTACTACGCGCAGCAACTCACCGCGCTGCTCTAGTGCCTGCACAAATGACGGCAAATCGGCGTACGCCATCCCATCCATCCCCAGTTAAAAGTGGGATTTTGATGGGTAACGGCCATGGTGCGCTTTGCGCCAAGTCAAAATCTGCGCAAATTGATCCGAATGATTAGCGAGCTCCCGGGTAAAACCGGTCCATGAGCCCTGGAAGGGTTAGTCGTCCTCACCCAACTCGGGGTTCCACCCCGAGTCGCGTCCCCGCTGGATGGCCTCCTGGTGGATGCGCTCATGCCGGATTCTGAGGTCTTGGGGCAAATTGCTGGGCAAATGCCCATAGCGTTCCCATTGCGCATAGACCTTTTCATAGAGTGCCTGCACCCGGCCGGCACCCCAGCCGGCTCCATCTTCGGTTTCTGGCAGCAGTCCAAACACCCACGCGTCTTTAAAAATCTGTGCCACATGGGTCATACCGCCGTTGATATCCTGATGCACCCCTCTATACCGTTGTTCCATCCCTTTTCCTTTCAGCGCACCGCTGAACCAAACAGACTCCTGACGGATACCCTTATCGGGTGAGCCCCGCATACAGCAGCGGCAATTTTTCGGGTAAGCGACTCACCTGGTCAACGACCATATAGTTGCGGGTACCAAAAATGCGTGACACGTACTGATCGGCCCGGGGGTCAAGACTCATGCAAAAAGGGATGATGCCGTGCCGCGCCGCTTCTTCAACCGCCTTGCGCGTGTCATAGCGCAAATATTGGGGATCGCGCACATCCACGTCCGCTGGTTCGCCGTCGGTGATGACCAGCATCAATTTTTTGGCCGAACGCTGTGCCTTCAGATGCATGCTGGCATGACGAATGGCCGCTCCCATGCGGGTGGACAATTGACCCGTCATCCCCGCCAGGCGCGCCTTGGGCAAGGCCCCATAGGGTTGATCAAAGTCCTTGAAACGGTAATAGTCCACCGCATGCCGACCATCGGAACAAAACCCATGCATGGCAAAGGGGTCCCCCACCTTGTCGATGGCGCCAGCCAGCAACACGGCTGCTTCACGGGTCAAGTCCAGCACGCTGAAATCCTGTCCGGCCACCCGATCGTTGGTGGATTCGGACAAATCCAGCAACACCAGGACCGAAATATCCCGGATTTTACGCACACTGCGCATCATGATCCGCGGATCGGGCTGCAGCCCCATGCGCACATCGATGGTACTGGCAATGGCGGCGTTCAGGTCGATGTCGTCTCCTTCTTCCAGTTTGCGCAGCCGTGTAACGCCCTGCGGTTGCATGGCGTCCAGCAAAAACTTCATTTGTGCAATCAGCCGTTTATGGCGCGCTGCAATCTCGTCAATTATTTGCAACTCACCCAACCGGGGGCGCTTTTCTACCACCGTAGCCCAACTGGGTCGTTCCAGCTGGATCTGGTAATCCCATTCGGCGTAGTGGAAGGGGTCGGAAACCGGTTCCTTCCCCTCCAGATCGTTATAGCTTTTCCCCTCATCCTCATAGGGAAAAAGCTCGGTTTCCAGCACCCAAATTTCCTGAGCGTCGTCCCCGGCCAGTTCCGTATCGATCTCATTGACCATTTCCATCAGGCCAACCTTGCGCCGCACCTGCTTGGGAGCAGCATAGCCTGCGGCCAGGGCCGCCTCCTGATCAAATTCTTCAAAAGCCCAAAGATAGCGGTTATCGTCCCGATAAGGTGCGCTCAAGACATCGCTGCGGGGATGAAAGGGAATTTTTTTCTCGCGGAAGGTATGCGCCAGGGATACCCCTATGTCCCAGGACAATTGATTGCTTTCCAGGCGTGCTGCACCCTGGGCAAACAACAGGCGACCTTGCTCCACCCAGGAGTCATGGTCCTGAAAAGAGGGGTCCAGCAGCGCGCGTGCCAGGCGATTGAAATAATCCCCTGCAGTAGCCGCCTGGTCGGCCCCTATGGTATGGCATTGACTCCAGAGTTGCCGCAATCCCGGAAAGCGCCGAATCGCCAAGGTCTCGACGCGCGCATCCTCGATCAGAGCAATCAGCGCCATTTGCAGGGGATTGAGGTTTTCGGCGGACAGGGGTTCGGTGGTAGCCACCCAATGGGCGGCACAATGGGCCGCAGCCGCACGGTATAGTTCAACCCCAGAGACTCCGGGAAAGTCATCGAAAGCATCGGGCAAATGAAAAAAATACCCCTCGATGAAAGGCTTGTAGCCTTCACGGCTTTCAAAGTCACCCGAAGTGGGGCGCATGAAGAAATCGCGCGCCCACAAGGCCCGCAGATACATGTTGATACGCCGTTGCACGTCCACGAACAGGGTTCCCTTGCGCTCCTTTTGCAATACGGCCAGGGATTCCTTGGAGGTGAGGCTGAAATACTCGATTTGGGCCGGATAATCGGTTCGGTGTGCGTGCGAGCCCCACAAGGCCCAGCGCCTCAACCCCCCCAGCGTCAATTGGCCCAACAAAACATCGAGGTTGTCCAACATCGGCCGCACCCCACGAGGGGCCTGGCCGATCAGATGATTGAGAAATTGCAGATAGCTGCCAAATAAAGCCCCATCCGCCAGGCGTTTGGCCGCCACGGGCGCACTGGAGAGCAAGCGCTCGATCACGGCGCCCGAGGTTCGAGAGGCAAACCCCAAAGCGGTTTGTGCCAAGTCCGGCAGAATATCCTCCCCCACCTCCTTGGCTACTTGTGGCGCGGCCTCGATCCAGTTGAGCACAAGATCGGCCCCACGCCCCAAACGGCTCAGAGCGCCGGCACCCTTCAAATAATTGTCCAGCCCCCGCGCCGACAGCATTTTTGTGGCTTCGTGCCATTGTTGTTGCAGGGCCTGCCGACACGCTTCGGGTAACCCTTCTAGCGTTTCTGCATAATCCTCGAGATGTATTGCCATGGCCTACCCCTCACAGACCCGATACCGGCTCATTCCTGCGTTAAAAAAAAGTGGTCACGGCCGCGTCCAGCGCATCCCGCATGTCGGGATCATCCGTGATGGGACGCACCAAAGCCACACGACAGGCGTTTTCGGGATTTACCCCGGTAGCAATCAAACTGCCGGCATAGATGAGCATGCGGGTGGAGATGCCCTCATCCAGACCGTGCCCCTTCAAATTTCGGGCACGTTCGGCAATGGACACCAGTTTGTCAGCCACTTCACGCGCCACGCCGGTTTCGTGAGCCACGATTTCCACTTCCACGTCATGTTCCGGATAGTTGAAATCGAGCGCCCCAAATCGCTGTTTGGTGGATTGCTTGAGATCTTTCATCAAACTTTGATAGCCGGGGTTATAGGAGATAACCAGTTGAAAATCTGGATGCGCCTTGACCAATTCACCCTTTTTTTCCAGGGGCAGTACACGCCGATTGTCCGTTAAAGGGTGAATCACCACCGTGGTATCCTGGCGTGCTTCTACGACTTCGTCCAGGTAACAAATGGCGCCATGGCGCGCAGCAATGGCCAACGGTCCGTCCTGCCAGCGCGTTCCCTGGGCATCCAGCAGATATCGTCCCACCAGATCCGAGGCGGTCATGTCCTCATTGCAGGCCACGGTAATCAGCGCTTTGCCCAAAGTGTGCGCCATATACTCCACAAAGCGGGTTTTGCCGCATCCGGTGGGGCCCTTGAGCATCATGGGCATGCGCACGGTATAGGCGGCCTGAAACAATTCCACCTCATCGGCCACCGGACGGTAGTAAGGTTGGGTGGAAATCCGGTATTGGGAAATGATATCGTTCATGATCCTTCTCGTCGTAAAAAAGCCCCCGACACCCTCAGGCAACGGGGGCTTGGAAAGATAGAGACAACCCTTAAACAGTCTTGCCGCGGAAAATCACCATGGAAGCCCCCTGCGACTGGCTGAAATTGTCATAGCCAACCAGCCGTACATGATTGTCCGGATTGGCTTTATGGCAGGCCTCGGCTTCAGCCAGAACCTTGTCCACATCGGTTTCGCCAAACATGGGGAGTTTCCACATGTACCAATAGGAATCCATCAAATACTGCGGCTCGATATGCTCGATGGCGGGGTTCCAACCCTTTTTGACCAGATATTCCACTTGCTTGCGAACCTGATCGGGTGCCATGGCCGGCAGGTAGGAAAAGGTTTCAAACTTGCGGCTGGCTGGGTCGCTCAAGCGCGACTTGTAATCCATCACTTCACTCATGACTACTCCTTACGATAATTTAGTGCAACGATCTGTTGAATGACGGCAGGGAGTGGTGTTCCACAGGCGGAAATCCCCTCCCGCGTCATCCTCGTGCCGTTCATGGTCGTTCCTGACAAACCCATGAGGCGCTTACTTATGCGCCACATCCAGTTTGTCCACGGTGTCGAATTCAAACTTGATTTCCTTCCAGGTTTCCATGGCAATCTTGAGTTCGGGGCTGCTTTCGGCCGCTTTGGTCAACACCGCCTTGCCTTCCTTCTCCACCGCGATTCCCTGATTGCGAGCTTCCACACAGGCTTCCAGGGCTACCCGGTTGGCCGCAGCTCCTGCGGCGTTGCCCCAGGGGTGACCCAAGGTGCCACCGCCAAACTGCAGAACGGAGTTGTCACCAAAAATATTGACCAGTGCGGGCATGTGCCACACGTGAATCCCACCGGATGCCACCGGGAACAGGCCCGGCATGGATCCCCAATCCTGGTCGAAGAAAATGCCACGACTACGGTCTTCCTTGATGTACTCATCGCGCATCAAATCGATCCAGCCCAGGGTGGCCTCGCGCGAGCCTTCCAGCTTGCCCACCACGGTGCCGGAGTGCAGATGATCGCCGCCGGAGAGACGCAGCACCTTGGTCAGAACCCGGAAATGAATCCCGTGGTGCGGGTTGCGGTCTAACACCGCATGCATGGCCCGGTGAATATGCAGCAGCATGCCGTTGTCGCGACACCAGTTAGCCAGTCCCGTATTGGCCGTCAAGCCACCGGTGAGATAGTCATGCATGATGATGGGCGCGCCAATGGCTTTGGCATGTTCGGCGCGTTTGTACATTTCTTCGGGGGTAGGCGCGGTCACATTGAGGTAGTGCCCCTTGCGTTCGCCGGTTTCGCGTTGAGCCTTGAGCGTGGCCTCCTGGACGAAGTCGAAGCGATCACGCCAGCGCATGAAGGGCTGACTGTTGACGTTTTCATCGTCCTTGGTGAAATCCAGCCCACCGCGCAGACACTCGTAAACCGCCCGACCATAATTTTTGGCCGAGAGTCCCAATTTGGGCTTGATGGTACAGCCCAGCAGAGGGCGACCATACTTGTTGAGCCGGTCACGTTCCACTTGAATGCCCTGAGGAGGGCCGCCACAGGTCAGCACATAGGCCAGGGGAAAGCGCACATCTTCCAGACGCAGGGCGCGTAATGCCTTGAATCCAAAAACGTTACCCACCAGGGAGGTGAGCACATTCACCACCGAACCTTCTTCGAACAAATCGATGGGATAGGCCACAAAAGCATAAAAACAGGTATCGTCGCCCGGGACGTCCTCGATGCTATAGGCACGGCCCTTGTAATAATCCAGATCGGTCAGCAAGTCGGTCCAGACTGTCGTCCAGGTACCCGTGGAGGATTCGGCGGCCACCGCTGCGGCCACTTCTTCACGGTCCACGCCGGGCTGTGGGGTGATTTTGAAACAGGCCAGAAGGTCTGTCTCTTTGGGGGTGTATTCAGGGGTCCAATAAGTCTGGCGATATTCCTTCACGCCAGCATTGTATGTTTTTACAGCCATGTTTTTCCTCCGTTGGGGTACGTGCTTTCGTTGTCCTGCTGGTTCAGCATCTTAAAAGATTTGATGCATAAGTAAATTAAATTATTTTGATTGATTACATCATTTTTACTTATGCATAAATTCTACCGTACAGTCATCATCATTCCACTGATCATAACCATTGGATAGTAGCACTGTCCTGGAGGGAATGGAGGACATGCCAGCAGAATTATTCGGCAGGATCAGGGCTGGCCAAAACCAGGCCTGCCCCTGGAAAAATCAGTAGGGCACTTCGCTCATGACCGGGAAATTGTGCCATTCCGACCTGGATCAAGGCTTAATGCCGTTCCAGCGTGGATCAACGCCGTTGTTTGGCAGCCAGCAAACGCTGGTCCGCCAGCAGTAACAAGTCTTCTGGCGCGCGCATGGTTGCAAAATCGCGCTCGGCCAAACCAAAGGAAAACTGCAAGGGACCGGTATCCAGGGCCAACTGGCTGGCCGCAGCCAGCAAGCGCTTCGGTACAAATTCCAGCTCGGCCAGAGGGGTCAGGGGGCAAATCAGCAAAAACTCATCGCCCCCGAAGCGCACCGCCAAGTCTTCCTGGCGGCACTGGTTGTTGAGAAGTTCGGCAAAGGTTTGCAGTACACGATCACCCGCATCATGTCCATGGTGATCGTTAATGAGTTTGAAATGGTCCATGTCGATGATCATGCAGCTCAGGGGCGTGCGCCGCCGTTCGGACTGCGCCCAATGACGTTTCAGAAATACCTCGGCCATGCGCCGGTTAGACAGCTCGGTCAAGGGGTCCGTCAAGGATTGGTGATGCAATTTGCGCGCCGTCACCACCAATTGGGACAGGACCTGGCGATGGGCGGTGCGCTCCCGCTCCAGTACCTGATGCAGACGCACCCGCTCGGCGATGCGCACAATTTGGGCACATAGCAAGGCACTACCGGTATTGAGGGGCAAAATGGCATCCACCCCCATGGCCATCCAATCGGCCTGCAGCGTTTGGTCCTGTTGATCGCTCAAAACAAGGAGTGCATGTGCCCGGTCATTGAGCACAGAAAACAGCCCCTGGTTTTGAATCGATAGGGATACTCCGTCCATCCAGGCTACCAGCATACTGACCTGATTCAAGGCAGCGGGCCGCGCCGCCTCTTCCAACGTGGTACAGGTAACAACCTCAAAACCCGCTGCCCCCAGGGCTTCTAGGGAGCCTTCCGGGTACAGTGCCCGGGGATGACAGAGGAGAATGGTCAAGGGCTCCCTGGCAGGATCAGCGGTCATCTCGGAGGGTGCAGTGGTTTCAACGGCTGTGGGACGAGCAGGCAGTTGATCCTTTTCCCACACTTGCCATTGCCGATACAGAAACTGGGCTTGCTCCTCCAGGTTTGCCAGAGGCTGGTCCAGTCCCAACGCAGCCAAAGCCGTCCTCAAGCGCTGCTGCAACAGGGGTAGATCCCCCCGCTCCAGGGCAGGCGCCATCTCCCAGGAAAAACGCAACACCTGGGCCATGATGGATTTACGGTCGTGCTGGTGCGCCCTCTCGGGATGCAACTCCGACTCCTGAATCACATCCGCCAGGATTTCTGGAAAGCCCCAGTCACGCAGCAGGGCTTGTCCCACCGCCACATGGTCCACCCCAAAACTTTGCCGTTCCAGGGCAATGAGGGCTCCAGATTCGCGCACGGCTTCCACCATGGGGCCATAGGCCTCGGGGTAAAAACGCAGCAGGGCCAGCTGCCCCACACGGGAGAGTAGTGCCGTAGTAAACATTTCGGGGGCTGCGGCGGGAATACCTGGATGATCAGTCAACCACTCGGAAGCCACTGCGGCAGCCAAAGAACATCTGCACAGGATGAGATAAGCGCTCACCTCGGCGCGTTGATGGGCCAGGGCATCGTCGAGCACAGACAAACCGGTTGCCAGATGCACGGCCACCTTCAAACCCAGACGCAGCAAGGCCTCTTCCACATTAGCCACAGGGCGCACAGCACCCGTGCCGGGACGATTGGCCAGACGTAACAGGCGAATCGTCAGGGTCAAATTGCTTTTGACGACCGCAGCAATCTCTTTCAGTCCGGCATCGTTGGAATTGAGCAGGGAGAACAGCTTGAGCGCTGTGTCGGAAGGGGAAGGCAACTGTCCGAGCGCCTGAATCTGGAGGATCAGGGATTGCTCGGAAAGATTTTCAGGGTTGCGTTCGAAATCCACGCCATCATTCGTCATCGTTGCATCATGCTGGAAGGTTGCTCGGTGTGGTCATTATTACCCAGACCTGCAAAAAAAGCACTCGCAAGGGCCACTACCCCCTGAACGACAATGCCAGAACAGAAAAATATCATGGCTCACGCTGCACAACATCCTGATTGAACCCCATGATCCTACCGCAAGATCAAGCCAACTCATTGATCGGGAACAGCTGTTTTTGAGACCTCTGGGACGGCCCTGCAGGGCCTTGCTGACGTAGTCCCGATCCCTGTCTATAGTGATCAGCGCCATGTGGGAGTGCTGTGAAACCCAGATGGCATTCCATTTTTTCATGAGGCCGCACCAATGATGAATACGTTGAACAAATCCATTTCCGATCTCAATCTGGGCATGCTCTATCTGGCGCGCGAGGCCCTGCGCCAGGATCAACATCAAGGCATGCTCGATCTGGGTATTACCCCGGAAGTCGCCCATACGCTGTTGTCCCTATCCACCGATGAACTCAGTCATCTGGCACAAACCCCCCTGCTTCTGGTGGGATTGCGCTGGCGCAGTGCGTCAGTCTGGAGCAGCTTGTGCCAGTACGCCCGAGGGTGTGCCGATGCCTTGCCCCGGGCCTTGCTGCTGGGTGAAGGAGAGCTGGATCATGTCCACTAAACGCGCCCTGCAGGCGGAAATTCAACAGTACCGCCATGCGGAATGCTTGCTGCAACTGGGTGCCAGAGTGCCTATCGTCATGGAGATGACACGCTTGTCCAGCTGGTTTCTACGTAAATTATCGCTTGAAATTCACGGTGAACCACCCCGCAAGGGACAAGTGCCCAACTCCGATCTTTGGTATCTACGGCGCCGCAACAATTTGCAGGCATCCCTGTTCTGCAGTTTTTATGATGCCATCAAACGATCGGCTGTGCCCCCGGTGGACGAGTGTCATTTGCTGATCCAGAGCTATCGGCAACTGCAACAGGCCTTGAGTGCCGCTGGAATGGGCGATTTGATGCCCATCGACAGGGCCTGGTGGCTGGTCAAGGCGGTCAAGATCAAATCCCTCCAACGCGCCAGCTGCCAAGCCTGTCAAGGTCGTTATCTCCAACCCTGGGGTCGAGTGACACGCCATTTTCTGTGTTGGGACTGTCGTCGCAAGGGCTATCGCATCAGCGCTCGAGGCATTGCCGTGGCCCCTGTTGCGAAGACGGTCGGATGAAATCGTCAATGTCCGATTCCTGGCTGCTCCTGCAACCGGGCCCTCTGTGTTTGCAGCAGGTCTATCCGCAATTGATGCAATTCAAAACCCTTGTGGGCCTGGATGTTCAAGCGACAGAACAAGTGCTGATGGCGTCGCTGGAGCGCATGAGCGGATGGGTTTTGAACCTCGTTCACCCCCATGAGTCGAACCATCCCCTGTTACTGCGTGGCGCCCTGGAGCAAGGCATCCGCGCGGTGCAACAGGTTCAGCCCAGCGCCCCGGCAAAGCGCCTGTACTTGGGTCTGGATGCCATGCTCCAGTATCTGTTCCAGGGGCTGGCGCCGCTGCGCATCACCGCTGGCGCTGGTGTCCACCAGGATATTTTCTGGGGGATCTACTCCTGTAGCCTCAGTGGTTGGAGCAAGGCCCACCAATGCACGCATGTCCAATGGCAGGCCAGTCCCCCACCACTGACACCGCCCAGTGCCCCCTATGGACTGTTTGCAGGACGCCTCCTTGCCGGGGCCACATTGGCATTTTTTGAAGAGCACTATCCCTGCGCATTGGCAACCCTTGGCTACCCCCAGGCGCGCGCGACTGCCGAGAATATTCATCCCCCAAGGGAAGCAACTCCTGCTCAGGCCATCGTGACCGCAGCCTGCTCCCTGGTCCAACGGGGCATCTGGAATCCCCAATCTCCCCCGCATCGTTTGTGGCGCTGCAATCAGCAATGGCACCTACTTTGGCCTTTGGCGGGAGCCGATTTGCAGCGTGAGCTGGTTATCTGGGAGGCGCAGCGTGACACCGACGACCCCGGGCAATGGATTCAGCACCTGGTCGCCGCTGGCTGTTTGCAGACGGCTGCGCAAGGAGCCGTGGCCGAAGGCATCCATCCCCGCACCAGGAAAAAAGTGCACTGCGTGGTGGCCAGCGGGGCCTTGGCGCAGGCGCTGGATCGTCTGCAAAGCGCACTGACACTGGCCGTCGGGCCCTCCACCAACTGATGGTCACGGGTTCCAAAGGACTTCTCTGGTGGACCCCATGGGGGTTTGCCGTGCTGGGTACAAACCTCTTGGGCCAGTTTCTGAACCTGGACTGGCGTCCCTTATCCGGTCTGCTCATCGTGGGGTCTGGCCTCAACCTTCTGGCAGCCGCATCCTGTTTTCGTCAACCCATCCGCCGGCGCGAAGGGGTGCGGTGGATTGAACTCTCCCAACTCTGGCACCATGTCCGCAACCACCCACAGGCCTTCTGGATCGGTTCTGGCGTTCGCTGGAACCGCGCTTTGGCCCAGCGACTGCATCAGTGCTTGTCTGACCCTCAGGAACCGGGCATCACGCCTCGCTTGCTGGATTTTTCCTGGCGCCGGAAGCCCCTGAGGTTACCGGCTCATCCTCGTCTGGAGCATATCCTGGTGGTAGGTGCTCCGGGTACTGGCAAAACCCAACTGTTCAAACTGCTGGCCCTGCAAGCCCTGCTGCGCGGGGAAGCGGTCATCATGCTCGATCCCAAGGGAGGAGAGGGTCTGCGCCCTGCGCTGGCCCGGGCTGCACGCCAACACCAACGACCGTATTTTCAACTCCTGCCTTCGCAACCCGAAGCAAGCCAGGCTCTGGACCTGCTGGCCAATGGGCGCGAAGCCTCCGAACTGGCCAGCCGTCTTTGCTATTTGCTGCCTTTGCGCGAGGGAGACAACGTGTTTGGACAATTTGCCTGGCTGACATTGCAACGCATCATTCAAGCGCTGTTGCTATTGGAACGCCCTCTGTCGTTTGCCGAATTGCGTCAGCATGTGTCCGATCAGGGACATACCCTGCATGCCCAATTGGCGCGCTGCACGCTCACCAGTCCCACCTTGGGAACAGCCCTGGAAGGCTTGCGAGCCCTGTGTCAACATGATAGTGCCCATTATCAAAAGATGATTCTTGCCCTCACCCCGCTGCTCCAGAATCTTTCCACCGGGGTACTGGCCAAGCTTCTAAGACCTTCACCGGATCATTCTTCTGGCGCAGCGGCCCCAGCGGTCTTCAACCTGGACCAGATCACCCGCCAGGGTGGCATCTTCTACGCGGCCCTGGAGGCCTTGTCCGATACCGCTCGCGCTCGGGCACTGGGGGCCTTGATTCTGTCCGATTTGGCAGCACTGGCAGGCAACCGGTATCGCAACGGCCGGCTGGATGCGCCCACCATCCGCTTGTTTGTGGATGAGGCCTCGGAAACCTCCAACCCGGCCTTCATCCAGTTGTTGAACAAGGGTCGCGAGTCCGGGATCAGTGTCACCTTTGCGGTGCAAACCCTGGCTGATCTGGATGTGGCCCTGGGGAGCACAGGCGCGGCGCGCATGATGATTGGCAATGCGGGTCATTTCATGGCATTCCGCACCCTGGATGCCCCTTCCCGTCAACTCTGGTCGGAACGGGCCGGGTCGAGCTGGATTCGATTGGACCAACCCTCTTTAGGCGCCCAGGAAAGCCGGGGGCTGACCGGAGCACGACGCGCGCTCAGTGCCGGTCGTGCGCAGGCCCTGCAAAATCTGCCGGTGATCCCCGAAACGATGCTGGCCCAGTTACCAGATCTGCACTACGTGTTGTTACAGGCGAACGGGGAAGTCCTGGCAGGATGCCTGCCGTTGGTGAAAGATTCCGAGCGACAGGAAGCGCACTAACATGCCACTGGACCCACTGTGGCGGGAATGGCTGCAGGATCAACACCTGTGGTCGGGCGATATGGTACGACGGGCAGGCCATTGGGCGTTTGCCAACGCCCACCCGGGAACATTCAAATATCAGGTTTGCTATCGTTTAGCCACTTTGGGATATTGGGCCCTGCTCTGGTCCCCTTGGGGAGGGTTACTACTGTGGCAACGCCGATTCCTCCGCACCCGCCGTGACGCCTATGCCACTTTGCGACACCGACAGTACACGCTCATGCGGCTCTGGACCCTGATGGGCGCGACCTTCGCGGTCCTCATCTGGCCTGCACCGGCACCCGGGGAGCTTGCTGTAGTCTGGGGGCTCCTGTTCTGGCTGGTTATGGGATTGTGGGTCTGAACCTTCAGGCACAACGCATTGATCGCTTGCCCGTTTTATTTCCCGCCCCGTTGAAAATCATCGATTTCCGTATCTTCGACGGCATACAGATCATCCAGTGTGGCATCATCCATTTCGTCCCGCACCCGGCTCTGGGAGGGTAGAATGGATAGTTCCGAATCACTGAATTCCGTATAAACTGTTGGGCATTGCATCTTGGCCTCCTAAGCGGCATGGTAAGACTCCAACAGTGAAACAGATGGATGTGACAAGCCCATGACAGTAATCAGCCACGCCCTTGATAACCCGCCACAGCGCACCCCCCCGGACGCCTCATGACTGAGTTATTACCCATTTTTTTGGGGATCGGGACAGGCGTCTTACTGGGCCTGACGGGAGCGGGGGGAGGAGTGGTTGCAGCACCGTTACTGATCCTGACCATGCATCAAAGCGTGGCCAGCTCTGCACCTATTGCGCTGATCGCAGTAAGTATGGGATCCGCCGTGGGGGTCCTCATGGGGCTACGCGAGGGGATCGTGCGCTACCGCGCTGCCCTGTTGTTGTCCCTCATGGGTTTGCTGGCCTCTCCCGTAGGCATCCATCTGGCCCGACTTCTTCCCAACCTTCCCTTGCTGGTTGCTTTTGCCCTGCTGCTGTTGTATCAGGGTTGGCGCTACTGGTCTGACGAAGGCATCCCCCAGGATCAGCAGCCCCCTTGTCAGATCAACCCCAGTGAAGGACGATTCATCTGGACCCGGCGCTGCACCTTGACCATGATGCGCATGGGGCTTCTCACTGGTTTTCTTTCCGGACTGCTAGGCGTTGGCGGTGGTTTCGTCCTGGTTCCCGCCATGCGTCGCCATACCCCCCTATCCATCCACTCCATTGCAGCCACCTCGCTCATGGTCCTCACCGTAGTGTCCACGGGGGGCCTGATCCAGTGGATTGCCATCGGAAACATTCAATGGCGCATTGGTATTCCTTTTGTAGGGGGCGTTCTGGTGGGTATGGCGGTGGGGCGCATCAAGGCGCGCACTCTGCCGGAAGCGCTGATACGACGTGTATTTGCCCTGCTCTGTGTGGCCGTAGCTGGCAGCCTGCTCGGCAAGGTGCTGTGGGCTTTCTAATGTAAAGCCCATGGTGTAAAGCCCCTTGCAAGGCGTGGTCCATTTTACATTTTGGGCAGCGTAACCCCCTGCTGCCCCTGATATTTCCCCTGTCTATCCTTGTAAGAAACTTCGCACTCCTCGTCCGATTCAAAAAAGAGCACTTGGGCCACCCCCTCATTGGCATATATTTTTGCAGGCAAGGGGGTCGTATTTGAAAATTCGAGGGTTACATACCCTTCCCACTCGGGTTCGAAGGGGGTCACGTTGACAATGATGCCACAACGGGCATAGGTGGACTTGCCCAGGCAAACCGTGAGGACATTACGCGGAATGCGAAAATACTCCACCGTGCGCGCCAGAGCGAAGGAGTTGGGAGGAATGATACAGACGGGCGCTTTCACGTCCACAAAGGAATTGGCATCGAAATTTTTGGGATCGACGATGGTGGAGTTGAGGTTGGTGAACAGTTTGAATTCGTCGGAACAGCGAATGTCGTAGCCATAACTGGAGGTGCCGTAAGACACGATACGCTGTCCGTCGCATTCCTTCACCTGGTGGGCCTCGAAGGGTTCGATCATGCCGTGCTCGCGCGCCATGGTTCTGATCCATCGGTCCGATTTGATACTCATGAAGGATATTCCTCAGGTGTTCTGAATCACGATCTTGGGAAACTTGGCTTGGTGATCCTCGCTACGCTGCGCCACCTTCAAGGCCACGCGGCGGGCGATGCGTGCGTAAATCTGGGCCAGCGCACCCTGTGGGTCAGCCACGACCGTGGGACGGCCCGAGTCGGTTTGTTCGCGGATTTGAATGTGCAGTGGCAGTGATCCCAGTAATTCGGTACCAAAATCGGCACACATCTTTTCCGCGCCACCCGCACCAAAAATCGACTCTTCATGGCCGCAGTGCGAACAAATGTGGGTGCTCATGTTTTCCACCACTCCCAGAATGGGCACACCCACTTTCTCGAACATCCTAAAACCCTTGCGCGCATCCAGCATGGCGATATCCTGCGGGGTCGTGACGATGACCGCTCCAGTCACCGGAACCTTTTGCGCCAGCGTCAACTGCACATCCCCTGTTCCGGGGGGCATGTCCACAATCAGATAATCCAGATCGTCCCAACGGGTATCGCGCAGCAGTTGCTCCAGGGCTTGCGTGACCATGGGACCACGCCACACCATGGGCTGGTCGGGGTCGATGAGATATCCCACGGACATGGTTTGCAAGCCATGGCCGAGCAACGGGGTCATGGTCTGACCATCAGCGCTTTCTGGGCGCCCCTGAACCCCAAGCATGGTGGGTTGGGAAGGCCCGTAAATGTCGGCATCCAAAATCCCCACGCGCGCACCTTCCGCCTGCAAGGCCAAGGCCAGATTGGCCGCTGTGGTGGACTTTCCCACTCCACCCTTGCCCGAGGCCACGGCAATGACGTTGCGAATGCCCGCCAAAGGCTTGAGCCCAGCCTGCACCGCATGGGCCTTGATCTGCCACTGGACCGACACTTCCACGGCCAGAATTCCGGGCATGGCACCCACGGCCGATTGCAGCGCCGTCACCAGCGCTTCGGCCAGAGATTTTGCCGGATATCCCACGTTCAGAGAGATCCGAACTTTACCCTCGCTCAGCACCACTTCCCGAAGCGAACGGGTGCTGCCCAAGGTTTTATGGGTATTGGGGTCCACAAAATCCTTAAGAAAGGATTCGATTTGTGCGTGTGTGGTTGCCATGAATTTGCCTTTGCTGGATTTAGATCAGTTAAGAACACTGCAAGACGACAAGATTACAGGATGACTCCAAAAAATGCACCCGGGTTCCTGCCGAAACTATT
Source organism: Ferrovaceae bacterium (assembly GCA_027449685.1). Taxonomy (GTDB): domain Bacteria; phylum Pseudomonadota; class Gammaproteobacteria; order Burkholderiales; family Ferrovaceae; genus JAJZHV01. Next base: position 52,856 of record DAIDLC010000006.1, on the reverse strand, counting down.
CTGCAAGAAGATGCGCCAGGTTGATAGAATGGGCATTTTAAATGAAATCAGAACCGCACATGAGCCGCACCCTCCTGGTCACCAGCGCACTTCCCTATGCCAACGGCAGCATTCATCTGGGCCATCTGGTGGAACATATCCAAACCGACATCTGGGTGCGCCATCAGCGCATGCAGGGGCATACCGTGCACTACATTTGCGCAGACGACACCCATGGCACGCCGGTCATGCTGGCAGCGCAGGCCCAAGGCATCCCCCCCGAGGAATTGATCGACAAGGCCCGCACCGAACATGTACGGGATTTCCAAGGCTTTCATGTCCATCATGATCTGTACTACACCACTCATAGCCCGGAAACCCGTGTTCTTGCAGAAACCATCTACCGGCAACTGCAGCAGGCGGGCTACATCACCATCCGCCCCATCGAGCAACTCTTCGACACGCAACGCAGCCTGTTTTTACCCGATCGTTTCATCAAAGGCGAATGTCCGCGTTGCCATGCCAAGGATCAGTACGGGGACAACTGCGAGGTCTGTGGTGCCTCCTATGCCCCGACCGATTTAATCCAACCTGTTTCCGCACTTTCCGGCGCAACCCCGGTCCGACGGACCTCCGAGCATCATTTCTTTCGTCTGGCCTTGTGTGAATCCTTTCTTCGGGACTGGACCCACTCAGGCACCATTCCTCCAGAGGCCGCCAACAAACTGGAGGAGTGGTTCAAAACCGGCTTGACGGATTGGGATATCTCCCGAGACAAGCCCTATTTCGGCTTCGAGATCCCCGGTACTGTGGACAAGTTTTTCTATGTCTGGCTGGATGCCCCGGTGGGATATATGGGGACTTTCAAAAAACTGGCTGAGGAGCGCGGTCTGGATTTTGATGCCGTTTGGAAAAAGGACAGTCCCGTGGAGTTGTATCACTTCATTGGCAAGGATATCCTTTACTTCCATTCGCTTTTTTGGCCGGCCATGCTGGAATGCGCGGGTTACCGTACGCCAACCCGACTGTTCGTTCATGGATTTCTTACCGTCGATGGCCAGAAAATGTCCAAGAGCAGGGGCTCCTTCATCACCGCCCATCAGTATCTGCAGGTGTTTGACCCCGAGTATCTGCGCTATTATTTTGCGGCCAAACTCAATGGGAGCATGGACGACATCGATCTGAACCTGAAGGATTTCTGCGCCCGGGTCAACAGCGATCTGGTGGGAAAATACATCAACATTGCCAGTCGCTGTGCCGGGTTTCTCACCAAGCGCTTCGATGGTTGGCTGGCACCTGCCTTCCCCGAGTCGGCAACTCCCTTGCTACAGACATTTTACGCGGCCGCCCAACCCATTGCCCAACACTACGATGACCGGGATTATGCCCGGGCCTTGCGCGAGATCATGACGCTGGCGGATGCCGCCAACCAATATATCGACCAGTACAAACCCTGGGAACTGGCCAAGCAGCCTGATCAGGCCCCTCTACTGCAACAAGTGTGCAGCACGGGTATCGAGCTGTTTCGGCTCCTGACCTTGTTTCTCAAACCCGTATTGCCCGTTTTGGCGCAACGGGCGGAATCTTTTCTGGGTGTTCTCCCGCTCCAATGGACTCATGCCTTCCCTGCGCAGGCCCTGACAGGTCAGCGCATTCAGGCGTACCAGCATTTGCTCACGCGCATCGACCCCAAGCAACTGGACCGATTGGCCACGCTTGACCAGGAACCCCCCACAACACCCCACAAAGCCACGCCCCCCGCCCAAACAACTGCCCCCTACAGTGTGGATTCTCCCGCCGTCACGTCCCTGCAGGGAATGCCCACCACCCCCTCCGCTCTACCCCCTCTTGCCGACACCATTGGCATTGATGATTTTTCCAGGATTGATTTGCGCGTGGCCCGAATCGTGGATGCCCAAACGGTTGCCGAAGCGGACAAGCTTTTGCGCCTGACCTTGGACATCGGCCTGGAACAACGCATCGTCTTCGCCGGCATCAAGGGAAGCTATACACCCGAACAACTGGTAGGCCGGCTCACTGTCATGGTGGCCAATTTGAGCCCACGTAAAATGCGCTTTGGCGAGTCCCAGGGAATGGTCCTGGCAGCTGGAGACGGCACAGGACTCTACCTGCTGTCACCGGACGCGGGGGCCACTCCCGGGCTACGCTTGAAGTAAACCCGTTAACCGCCCACCCTTTCATGCCAAGCAGGAATCCTGCGCTCAGCGCTCACTCCCCGGATAGCGAATCTGGACGTTCTCGGGTTGTAACCAGTGCGTCAAACCTTGCAGCAAGGGCTCCGACAAGCGCACCGGGGGCAACAGAATCTGGCAGCGGGCCTGCGCATTGGAGTATTCCAGAACCACCGGGCAGGTGCCAGGCAACCAAGGTTTGAACAGCTGAACCAACTGCTCCACCTGGGAATGCCCGTTCATCCGCAGGCGCAACTCCCGTGCATACCGCTCACGCGCCTGTTCCAGCGACAGCACCGCTTCGGCGGTGAGGCGGACTCCCTGGGTGAAATGATCGATGGACGGCTTCCCTTCTACCACCAGAATGGCGTCTTCCCTGACCTGAGAGCGAACCGACTCGAATAATTCACTAAAAATGGCCACCTCGACGCGCGCTGTTCCATCCTCCAAAACCACTATGCCCATGCGTCCCCGCCGGGTCTGTTGAATTCTGGTGCTGGCCACGATGCCTGCCACCACCACTTTATCATTTTGCGGAACCAGGTCACCCAGTTGCCGTGAAATCATGCCTTTCACTTCGGAATACCAAGCCGCAAAGGGGTGTCCGCTGAAATAAAACCCCAGCACCGACTTCTCGTGCATTAATCGTTCCTTCACGCCCCAGGCAGACACCACCGTCAAGGGGAGCGTCTCCTGCAGGGTTGTTTCCTCTTCCCCAAACAAACCGGCCTGATGGCTGTTACGGGCCGATTGTTCTGCCAGGGACAAGGCATCGTCCACCGAGGCCAGCAAGGTCGCTCGTTCGTCACCCAGAGCATCGAATGCGCCCGCCTTGATCAAAGCCTCCACCACGCGACGGTTGACCACGCGTTTGTCCACGCGCAAACAAAAGTCGAACAAACTCTGGAACGCTCCCTGCGCGCGCACGCGCATGATCTCCAGCGCAGCAGATTCACCCGTGCCCTTCACCGACCCGAGTCCATAGCGGATTTGTCGCGCATTCACGGGAATGAAGCGGTATGCAGAGGTGTTGACATCCGGCGGAAGAATTTCCAGATGATTGCGGCGCGCATCTTCCACAAACAAAGCCACCTTGTCGGTGTCATCCAGATCGCCCGACAAAGTAGCCGCCATGAACTGGGCCGGATAATGACACTTGAGCCAGGCCGTTTGATAGGAAATGAGCGCGTAGGCTGCCGAGTGGGATTTGTTGAACCCATACTCGGCAAATTTTTCCATCAGATCGAACAACTGCGTGGCCAGTTTTACCGGAGTGCCTCGCTCGGTGGCCCCTTCGATGAAACGGGTGCGCTGTCGGGCCATTTCGGTGGCATCCTTTTTACCCATGGCACGACGTAACAGGTCGGCGCCTCCCAGCGTATAGCCCGCCAACACCTGGGCAATTTGCATGACCTGTTCCTGATAGACGATCACCCCGTAGGTGGGGCTTAATACAGGCTCCAGGGCATGGTGAAAGAAATCCACCTTGGCCCGTCCCTGCTTGCGGTTGATGAAATCGTCCACCATCCCGGACTGCAAGGGACCAGGACGATTCAACGCCATGAGCGCGATGATGTCTTCGAAGCGATCGGGTTGCAAGCGTTTTTCCAGATCCTTGGCGGTGCGAGATTCCTGTTGAAAAACCGCCGTAGTATTACCCGAGCCAAACAGCGCATAGGTTTGAGGATCATCTAGGGGGATTTCCGCTACCCGAAAACCGGCTGCCTGGGGGTCATCAGGTAGTTCACGGATATGCCGTTCGGCCCAGTCCAGGATGGTCAGGGTACGCAACCCTAAAAAGTCGAACTTGACCAAACCGACTTTTTCCACATCATCCTTGTCGTACTGGCTGACTACGGCATCCGAGCCTTCCTGGCAATACAGCGGCGTAAAATTCGTCAACTGCCCCGGAGCGATGAGCACGCCGCCCGCATGCATCCCCACATTGCGGGTTACTCCTTCCAGTTTTTCTGCCAGCACCAGAAGTTCTGCCACTTCTTCTTCCTGCTGGGCCCGTTGGTTGATTTGCGGCTCCTGTTCCCGCGCCTTGGTCAAGGTCATGCCAATCTCGAAGGGCACCAGCTTGGCCAACTGGTCCACAAAGCCGTAGGGAAGATCCAGCACCCTACCCACATCCCGTATCACCGCCTTGGCCGCCATGGTTCCAAAGGTGGCAATTTGCGATACACAGTCCGGACCATATTTGTGGCGCACATAGTCGATCACCCGATCACGCCCATCCTGGCAGAAGTCCACGTCAAAATCAGGCATGGAAACCCGTTCAGGATTCAGAAAGCGTTCGAAGAGCAAGTCATATCGGAGTGGATCGAGATCGGTGATTCCCAGGCTGAAGGCCACCAGCGATCCAGCACCTGAACCCCGGCCTGGCCCCACTGGGACTTCATGGTGCTTGGCCCAGTTGATGAAGTCTGCCACGATCAGGAAGTATCCGGCAAAACCCATCTGGATGATCGTTTGGGTTTCAAATTCCAGACGGGCCAAATAGGTGGAACGCTCACGCTCGCGCAACTCGGGGTCGGGATACAGCCATTGCAGGCGTTGCTCCAGCCCTCTTTTGCTTTCCTGTACCATGAAATCGTCCAACCCCACTCCCACCGGAGTAGGAAATTCGGGTAACCGCGGTTTGCCCAAGGTCAACTCCAGGTTGCACCGTTTGGCAATCTCCACCGCATTCTGCAAGGCCTCGGGCACATCGGCAAACAGGGCGAGCATGTCCTCCCGGGATTTGAAATACTGTTGCTCGTTGAAGAAACGGGGCCGTTTGGCATCTGCCAGGAGCCGCCCCTGAGCAATACACACCCGGGCCTCATGCGCCTTGAAATCTTCAGGTTCCATGAACTGGATCGGATGGGTGGCCACCACGGGAATATCCAGATCGGCTGCCACACGCAGATGGTCCATCACGCAGGCATCGGCATGCGGGTCTCCGGTACGCTGCAATTCCATATAGAAGGCATCGCCCATCACCCGAGCCCACGCGCGGGCGCGCTCGTAGGCCAAGGCTTCCTGGCCAGTGGCCAGCGCCTGGCCGATGTCTCCCTGATGGGCCCCGGACAACACGATGAGGCCATCTTTTTCCTGTTCCAGCCAGGAGCGCTCGATACAGGCCAGACCATGGTGCTGGCCTTCGCGCCAGGCGCGCGACAACAAGCGACATAAGGCCAGATAACCCGCATGATCACGCACCAGCAGCAACAGCCGAAAAGGCTCGGCGTGCGTTGTTTGGTCACTGATCCAGACATCGCATCCCGCAATGGGTTTGAGACCTTTTTTGCGTGCCTGGGTGTAAAACCGAATCAGGCCGAAGAGATTGCCCAGATCCGTGATGGCCAGAGCGCCCATGTGCTCGGCGCAGGCGCGGTCGATGGCCTGCTCGATACGCACAATGCCATCGGTGATGGAAAATTCGGTGTGCAGGCGCAGATGAACGAAGGCAGGATCAGAGGCGGTCACGGGGCGAGGGAAATGACATCAAAGCAACATTTTAGCGTGAAATCCCGTTCCCCGATCACTCTTTGCGCGTCCCCACCGGGGTGGGCGAAACTCAAGGCCCACCTACGCACGCCTTTACCCACGACGCGTGGCAAAGAAGGCCTTGAGACGGGCAATACTGGCCTGGGCCTCGATTCCGCCGCAAAGGTGCGCATGATAATTGAGCCCGGGATGGGCAAACAGATTGATCACGCTCCCGCAGGCGCCTGTTTTGGGATCACTCGCGGCAAATACGACCCGTTCCACCCGCGCGTTGAATATGGCCCCCGCACACATCACGCAGGGCTCCAGAGTCACGTACAGCGTACTTGCGGGCAGGCGGTAATTGCCCAGGTTTTGGGCGGCATCGCGCAAAGCCAGAATTTCCGCGTGGGCAGTGGGATCCAGGCGGGCAATGGGTGCATTGGCTCCGCGACCGATGATACCCCCTTCATGGACGAGCACAGCCCCCACGGGAACCTCGCCCTGGTCTGCGGCCTCGTCGGCCAACTGCAACGCCACCTGCATCCAGTAGCGATCCTGTTGTTCCCTGTTCATTCCCAACCTCCTGAGAAACGCCATCTATCTCCCTGTTTTTATACCAAGCGCCTTGCGAGCGGAAGGGCCGATGACTACTGTACCAACCGTAGCGTACGGTAGAGTCTACGCAGATCACAGCCTGGCATCATTTTTCTGTTGCCACGCGCCCGCGCTTCGCGCTATTGTGTGGCTTGATTCACGCACCTTATCAGAAGGAATATTGGCGTCACAATGCCACTGGATTTCGTTCTATGGGCGGTACTGGCCTGGCTGCTGATTGGCACGCTGGGCCTGATGGCCTTACGTCACCTCAAACTGGTTGCGCGGGTTTTGTTTCCCGCAGGCGCTCTGGTGGGATTATGTTTGTTCGGGGCCGCAGCGCTGGCGCTCGATACGCCCCCACATACGCTCATTCTGCCTCTGGGGCTTCCCGGATTACCCTTTCATTTTCGTCTAGACGCCCTGGCTGCATTTTTTCTGATGCTCATCGGCGCCTGCTCCGCCGGAATTTCCCTCTTTGCCGGAGGGTATTTCCGTCAGGGTGAGGGAACCCCGCCTGGTCTGCTCTGTTTTGAATTTCATCTGTTTTTGGCCAGCATGACCCTGGTGATCATTGCCGACGACGCCTATGCCTTCATGGTGTTTTGGGAAAGCATGGCTCTCTCCTCCTATTTTTTGGTCATCGCCAACCATCGTTTGGCAGAAATCCGGCGCGCCGGATATCTGTACCTGCTCATGGCTCACGTGGGTGCAGTGGGCATTTTACTGTGCTTCGGAGTCTTGCAAGCCCACACGGGTGATTATACGTTTCAGAATCTGCGGACCCAGCAGTTACCCCCCGCAGCAGCATCCCTGGGCTTTTTACTGGCTCTGTTCGGGTTTGGTACCAAGGCGGGCATGCTGCCGCTGCATATCTGGCTTCCAGAAGCCCACCCCGCAGCACCGTCTCCCGTTTCGGCCCTGATGAGCGGCGTCATGCTGAAAACCGCGCTGTATGGGCTGTTGCGCATCACCTTCGATATTTTGCATACCCCCCAATGGTGGTGGGGCGTAGTGCTACTGGGACTGGGGTTGGCCACTGCTTTGTTTGGCGTGGTGTATGCGGCGGTTCAGGTGGACATGAAGCGCCTACTGGCCTATTCCTCGGTAGAAAACATGGGTCTCATGCTGGCAGGTACCGGGTTGGCGGCACTCTTCAGCGCCTATCACATGTACCCCATGGCGGCCCTGGCTTTGAGTGCCGTGCTGTATCATGCCTTCAGCCATGCCTGCTTTAAAAGCCTGCTGTTTTTGGCCACTGGTTCGGTGCTGCACGCCACCCATGAACGCAGCTTGGGCAAGTTGGGAGGGTTGATTCGCACCATGCCCTGGGTGGCCTGGCTCACCCTGATCGGCACCCTGACCAGCGCTGGCTTGCCTCCACTGGGAGGATTCGTTTCCGAATGGCTGTTACTGCAAAGCTTTCTGTTTACTCCCGGGCTACCCAACTCCTTCCTCAACATGCTGGTACCGGTGGTGGCTGCGGTCATTGCCCTGGTGGCTGCTTTGGCGGGATACACCATGGTGAAATTTTATGGCGTGATTTTTTTGGGGCAACCCCGGGAGGACAAGCTGGCACAGGCCAAGGATGCCCGCTGGCTGGAACGCCTGGGCATGCTCTGGCTGGTGGCAGGTTGTCTGGGTCTGGGATTGTTTCCCGCTCCCTTACTGGCCTTCACGCATGAAACCATGCACCTTCTGACGGGAACCTCGTTGGCGGAAGTCACCCAACAGTCTTTCTGGTTGCTGATCCCGGTGGCACAGCAAAGTGCCAGCTACGGACCAATCATCTTCCTGCTGGGCGTTGTGAGTTGCTCACTGCTGGCCTATGCCTTCGTACGCTGGTTTTACCACGGGCAACTGCGCCGTGGGGCACCCTGGGACTGTGGTTTTGCCGCCCAAACCCCGCGCATGCAAGATACTGCGGAAGGTTTTGGACAGCCCATCCGGCAGATTTTTGAGCCCTTTTTCACACTCCAACGCGAGCTACCCAGCGCCTTCGATCAGGCCCCCCACTACCGGGTTCAAATTTTCGATCCCTTCTGGAACTGGCTCTATCAACCCGTCGTGCTGATGCTGAACGTCTGTTCCCGCACCGTGGGACACTTGCAGCAAGGCCGCATTGCACGCTACCTGCTGTACAGTTTTCTCACCCTCATCGCCATTCTTTTGCTGGTGAAACGATGAACGGGCTTAGTCTATTGGCCCAGTTGCTGGATATCCTGCTGGCCTTGCTGTTGGCTCCCTTGCTTACCGGTTGGGTCAACCAGTGGCGGGCCTGGTTGCAAAACAAGACGGCCCCTTCCCTGTTCCAACCGTACTACACCTTGCACAAACTGTTTCACAAGGAATTGATCGTGGCCCACCAGGCCTCCCCACTGTACCGCGCCGCACCCTATATCGTTTTTGGCTGCATGGTATTGGCCAGCGCCATCATCCCCACGCTGTCCACGGATCTGCCCTTGGCCCCCGCGGCTGATGCCATTGCCCTGGTGGGCTTGTTTGCCCTGGCGCGGGTGTTTTTGTCCTTGGCCGCCATGGACGTGGGAACCGCCTTCGGGACTTTGGGCGCACGACGAGACATGCTGATCGGATTTCTGGCCGAACCCGCATTACTGATGGTGCTATTCTCGGCTTCCCTCATTTCCCGAGCCACTTCCCTGTCCACCATCGTGGAAGGGTTGGCCCACCAAACCCTGGTGATTCATCCCAGCCTGGCCTTTGCCGGTGTGGCTTTCACACTGGTCTCCCTGGCAGAAAATGCACGCATTCCGGTGGATAATCCCACTACCCATCTGGAACTCACCATGATTCATGAGTCTCTGATCCTGGAATACTCCGCACGCCACCTGGCTCTGTTTGAATGGGCCGCCAGCTTGAAGTTATTTGCTTACTCCTGCATGGGATTGGCCTTGTTCTTTCCCTGGGGAATCGCCAACGCCAAAACCCCCTTATTGCTCCTGCTGGCGCTGCCTCTGTTGGTGTTCAAGCTGGCTGTGGGAGGAGCATTGCTGGCCTTACTGGAAACCTTCAGCGCCAAGATGCGCATTTTTCGGGTGCCGGAATTTTTGGCCACGGCTTTTCTGCTGGCCGTGATTGGCATGCTGATCACCCTTCTTCTCACTCCCTTTGGAAAAGCCGCATGAGCGCCCTGATCGCGCAGTTCATCAACCTTTTGGCGGCGTTATTGCTGATGCTTTCTTTTGCCATGCTGGCCCAGCGACGCATTCTCACGCTCATCCATTTGTTTACCCTGCAAGGCATCACACTGGTGCTTTCCACCACTGTGGTGGGCTACGTCACCAGCCAACCCCATTTGTACTATTCGGCACTGCTCACCCTGTTACTCAAGGTACTATTGATTCCGGCTTTACTCTATCGCGTCATCGATCGGCTGCGGGTGCGTCGCGAAGTAGAGACCCTGATCAATATCCCAACCATCATGCTGCTGGGTATCCTGCTGGTCATGTTGGCCTTTTACCTGGCACAACCGCTCTCGCAAATGTCCAGCTCAGTGGCACGGGGCACCCTGGGAATTGCCCTGGCCTGCGTTTTACTGTCCTTCATGACCATGATCACCCGCTCCAAGGCCTTGCCTCAGGTCATTGCCTTTCTTTCCATGGAGAACGGACTGTTTTTTGCGGCCACTTCCGCCACTTACGGCATGCCCATGGTGGTGGAACTGGGTATTGCACTGGATGTTCTGGTGGGTATTCTGATTTTGGGTGTGTTTCTGTTTCACATTCGCGAACAGTTTGACAGCCTGGATATGAGCAACCTGGAACAATTGCGTGATGAATGACCTTTGGCACCCCTTGCTGCCCGTCCTGCTCCTGCCTTTGCTGGGCAGTCTGGTTTTGGCCCTGATGGGACAACGCGACAAAGCCCCCGAAGTCAACGCCCTGTTTTGCCTGTTGACGTTTTTGGGCGCCTGCGACCTGACCCGTCAGGTCATCGCCAACGGCCCCTCCTCCGCCTGGGATCACAGCTTTTTTCTGGATTCTCTCAATGTGTTTCTGGTCAGTCTGACGGCCTTCGTCGCCCTGACCACGGCGCTGTTTTCCCGTGCCTATATGCGCGTGGAGCGGGACCATGGCCGCATGACGCCCAATCGCCTGCGCCTGTATCACAGCATGTACCAACTCTTCAGCTTTACCATGCTGGTGGCCCTTACCACCAACAACATGGGCATCCTGTGGGTTTCCATGGAGGCGGCAACCCTGACCACCGTGTTGTTGGTCAGTCTGTACCGAACACCAGCCAGCCTTGAGGCCGCATGGAAATATTTCATCCTGTGCGGCGTTGGCATCGCACAGGCCCTGTTTGGAACCGTTTTGCTGTACATGGCGGCAGAAAAAATCATTCCCCCGGACGGGGGGGCGCTGCTCTGGACCCAACTGAATGCCGTGAAGGGGGCCCTGGACCCGGACATCATGACGCTGGCTTTTGCCTTTCTGTTCATCGGGTATGGGACCAAGGTGGGGCTGGTCCCCCTGCACAACTGGCTTCCCGATGCCCATGCCGAAGGACCCACACCCGTTTCGGCCGTTTTGTCCGGTCTTCTGTTGAATGTCGCCCTCTATGCCTTGCTACGTTGCAAGATCCTGACTGATGGGGCGTTACACTCCAGTCTGGCAAGCCAACTACTGATGGGATTCGGGCTGCTCTCGGTGGTGACGGCTGCTTTTTTTCTTTCCCGGCAGAAGGATGTGAAGCGACTGTTTGCCTACTCTTCCATCGAACATATGGGTTTGATCACCTTTGCTTTCGGCATGGGTGGAGCGGTGGCCAACTTTGCGGGATTACTGCATATGACGGTGCATTCACTGATCAAATCCTCCATATTTTTTGCAGTGGGCCATGCCACCCAACGCGCAGGAACCCAAGTCATGGAGGATATTCGAGGTCTTTTGCAGATCAGCCCCACCCTGGGCTGGGGCTTGATTCTGGGATCCTTCGCCATTTTGGGGATGCCCCCCTTCGGGGTCTTTGCCAGTGAATTTTTGATCGTGACCACCGCCATGCGTGACCATGCCTGGGCCACGCCATTTTTATTGCTGGCGTTAGGAGTGGCTTTTGCCGCCATTTTTGGACGCATTCAACCCATGGTATTTGGTTCCACCACCCTACCTACCTTGCGTCACCCGCCGGCATTGATTCCTGTTTTCGTTCATCTGGCCGCAGGGCTTTGCTTGGGACTCTACATTCCCCCGGCCCTGGAACAGTGGTACCAGCAATCAGCCCGTTTATTGGGTGGATAACCCCCTCTTGCCCTGTCTACCATGACCTCCTCAGCCCCCCCCCTCCAACGGACCATTCTGCAACGCCTGCTGCAGGAACTATGTCCCGACTGCCAACGCCTGCCTGGCCCCTTTCCCGTCTGGCATGGACCTTGCCCCGGCGCGCAGTGGTGGCCCCTTGCCCAGCGCATCCACCAGGCCGGAGGTCGTCTGGTGGCACTTTGGCCGGATGCCCATGCAACCCTGCTGCATGTCACCTACGCCCTGGAAGAAACCCTGGCGTGGGTCTGGCTGGAGCTGGGTAAAGCGCAAAAGATTCCAGACCTGAGTCCGCTCTTTCCCGCAGCCAATCGTCTGCAACGCGCCGCCGTCGACCTGGCTGATTTCAGTCTGGCCTTTGACGCGCCGGACCAACGTCCGTGGCTGGACCATGGTTGTTGGCTGCGTGAGCAAAGCGCCCCACCCCAACCTTATGCCTTTGTTCCAGTAACTGGTGAGGGGGTACATGAAATTGCCGTGGGCCCCATTCATGCCGGCATCATCGAGCCGGGGCATTTCCGCTTTTCGGTAGTAGGAGAAAAAGTTTTGCGCCTGGAGGCCCATCTGGGCTATACCCATAAGGGCGCTGCAGCACGCTGGCGGCAACGACCCGCCCTGCTGGGTCATGAGTTGGCCGCCCGGTTATGTGGTGACAGTACGGTGGCTTACTCCTGGGCCTTCTGCATGGCTTTGGAAGCCGCTCTGGACTGGCGGGTAGCGGAACGCACCCTGTGGTTGCGCGCCCTGCTGCTGGAACGGGAACGGGTGGCCAATCATCTGGGGGATTTGGGCGCCTTGGGCAACGATGCGGGTTTTGCCGTGGGGCTGGCGCATTTTTCGCGCTTGCGAGAAGACTGGCTGCGCCTGTCCAAAGCGCTGTTTGGCCATCGCCTCTTGATGGATTCCATCCTGCCTGGCGGTGTGCGAACAGATCTGGACAAAACCCAGTGCGCCCTGCTTCATGCCCAGTGTGTGGCGCTGGAACCCGAATTACTCACCCTGCGGGACATCTACGAGGGCCATGCCGGCTTGCAGGACCGCTTTGGAACCACGGGCCAGGTCTTGCCCGGCCTGGCTCGACAGCTGGGGCTGACAGGCCTTGCTGGTCGCGCCAGTGGCATGGCCGCTGATTTGCGCTGCCATGGGAACTGGGCACCCTACAACGCTCTGGATGTTCAAGCGGCACTGCGGGAAGAAGGCGATGTGGCCGCTCGGGTTGCTGTGCGATTTGATGAAACGCTCGAATCCCTGCGCCTGATTCGCCTCATTCTCGATCATCTGCCGGCGCCAGGACCCGCCGTCGCTGCCCAACAGAACCTGGCATCAACCCATGCGGTGCGGGGATTGGGGCGCGTGGAAGGTTGGCGTGGCGAAATCCAGGTGGCGTTACAGTTGGAAAATCACCGCGATTCTCTCACCCTGCGTGACATCCATCTGCATGACCCCTCCTGGCAAAACTGGCCGGTACTGGAACACGCCATCCTGGGGAACATCGTGCCCGATTTTCCCCTGATCAACAAATCATTCAATCTTTGTTATTCTGGCCATGATCAATAGTCTCCCACTGCCCACCCAAGGGCAAAAGCGTCCAGACCTTGGCTGGGCCTGGAAGGAAGCCCAATAATCATGTGGAAATTATTCAACCAGATCACCCGACATGGTCTGTGCACCGAAAAACCCGGCTCCCTGACGCGGCCAAGCAGCGCCACTTCTCTGACACCTGACACCAATCACGGGTCAGACCCTGGGCTAACGCAAACCCCTTCCGAAATCCCGGTGCTGTGCGCTGCGCCACGCGATCTGGCTCCCCATGAAGCACACCAACGGCTGTTGAAAATCGTCGGTCGTGCCTTGACCATACGCGCCGTGGATGCCGGGTCCTGTAACGGTTGCGAACTGGAAATGCACGCTCTGAGCAACCCCTACTACAACCTGGAGGGTGCTGGAATCCGGTTTGTGGCCAGCCCCCGTCATGCCGACCTGTTGCTGGTGACCGGCCCGGTGGCCCGTAACATGGTACAAGCGCTGCTGCGAGCCATCGAGGCCACCCCGCGTCCCCGGTACGTGGTTGCTCTCGGTGAATGCGCCTGTAGCGGCGGATTATTTGGGGAAAGCTATGCCACCCATGGGGCCTTGTCCGAGGTAACCCCCGTGGATCTGTGCATTCCAGGGTGCCCCCCCGAACCGGGGTTTATCCTGCAATGCCTTCTAACCTTCCTGGAACGACTACCCGCCAGTCGTCTTCCTGCTTAAGCCGTCTGGTTCCGTTCCCTCTGCAACACCCGCTTGGTCGGGATTCTCCTGCATGGTTGTAGTCCCCCTGTGTTGCCCCGGATTTCCCTAAAACCTATAATGAGTGCAGAATCCTGGATGAGTGTTCGCCCACTACCCCATGCATATGATGAAAAAACATACGGTCGCGCTGCTCGTCACCATCCTGCTGATTCTGGTCGGTGCCATGGCCTCCGTGCGCCATGCCATCCAGTACTACCCCGTCATAGAGATCGCCGTGCACAACCCCGCCGGCTTGCGATTGACTTACGTGTATCACGCGTTTTCCACCCAACCCAGCTGTGAGGAAGTGTCCGGAAGAACCGCGCGCAGGCTTCTGGCCGCATGCCCCACTTGCAGCGTCAGCCACATCTCCTGCCTCCAACAACTCCCTGAGGACCTGGCCCAGGCCTTGGAGGATCCTCCCTTACCCTTTGTCTCTACCCGAATGCGCAATGGGGTCGTGCTGTTTGCCTCGGATAATCCCCAACAAGCCTTGTTAGCCTGCCAGGAGGGTCGGTTCAATATCAGTTCTCTCACCCCGGAGCCTTTTCAATGTGTCCCTGCGCATGGCACCCGGCCCTTGAGCCACGATAAGTCTTCCCTGCCTGCGGCTCAAACCATCTTGTCTCTCGCGATCGGTGTCTTGGCGGTCTTGGTTTCCTGGCTGGTGTGCACCCTGATCGTCAAATCCGAACATATGCATGGTCATTTTACCCGGGACGGGGTGGGTGGCGGTCCACAAAAAATGCACCAACACCCCACACCGCGCATCGGCGGGCTCGGACTGATTGCCGGTTTGACTGCTTGTGCCAGTTTCATGCTGTTTACCGCCGATGGCATTCTGCAACGGGAATTCGGCTTGCTCATCCTGTGCAGCACACCGGCTTTTTTAGGTGGCATCATCGAGGACGTGACCCGCCGGGTGGGTGTTCTGGAACGTCTGCTCCTGACCATGCTGTCCGCCTCTCTGGCTGCCTGGCTGCTCAATGGCATCCTGACCCACCTGCACATCCCAGGGGTCGACACGCTTATGCAAATCGTTCCTGTTGCCCTGGTCATCACCATTGTGGGGGTGGGAGGTGTTGCCAACGCGCTTAACATCATCGATGGTTTCAACGGACTCTCCGCCACCTATGCGCTGATCGTCTCTGCCGGTCTGGCCTTTGTGGCCAACCGCGTGGGCGACCCCCTCGTGTTTGCCGCTTCTTTGGCTTTGGCCGGTTGTCTGCTGGGCTTTCTGGTGTGGAACTGGCCCCGGGGAAAATTATTTCTGGGAGATGGCGGCGCCTACCTGGTGGGCTTCATGTTGGCGGAACAAGCGGTGCTTCTTACCAGCCGCAATCCCGACGTATCCCCTTGGTACCCAGTGGTCTTGCTGATCTACCCGGTCTTCGAGACCCTGTTTAGCATGTATCGGCGCAAAATCATCCGCGGTCGTTCACCCGGTCAGCCCGATGCCCTGCACTTGCACACCTTGATCTATCGACGCATCGTCCCCCGTTGCGGCAGTAACGGATCCAGCGTCAGCCAATTAACGCGCAATAACTGCGTGGCGCGGTATATTCTTCTCCCCATTCTTCTATTGTCCCTGCTGGCCAGCACCGTCTGGTTTTCCACACAGGCTCTCCTGCTGTTGACCCTGGGGTATTGCCTGTACTACGTAGTCAGTTATCGCCGCATCGTCAAATGGAAAAGACGCCGCCCGGGTATTTCTCCAGCGGGGTGAGCGGACCAAATCTTCCGACTCCTCCCAAGGCATCCCTGAAAACGGCACAGGAACGGTCTGCTAGATGAGCCGCTGGCTGCGCTCTCCCGGTCGGTTGGAATAGCGCGTCAGCGCATCCCGTGTTTCCAGCTCGACCCGGGCCGCCTTGCCGTTATATCCGGACTGTTTGAGACGTGACAAGTCCTCCTCCAGATCCATTCGAGTCGTCTCCAGCACCCAGCAACGTTCTGCGGCGTCCCACCGATAACCCAGAGTTTTAAGCTGGTCCTTGTTATCAAAAGGGCTGTTCCTGGCCCAGATTTTGACTCCTGGTGTTTGCTGGGCTCGTAACAGGTGCTGCATCCCCACCACACCACTCACCGGCAGAGGATATTGCAGGATATGCAGCAGGGCCATGCAATCCGCTTCAGCCCGGTGCGCCTCATGAAAAAAACCGATACACCCTAAAAGATAATCCAGCTTGGCCGAACCAAACCCCTCTTCCGCCCAAGGAATTTCCTTCAGTGAACAGCTCCAGGGAACCGACCGGAACTGGGGCAGGCGTTTCTCCACAAACTGTCGATCGAAAGTGGCGTTATGCGCAATGACCAAAGACACACCACGCAGCAAGGCGTTCACGCGGGCATCATCGATGCGCTGGCCACTCACCATGGCCTCGGTAATCCCATGAATGCGGGTTGCGCCGGGAGGAATCCCCCCTGCCGGCTGTTCCAGCCCATCGTAGCTTTGCACCACGCGTAACGCCAAACCCGTGGCCGTATCAAACTCAAAACGCACCAAGCCCAGTTCGATCAATTCGTCGACCTCCGGGTTGAGCCCGGTGGTTTCCGTATCCACAAGCAGGGCGCTGGCCACGCCACCAGCGGGTTTTGCCTGGGTGGTAAAGCACGTCGGCAAGCGCCGCAGCACTCTATAATCTGGATGCTGCTCCAAGCGGCGAGCACAGGCCTCCAGGGCTGGGGCTTGCCTGCCGACCTGTGAGACGTCAACCGGTTGCGGGTCCCTGAGTTGGGTCATGCTGTCATCGCTACTCAAATCTTCTTCTCCTGACATGTACGGATTGCCCTGATGCCCCAGCGCCCACCCAACGCCCCTGCGCTCGTTACGGGATGCCTGGGGCGCGCGCTTGGCACCGGCCTGGTATCAAAATGCGGTAAGATAACCCATCAAGCCCCTGTACGAAGGCCTTGTTTTCGCTGTAAACTATAATGGCTTCAACTAGTTACCAACTACTTTGGAAGAAATCGAAATGACCCATGAACTCATGACCTTACCCTTCTCCATGGATGCACTGGCTCCCCAAATTTCGCAAGAAACGCTAGAGTATCACTATGGCAAGCATCACCGTGCCTATGTCAATAAATTGAATGAACTTATCCAAGGAACCGAATTTGCGACCCTGTCCTTGCCGGAGATCATCAAAAAGGCCAGCGGTCCCCTGTTCAATAATGCCGCGCAGGTGTGGAATCACAATTTTTACTGGTATGGACTCACCCCGCAACCCAGCACCAAACCCAGCGGAGAACTGGCCGCCGCCATCGACCGCAGTTTTGGATCTTTCGAGCAGTTTGCAGCGCAATTCAAGACCGCCGCCACCACCAAATTTGGCTCGGGCTGGACCTGGCTGGTAAAAACCGCAGAAGGTTCTCTGGCCATTCGTAACAGCAATGATGCCGAAAATCCCCTGCAATGGAATCAACTGGCGCTACTGACCTGTGATGTGTGGGAGCACGCCTATTACGTGGATTATCGCAACGAGCGTCCCCGCTATTTCGACGCCTTCTGGAGTCTGGTGAACTGGGACTTCGTGGCCCAAAACCTTCAGCCTAACGCCGTCAATTCATGATGTAACAAGGGCCCGAGCGGACAAGATAGCACCGCTCATCAGTATCGGGCGTCTGCAGGTTTGGGGTCCCTGGGCCAATCGTGCGGTTTAGCGGCGAAATCAGGACGCGGTTGATGCGTAAAATACTGCGCCACATCCACGGCATCCTGATCCGTCAACCCCCCTTGGCCCAGGGGAAACCCTGGGCCATGCGCGATGGGCATATTGCTTTTGACGAAAGCCGCGGCCTTGAAGGTGCGGGCAATCCCTGCACCCAGATTGAAGGAATCTGGTCCCCATAAGGGCGGGAATTGCAAGGCCCCATCGGCCTCCCGGGTTCCCTCTCCGTCCTTGCCATGGCACACTGCGCAAGCATCCTGGTAGACCTTGGCGCCATGTACAGGGTCCGGAACCAGCGTAGATGGGATGTGCCCGATGCCGCGCCCGGGCGTTTTGTCCTGGGCCGTGGCAAACTGCCGCAGCCACTCAAAGTAAGCCACCATCTCCCGCATTTCCTGAGAATCCCGCGCTAACGGCTTGCCATTCATGGAGCGTTTCATGCACCCATTGATGCGCTCCTGCAAGTCGATAACCCGACCGGCACGCGGCGAATAAGCCGGGAATATCCCCGCCAGCCCCACATACGGTGAGGCTTTGGCCATGGTTCCGATCTGCAGATGACAACTGGTGCAATTCATTTGAGCGCCCACCTGCTGGGGCAGCATTCTTTTAGTATCGAGGATCAGCTGCACACCACGAATGACCTCCTGGGCGTTGGCTTGCTGCAGGATGGTTGCCAACCGCGGCGGATTGAAAGCAGGGGGTACAGGGGCACGGGTCAGCACTTCCTGGCGTACGTTGGCAACATTCCTGGCCGAAATGGCCCCTGCATCATTGCCCCACTGGGAACGGATGAAGCTCAGTATCTGGGCCAGTTCCGCATCACTCAGCCCCCCATATTCCGGCATGGCAAAGCTGCGTGGAGTAGCTTGGGTTTGCGCCGTTTGGCCACCTTCCAGAAGGATATGGATCAGCGAGGTGGGATCTTCGGATAAAATGGCCGAATTGCCTGCCAGCGGGGGAAACAAGGGGGCTACACCCCGGCCATCCAGCCGATGACAACTGGCGCAAAACTGAACGTAACCCAGGCCCCCTGCCGTGGTGAAAAGCGCGTCTGGTTTACTTGCTACCGGAGTTTTCCGAACCGCTGTCTGCCTTTGAACGGGTGGCAGGCTTTCCAGATACTGGCCCACCGCATCCAGATCCGCAGTAGAGAGGTATTGCGTGCTAAAGTGCACCACTTCCGTCATCGTGCCATAGACACTGGTGTGCGCATTGCGTCCGGTTTTGAGTAATTGCACCAGTTCGGCTGCTGTAGCAATCCCGCGAATGTTCTTGGCATGCCAGCCTTCCACGGTAGAGCCTGCCAGGAAATCGACCCCCCGGACCCCGTGCTGATCCATGGCCTTTTCCTGAAAACCAATGCCCCGTGGCGTGTGGCAGGAGCCGCAATGTCCAAGACCTTGAACGATATACGCCCCACGATTCCAGCTTGCATCGTGGGTCGTGTCGGGGGTAAACGGCGTGTCGTCCAGAAAGAACAGCTTCCAGAGGGATAAAGGCCAGCGCATACTGAAAGGCCAAGGAATATCGCTTTCCCGATTGGTCTGGCGCACCGGCTCAACCGCTTTCATCAGGTAGGTGTACAACGCCCGCATATCTTCGGCCGACACCTTGGCAAACGACGGAAAGGGCATGGCGGGATAGAGGGGGTGGCCGTCCGCCGCAACACCTTGGCGCATGGCGCGATCAAATTGCTCAAAGGTATAGCGCCCAATGCCGCTGACGGGCTCCGGAGTGATATTGGTGGAGTAGATGACACCTACCGGCGTCTTGAAGGGGACCCCCCCGGCAAAGCGCTTGCCCCCTGGTGCGGTGTGGCAGGCCTCACAGTCTCCCATGCGGGCCAAATAGGTGCCGCGGGTAAGAAGATCGGCCACATCGCCCGTCCCATCACGCGCCACCAGCGCGTCGGTCGGCTGCTCCCGAGTGTCCCCCGGGTGATCCTGGGCCGCAAGAACTCCACTGAGCATACTGACCATAAAACCGCTGACGATCAAAAAAACGCGCTTCAACAACAGGGAATGATTGCTCATGGACATCGCTTCGATCTCGTCAGTCTTGGAGTGAAAAACGGCCCGGTTGCATACCGCAGCGGACAAAGGGGCCAGACACAGGAAGCCGACCAGACGTCAGATGACCGATTTACAGCCAATGAGGGGAAATCTGTAATAGTCGGGGACCTTTTATGACGGATGTTAAACAGACCACAGGCCTTCGTCAATAACCAATTTGAGTATTTACAAGAATATGCATTTCTTTGGGTTATTGTAAGTCGGCTCACCTTTTGCAATACTTTTTTGCGTACCCAGTGGTAGAAAGGAGTCTGTTTGAATCTGGCGGTCGTCCTCCAGAACCAAAGCGAGGAGGAGGATCTTTCTGGGAAACGCACAACGCCAGTTCCCGGTAATCCCTTGGAGAAGTCCCGCATGAGAAAATGGTTGGTCCGCCGCTATCTGCCCCTGCATCTATCCTGGGTCTGCTCGCTGCTCCTTCTGGGCTTGCCTCATTTGAGCCCGTGGTTACACGGGCTTGGGTTTGGCTGTTTTTTGCTGTTTTTACTGGGGCTTCTGGATCTTTGGCAACCCCACCACGCCGTTCGCCGGAATTATCCCATTCTGGGAAATCTGCGTTTTATCCTGGAATATATTCGCCCAGAGATCCGCCAGTATTTTGTTGAAGATGACATCACTCCCACCCCCTTTTCACGCACCATGCGTGCCATTGTGTATCAACGGGCCAAGCACCAGACGGATAAGCGCCCCTTTGGGACACGCATGGACGTTTATGCGGCTGGTTACGAATGGCTCAATCACGCCATGGTTCCAGGAAAACCGGAATCGGCAGATTTTCGTATCCTTGTGGGCCCGCGTCGAAAACAGCCCGTCTCCTTATCTTTATTGAACATTTCCGCCATGAGTTTTGGCGCTCTTTCCGGAAACGCCATTCAAGCGTTGAATCTGGGGGCAAAACTGGGAAATTTTGCACACGATACCGGGGAAGGATCGGTTTCTACCCATCACGTGGTTCATGGGGGTGATTTGATCTGGAATATTGGCTCGGGATATTTTGGGTGTCGCACTCCAGAGGGGGCATTCAGTCTGGAGCGATTTTCCGAAGTCGCACAACAGCCACAGATCAAAATGATCGAGATCAAGCTCTCTCAAGGTGCCAAACCCGGTCATGGCGGTGTTTTGCCCGCTGGAAAGGTTACCCCGGAAATTGCCCAAACGCGCCGTGTGCCTTTGGGACAGGACTGTATTTCGCCAGCCGCTCACACGGCTTTCAGTACTCCCATCGAACTTCTGCAGTGGCTGGAAATGCTCAGCGAACACGCGGGCGGAAAGCCCGTGGGCATCAAGTTATGTCTGGGCCACCCTTGGGAGTGGTTTGCTCTGGCCAAGGCCATGCACAACACAGGGATCACGCCAGACTTTATCGTCATCGATGGCGCAGAGGGAGGAACGGGTGCTGCGCCCCTGGAATTTACAGACCACGTAGGAATGCCGTTACAGGAGGGACTACATCTGGTTCACAATACCTTACGCGGTTTGGGTCTGCGCCAGCAGATTCGACTGGGGGCTTCGGGCAAGATCATTTCTGCCTTTGATCTCCTGCGGACTTTGGCTATGGGAGCCGACTGGTGCAATGCGGCCCGAGGATTCATGTTTGCCCTGGGCTGCATTCAAGCGCAAAACTGTCATACGGGGCATTGCCCTACAGGCATCACCACCCAGGACCCCTTGCGGCAACGCGCGCTGGTGGTGACAGACCGGGCAGCGCGAGTCAGGAACTATCATCAGCACACCTTGCAAGCCTTGATGGAACTCACAGCTGCCACGGGATTAGACAACCCTGCCCGCATCGATAAACACCATCTCATGCGCAGAATGTCCAGCGGTACGGTGGTCTCCCTGGCGCACATCCTGACCGATCTGCCAGAAAACATTCTTTTGCAGTCTGCGCAGAACAATTGCGGTGACCTTCCAGAACCGTATCGCTCCTATTGGCTCAGCGCTCAACCTACGCAATGGACGGTATAGTCATTTTTGTTTGTCCTGTTCCTGCACGCTGCGCGCATCGATATAGGACTTGATGGCCCACACGGCCTCCTGCGTAAACACGCTTCCATAAGCCGGCATGATGATACGTCCTTCGCTGTTTTTGCGGCCGTTGAGGGTGACATCCTTGAAGTAATCATCCACGTCCTTCAGACAATCCTCCCGCTTTGGCCCTGAGGGAAATGCCAGACAATCACGATTCAGTGCCAGCAAGTCTGGCGCCACCCCCCCCGATACCGCATTTAAACCGTGGCAAGCTGCACAATTATGCAGATAGCCTTCGGCCCCAACAGCCACCGCCTTGTCGTTGCCGCGGTACGGATTAGGCTCGATCCAATCCTTGCCTAGTGGTTTGAGGGTCGACGTATCCACCGGATGTGGCGTGACATCCCCATGAGCCATCACCGGCCCAACCCAAAAAGCGGTACATACAAATACCATCGAGCCAGCCCATTGTCGTACTGAAGTCATCGTTAACGCTCTCATCGTGTTTGTTCAAAGGAAGGGTTTGCTCCAGTACAAGCGCTCTGGACGTTACGCGTGTTCATCGTTCATCAGGCTGCCTGCACCCGGAGGTTTCATATTGCTGCACTCCTTGTATCACGAACCGAGCTTTACAGGTGTAATCAATTGCTCACCCGCCGTGACCTGGTCGTACTGCCCAGAGCACTTCTGTCAAGGCTCAGGCTCTCCCCAGAAAAAATACTAGCATTTAAATTTATTTTATGTGATAATTTCCCATATCGATAAACGCAACCCCGCGTAACCTGAGGAGCAAAACCATGGAACAATCTGATTATATGGAACATTCTTTTTTTAACGGCATCTACAATTCACCCAGCGGGTCTTCGACCTCCAGTAGTAATGGATTTTTTTCTTCCAGCCAGGGGCTCGGTAACAACTCAGAAGACGACAACGGTGGCGGTAATCAGGGCTTTGGTGGCGGTGATGGCAACCACGGGTTCGGCGGCGGTGATGGCAACCACGGGTTCGGTGGCGGTGATGGCAACCACGGGTTCGGCGGGGGGCTTACTACGCCTCAGGGGTTCGGATTTACCATCACCTCGGGTCAGGTCACCGGGATGACCCATGTGGATGGTAACTGGACTTTCAACATGAATCTACCCACCAATGCTACCTTCACTGTGGACACTACTGCCAATACCGTAACTGAAACGATCACAGGGACTAGCTCCACGGAAGTCCTTCAGTATTCCCCCGAAGCCACCAGCAGTAATTTGTATCAAGTCACGCAGGACACAACCACTTGGGCCAATCCAAGCACCACAACGGCTTCCGGTTTTACCAAAGGCTATACCTTCACGCTTTCAGGAGGGCAAGTTACCGGTGTCCAAGAAGTTTTTTCCGGTTCCAATTTCTCGGTTAGCGAGAATCAGCACATTTCACCCACGGCAACCTTTACAGTCAACGGCTCGACGATTACCGAAACCTCGATCGAAGGACACAGTATCGAAAGCACCACCTACACGCAACCCTCTGGCTCCACGCTCTATGCGGTGGCAGCTGAGTCTACCACCACCATTCAACCCGGAACAGCAACCACGCTGCTTGCAGTGCAACCGGAAGATCGTGTGAACTTTACCTTTGGGTCCAACGGCGCAGTAACCCAGATGCAGGAATTATTCGCCAATGGATCCTCTGCCACCATCACGCCTTCCTCCCAGGTCAGCTTCAACCAAATCAGCCCGGGATTTGTTCAAGAGACCAGCACCAACGGGACCAATAGCTCCTATCTGCTGTTCTATCAGGGCAGCAGTACCGGACCATATACGGAAATCGCCCATGGCAGTGGCACTACCGTGGATCTGGTGGGCATCAAGGCCCAACTGAGCGAGATCCCTGCCGCTCTACTCTCTCTGATTTAGAGACCAAAAGGGCAGTGGACGCTTGGATGCGGATCCAACCCGCCGACGAGACGACCACTGTCCCCCGGATAGCCCGGATATAAGGGACCGATTCTGAGGGCTCACACGGTCCCAGGCATCAGGAACAACCGTCCACCAGCGCCTACTTGGGTCCGCGGATGGGCTCGGCTATTGAATCGTCAGCGAGGTGATCCAGCGACTGCCTACAGGAATGTCGCTCCGGTCGGCGGGCGTATACGGTGGATTCAGGAGGTTATCCGGCGGCGCGGAAATCAAATTGAGGTCGATAGCCTGCGGGAGACCCACCAATCCCTGATCGGTGCGTGTCATTTTGTAATACAGGCCGTTCCAGAGGTTGGCGCCAAAATCTCGTGGCAATTTGTATAAAAACAACAAGGCATGTTCCAGCCAACGCAGGTCATCTGGCGTAACCGTGGAAGGGTTGGAGTACGGATAAGGCACGTAGCACTGAACCTCCTGCGGGCCTTCCAGGCATTTGAATTCTTTCATGGACAGGAAATAGTCCTTGAACTTTCCGTAGTCCAGGTGCAAGGTAAAATGAGTAACCTTTGCCTGCGGCTGAAAGGACACCGTGCCAATGGTCAAGGTCTGTCCGTCGCGGGTGTGCAGTGCAATGGTCTTTGTCCCGGCCATCTCCCAAGCCATCGCGGGCAGGGTCGATACCCCCAGCAGCAGTGCACCGATCAGCACGTTGATTCTTTCAGAAAAAAACGTCATCAGGTTTTTGTGGACCATTGTTTGGTTTTCCCATCGTCACTTGGTTCGGAAGTAAGCCTATTTACAACGCATCCGATTCGTACCGCTCAAGGCACACCAGGATTTCATGAACGCGGCCTGCGACAGTAGGTATCATGTCTGCTATTCTGACACAATTAGCAATCTTCTTCTCACGTCCTGCCCATGCCACAAACCCCCCATCTCGAAAAACATTTTCGCGCCTCCGAAACCATTCGGGATGTGGTCATTGGCATGTCCGACGGGCTGACCGTGCCCTTCGCCTTGGCGGCGGGTTTGTCTGGAGCCGTGGATTCCAGCCACATCATCACCACGGCGGGCATGGCGGAAATCGCCGCCGGAGCCATCGCCATGGGGTTGGGAGGATTTCTTGCCGCGCGCGGCGATGCCGAGCATTATGCACACGAATTACAACGCGAATATCAGGAGATTCAAACCATCCCCGAGCAAGAAGCCGCTGAAGTCGTGGAAGTCTTTGAAGCTTATGGGGTGACGGAAGCGCAATGCGCCCCGGTGATTTCTGCCCTGCGCCAGGATCGCGATGCCTGGGTCCGTTTCATGATGCGCTTCGAGCTTGGTCTGGAGCAGCCCGAATCGGGGCGCGCCACTCGTAGTGCCGTGACCATCGCCAGCGCCTATATTGCCGGCGGACTGATTCCCATTCTGCCTTATTTTCTGACTGCCACCGTATCCACGGCGCTACCCTACTCCACGCTGTTTACGTTGTCGGCTCTGGCCCTCTTTGGCTTTTTCAAAGGCGGGTTTACAGGAACCCCACGCTTGAAAAGCGCCGTCCAGACCTTACTCATTGGCGGCGCAGCGGCTGCCGCCGCCTTTACGCTCGCGCGTTTGATTTCCTGAAGGCCGTTTCCATCGCCAGGGAAAACCGCAGGCCAGGTACGGCTTCTTACAAAAAAAAACACCTCCACACATCAATATCCGCATCATGACGTCTCGACCATTTTATCTGTTTCAGCGTCTATGCCAACAAGTCCCCATCCTGTTTCAACGCCGTTAGATCACCGAACCTACTCCCTTCAAGATGACTTCAAAACCATTACCATAGTCTCGGTCGCTCATGGCCTGACGCATTTTTTTCATTTATTGCTGCCCCCGCTGTTTCCTCTTTTGGTCACCGAGCTTCACTTGTCCTATACCACGCTGGGGCTGTTAATGACCGTCTTCTTTATCGTCTCCGGGTGCGGGCAATTCGCGAGCGGATTCGTGGTCCATCGCTTTGGACCGGTTCGGGTCCTTTACGTGGGAATGTGCCTACTCATCGGCTCTGGTCTGTCGATCTACTGGGCAACAGGCTATCCTTTGCTGCTGTTATCGGTGATATTTTCTGGATTGGGAAACGCAGTCATCCATCCCGTGAATTATTCCATCATCAATTTCCGGATCAACCCGGCTAACCTGGGACACGCTTTCTCAATCCATAGCATTGCCGGCATTATCGGCTGGGCCATGGCGCCACTGCTGGTCATTGCCATCAGCAACAAGTCCAACTGGCATGATGCCGGACTGTTTGCGGCCTTGCTGGTGGCTGTTGTGTTGCTGGGACTGATTTGGAAACACCAATTGATTCGCGTGGATCAGTCTCCCGACACCCACCAGAACCCCGTCGCCATTCCCGGAAAACGCTTTTCTTTTTTGAGCAATCCCGTGGTCTGGTTCAGCTTTGCTTATTTCTTTTTGTCCAATGCCGCATTTGGAACGCTCCAGAATTACGCCATTCCCTTACTCAAGCATTATTATGGCTTGAGCATCAACACAGCTTCCATCTGCATGGCGATTTATCTGGTAGGTAACGGGGCGGGGGTCATCGCGGGGGGGTTCCTGGCCAGCAAACAGGTTGCTCATCAAAAACCCGTGGCCTTTTCCCTGTCCGTCTCGGCCATTCTGGCCCTGTTTTTGGCCTCTGAATTGCTGCCACCCTGGTTGATCTTCATCCTGTTGCCCTGCATGGGCTTTTCCATGGGCGTTGCCGGACCGTTCCGGCATCTGATGGCACGGTTTGCGGCTAATAACAAGCGGGTCACCGATTGCCAAAGTTGCGTTTACGGCTTTGTGTATGCTGGGCAGGATGCTGGGATTTCCATGACGCCCCTATGGGTCGGTCCCCTCATGGATCATCACCACTATATGGCCGTTTTTTTATGCATCGTGGCGCTCCAAGGTGCGGCCGTACTGGCGGCTCTTCTTGAGACAAGCAAGAAACACCGGATCGCATGAGTTTTTACCCGGCCTGTTCCACCAGCGATCGGCCGGATGTCCCTACGTAATGGAGCGATTCATGCTGGCAGAAAAAGGGCCACCGACACATAGCATTTTTGCGAATATACTCTCCAGAAACACAATGTGTCTCCCTGTGTTTCTTTTAAGCGTCTTGCGGCCGGAAGGGCCGATTACCACACTCAAAAGTAATGAAAAATGCGTCACCGCGACAAGCCCTAAGCAACCGAGCAGCAGGCCAGTATCCACAGCGAGAGGTCTTTGCACCATGAAAACCCAACGGATCAGGATGTTTCCAAACCCAGCCAGGCTTCATTCCCAATTTTCCGCACTCCTGCTGGCTCTGAGTGTGAGCGCCTGTACGACCTTGCCTCCAGGCCCATTGGCCGGCAACAACTTCGCGCCCATCACCCCGCATCTGGCCCAAAGCCAACCAGACACCTTGGGCAAATCCGTACGCTGGGGAGGAACCATTGCCAGCATCGACAATACGGAAAAAAACGAGACCTGTTTTCAAATCGTCAGTCGTCCCCTGGATGCCGAGGCCCGCCCCGAAGATTCCGATCACACCAACGGACGTTTCATTGCCTGCGCCAGTGGGTTTTACGACCCGGAAATTTACCGGCCAGCAAGAGAAATCACTTTTACGGGAACCGTCCAGACGCCAACCTTTGGGAAGGTTGGAAAATCTGATTATATTTTCCCCCGTTTGGCTGTGGACACGCTCTTCCTGTGGCCTAAACGTCAACCTGTTCCCGACTACCCCATGGGGTTTTATGGCCCAGGATTCGACCCCTGGATGATGACGCCCGGTTTTTATCCCTGGATGTACTGAAGGGGTCTTTCTTCCGGGCCAATCCGGCTGGCCCGGCGTGTGGTGGCGAACAGCTAAGCGCTGGTAGTCGCTCAGGGGTGCTGATGCTGGGGTTTTTCTGCCACCGGAAAGCCGGCCTCCTTCCAGGCCTTGAACCCGCCTTCCACATGGCACACGGGACTCAATCCCATTTCTTGCAGTTGGGCTGTTGCCAAACTGGAGCGCCACGCAGAGGCACAATAGAGGACAAATTCCTTACCCGAGCCAAAGATGTCCCGAAAGTAGGGACTATCAGGATCCACCCAAAACTCCAACATGCCGCGCGGTGCATGAAATGCACCGGGAATCATCCCCTCACGTTCCAGTTCCCGAACATCACGAATATCCACAAACACCACGTTTGGGTCGTCAAATTTCGAGCGGGCCTGTGCGAGTGTCAAGGTGGTAATCTTTGCCCGGGCTTCGGCAATCAGTTGTTTAAATCCCTTGGTTAGTGACATGTTCGAATCCTTGGTTGTGAAATCGGGTTAAGCATGACGGTTCAACTCCCGGAGGATCGGGGGTGGCATGCGGATAAAGCCCTGGTGACTCTGAAGCCTCCACAACGGCAGGGTACGCAGGCAATAACGCCTGGGCGAACTGGCCGAGTAAGGTTACACAGCAAACGTAAAGCCCTTGTGGCGAAATAGCCCCAAACAGGCATCCACCACGGCGGCATCATAGTGCGTGCCGCGACCCCGTTCAACTTCATGCAAAGCGGCTGCAATTCCCAGAGCCGGACGATACGGACGGTTGGAGGACATGGATTCCACCACGTCAGCCACCGCAAGAATACGTGAGCCCAACAAAATTTGCTCGCCTTTGAGGCCCCTGGGGTAACCCGAACCATCCATGCGTTCGTGATGCTGCCACACCATGGTGGCAATGGACCATGGGAAGGTAATGCCCTTGATGATGTCGTAGCCGGATTGTGCGTGGTCTTTGACCAGCATGTACTCTATCTCCGTCAAGCGACCCGGTTTTGACAGCAACTCCGAGGGGATGCTGATTTTTCCCAGATCATGAATGCTGGCGGCAAGGCCGATGCCGAACACCGTATCCTCCGGCAACCCCATGTCACGGGCAATGGCGATGGACAACTGGCTGACGCGGGCATTGTGCCCCGAGGTATAAGGATCGCGGGCTTCGATGGTATTGGCAATGGCTTTGATGGAGTCCCCAAAACTTTGGCGCAGAATGCGCTCCTGGGCCAATTGTTCCACCACTACCCGATCGTGCTCTGCACGCATGCGCAGCGCAGCTACCCCATAAGTCAGATTATTGGCCAACTCCTGCAACAGCATCACTTCTTCGACAGCAAAAGCATCGGGCGCCGCCGCATAGACGGTCAAAGTCCCCCAGGCCGTTCCTTGATAAGCCAGGGGCAGCGCAATACTGGACTGATACCCGCGCTTGATTGCGGCTTCACGCCAGGGAGCCATGGCCGGGTTCGTCCTGCAGTTCTGATTGACGATGGTTTTTCCGGTGCGCAGGGCCGTGCCCGTGGGGCCTTGGCCGGATGGTGCATCCGACCAGGTAATCTGCACCGTATCCAGATACCCTTCTTCGAATCCGGATTGGCCCACCGGGCGTATGGTTTTGGCCGCATCGTGCTCAGCCACACCCACCCAGGCCATGAGGTACCCCCCCGCATCCACGCAAAGTCGAGAAATTTCGGCGAACAATTCCTGTTCTTGCTTCGAATGAATCAGCGCCAGATTGGCTTTGGTGAGCAAATCCAGTGCACGCGCCACGCGTTGATGGGTTTCATCGGCCTGACGTTGCGCCGTAACGTCTTCGTAAAAGCCGACCACACCGATGATGGCCTGCGAAGCGTCCCGCAAGGGGAACTTGGAAGTCCGTAACCAGAGCGTTTCTCCTTGCGGAGTCGTTTGAGGTTCCAGATAGTCCTGTCTGGGAGCCTCCGATTCCATCACCTGTCGATCATCGGCCCGATAGCGGGCCTGCTGATCTTTCCAACCCATATCCTGATCCGTTTTACCGATCAGCTCTTCAGGACAGGAAAACCCTGCATCCCTTGCAAACAGGTGGTTACAGCCCAGATAGCGGGAATCGGTGTCCTTCCAGAAGACCCGCAGCGGGAGGTGATCCAGGATGTTCTGGAACAGGCCGAGTGAATTGTGCACAGATATATGGTCCATTGCGGGCCCTTGATTCTTTTGAAGCGCAGTCAATCGATGATGGCAACAGTTGCACCCTACAGGGATTTCAGCGACCAAGCAAGCTTCGGCACCGCTTTCATTGGGAGACGATTGCGTTCATTTTTTGCAGCGCAGCAAAGGCGTCGGTCACAAACCTCAACACCCACCATAGTGATATCAATGGCCTCATCCGCAACCTGGTTTCAGCCCCCATCAGCACTGCGCAAAAGACGTGAGCGGTACATCAACAGCATGGTGCAGCCCGAGTTATTGAGAACGCCCTGAGCGATCAAGGCATCCAGTTGGGGCTCAGGAAGCGGCAAGCGACGTGCCAGTTCGGCACGGTTTTTGAGTGCTTCGCAGGCGATGAAATCGCGTACACAATCCGCCCAGCGGTTGGCGTGTAATTCCTGGCGTACCAGCTGACGGATTTTCCCTCCCATACCCGAGGATCCATAACCATGCAGCACCAAAAGAATCTTCAGGCCTACCAGAAGCGCCGCATGAATATGCTGGTCCAAGTAAGTGAGGGCCTGCTCGGAAGTGGGATGCTGCAGCTCCAGATTGACCAGTAAATAGTTTACATTGCAGTGCGGTGGCTCCTCACTGCCACAATGGGCGCAGCAGCGGCTAACGAGGGTTCGCGGATTTCCACAGGCGTTGCAGTGGAAATGATGGCGAGTGGTAAAAATAGCGGCGTCCTGATCTCCCATGGGATCAGGCTACCATGCTTTCGGAATATTTTCACGCCCCAACAATGGTGTATTGGTCCAACCGCCATGTACCTCTTGGCCTGGCACTGCACACGGAAAATGATGATCCGCCACCGTTCATCAGATTCCCATGGCCATTTTCCATTCGTAGGTCGGTTCAATCAAGCGCCGGGTGTGAATATCAAACAAGCCATAACTAAACACTGCATCGCAGGCCAGTTCGCCTTGTGAGTCGATCATCTGCTGACGTAGCTGGAAGACTTTCTGCTGGGCTTTGGATTCGGTCGTGGCGTTTTCCAGTGTAAGAATAATTTCATCCCGGGCATGGAGTTCCTTGAGAAATCTGATGCGACACTCCAGCATCACCGGGCCTTTCTTGAAATGTTGAATTTGTGTCAACCCATATCCGTGAGCAGTCAGGTAATCCCATCTCGACTCTTCAAAAATCTGCAGATACGTGGCATTGTTGACATGCCCAAAAATGTCGATATGCGTTTCCCGGATCAGGTAAGTGGATTCAAAGCGGCTCATCTGCAAGTCCCTGGGAGTAGTGTCTTGGTGGGTATTTGGTCAGCGCGGTAGCAGCCAGGGCTATTCCTATGGGCGTTCTTGCCGGTCGGCTGTGCGTTGCTCGATTTCGGTCTGCAGTTTTTCCTTGATGACGACTCGGCTGCAGGCCTTCTGAATGACTTCTTGAACCTTGTCTTTTTGAAAGGGTTTTAAAACGTATCCGCGCGCGCCTGCCTTCAAGGCTTCCAAAACCATTTTCTCCTGCCCGTGGGAGGTAATCATGATGATTTTGGCGTGCGGGTGTTGTTGCATGATGAGGCGGGTGGCCTGGATTCCATCCATATCTGGCATGGTGATGTCCATCGTGATCATGTCGGGCTTGCACTGTTTATAGGCCACGATGGCCTCGGCCCCTGTGGCTGCCGTATGAATCACATCATGCCCGAGTTCTTCCAGCAACAGGATCAATTTTCTGACGATGATGGGCGAATCATCAACCACAAGAATTTTTAGAGATTCCATGGTGTTCTCACTTCAGATAGTCCAGATTTGGGGTGAAAATATCGCAGGGCCCCACCAGATTGATGTCCATGCAGCCATAGTCGCTCTTTAAGGATTGCGAATGAAACATGGCGTTTTTCATGCGGTGAATGCACTTGACCTGTTCGATGATAATTGGCGGCGTCAAGGTAATGGCATGCCCATTCACCTGGGGGAAATCCACGGTGCAATGCCCCAGGATGGTATTGACCACTTCCCCCGCAGTCGCCTCACGAAACGTATCCACTTCCTCGGCTTTAACCTCGAATTCGGCCGTCATTCGTTGGTACAAAAAATTGATTTGACTGTAGTCAAAGCTGAAGGCCACCAGCAAATTGACGCCCCCGCCAAGGCCGATGATTGCCGTCATGTCCAGTAATTTCAGCAGATTCAAAGCTCCGGCGTTACTGGATGTCTCGGTAAGCGCAATGCCAAATTCACTATCGAAATACGCACGGGATTTATTGATCACGGATTGCATGACCACTGCCACGTCGATAATTGGAGAAGATTTATGCATGGGCTTATTCTCTCACGATCATGTGTGCGGTAAAAGGCAAACTGAACACAAACCGGGTGCCACGGCCTCGTTCAGAGCTTACAACAACTGTTCCACCCAGTGCCATCGTCTGACGCCTTACGGCGGACAGGCCCACACCTCGCCCCGCCACTTCACTGACCCCTTGCTGCGTGGAAATGCGATCCAGAAATATGGTTTGTAGCAGATCAAAGTCACTGAATGCCGCCATCTGCTCCAGGCTGAACATTCCGGTATCCAGCAGACGCGATCGAAGCGCATTGACATCGATACCAGCGCCATCGTCCTCGATCGTCAAAAGAATACCCTCATCCTGCCGTGCGAGATGGCAGGTAATCGTTCCGGCTTCGCCTTTTTCTTCCTCCCACCGCTTTTCGGGTGTTTCAATACCATGCGCAAGTGCATTTCTGAAGACATGAGACAGAGCGCGAATAAATGGCTGGTAGGTGGGTGGATCGAGAAACACCTCCAGAGAACTAGTCACGATCAAGGGGTTGACCTTCTTTTCCAGGCGTTCAGCCACTTGTGCTACCAGACGATTAAACCCCAGCAGAGCGGACGTTAGTGACAATTTGCCCAAAGTACCCAGATCTTCCAGCAAACCCCGCATCTGCGCCAGCTCAGCCTCACACCAATTACCCCGCAACAATTGCTGGGCCAAATGTTGCAATTGATGCGCCTGGGTCAAGGAGAGATTGACGCTTTCCCCGCGGGCCATGAAGTCTGCTCCCAGGGCTTCGGTGAGGATCTCGATGTCGTTAAAAAACTGCGCCTTAAGTTGCTGGCAAGCAATGGCGCTGTCGATCACATCACGGTCCGGTTCAGTACCGTAAGTCAGCAGATGGGATAATTCCGACTCGGCGGCATGCAGCAGTCGTGGCAGTTCGGGAAAGCTGAATTGATTGAACAAACCTTTGAAGGTATGAATGTCCCGATATAATTCATTGATGAGCACAGAGATTGGAGCGTTACTGGATAACGCTTGAGGTAAGGTTTGATCCAGAAACGTCTTGAATCCTTCAATGGCATCAAAAAAATTGTGGCAGTCGGATACGGACTTGACGATCATTTCCTGACGACGCTGCTCCTGCTCCAGTTGAGCCGCCATGAGTCGTTCCGCCGTTTTGTCCGTGAGCACGACCATGAGGTTTTCAGGATCCAGATATTTGTACTCCACCTTTAGAATCAATTCGTGACGGCGAATTTCGGCAGGTAGCAAAGACAACATGGAAAGCCTGATTTCCGCATCGGGATGAACCATCACCGCAGCAATGGTGGCCCTGAAAAAATCGGCCATGGCCTCATCTGCCAAAAAAAATAACTCGCTTACGTCTCGACCGGCGGGAGATTCGCCCAACATGGCCAAACAGGCGCGGCTAAAAACAGGTTTTGAAATGAGATCAGGTCCAAACAATAAAAATCCCTGCCCGGAATTATCCAGCAGACTGGCAATCTGTTCATTTTTTTCTCGGATTTCCGCAGCTGCACGCTCCGTCGCTTCCTGGGCTTCACGCAACTTATCCTGCATGCGGCGTATTTCTGTCACATCTGTAAACAGCCAGATGGCTCTTTTTTGAGGATCTTCAATATCCACTATCGACCCATGGAGTTCATAGGTGTGCAGCTGGTCATCCTTGCCACGTGTACAAATATCCAGGCGACAACTGGCGCCGACGGCAAAAGCTGCTTCGATTTTTTCTCCTGCTGCCGCGTAGGCGGCTTCGGATTCATAAAGAAAGCGGGTGGATTGACCGATCAGTTCATCACAACGACGGTTAAGAATCTTTTCCAGCGTGCGATTGGTACGAATGATTTGTCGGTCGATAGTATAAGCAACGCCCACATTGGGATTTTGAAAAATGATTTCCAATTCAGACAAGGTGTGCTGCAAACGCTCTTCGGCCGCCTTTTGCTCGGTGATATCACTGAATAGCCAGATCGAGCCTTTCTTGTAATCAGTGGGATCAGTAAGCGAACCCACCAACTGGGCCAGAAAGTTGGTGCCATCTTTGCGCCGGCAGGTACATTCGAGCATGGAAAACGGTTTTCCGGATACCAGAGCGGGATAGGCTTGACGGCCAATGGTTTCATAATCTTCCACACTGGGATAGAGAATGGAGGAATAATGCCCCACCATTTCTCCCGCTTCGTAACCGAAAATATCCTGCTCGAAATGCCGATTGACGCGGGTAATGATCCGTTGCGCATTTACTTGAACCACCCCAATCCAGGCGTTGGCGAGGATGGTTTCCAGCTCGCTTCGAGCCGTTGCCAGTTCGTTTACAACGCGCTCCAATTCGCTGGAATCGAGACGCGTCTGAGGGGAAAAAGAAGGCTGATTGGTCTTGCCTTCGGTCGTCATGGGCATTAATCCGGCAACGCAGATGCCAGAGCATCTGCGAGTGAAAAGCCACCGACGCGATGGTCGGCGATTCGGTTGAATGCAGGTAAAGACACTGAGGATAATCTGAATCGTTCTACGATACAGCGGTATACCGCATATTTTCGCCTCACGCAAGCGTGCCCGCAATACCGACTTTCACGGACTGGCTGGGTTTTGTAGGGGAAAGGTTCGGATCCAGAGCTGCGTTCGGTAAAAAAAACCAAAACTGCCCCGCACTTTCAATTTGTCCCCCCCCTCCACGGGTGTTAAACGCAACGTGTATTCATGGCCTGCTTCGGGATCCAGAATTTTCCCTCCCTCCCACACGTTTTCTCCTTCTACCTTGTGGGCGCCATGGAGGATTTCCATCCCCAGAATCGGCTGATTTTTACGGTAATCGGTACACTTCGTACAACGCTGTTGATCTGGCGTGGAATGTTTGTAAATTCTGATCACGCGTCCGCTCAGCGTGTCGTTCACGGGCCTGATCTCGACCTGGCTCGCTAGTTCTCCGGTAGCATCATCATAGGTTAGCCAGTTACCCACAGGCGTCAGCGCCTCTTGGGCCTTCGCCATGCCTATGGAACCCAGGAATAAAAACAGCCAGAGAATCCATGCGCGTGTAAAGAACATTTACAATTTTCCTAAAAGAAAAACGACAGTGCAACAGACCATGATTATGGCTATGCGCTGCACTGAATGCTCATAGCGCACTTTGGTGTAGTGGTCATTGTCATATCGTGACGGGTCATTGTCATATCGATGCAACGTCCCTATGCAAACATACGCATCGAGCAGTGTTAACTGTCATTCACGTTCATTGCATGAAAGGTCCTTGAGACAGGAGAATATGCGCCAATGAGCCTTCGTCAAAGCATTATGTTACTCGTCCTGCTAAGCCTTGTATCTCTCTGTTCCATCGGTGGCTACGCGATTTATCAATCCTCATCCAGCGCCAGTCAGGTGCGCACCATCACAGACCAAGTGGTACCCAGTGCACTGGCTTCATCCGACCTGGTTTCACTCCTCAAGGATGTACAGCTGGCCACCATTTATTTTGTAGACACACCCAAGAATAGCGACTCCGAAAACAACAAACGCGTGCTTGCTGAGCGAAAATCCCAACTGCAACTAGGTCTGGAACAGCAATTCCAGCAGGCTAACAGTACCACCCAAAAAGCCATCGTCAACGAAGCCAAGGATGAACTGGAAGGATATTTTTCTGCGATTGATACTTCCATAAAGTTCAAACTGGATGGCAAGGACGATTTGGCCCAGTCAAATTTGGCGGCTAACGTGTTTGTTTACGAGCGCGAACTACGCCAGGTTCTGGATACGCTGCGCACGGAAAAAAACCGAACCAAAGATGACGCAATTGCCATACTGAAAAAAAACCTCTCCCATACGGTCGGCATATTATCTGCAGTCACCCTCTTGGCTCTCCTGCTTCTTGCCAGCGTTGGAATCTTGCTGTATCAACGGATCGTCCGGCCCATTAGCCGCATGCAGATCATGATGACGGATATTGCATCCAGCCAGGATTTTTCCCGACGCTTGCCAATCGACCGTGAAGACGAAATCGGCCGGTCCGTGGTTGCCTTCAATACCATGATCGAAAAAATCCAGGAAAGCTCTGCACTACTCAAGCAGAAGAGTACAGATATTCATTCCATGTTGCAGAACATCCCTCAAGGGATTTTGACGATCGTTCCGGGAAACATCATTCACCCGGAATACTCGGCCTACCTCGAATCCATTCTGGAAACCAGCCAGATTGGGCATCACCCGGTGATGGACGTCGTGTTCAGTGGCACCTCGCTAGGGGCCAATGTGCTTTCCCAAGTGGAGGCAGCCATTTCGGCTTGTATTGGCGAAGACCTGATGAATTTCGAATTCAATGAACATCTGCTGGTAACCGAATTTGAGAAGGTAATGCCGGATGGAAGAAAGAAGGTCATCGAATTGAATTGGTCTCCCATTGTCAATGATTCTGCTTGTACCGATCGGCTGTTGCTGTCTCTGCGTGATGTCACCGAATTGAGAATGCTGGTTGCAGAGGCCAACGAGAAAAAGCATGAACTGGAAATCATTGGGGAGATCATTTCCCTTAGCCAGGAGAAATTTTATGAGTGCATGAAGAGCTCGATGAATTTTCTTGAGGAAAATCGTCAGTTGATCCAGGAACACAAAAACCACGATCACAACGTCATTGCTCAACTGTTCAGAAACATGCATACCCTCAAAGGCAATGCACGCACCTACGGGTTGGCGCATCTGGCCAATATCGTTCACGCGACCGAACAGACCTATGATGCGCTTCGCAAACAGGACTCCTCGGCATCGTGGGATCAGGCCACACTGCTCGGCGAACTGGCAACCGTCAAGGACACGCTTGTGCATTACACCACACTCAGCGAAGACCGTTTGGGCCGAAAGGGTCCTGGCAGGCGCGGCAGTGTGGATCGTTATTTATTAGTGGACAAGCATCAAATTCAAGAAACCATACGCCGGCTAGAATCAGTGAATGTGTCGAACTTGCATGAGTTACTCGAAGTCCGGGAAGCCGTCCACAGGGTATTACGCATGCTAGGAACTGAGTCACTGCACGACGTCCTTAAAGACATTACCGACAGTCTTCCCTCTCTGGCTCAGGAGCTGGAGAAGCCCACTCCCAACATCCTCATTGATGCCCGAGGATATGTGGTTAAAAATCAGGCTGCGAGTGTTTTGAAAAATATCTTTGTACACCTGATTCGCAATGCTCTGGATCATGGCATCGAGACGCCAACCGTGCGCAGCGCAACCGGAAAGCCGGTCAGTGGCACTTTGACGATCACTATGCAACCTAATGGACAAATGATGGAACTCTGCCTGGCGGACGATGGCCAAGGGCTGGCCCTCAATAAAATCCATGCCAGCGCCAAGGAAAAAGGGCTGTTGAGTGCGCAGCACAGTCACACCGACCGTGAAATCGCTCAAACGATCTTTCGCCCCGGGTTTTCTACGGCATCGGTTGTGACTAATGTATCAGGGCGAGGCGTTGGGATGGATGCTGTCCTCAATTTTGTCAAACGGGAGGGTGGCGCAGTAGACATTCGCTTTACAGACAACCGCACCGGCAGTGATTACAGAGCCTTTGAATTGGTTGTATCTCTTCCACTCAACCATTTCGTAAACATGAACACCAAAGAGTTCGTGACACACTATGCGCACCCCGGGCCAAACACTCATCCAGCAGGCAATTCGGGTCACGCTCTAAAACCCTTCTGGATTGACGAAGAAAACATCTTGGCCTAGAGACGAACAACTTCAGATTCCAGGATTGCAGGTTTAATCATCATGCGTTTGTTTGAAGGAACAACAATGAACACACAGGCTTCTTTGGTCAGCAAGGTTCTGGTGCTAGAGGAATCTGGAGAGCACTTGATAGCACTGAAAGCATTTTGCGAGTCGGCTGGCTTGATCGGCATTCGCCCACAAAATGGAGATGATGCCAGCGTGCTTTCCATTCTGGATTCCAATGTAGACCTTGGGGGAATTCTGCTCTCCGAGTATTTTGGCACCGGGATCCAATTGGCGCGACAGATTCACAACAGCCGCCCGGAGCTGCCCATCTTTCTGCGCCGTGAAAATTGCGGTGATCTTTCAGATATACCGGATTGTGACCGCATGATCTTCCGCTGTGTATACACCTTATCCGATCTTCAACCCCTGCAGACAACGCTGGAGCACTCCCTGTTTTATCGCGTTTATCCCAGTCAACTGGTCCGGGGAATTTCCGAATTGACGCGTAGTGCCCTGGAGTCCACATTTCGTGGCTGCAGAATTGAACAGGAGCCTCCCTATCTTGTCAAGGATCGAATCATTTATGGTGAATTATTCACACTGATCTCGATTGATAGTAATTGGTGTCGGGGTTACATGATGCTGCAAACTTCCGAAGCGGATATCAAAACCTTGATAACACATCGGGATGGTCACGAAGAGGGCGTGGGTTTTCGGGATATCAACAACTTGCTGGGCGAAGCCACGAATATGGTATGGGGCGCTTTCAAAAATCGATTTGCCACGCGAATGCATCACGAAAACAGCCTCATGCGCATACAGGTTCCCATCATCATCAACCATGGTCGAAACTATATTTCATTCGGCTCGGACGACCCTCAGTTGTGTTTCAAGTACACCCTCTGGGATGAAAACAATCCAGAAATTGGTTCCGTCACCATTCATCAAAGATTTGTATTCAACCTTGCCTGGTCTCCTGAGGAATTCGACGACGACAGGACGGTTGATGCCCTGGTGAGTTCGGGCGAACTCGAATTATTCTGATCAAGCGAGCCGTGACTCCCGAGGGCCGGCTCATTCACTCCTAGCAAACAACCTCAAAGGATACTACATGGCTCAGATCATTGTGATTGATGATTCCAGCACCGTCAGAAACGAAGTATGCGACTTTCTGAAGGCCAATGGCTTGACTGTTACTAGTGCCGTGGATGGCCGAGATGGTTTGGACAAGATCCGGGCAGATAGCGCATTGAAGCTCGCGGTGTGCGATGTGAACATGCCCAACATGGATGGATTGACGATGGCCGAAAAGGTTCGCAACGATCTGAAAAATGCATCGCTGCATATCATCATGCTAACCACAGAAAATAGCCCCGCGATGAAAGAACGGGGTAAGGCTGCCGGAATAAAAGGATGGATTGTCAAACCCTTCAACGGATCGGCAGTTATCTCCTCCATCAAGAAGCTGGTTGGGTAACCACGCCACACACTGAGTCACTCTCGTGGATTCCCTATTTATTTTCCTCCTATTCAGCATGGTGGTGGTGGCAGGCGCCATCGTAATTATTACGAGACGATTTCAAAGAAATCGCCTCGTAACTATAGAAAACCCCGAGGAGAGTACTCAACCCACAGAGCAGGTTGCTGATACGCGCGATGCCACCATTCTTCAGCTTGGTCTCCAGAACGAGGCATTGCAGGCTCAGATCGTGGCCCTGCAGCAAGAGAAGGAACAAACACTTGCGGATAAAGTCCGTGAATTAGAGAACCAACAGGCCATGCTGCTCGAGCAAAACAGAAGCGCCACTACCCTGCAGTTTTCGCAGATCCACCACACCCTGTTGAATGACTATACTGCACTGAAATCGGACATCGACTCACTGGTTGGGATAATTAAAACCTTCGAACGCTGGCATGATGAATTGCAGTCCATACTACTTAACAATCGGGAGCTCAAATCCCGCAACGACGAGTTTACCAGAATCGTCAAGATGGTTGATTTACTGGCCATGAACGCAGCCATCGAAGCAGCGCGCGCAGGCGATGCCGGACGCGGCTTTGCTGTTGTTGCGGATCGGGTCAGGCAGTTGTCTGTTTCTTCCACCACTTTATCCCGAGATTTCAAAAACGATCTGGATAAAAATGATTTCATAACCACCACCACTTTTCAGGATTTGCAGGCCAGTGGCAACATGATAAAAACAGCCGTATTTGGATTATTTGCAACCGCAGATAGGATTTTGAATACCAGTTCGTCATTGAA
This sequence comes from Ferrovaceae bacterium, assembly GCA_027449685.1. Lineage (GTDB taxonomy): Bacteria > Pseudomonadota > Gammaproteobacteria > Burkholderiales > Ferrovaceae > JAJZHV01. The sequence goes on along the minus strand of DAIDLC010000006.1, from coordinate 13,205 downwards.
AAGCGTCAGATGATCTCCGTGCAATCCATTCAGTCGTTCAACCGACTGTATCAAAGCGCCTTGCATAACAATTGTCGTAGAACTCCTGATGATTCATTCAGCGTGAATGCTGGCACCAACAATCCCTTGCTCAAGGATAACAATCCCGCGGTATCAAACCATCTGCTGGTACTGAGCGTCTCCTCTTACCTGTTTAGAATCATCACCTTTTTCGATTTCAAAAAGGATGTTGCGACCGAACACTATTTCAAGAGCAATTACATCCCCGGTACTGAGGCTGCCCTTGTTTCGGAGCATGCCCTACTCGATGCCTTCTCAGAATTTTCCAACATGGTTTGTGGCGAAGTAAACCGCGGCCTGGCACCGCACTTTAAACATGTGGGTATGTCCACTCCGTTTTCAATCGCGCCAGGATGCCTGCCTTTCATTGCGACATTAAAGCAGGCACGCATACTCTCTTTTCAGGTAACCATCAATTCCGATATCGAATTCACGGTAACTTCCTGTATTTGCGCTGATCCCTCCGCAACGATCGATTTCCTGATCCACGAAAACCATCTCGCTTCTGTAAGCACCGGCGATCTGGAGCTGTTTTAAGTTCGCCATGACCAATTTTGCCTGATCATTTCATTTTTTCCAGGATTTTTCCACGCTCTCGTTGACCCAGCATTTCGGTTTATAATCCAAGGGCAAAGCCATGAGCGACGCATGGATGCCAACGGCCTCGTCAGGCGCTTTATTCCCAACCATTCGTACAGGAAGGATCCTCTGCCGTGACCTCTGCTGCGCATACCGTTGTCGATACCATCATCCAGTCGCGTTATTCCTGTCGGGCCTTTCTCCCGACTCCTGTGCCCCGCTCCACTATCGAGGATATCCTGCGTGTGGCGTCTCGGGCCCCTTCCGGAACCAATGTTCAACCTTGGAAAGCCTGGGTCCTCATGGGTAAAAGGAAAGAGCTCCTGAGCGAACGCCTGATTGCCGCTTTTGACGATCCGGAAGAAGCCTCCACACATAGCGAGCCCTATGACTACTACCCCGAAAAATGGATCTCCCCCTATATCGACCGGCGCCGCAAGGTTGGTATTGACCTCTACAGTCTGCTGGGTATTCAGAAAGGGGATGCCAAACGCATGCACGAACAGCATGCCCGAAACTACAAATTCTTTGACGCTCCAGTGGGGCTGATCTTTACCGTAGATCGCATCATGGGGCGCGGTAGCTGGCTGGATTACGGCATGTTTCTGCAAAACCTCATGCTGGCCGCCAAAGCCAGAGGGCTGGACACTTGCGCGCAAGCCTCGGTGAATCAGTTTCACCGCATCATCCGGGAACAGTTGGATATTCCCGCCAACGAAACAGTGCTCTGCGGGATGTCTTTGGGGTATGGTTCCCCCCAGGCCCCCGAAAACCAGCTGCGCACCGAGCGTGCGCCCCTTGATGAGTGGGTAAATTTTCTGGATTGAACCCCTCGTCGTCCTCAGCAATAACGCTGGCTGTGCGGCGATACGCAATCCTGAAGTCAAGTCTCTGGGCATCCAGCAGTACCCACGCTGCCCAAAGGAATATAGCAGAAAGCTATCCCTGGTTGTCGTACCAGCCGCGCGAGGCATTCACGACCCGAACCACCAGCAGCATTACCGGCACCTCGATCAGTACACCCACCACCGTCGCCAGTGCTGCTCCGGAGTGAAACCCAAAGAGGCTGATAGCCGTAGCAACGGCCAGCTCAAAAAAATTGGAGGCGCCGATCAGAGCCGACGGGCAAGCCACATTATGCTTTTCACCCACCAAGCGGTTGAGCCAGTAGGCCAAGGCTGAATTGAAAAAGACCTGGATCAAAATCGGTACGGCCAGCAGCACTATAACCAGCGGCTGTTTCAGAATGGCCGCACCCTGAAAAGCAAACAGCAGAACCAGGGTTGCCAGCAAGGCCGTAATCGACCAAGGGCCAATTCTTTCCAGCGCCTGATCAAACGCCTTCTGGCCTCTGGATAATAGCTGTCGGCGCAACAGTTGGGCCAGGATGACAGGAATCACGATGTACAACACCACGGAAGTAATTAGCGTATCCCAAGGAACTGTAATGGCGGAAATGCCCAGTAACAAACCCACCAGCGGCGCAAATGCCACCACCATGATGCTGTCGTTCAGCGCCACTTGCGACAGCGTGAACAGAGGGTCCCCGTTGGTCAGGCGACTCCACACAAACACCATCGCGGTACATGGCGCAGCAGCCAACAGGATGAGCCCCGCAATGTAGCTGTCGAGCTGATCTGCTGGCAGCAGGGGGGAAAACAGATTGCGGATGAATACCCACCCGAGAAAAGCCATGGAAAACGGCTTGACCAGCCAGTTGACGAACAGCGTGACCCCAATGCCCCGCACATGTTGGCGCACTTCGTGCAATGCGCCGAAGTTTACCTTGACCAGCATGGGGATGATCATCACCCAGATCAGCAGCCCCACAGGAAGGTTGACTTGTGCCATTTCCATGCGCCCGATGAACTGGATTGGCCCTGAAAAAAATTGCCCGAGGGTGATTCCCATGAGAATACAAAGAAAAACCCATAGCGTCAGATAACGTTCAAAAACGCTCATGGGCAAACCAGACAATTCTTTGAAGGTCACTTCACATTGGGCAGACAAGGCGATGGCTCCAGTACAGGGGTGTTGTCAGGGGTTTCCCGCATGGCAGGCAATGGCGGTGGAACAGCCTCCGGGCAACGGATGAGCGCACGCCCATCGGTACACTGCTCCGGGTGGCCGGCGCAGCACTCGTCGGTCAAGTAGGCAATCAAGTCCAGCATTAGAGGTATATTGGCCCGGTAGCGCTGAAAACGCCCCTCCTGTTCCACGCTAAGCATCTGCGCCTGTGTAAGCGCTTTCAGGTGGAAAGACAAATTGGTCGGCGGCACATCGAGTGTTACAGCAATCTCGCCTGCAACCATGCCCGCCATCCCCTGGCGCACCAAAAGCCGGTACACATCCAGCCGAATCCCGGAGGACAAGGATTCAAAAACCCGGATGGCTGTAAGTTGTTCCATTGATTGATTATACAACAATAGTTGAAATAACATGAACAGCCTGACGCTCATCCTGGAGGAACGAGTTCACGCCATACGGTTCATTGTGCAGATCAATCCAAAGACAGGACATACTCCATAAGCCGGAGAGGCTGGCTCAGTCATGAAATTCTCCCAAACAAGGAGTAACATGATTTGGCAACGCCATTTTGCTCGAAAAAAATAAACCATGAGGGGAGAGCCATGAAACAGATCACTGTCCTGTTGTTGGTTATGGTTTCAAGCCTGTTGCTATCGGCCTGTGGGGGCGGCAGCTCTGGTGCCTCAGTCAGCTCAGCCACCGCACGCGGTACCTTGATTGAATCCCCTCCGTTACGGGTGGCCTCGCTCAACGCCTCCGACCTCACCGCGCAATTGAATGCCACCGCTTCCGGACAGCAGCTGTTGCAGTTGTCTGGAACCCCCACCTGCGGGGTGGATTTTCATTACATTCATTATTGGACGGTGGGCGCGCAAGGCGAAGCGACCACCGCCACTGGTGTGCTCATGGTGCCCACCACCACGATCGGGTCTTCTGCCACAGCCACTTCAGCCACTACGGCCAGCAGCACTTCGGCCGTCTTGTGCACTGGTAGCCGACCCATCGTGCTGTATGCCCATGGTACTACCACCCGCAAGGATTACAACCTGGCTGCCGTCAACGATGCCACCAATCCCGCCAGTGGGGAAAGTGCTCTGCTGGCGGCCATGTTTGCCGCGCAGGGTTACATTGTGGTGGCTCCAAACTATGCGGGGTATGATATCTCCACCCTCTCTTATCATCCCTACCTAAACGCCGACCAACAATCCAAGGACATGATCGATGCGCTCAGCGCAGCGCGCTCAGCACTGGGTCATATTTTTGCGTCGACTATTGCCGATAACGGCAAACTCTTTGTAACCGGATATTCCCAGGGAGGACATGTGGCCATGGCCACGCATCGAGCCTTGCAAAATGCAGGGCAAAGCGTGACGGCGGCTGCTCCCATGTCGGGGCCCTATGCGTTGGCTGCCATGGGGGATGCCATATTTTTTGGGAATGTGGATTTGGGGTCAACCGTTTTTGCACCGCTGCTGACGGCCAGTTTTCAGCATGCTTATGGCAACATCTATAGCGCCACCACTGATATTTACAGCCCTACCTACGCCACGGGGCTTGATACACTGCTTCCCAGTACGACGCCCCTGAGTCAGCTTTTCCAGCAAAACAAACTGCCCACGACGGCTTTGTTTAACAGTGTGCCTCCCGCACAGACTGGTAACGCAACCCTTGACGCCTTATTTCCAGGGATTACCCCCCCCACAACCCCTGCAGCCCAAGCACCCTTGTTTGCACTAGGTTTTGCCTCAACCAATTTCCTGATCAATAACACGTACCGTGCAGCCTATGTGGCGGATGCACTCACGCATCCGGACGGCGCCATTCCCACCGCTACCACGGGTTTACCGTCTGCTGCGCCTGCCAATACCTTGCGCCAGGCTTTCGTGGCCAATGATTTGCGCAGTTGGCTGCCACAGGCTCCAGTTTTACTTTGTGGCGGGCATGCCGATCCTACGGTGTTTTATTTCAACACACAGCTCATGCAAACACTGTGGACCCCGCAGTGGAAGTTGCCAATACCCCTGCAGGTGGTTGACGTGGATGGTGGAACAGCACCTAGCACATCATTGCAGCAAGGTTTTGCCCAGGCCGAAGCCGCAATCAGCAGCGCCGCCGGGGGAGGAGTGCCTGGGCAGGAGGCCTTGTTGCAGGCCTATCACGGCACGTTGGTGCCACCCTTCTGTACAGTGGCTGCACGTCAGTTTTTTAATCAGTTTTAGTGGAGGCACTGACCATGAAGAATACCGTGCACTCTCTGGACAAACGCCTGGCCCTCGGCACCTTGTTTTTGGCAACCTGCACCGCACAGGCTGAAGATAACAATACCATTCGCTTGGGTGAGTATTTCGTTCACTTTGATGCCCATGCATCGGATGTTGCGGGAACCGGTGTCGGAGCAGTTCCCCCAGGCGTCAACGTCAATGTCAACCCGGTCAACACGCTGTACATGGCTTATGTGCGGCGACTATCCCCCAAATGGGACCTGGAGTTGGCTTTCGGCGTTCCTCCCACCACCACAATGGTGGGTAAGGGTCCAACCAGGCTGGGTTCAGTCAGCTATGCCGGCCAGCAGCTGGCCACTTCGCGTTGGGCTTCTCCCACCCTGTTGCTCAACTACAAGTTTCTGGAAGAAACCGACCGGTTGCGACCCTATATCGGTGCCGGGATCAACTACACCCGGTTTAACGAAAACACGGCCCTCCCGGCAGGACAAGCCGCCTTTGGGGGGCCAACCTCGGCGAGCTTGTCGGACTCCTGGGGTTTGGCCGGCACTGTCGGACTGCAGTACCGGATTCAGGATCATTGGAGCGTCTTTGCCTCTTACTCCCTGACGCAAATCAAGAGCACCATGAATGCGAATACGTCCGGGGCCTTGCGTTCCACGACAATCGATTTTCATCCGTCGGCACTGGTATTGTCCGCCGGGTACTCCTTTTGATACCAGAGATTGAAAATATTCTTGCTCAGGGCCGTTATGATTTAAAATGACGCGCTGGTCACGGGGTGTAGCTCAGCCTGGTAGAGTACTGCGTTCGGGACGCAGGAGTCGGAGGTTCGAATCCTCTCACCCCGACCAAAAAATTTGCGAACAAGTTATTGATTATAAAGTAGAATAGAGCAGATGTCAAGTGGCCTCATCTGCTCGACAGCACGACAATCGGGGTTTCGTGCCCAACCCGTGCCCAAACTCAAGTGTTGCCTCGAACGAGCGGAAGCGCGTAAAGCATCGCAAATAGTGCTGGCAACAGCTAAACGACTGCTGCGGTCTATATACCTGCCTTTAGCCTAGCTTTCATGGAAGGCCGCTTTGGCCGACCTCCTGTCGGTGGATAGGCGTGCCAAGCGACCGCTCGACTCGAAAACCCGCCTTTGAAGTAACAACAGATCGTCAGGCAGCAATGAGGCTTGTCCGGATTTTGGGCCTGCGTTGTACCTGACCTTTTAGACGATCAGATCTGATCTCTGCCAGATTTTCCAAATCGATTTTTCCCTGAATTGAGCCCAAGATACCCAAAGGTTTGTCTTTGGGGGGCCACCGAACCGCCAAAGTCTGCCAAACAAATTGGGCTGTCTTGATTTGTGTTACACTAGTCATATGAACAGCAAATCATCGCAATGGGGCGGGGCCAGAGCGGGCGCCGGTCGACAACCCGGCACAGGGAACTATGGGGAGCCTACCCAGGTTATTCGGGTGCCGGTCAGCCGTGTGGGACTTATCAAGGATCTCCTGAAGGAATTCCAGGCCCAGAATAAAATGGGGCGCGCACTTGCCAAGGCAGAAGTCCATTTTCCTGCCCCTGATGCCCTGCGTCAGGAAACTCCCCTATTCAGCCACAAAATCCCCGCCGGGTTTCCATCACCTGCTGATGATTACATCGAAGCCCGACTGGACCTCAATGAATATCTGGTCCCCCATCAGGAAACTTCCTTTTTTGTCAGGGTAAAGGGCCATTCCATGACCGGGGCCGGCATCTTCGATGGCGACATGCTGGTGGTGGACCGCTCCATTGAGCCCTCCCCGGGCAAGATCATTGTGGCCGTGGTGGATGGCGAACTGACAGTGAAAAGGTTGTCTTTTGAAAATGGTCGCCCGGTTCTCCAGGCCCAGAACCCCCATTTCAAGGATATTGTCCTCCAGGATTCCCAGGAACTGTTGTGCTGGGGGGTGGTGACTGCCACCATTCGCAAACTCGATTGAGGGACATCCGTGGCCCCGGTCGCCCTGGTGGACTGCAACAATTTCTATGCCTCCTGCGAGCGCGTATTCAATCCCAGACTCGAAGGTCAGCCCATCATCGTTCTGAGCAACAATGATGGTTGCGTGATTGCCCGCAGTAATGAAGTCAAAGCCCTTGGTATTCCCATGGGGGAGCCCTGGTTCAGGATCGAGAAACTTGCCAAACGCCATGGCATCGTGGTCTTCTCCAGTAACTACGCGTTGTACGGCGATCTGTCTGCGCGCGTCATGGGCATTCTGGGCCGGTTTTCACCACGCCAGGAAATTTACTCCATCGATGAGTGCTTTCTGGGGTTGGATGGTTTCAACCCATGCGATCTTCGGGCCTATGCCCAGAAAATTCGCCAGGTTGTGAAGCAGGGTACCGGAATTCCGGTGAGCATCGGCATTGCCGCCACCAAGACGCTGGCCAAACTGGCCAATCATGTGGCCAAGAAGCGCGTCCAGTTCGAGGGCGTGTGTGATTTTTGGCAATTCAATTGCGCCGAGCTTGACGCCCTGTTTTCTGCGCTCCCGGTTTCGGAGGTATGGGGCATTGGCCGGAGGATTACCCGCCGACTGGAAGCCATGGGGATCACCACGGTGCAAGACCTGAAATCCGCTGACCCACGCTGGATCCGGCAACAGTTCTCCGTCACCGTAGAACGTACCGTGTCCGAACTCAACGGGACCGTCTGTATTGAACTGGAAGATCACGCTACCCCCAAACAGCAGATCATTTCCAGTCGCAGTTTTGGAACCCCGGTTACAGGACTGCAGGATCTCTCCGAGGCAGTGTGCAGCTATACCACGCGGGCAGCTGAAAAGCTGCGCCATCAAGGATCCGTAGCTGGCAGTATCGGCGTATTTCTGGAGACCAACCCCTTCAAGCCGGATGAACCCCAGTACCACCCTTCCCTGCTGATCCCATTGGTGGCTCCGACCGACGACACCCGGTTGCTGGCTCAGGCTGCCCTGAAGGGACTTGAGCGCATTTTCAAGCCTGGATTCCTCTACAAAAAAGCAGGCATACTGCTGATGTCTCTATGTCCAAGGTCGGAAAAGCCACAAAGCCTGTTTGACAACCCCCTGGTGGAATCCCGATCGGCCAAACTCATGCAAATCATGGATCAAATCAATCGCACAATGGGACCCGACACCCTGAAATTGGCCGGGTCAGGGCTGCAACAACCGTGGAGAATGCGTCGCTCCCGCAAATCTCCCAACTACACTACCTGCTGGGCCGATCTTCCAACAGTCATTGCAAATTGATGGCCAAGATGGGCTAGGCCGACCTGATCGTGTCGCTGAATGATGAAGCTGGCGCAACGTTCTTCCTATTGCTGGGCTCACTGGAGGAGTGGTTGGCCGACCGGCCCGACCTGCGGCGCATGATAGCCGGTTGGTTGCGGGCCACGTTGATGCGCCGTGCTGACTATCGTATACTTTTACCAGAAGTCAATGATTTACAGGAGCTAAGACTCATGCTGGCAGACCGACTGGAAGAGTGGGCCCACCAATACAAGGCCGAAGGCATGCAACAGGGTATCCAGCAGGGTAAGTTGCAAGGCAGGCAAGAAGGCAGGCAAGAGGGCGAAGCCCTAGCCCTGCAAAGACTGCTGGTCAGACGTTTTGGGGAAGTCAGCCCATCTGTTCTGGACAAGATTGCTACGGCTTCCAACGAGCAGATTGAAGCCTGGCTGGATCGGGTACTGGAAGCCCCCACTCTGGATGCGGTATTCGCTCATCCATCCCATTGAGAGTTGCACGTAAGCAAGAGTACCCTGCCTAACGGCAGGTTGATGCGGTTCATGTAGGTGAGTGGGCAGTGTCCTCTACCCTCAATCCCTGCATCTTCTTATCATCGCAGGGCCCCCATAGGCCCTGACAAAATCAAAACACACGACCCGTTCTGTTACGGCAAGCCGATCCACTAGTGCAGCGCCTGCTCGAGTGTATCCATGACTAATCCCGTACTCATGCGGCAACTGACACCCTCCCCTGCGATTTTCATAAATTGTTTGTAAAGCGCTATCCGATCATTTGGCAGAAGGGACGACCAACGGCTGAGTAGTGTTTGAGGAGGTGGCATCAATATGAGTTTCCGCGGGTTTCAAACCAGGAGCTACTGGGAGTATGCCGGTTTTTTCCAACAGGTCTTCAATTGCAAGGTCAACCATCGGTTTTCCCATTAAGGTTGGAGTCAATGCCTCCACTTGCGACGCCGCGCGCAAATCCCCATGTGCATCATGACGAGTTAAAACCACCACAGCCATTTGTGGAAATTCCATTTTGCCATTCACTTTATGAGGTTGATTTTCAGCCAGAAGGTCAGCAACTGGTACACCGCTTGCCCCCCCCTGTTTTTGTGCTGCCATGAGGAACCCAATCCCTCTGGCAAGGTTGGAGCGAAGGTCATGCTTTTCTTGTAGTGTTTGGGGTAGTTGAACTTTTCCTTCGTGCAAGTCCGAAGCAGAGATTGACAATCCTTCATACAGTGGCCCGCCAGGAGCGGAGAAATCACCCTGCAACTGGTAGACCACTTCCGCCGTGGCTAGCGTTTCAGTCAGTTGATACTGCTGTTGCTTCAAAATGGATTGGAGGCTTGCGGTAAAAGATGGGTCCCCTTCAAAAGCCACATAAATCTTCCGGCTCCTGTCAGATTGTATGTTAAATGGGGATGGAGTATTGTTAACATCATGGAATTCAGGTTCATATTCCGCACCGCTTTTACCGGCCTCAGATGTAGTTTCAGGCGACACAGATGCATTGTCTTGAGATATTTTCTCCACATAGCCAGAAGTTAACTTTGAATTTTCCCGCTGCAAGACAACGCCTGCTGCCATTTTCGGATCAGGGGTTCCTGATATGTTAAGACCAAGTTGTTGCGCCCACATAGATGCGTTTACAGGAATTTCTGTTCCACCAACATTCACGCTCGGGGGAGGGATTTGAGTTGGGCTGAGCACGTTCACGCTTGCCCCTGGGTGAATCGAGACTGCATTGATATAGGGCTGAGCAGATTGCGAAATCTGCCTACCGCGGGCAATGAGCGCCTCATTGGACATGTTCATGGGGTTTGTGGGGTCGGTAGCTGTGCTTACTCCGGCCACGGTAGCATGCCCTATGGCTCCCAACATTCCACCAGCTGTGAAAACATGGTCCCGTTCAGCTCGCCTCTGATCTTCTTGTTCCTGCATTGCACGCTCAACATTGCGCGCCCTATAGAAAATATTTTTCGCGCTGATACAAGCATGCTCCTTGGCCAGAGGAGATAGATCCGTCTGTGCATTGATTTCAGCAATCGTTTTCTGAAAATCCTCATCTTCCTTGACAGCTTGAGCCTTGCGCTTTGCAGCCAACTTCTCTGGTGAGTCATCCATCACCTTATGAACAGCAGCCCCGCCCACGTTGCTAATCATGTCTCCAGCAGCGTTTAATGCTCCGCCAATCAAGTCAAATGCTCTGGCCTGCCCAACAAGGCCAAATATGAAAATGAAAATAGAAACTTTCCTGAGTCTATTCATGGTAGTTATAAATTTTTCAGGGGGATGATCGTTGTGGCTTCAATTTGACAGTCTTTAGGATTGTTGTCGTGTCGATTCTTCTGGTTTACCTCATACCTGTTCAGTTTAGCTAAGCCATTTGTCCGAGCAGATAAAATAAAAATAATACGATTTATAATTACCAGACGCCTTGATCTATATCAATTCGCAAGCACTCGGTATATTCAAACCACCAGATTCAATGCGGGTTCTCCAGCGATTTCGTTCGCTGGTATACCCCCTGGTCAAGCTAGGGCAATCTACTGTCCTGGGCGTATCCATTAAAAAGGCGGCGTTGTTTACTTCTGGTAGATCATGTGCGGGTCGGGCGGTATCTGGATTGTGCGAGACCACCAGACGGTATCCCTGCCAGGATAACTCGCCCACGGTTTCCTCTGTGGCCTGGGTGCATTGATCTCGGTGGAAGGCCTCTAGTAGCAAGGTATCGAACTCTCCGTAACGGCGTGCATGAACCGCCAGAATGAATTCCAGGGGCCGAGAGCCCACCTGCAGTGATTGCAAGGCCTCCAGGTTATCCAATGACAGCAGTCCACGGTCTGCCACCAGCACGATCCGTTCGATCGGATAGCGCTTGATCAATGTGGTGATGGTGGGAATCAGGGTGGTGGTTTCTGCGGTATTGCCCGTGAACACCTCGTGGTGGATGGGCAATCCCTCTGCGGTTTGCACCACCCCCAGCATGACCTGACGTTCAATACCGCCATTCTTGGATAGCCCGTACTGGCGCAGATCTCCGTCCTCTTCACTGCAGCCCATGGCCGAGATGGTGGTCAAGTCATAAAACACCACGGAGAGGGTTTTGTCGATCAATGGCCGAAACAAACTGGCCATGGTGGTTTCCAGCACATCCGCGCAATCCACCAGGGTGTCCATGGTGCGCAGCAGATGAGAATGGGTGACCATTTCCGGATCTACCCCGGGGATCAGAACCCCAGACATCCACTCCATGATGCCCAACTTGGACTTGGGATCACACAGGCGGTTGAACACCATCACCTGCAATAAGGCACAAGCTGTCTGATGTTCTGCCAGGATACCTTTCGAAACAGGTGGGTAAGCAAACACGTGGTAGGATCGCGCTGTCTTTTGTAGCGGGGAGGAACGAAATGAAAAGAGTGCTTGTTGTGGTCGGCCTTTTCTTGTCGCTGGCAGGGTGCGGAAACATGCAATTAGGCAGTGGCTTTGCCATGGAACCGATGATGGAGGATGGTTTTGGCCCACCAGAAATGGGGATGGATGGTTTTGGCATGATGGGGGAGGGTTACGGTTTTGGTGACGGAGGTTTTGGTGAAGGTGGTTTCGGTGGAGGGGATGATGATTGATTATCGGGGAGGAAACATGAAGAAAAATGACAATAAACTTGGATGGTTACTACTACTGAGCACCGTTTGCGTTTTGCCGATCGGGCCAGTGCACGCAGATCAAATAAGTGAGTCTTTGGATCAGCGCTTCGCTAACCATGAAATCAAGGTGAATGATCGCTTGGACCACTTTCGTGAGCAGCTCGGGATTACTCCAGCCCAGAAAAGTTCATGGGATGCATATCAGAACGCTATCCGACGCAATATGGAAGACATTCACCAACAGACCACCCGGGAAAGCCAGCATCCAACGGTTACAGCTTTGGAGCATTTTCAGCGTCTGAGTGCCTTGAAACAAGAACAATTGACAGACTTCAGTCGCGTTGCCGATGCTTTCAGCACCTTGTACGCCACATTAGACCCTGCTCAGAAGCGAATCGCTGATGAGCATTTCAACCAATTGAGAAAACAGATGTTAAAGCGCGCGAGGGGGGAGTGACCGACCAACAGGAGAAAGCACTGTGCCACGCATCCCTACCATAACGGGAATATTTATACTGATAGGCTTGATATCATCAAGCACGGTATCTCAAGCAGCCGTTGAGCTCCCGCTGAGCAAGATTGCCGATCTGACACTGCCCGGTGCCACTACACGATGCGATTATGCCAGCCTCGACTTTGGTTCGGGCTTGCTGTATCTGGCTCATTTTGGTGATGGCGTTGTAACGGTGGTGGATACAAAGCGCCAGGAAATCGTGGCAAATATCCCTGATGTCTCCCGTGTACATGGTGTCCTGTGCCACTAAGCCTGTTTGACGACCCCCTGGTGGAATCCCGATCGGCCAAGCTCATGCAAGCTCATGCAAGTCATGGATCGTATCAATCGCACAATGGGACCCGACACCCTGAAACTGGCTGGGTCAGGGGTGGAGCAACCATGGAGAATGCGTCGCTCCCGCAAATCTCCCAACTACACCACCTGTTGGACTGATCTTCCAACAGTCATTGCAAACTGACGCTCAAGAGGGATGATGCCGACCTGATCGAGTCATTGAAAGATGAAGCTGGCGCAACGTTCTTCCTATTGCTGGGCTCACTGGAGGAGTGGTTGGCCGATCAGCCCGACCTGCGGCGCATGATAGCCGGTTGGTTGCGGGCCACGTTGATGCGCCGTGCTGACTATCGTATACTTTTACCAGAAGTCAATGATTTACAGGAGCTAAGACTCATGCTGGCAGACCGACTGGAAGAGTGGGCCCACCAATACAAGGCCGAAGGCATGCAACAGGGTATCCAGCAGGGTAAGTTGCAAGGCAGGCAAGAAGGCAGGCAAGAGGGCGAAGCCCTAGCCCTGCAAAGACTGCTGGTCAGACGTTTTGGGGAAGTCAGCCCATCTGTTCTGGACAAGATTGCTACGGCTTCCAACGAGCAGATTGAAGCCTGGCTGGATCGGGT